>CAJUMG010000001.1:0-160131 GCA_910587335.1 uncultured Oscillospiraceae bacterium
GAAAAGCTACATTTCGGCCTCTTTCACAAGGCTAAAATGTAGCTTCCCACTTGGTCGGAGTGGCGGGACTTGAACCCGCGGCCTCTTGGTCCCGAACCAAGCACGCTACCAAACTGCGCTACACCCCGAAGATGAAAATATCCAGCCAAAGCCGGATATTTTCTCTTTATGGCTGCCCGACTAGGATTCGAACCCAGACAAACAGAGTCAGAGTCTGTCGTGCTACCTTTACACAATCGGGCAATATGACTTTTATTATTATACCTTTTTTCCCTTATTTGTCAATAGGATTACAACGGTTTTTCGCAAATTTTTTCTATTTCTTTTTGGCATATTTTGTTGTATAATGAGAAGCATAACCTTAAGAATTTAAAAAAGGAGGATATTTTCATGGCGACTGCTCACTTTACCCAAGAAAGTTTTCAAACCGAAGTTTTGAATAAAAAAGGAATCGCGCTGGTAGACTTCTGGGCTACCTGGTGCGGCCCTTGCCGTATGCTCGGCCCGGTGATTGACGAACTGGCCAATGAATTAGAGGGCTCCGTTCTGGTTGGCAAGGTGAATGTGGACGAAGAGGAGGCGCTGGCGCGGCAGTACCAGGTTATGAGCATCCCCACCCTGTATATCTTTAAGGATGGAGAACCGGTCAGCCGAATTGTAGGCGCAGTTCCGAAAGAGAAAATTCTGGAAGCGCTGGATGCCGCAAAATAGTTTTGTCGTTAGCTGGGCTCGCCGTTTGTGCGGGCCTTGTTTTTTCATATAGGCCCAGCTCTCGGCAAAAAGATCTACCCAGCCTTTTGACAAGGAGAGATTGTATGAGTTCGTTTGCCCTTAAGCTGACCGCTTTGGTCTTTATGCTGTTGGATCACATTTACGAGTTTTTCGGCTCTACCGGTATGATTCCCATTTGGTTTACCTGGCTGGGCCGCCTTTCCGCCCCTATCTTTTGTTTTTGCATGGCCCAGGGAATCTTTTATACCCATAACCGAAAAGCGTACCTTCTGCGCATGTATCTTTTCTCCGCCGCCATGTATGCCGGCAACTGGATTTTGTCCATCTTGCTGCCGGATGGCTCTGGCGGGATTATTCCCAATAACATCCTCGCTTCCCTGCTGCTGGGCGCGGCGGTCATCGTCTGTATGGAGGAGATGGCAAAAGACCGACAAAAGGGCCAGACCGTTTGGATGTATTTCATCGGCATAGAATTGGCAAGCTTTTTTGTGGGCGACGCACTTTCCCGCGCCGGACAAACTACGGCAGCGCAGCTTTTGCAAATGCTGATCCCTACTCCTTTAACGGTGGAAGGCGGCGTCTTTTTTGTGCTGTTGGGACCGCTGTTTTACTATTTTCGCCTTTCGAAAAAGAAAACCGCTCTTATGTATCTGGTTTTTTCCCTTGGCTTGTGCCTGAGCTCCTCGGTCGCCTGGTATGCGCTGGGAGTACCTTTCTGGGACGCCTTTTTTGGCGTCTATTACCAATGGATGATGGTTTTCGCTCTGCCGTTTTTGTGGTTTTATAACGGCAAAAAGGGACGATATTCCCTTAAATATCTCTTTTACTTATTTTATCCGCTGCATATTTGGATTTTGTATGTCGCCGCCCGCCTTTTCGCGTAGCTTCTGCCCAAAAAGCGGGAGGATTCCTTTTGTGGAATTCTCCCGCTTTTTCTGTGCCGCTTTTAAAAAATGCTCAGGTATAGTTTTCGGCTTAAAGCCTCTAGCGCACGGATACCCGCAACACTGTTCCCTTTTTCATCCAGCGCCGGCGAAAAAATGCCAATCCCCATCCGGGTGGGAACCACCGCCATGATCCCGCCGCCAACCCCGCTTTTTGCCGGTACCCCCACCTTGACCGCAAAGTCTCCGGAACCGTCGTACATGCCGCAGGTCATTAAGATGGCGTTGACATAGCTTGCGTACTCCGATGGAAAAATCCGCTCGCCGTCCTGGGCTGGGCGGCCATGACTGGCCAGCGCAAAACCGATATGGGCCAGGTCCACACAGTCCACCTGAATGGAGCAGGCGCGAAAATAGCAGTCCAGCACCTGTTCTACGTCATCCTCAATCATGCCGTAGGTTTTTAACAGATAGGCCAGCGCCCGATTTTTGTTCCCCGTCCTTTTTTCGGATTGGTATACCTTCTCATCCAGGCCAATTTTATCATTGCCGGCCAAACGCCGGGTAAGCTCAAGCAAACGATCAAATCGCTCCTCATAGCTGGCGCCGCCAATCATGGTGCACATGGCAATCGCTCCCATATTGACCATTGGATTGATATGGTCGCTCAGCAGGGTCTGCTCTGTGTAGTTAATCGCGTCAAAGGGCTTTCCTGTGGCTTCTACCCCTACATGGGCGCGGACGTATTCCACGCCGTTATCCATCAGCGCCTGTAAAAGCAAAATCGGCTTGACGATACTTTGAATCGTAAAAACCTTGCCACAATCTCCCGCACGGCTGAATCGACCGTCGCTGGAAAGGATGGCAATGCCAAAATCCGCCGGATTTGCTTTGGCCAGCTCAGGGATATAGCTGGCAACCTTTCCCTCCTTTGAAAAAACAGTACATTCTTTCAGTATTTCCTCCAACAGCTCATCCATGGTTCCCATCACCTTTTCTTGATTTAGAACCAGAATATCAGCCGGTGGGGAGCTTGTCAAGAGAAAAGCGCCCTTCCCCCAAAAATGATATGCGCCGTCACAACAGCAGCTCGCGCATCTGCAGCAAAATCTTTTTTTCTCGCCTGGAAACCTGTACCTGTGTCATGCCCAGGGCCGCCGCTGTTTCCACCTGGGTTTTCCCTTTAAAATATCGCAGCTGAATCAGCATCTGGTCCCTTTCTTCCAAGCACCGCAGCACCTGCCGCAGAGAAAGGCTGTCCGCCAGCTGCTCTTCTGGCGATTCTACCGGCAGATCGATTTGCGGGGCTCCGTCCTCATCGCTGCCGGTCAGCGACAAAGCCGGCGCGGCGGCAGACAAAGCCTCCACCACCGACGAAACCTCTATCCCCAAAGCCTCGGCCAATTCATTGACCGTTGGTTCGCGCCCCCACTCGATCGAAAGCCGCTCTCGGGTCCGCGTCGCTTTCAGGGACAGCTCCTTCAGGGTACGGGATACTTTAACGGTTCCGCCGTCCCGAAACAGCCGGCGCATCTCTCCTAAAATCACCGGAACCGCATAGGTGGAAAAACGAACCCCTCTTTCCTGGTCAAAGGCGTCGGTGGCCTTCACCAATCCCATGCAGCCCGCTTGGAACAGATCTTCGTATTCAATTCCCCTGCCCTTAAACCGGTGGGCGCAGGCGTGAACCAGCCCCATATTTTGCTTAATGATCTCATCGCGTCCGGCGGTAATCGGCATGTTATTCGGCTCCTTTGGACAGGATCGTCTTTTCCAGCGTTACCGATGTGCCGCGGCCTACACGGGACCGAACCGCTACCTTGTCCATAAAGGCTTCCATTACAGCAAATCCCAACCCGGACCGCTCCCCGGTGGGACAGGTGGTGTACAGCGGCTCCATTGCCTGCTTAACGTTTGGGATGCCACAGCCAGTATCTCGAACCCGGATGACAATCTTGTTTTTCTCCAGAATTTTTGCGTGTATGTAAATTGTGCCGATTTCCTCTTTATATCCATGGACAATGGCGTTGGTTACAGCCTCGCTCACCGCCGTTTTTAAATCCGCCAGCTCCTCAATGGTCGGGTCCAGCGCTGCCGCAAAAGCGGACAGGGCAGTCCTAGCAAATGCCTCGTTGGCAGAACGGCTGGGAAAGGACAGCTTTATTTCATTTAACACTTTCATACCCGTGCCTCCGTTTTTTCTGGGTTTGCCCCACTTTTGGGCGGTGACGAATGAATCGACGCAATGCGGTCCAGTCCCGCCAGCCGCATCACCTTTTTGATGGATGGCAGCGGGTTGTGAATCTCCACCACCCCATCCCATTCCTGTATTAACCGGTATCTGCCCATAACCAAGCCGATACCGGAACTATCCATAAAGGTCACGTCCCGAAAATCCAAAATCAACGTATCCGGCCGGACCCTTTTCAGCATCCCGTCAATCTCTTCCCGCAGGGCCCCTGCACCATGATGGTCGATTTCCCCGATCAGACAGGCGGTCACTCGCTTTTCTTCGGTATATAGCTTCAGTGGCATGTCCGCTCCTCCTTTGTATCTCTATCTTGGGCATAAGAAAAGCCCCCATTCGGTACATCTACCAGAATAAGGGCTTATCCATAAAAAATTTGTCACAATCGCGCGGTTTGTCTGTTTTTATTTTTCAGCGAACCGCTTTTGCAAAAGGGGACGTAATTCCGCTGCCAGATACAGCGATCCGCAGCAGAATAACGCTGTGTCTTTATCGAGAAGCAAAGCCGCCTGCGCAACGGCCTCTTGAAGATCTGTAAAGGCCTGGACCTTTGGCGTGACCTTCTTCAGCTCCCGCGCCAATTCTTCCCCTGGCAACGCTCTGGGATTGTCCGGCGCAACAGCAAAAACGGCCGCCGCCTGTCTCCCTATCTTCGCCGAAGCGGCCGCCCAGTCCTTGTCCCGCAGCATCCCCATGATCACAATTTTCTTTTTATCTGTCAAGGCCATTGCCTTTTCAAGCGCCTCGCAGCCCTGGGGGTTATGAGCCCCATCTAAAACCACCAACGGATCAACCGAAATTCGCTCCATCCGCGCCGGGAAGGATACTTTTGCGATACCATCTGTAATATTTTTGTCGGTTATTGCAAATCCTTGGGATTTTATAGCCGAAATGGCCGAAACCGCTGTTAAACAGTTGTAAACCTGGTGTCTTCCCGCCAGCGGCAGGTCAAAATCCAAACCCTCGCATCGAAACCGGGAGCCTAGAATACTTTCCGTATGAATTTCGACAGATTCTGCATTGGGTAAAATCAGGCAGTTGTCCTTTTCCGCGCACTGCTTCATAATTTCCTCCAGCGCTTCCGGCTCCTGCCGCGGATAGGATACGCAAATTCCCCCGGGTTTTAAAATTCCACATTTTTCAAAGGCAATCTGCCCCAATGTATCCCCTAAAATCTGCGTGTGATCATACCCAATGGCGCATATGACCGACACCAGGCTCCGGCTGATTCCATTGGTCGCATCCAATCGGCCTCCCAATCCCACTTCCAGACAGACCACCTGGCATTTTTGCCGGGCAAACCAGAGCATTCCCAATGCGGTGACCACCTCGAATTCCGCCGGAACGATCCCCTGCTGTTCCATTACCTTTACAGCGGCGGCAATTTCTTCGCAAAGACAGGCCATCTCTTCTTCCGGGATCATCTGCCCGTTTATTTGTATGCGCTCCCGAAAGGTCAGCACATAGGGAGAAACAAACATGCCGGTCCGATATCCCGCCTCCCGCAAAATCGAAGTGCACATGGCGGTAGTCGATCCTTTTCCGTTGGTTCCGGCAATGTGGATAAAGTGCAGATTCTCCTGCGGATTGCCCAAAAGCGCCAGCAGCATTCGAATTCCCTTTAGACCCGGCTCTTTGGTAAAACGGCGAAAGGAATGGATAAACGCTTCGCTTTCCTGATAATTCAATCAAGGCACCCCCTAAAAAGACAGGCGGATCCTACCGAATCCGCCCACTTTGTCACAACAAATCCATTACTTCGAGAAAGCGGCTATGCTCTCCAGGATTTTTTCCAGCCGCGCTTTGTGTTTTTCCAGCTTCACTCTTTCCGCCTCGACCACATTTTGCGGCGCTTTTTCCAAAAAGCCCTGACTGGATAGCTTCTGTTCCACCATCGCAATATCCTTTTCGCAGATTTTGCGTTCCTTTTCCAGTCTCGCCAGTTCCTTTTCTTTATCCACCAGCTCATCCAGCGGGATAAAGATCACCGCTCCGTCGGTAATTACCTGCACCGCATCGGAGAAGTTCTCTCCCTCCTGCGGCGCCATACCCGAAACCTGTACGCTGGAGGCAGAGGCCAACCGCTCAATAAACATCGCACCGGACGAGAACACGCCGGTATGCTGCGTTTTGACAAATACCCTCGCTTTTTTGGAAGGAGGTACATTCATCTCCGCCCGGCGGTTGCGGATTGCCTTAATGGCGCCCATGATCTTTTCAAAATCCTCTTCCTCTTCTTTAAAGCAAAGGTCTTCCCGGTACTGGGGCCACGGGGCGATCATGATGCTTTCACAGTCGTTGGGAATCGCCTGCCAGATTTCCTCTGTGATGAACGGCATAATCGGATGCAAAAGTTTTAAGCACTGATTCATCACATAAACCAGCACCTGCTGGGCGCTTTTTGCCGACTCGCCCCCTGCCTGAATCCGGGATTTGGTCAACTCGATATACCAGTCGCACAGCACATCCCAGATAAAATCGTACAGCTTTTGCACCGCAATGCCCAGCTCGAATTTTTCCAGATTGTCGGTAACCTCTCGAATCAGGGTATTGAGCTTGCTTAACACCCATTTGTCCTCTGTCTGTAGCGAAGCCGGCAGCTCAGGCCGTTCGATTTCCTCCGACAGATTCATCAAAATAAACCGAGTGGCGTTCCAAAGCTTGTTGGCAAAATTCCGGCTGGCCTTGACCTTTTCCTCCACAAAACGCATGTCGTTTCCGGGACTGTTGTTGGTGGCCAGGGTAAAACGCAGCGCGTCGGCCCCATACTCATCAATCACCTTTAGCGGGTCAATCCCGTTGCCCAGAGACTTGGACATCTTTCGGCCCTGCGCGTCCCGCACAATGCCGTGGATAAACACCGTTTCAAACGGGGCCTTCCCCATATGGGCCACACCGGAAAAGATCATCCGCGCCACCCAGAAAAAGATGATATCATACCCCGTGACCAAAGTGCTGGTGGGATAGAAATATCGAAGCTCCTCTGTGTCCTTGGGCCAGCCCAGCGTGGAAAAAGGCCACAGCGCCGAAGAAAACCAGGTGTCCAGCGTATCCGGATCCTGCTCCAGTTTATGGCTGCCGCACTTGGGACAGGTCGAGGGTGCGTCCTTTGCCACGATCACCTCGCCGCAGTCCTGGCAGTACCATGCCGGAATACGGTGACCCCACCACAGCTGCCGGGAGATGCACCAATCTCGGATATTCTCCATCCAGTGATAGTAGATTTTGCTGAACCGGTCGGGGACAAATTTCGTCTCTCCCCGGCGGACCGCCTCAATGGCAGGACCGGCCAGTGGCTCCATTTTTACAAACCACTGTTTGGAAACCCGCGGCTCCACCACCGTGGAACAGCGGTAACAGGATCCTACATTGTGCTTGTGATCCTCGATCTTGACCAAAAAGCCCTCGGACTCCAGGTCAGCCACGATCTGCTTGCGGCATTCATACCGCTCCATCCCCTGATACCTTCCGCCGTTTTGGTTGATGGTGCCATCCTCATTCATCACATTGATGACCGGAAGGTCGTGCCGCAGTCCCACCTCAAAATCATTGGGGTCATGGGCAGGGGTGATCTTTACCACGCCGGTTCCAAAATCCATCTCCACATAGCTGTCCGCCACAATGGGGATTTCTCTGCCCACCAACGGCAGAATAACCGTTTTGCCCACCAAGTCCTTGTATCGCGCATCCTCCGGGTGAACCGCTAGCGCTGTATCGCCCAACAGCGTTTCCGGGCGGGTCGTGGCAATCTCTAAATAGCCGCTTCCATCGGACAAAGGATAGCGGATATGCCAAAAATGGCCGTCATGCTCTTCATATTCCACCTCCGCGTCGGAGATCGAGGTCATACAATGGGGACACCAATTGATGATCCGCTCGCCGCGGTAGATTAAGCCTTTTTCATAAAGCCGGACGAATACCTCCCGAACCGCGTCGGAGCAGCCCTCGTCCAAGGTAAAGCGCTCCCGCTCCCAGTCGCAGGATGAGCCCATTTTTTTCAGCTGTTCAACAATTCTGCCGCTGTAATTTCTCTTCCATTCCCAGGCCCGCTCTAAAAAGCCTTCCCGGCCCAGTTCTTCCTTAGAGGTTCCTTCCCCGCGCATCGCCTCTACAATCTTTGCCTCGGTGGCGATGGAGGCATGATCGGTGCCCGGCAGCCACAGCGCCTCGTATCCCTGCATTCGCTTAAACCGAGTCATGCTGTCCTGCAAGGTGCAGTCCAGCGCGTGGCCCAAATGCAGCTGACCGGTGATGTTGGGCGGCGGCATTACAATGGTGTAGGGCTTCTTTTGGGGGTTTGGCTGGGCATGGAAATACCGATTTTCCAACCAAAACCGATAGGTTCTGTCCTCCACCTGTTTGGGGTCATAGACCTTTTCCAGTTCTTTTTTCATTTTGCTTTCCTCCTTCCGCGCCGTTTCAGCCATGTAAGCAGCTTTATCAGGCGCGTCTCATTGCCCATGTATTGGGCTTATCCGATATTATACTGAAATTTCCGCCAAAAAGCAACGAAAAAACTTGTAAAAAAGCTTTCTTTTCTATTGACAACTGTATATAACTGTATATAATTATTATTAACGGTTATATACAGTTGTGATGGGAGGTGATCGCTTTTTTGGATTGCAGTATCAGTCATTCCAGCAGCCAACCGATTTATGAGCAGATTGTGAACCAAATCAAAAACCAAATTCTGGCCGGAAAGCTCCAGGAAGGGGAACTGCTGCCTTCCATTCGAGTGCTGGCCCAGCAGCTGCGAATCAGTGTGATCACAACCAAGCGGGCCTATGACGAGCTGGAACAGCAGGGCTTTTTGCGTTCCGTCGCAGGTAAAGGGACCTTTGTCGCGGCGGCAGATTTGTCCTTTTTGCAAGAAGAAAAACTGCGTCAGCTAGAAAATCTTTTGCAAAAGGCGGTGGACGCGGCCCGTATGCATGGTATTTCCCTAGAGGAATTGATCCGGATTTTAACTTTTATCTATCAGGAGGAATAACGATGGACACGATCTTACAGGTGGGCGGCCTGTGTAAACAATACGATGGCTTTTCGTTGGACGACGTCTCTTTCTCGCTGCCTTACGGCTGTATTATGGGATTTGTCGGCGAGAATGGCGCGGGAAAATCCACAACGGTCAAGGCGATATTGAACCTGATTCGCCGGGACAAAGGCGAAATTCAGGTGTTTGGCAAAGACAACATTCATGAGGAACAGGATATTAAAGAGAGAATTGGCGTTGTATTCGATTCATTGAACCTGCCGGAGATGATTCGGCCCCAGGATGTGGGCAGAATGATGCGGTCGATCTATCATCAATGGGACCAGAAAAAGTATTTGGAATATCTGGAGCGGTTCCAGCTGCCGGCTAAAAAGATCATCAAGGACCTATCCCGCGGAATGAAGATGAAACTAGCTATCGCGGTGGCTCTGTCTCATAACGCGCAGCTGCTTTTGCTAGACGAAGCAACCAGCGGCCTGGATCCCATCGTCCGAGACGAAATCCTGGATATTCTGCTGGAATTCATTCAGGATGCGTCTCATGGAATCCTGTTTTCCTCCCACATCACCAGCGATTTGGAAAAGATCGCCGACTATGTGACCTTCATTCATCAGGGAAAAATTCTGCTTTCCGAGCCAAAGGATCAGCTTTTGGAAAAATATGGTGTAATCAAGTGCAGCGAATCGGAGTTTTCCACCCTGGACCAAAAGGCGATTGTCGGCGTGCGCCGCCATCAGTTTGGGATAGAAGCCCTGATGGAAAAAGAAAAGATTCCTTCCGGCACATACATCGTTGATAAAGCGTCTATCGAAGATATTATGCTGTTTATTGCAAGGGGGGAGCGTCAATGAAAGGTTTATTGTATAAGGATTTCTGTGTTTTAAAAAAGCAGGTGAAGATTCTTGTCGTTTTTGTTTTGTTCTACTCCGTCTGGGCGGTGGTCTCGAATACTCCTTCTATGATGAGCACCATGGTCGTTCTAATCAGCATGATGCTGCCCGTCTCCTCCATGTCCTACGATGAGGGCGGCCAGTGGTACCGCTATGCTTTTTCCCTGCCCGTTTCCCGGCGTTCTTTGGTGTTGAGCAAATATCTGCTGGGATTTTTGACAGCCATGGGCGGACTTCTGGTCTGCAGTGTCTGCAACCTCATAATCCTTTACCTGACAAATTGGGAAAACGCCCTGGAATCCTGGGTAATCATCGGCGTCAGTCTGGGGGTCGGCGTAATCTTTCTGTCGGTTTTGATCCCGCTGCTCTTTAAATTCGGCGTAGAAAAGGGGCGTTTTATTCTAATCGCTGTTGCGGTCGTTCCCTCTATGCTGATCGCCCTGCTGATGGGAACGCTTAAAAATACCGGCATTACCCTGCCCAGTGAAGCGTTTTTCCAAGCGGCCTTATGCGCTTCCCCCTTCTTTACGTTGGCTATTTTTCTGATTTCCTTCCGCATTTCGGTCGGGATCTGCAAAAAGAAAGAATATTAAGGGGGATTCCCATTGGAAAAATACCCTTGTCCCTGCTGCGGCTGCCTGACCTATCCCGTTCCGCAGAAAGAGGCCATTGCCTACATCTGCGATGTGTGCTATTGGGAGAATGACCTGTTTATTCAAAGCGACGATGAGCCCAGCGACGAAAATCATGGCCTTACGCTGCGGCAGGCACAGGAAAATTACCGAGAAATCGGCGCATGCTCTGTACAGATGCTGCCCTATGTCCGCCAACCCTCACGAGATGAGCTTCCGCCGACAAGTCAGGAATAAACAAAATCCGTTTTATGTTTTTTGCGCCGGTTCCTTTTTGGGGCAGGCGCAAAAAAAACGACTATTTTTATCGTTAAAAATTCTTTGGTTCTGGATTGCATTGCCCATATGTTTATTGTATAATGATAATAAAATATCAATATCCTCGAAATCTGTTTTGGATTTCGCGCAGTCCATACAGCTTGCAGGGAAATTTTGCTGTAATACGCTCGATTGCAGGAAAGGAGGCTGCCCAATGGATCCCCAATTTATTTGGAAGGACGAGTATAACATTGGCGTAGACATCATTGACAAGGAACATCAGCAGCTTTTTAAGATCATTGACAAGCTTTTCCGCTTTAAAGAGGATGAAAAGAATAATCAGTGGGCGTGCCGGGAAGGAATTAAGTTTTTTAAGGCGCACGCAACAAAGCATTTCGCCGACGAGGAAGCGTATATGCATTCTATCGGATACCAGGGTCTTGCGCAGCACAGGCAGATCCACAAGGGTTTTCGGGAAAATACCCTTCCTGCGCTGGAACAGGAGCTGGAAGAGACAGAGTATTCCCCTGATGCGATTAACCATTTTCTGGGCGTCTGCGCAGGATGGCTGGTTGGGCATACCCTAACAGAGGATCTTTCCATTGTCGAAAAGCAGGTGAGAAAATGGGAAAATCTTCTTCCAAATGAAGAAATTGCGGCAATGAAAAAAGTGATCATCCAGCTTGTCTTCGATCTGTTTCACCTGGAATCCCAGCTGATCAGCGACGCATACGGCGGAGAAAGATTCGGAAAAGGGGTCTATTACCGTTTGGTTTATGGAACGGACCAGGAGGAACAAACATACGAGGTTCTTTTGGCCTTTGAGGATTATCTGCTGATCAATACGGTTGGAAAGGTATTGGGCATTCAGACCGACCGGCTGGACAATATGCTCATCCATGCCGCCAGATACACAGCAAGACAGTTTGTCAGCCGGGTAATGGAGCATTTTTCCACTTTGGAATCCTATACCCTAAAGGAAGAAAATCTTTTAACCTACAACGAGCTTCACGATATATTCGAGCGGGAAAAATTGCAGGCCAGCCTTTTGTTCGATACCGGCGGAGGATATTTTGCCTATTGTGTGATTGCTCCCCACCTGCTTGAAAGCGGTGTTGGAACGCCGATCAAAGCGGAAAACGCTATGGATGAGGTGGAAAAATACCTGTCAAAGCGGGAAGAAACCTCTACAAAGCAAAAGATTTTGGTCGTAGACGATTCTATGACCATTCGCAAGGGTATGCAGGATCTGTTGGGCCAAGACTATGAGGTCAACCTGGCTGAATCTGGAGTAGCCGCCATCCGGGCCGTTACCCTGAATCGGCCGGATCTGGTTTTGTTGGATTACGAAATGCCCATCTGCGACGGTAGACAAACCTTAGAAATGCTCCGGTCAGTCAAGGAGTTTGAGGATCTGCCGGTCTTTTTCCTAACCAGCAGGCGCGACCCGGAAAGTATGATAAAGGTCATGCCGTTAAAGCCATCTGGCTATTTGCTAAAAAATTCCAAGCTGCCGGATATAAAAAAAGAAATCGACAGCTTTCTTGAAAAGAAAAAGGGATGATTTTTTCAGCGTTCTTATTTATATAAAAAAGACAGTCCGATGGAAATGCCACCGGGCTGTTTTTTGTTGCTTTTTGCTATTTTTTCTTCTTTTTCTCCTGTTTTAGAGCACCTCTCTTTTGTGATAAAGGTGGTGTTTGCGACAGCGCTTTTGCATCCTGCTCCGCTTCTTTTATTTCTATAGCCGGCAGGCGCTTTTTTCTCAGTCGGTCCCGAACCAGCTGCCGGAACAGAGAATACAGGACCGAGCAGGCAGGCACGCTCAATATAATCCCCATAACGCCCCAAAGGCTTCCGCCGATGGTAACCGCCACCAGCACCCAAATTCCGGGCAGTCCAACCGATTTGCCCACTACCCGGGGATAGATCAGGTTTCCTTCCAGATTCTGAAGGACGACAATAAAAACCAAAAACCACACTGCTTTCATAGGATCAACCATCATAATCAAAAACGCGCCGATGAAAGATCCAATAAAAGCCCCAAACATAGGAATCAGCGCTGTCGCGCCGACAGCAACCGAAACCATCATCGCATAGGGCATGGAAAAAATCGTCATGCCAATGAAACACAGCACACCGAGAATCACCGCCTCGGTACATTGCCCGGAGACAAATTTTCCAAAAATGCGGTTGGACAAACGCCCAATCTCCAAAATTTTTTCTACTCTTTCCTTGGGCAGAAAGGCCATCATCGCATTGGTAAGCTGCGCCCCCAGCTGCTCTTTTTGCAGCAGCAGATAGATGGAAAACACCGCCCCCAAGAACAGATTCATCACCCATCCCACGACAGAAGATGTAATGCCCACCGTCGTGTTAAATACCGCCAAGCCGCCATCTTTAATGGAATTGGTTACAACGCTGACCACCTTGTTCCAGTCAATATCAATGGTCTGAAAGGTTTCCATTGGAATTTGCAAGGACGTCATCCAATTTTGTATCCAGGCAAAAAACCGATCAAGCTGCTCTGGCAGTTGTGCGGCCAGCATCTGTCCCGTGCGGACAATTTCCGGCACAATCATAAACAGCAGGACAAAAATCAGACCGGATAGCAGAATAATTGTCAGTACGATACAGATTGCCCGCCGGCTCCGGTTCCACCAGGGAAAATTTTTCCGGTTCAGCGGCGCAAAGAGCCTCTCTTCTATCTGCCGTAGCAGGACATTCATGATAAACGCCAACGCGCCGCCCACGGCAAACGGCTTTAGCAGCGCTATCCCCTTTTGCAGCACCTGTAGTACGATATCCAGGTGCATGGCCCCAACCAGCAGCAAGACGCCAAAAGCCACAATTCCCAGTATCTTTTTGACATTGGTTTTATTAAGCTCCATTGCATCCCCCTCCAGAAGCTTTCAAGGAATTTTTATCGCTTTAAATTTTTGTAATATCTACGACCTCAATATCGTCGACCTTTTCTCCCAGACACAAGCAGTCGGCCAGCACCTTGGCCGTATCAATGGCTGTAATGCAGGGAATCGACCGCTCTACCACCTTGCGCCGGATTTTTACACTGTCCCGCTGAGGATTCCGCCCCTTTTGAGAGATGGAGATCACGTAATCCACCTTGCCGCTTTCAATCAAATCCTCGATATTAGGGTGCGCCTCGTGCATTTTACGCACCGCGTTGGTGGAAATCATGTTTTTGTTTAGTCTCAGCGCCGTACCGCCGGTGGCATACAGGGTAAAGCCCATCGAAGCAAATTTGTCCGCAATGGGAACGATGTCGTGCTTGTCCGCGTCCCGCACGGTTAAAAGCACGCCGCCCTCCCGCTTCATCTGATACCCGGCGGCGACCAATCCTTTATAGATAGCCTCCGGCAGTGTTTTGGCAACGCCCAGCACCTCGCCGGTGGATTTCATCTCCGGCCCCAGCTGGGTATCCACATCCCGCAGCTTTTGAAAGCTGAACACCGGCACCTTTACACAGACATAGTCACTCTCCGGATACAGCCCTGTGCCATAGCCCATATCCCGCAGCTTTTCGCCCAACATGCAGTGGGTGGCCAGATCCACCATCGGTACGCCGGTGACCTTGCTGATATAAGGAACCGTTCGGGAGGAACGGGGGTTGACCTCGATGATATACACCTCATCGTTATAGATGACGTACTGGATATTCATTAGCCCTACAATCTTCAGCTCTTTGGCCAAACGAGCAGTATAGTCCACGATGGTATCTTTAATCCTTTGGGAAAGATTCTGGGAGGGGTAAACCGAAATCGAGTCGCCGGAATGGATGCCCGCCCGCTCGATATGCTCCATAATGCCGGGGATCAGATAATCCTCGCCGTCGCAGATGGCGTCTACCTCCGCCTCAATCCCCATCATATACTTGTCAATGAGCACCGGATTTTCCAATCCATGGGCGGTGATGATGGCCATGTATTCCTGCACGTCCTTTTCTCCATGAGCGATAATCATGTTCTGTCCACCCAGCACGTAGGAGGGACGCAGCAGTACCGGATAGCCAATCCGCTCCGCCGCTTCCAGCGCCTCTTCGGTGGTGAACACCGTCTCGCCAACCGGCCGTGGAATACCACAGCGCTCCAAAAGCGCGTCGAACCGTTCCCGATCCTCCGCCTCGTCGATAGCATCGGCGCTGGTTCCAAGGATTTGCACATCCATATCCTTTAAAAATTTTGTCAATTTAATCGCCGTTTGACCGCCGAACTGCACCACCACCCCCCAGGGCTTTTCCGTCTCAATCAGCGCCTTTACATATTCTGGGTTCAGCGGGTCAAAATACAGCCGGTCGCCTGTGTCAAAATCGGTGGAAACCGTCTCCGGGTTGTTGTTGGCAATCACCGCCTCGATTCCCCGATCCTTCAGCGCCCAAGCACAGTGAACACAGCAGTAGTCAAACTCAATCCCCTGACCGATGCGGATCGGGCCGGAGCCAAAGACAATCACCTTTCTTTTGCCGCTGTCCCGGCTGGCAATATAAGCTGCCGCCTCGTTTTCCCCGCCGAAATTGGCATAGAAGTAAGGGGTCTCCGCCGTAAACTCCGCCGCACAGGTATCTACCATGGAATAGCCTGCTGCCATCGGTTTTCGAATCTCTTTTCCGGTTAACCGGCGGATCGTCTGGTCCAAAAAGCCCATCTTTTTGGCAGCCTCATAGGTTTTTTCCCCGTCATCGCCGCCGGCAAGACGCATTTCCATATCCGCCAGCTTTTGGAATTTTGCCAAAAACCACTTGTCGATTTTGGTGATATCAAAAATCGCGTCCCAGCTGACACGGCGTTTCAACGCCTCATACACCACAAAAATCCGCTGATCATCCGTGTGGTGCAGCAGCTGGACAATCTCTTCGTCTGTCTTTTCCGCCAGTTCCGGTAAGGTTAGCGTCTCCAGCCCTAACTCGATGGAGATAATCGCCTTCATCATCGCCAGCTCAAAGCTCTGGCCAATGGCCATCACCTCTCCGGTGGCTTTCATCTGGGTCCCCAAAGCCTTGTCTGCATAAACAAATTTGTCGAACGGCCAGCGGGGGAACTTGACGACACAGTAGTCTAACGCCGGCTCAAAACAGGCGCAGGTTTTGCCGGTCACCGCGTTGGGAATCTCGTCCAGACAGTAGCCGATGGCAATTTTAGCCGCCACCTTCGCAATCGGGTAGCCCGTTGCCTTAGAGGCCAGCGCCGAGGATCGGGACACCCGGGGATTCACCTCAATAACCGCATATTCAAAGCTATCCGGATACAGGGCGAACTGAACGTTGCAGCCGCCTTCAATCTTCAGCTCGGTGATGATGTTGAGCGCCGCGGAACGAAGCATCTGATATTCTCTGTCCGTCAGCGTCTGAGAAGGCGCCACCACCACCGAATCGCCGGTATGAACCCCTACCGGGTCGATGTTTTCCATGTTGCAGACGGTGATGACATTTCCCTTGCTGTCCCGGATCACCTCATATTCGATTTCCTTCCACCCGGCGATACATTTTTCAATCAACACCTGGGTGATGGGGGAAAGCCGAAGACCGTTTTCGCCAATCTCACATAGCTGCTCCCGGCTATAGGCAATGCCGCCACCGGTGCCGCCCAAGGTATAAGCGGGCCGGACGATCACCGGATAGCCAATCTCCTCGGCAAAAGCAAGCGCATCGTCAATATGTTCAACCACCTTAGAGGGAATGCAGGGCTCCCCGATAGAAAGCATCGTATCCTTAAACGCCTGCCGGTCCTCCGCTTTTTTGATGGTTTCGGGGTTCGCGCCCAACAGCTTGACCCCTTGCTCCTCTAAAAAGCCTTCCTCCGCCAGCTCCATGGCAAGATTAAGACCCGTCTGCCCGCCCAGCGTAGGCAGAATCGAGTCGGGCTTTTCCAGGCGGATAATCTTCTTAACCACCTCCGGCACCAGCGGTTCAATATAAATCTTGTCCGCCATTGCCTTATCAGTCATGATGGTAGCAGGGTTGGAGTTGATGAGGATAACCTCCAGCCCTTCCTCCTTCAGCGCACGGCAGGCCTGTGTGCCCGCATAGTCAAACTCCGCCGCCTGCCCAATGACGATAGGGCCGGAACCGATGACCAGCACCCTTTTAATGTCGCTGCGTTTTGGCATTCTAATGCGCCTCCTTCTGCATCATGGCAATAAACTCGTCAAACAAATACGATGTGTCCTGGGGCCCGGCGCTGGCCTCGGGATGGAACTGGACCGTAAAACAGGGCTTGCCGATATACCGTATTCCCTCGGTCGTGCCGTCGTTGGCATTG
Organism: uncultured Oscillospiraceae bacterium; assembly: GCA_910587335.1. Classification (GTDB taxonomy): domain Bacteria; phylum Bacillota; class Clostridia; order Oscillospirales; family Ruminococcaceae; genus UBA3818. Next base: position 16,913 of record CAJUMG010000001.1, read on the forward strand.
ACATGGCTGACCCGTCCAACCGCAGGGTCCAGCGTATCGCCCTGCACTGCATAGCCATGATTTTGGGAGGTGATACAGGTCCGGTCATGGGCTAAATCCCTTACCGGCTGATTCGCGCCCCGATGGCCATATTTTAACTTTACCGTCTTGGCGCCGTTGGCCAAAGCCGTCAGCTGATGGCCCAGGCAGATGCCAAAAATCGGTATATTTTGATCGAACAGCTTTTTAATCTGCTCAATCACCGCTGTATTCTCCTCGGGATCGCCCGGTCCGTTGGACAGCATGACTCCATCCGGTTTCATAGCCAGGATTTCCTGGGCCGTTGTCCAGGCCGGTACAATGGTTACATCGCACCCGCGCTTACACAAGGACCGTACAATATTTCTTTTGTATCCAAAATCCATCAGCACCACATGATAGCGGCCCTGTTCGCTTTTTTCCTGGATCATCTGCCGGCAGCTTACCGACCGAACCGCTTCGGTAATGGCAAAGGACTTGATATCCTCCATCAGCTTTTCCCGGTCGATTGTGTCGTACTCGGTGGTTATCGCGCCGTTCATCACCCCGTGCTCCCGCAGCTTTTTGGTCAAACGTCGGGTATCAATTCCGCTGATGGCAATGACCTTCTGCTTTTTCAGGTACTGGTCAATATCCATCGCCACCCTGAAATTCGAGGGCTGGTCGCACCATTCCCGGACAATATAGCCCTTTACATGGGAAGAAGCGGACTCCATATCATCCAAATTGATTCCGTAATTGCCAATTAAGGGATAGGTTTGGGTGACGATCTGCCCATAATAGGAAGGATCGGTCAGTACCTCCTGATAGCCGGTCATACCGGTAGTAAACACAATTTCTCCCATGCTGGTTCCCTGCGCGCCAAAGGACTCTCCCTCCAACACCGATCCGTCCGCCAAAACCAGCCAGGCCTTTCTTTCTTGTTCCATCGCAATCTCCATTTCGCCGCTGCGCACCGGCAAACTAAGTACCTTTCCTGTTTTGCGCAGTAAAAAACAGGAGGCCTTTCCCTTCGAATTCTATACAGGCGGCCAGACCGCCCGAGTCTTAATCGATTATTTGTTAAATTTGCGGCTGCCGGGCTTGACCAGCGGAACGCCCGCTTTGCACAAGGGGCATTCTGCCTCTTCATAGGTGGCAATCTCCAGCTGCATGGCAGAGTAAACCGGACAGAAAATGTCGTTGACCCGACGGTCTACGATACAGGCGATTCCTACCACCTCGCCGCCTAGCTCCTCGATGACTTTTGCCGTCTCCATCGAGGATTTCCCGGTGGTGACCACATCCTCGGTGATCAGAACCTTTTCTCCTTTTTGAATCTCAAATCCCCGGCGCAGAGTCATTACATTGTTTTCCCGCTCGGTAAAAATCGCCCGTTTGCCCAACTGGCGGCCCAGCTCGTATGCCACAATGATACCGCCCATGGCCGGTCCACAAACAACGTCAATATCCAAATCCTTTAACTTCTCCGCGACCACCGACAGCACCTGAGCCGCCTTATCCGGGTACTGCAAAAGCTTTGCGTTCTGGGCATAGCGGTCGGAATGACGGCCAGAGGACAACAGGAAGTGACCCTCCAGCAAAGCGCCGGTTTCTTTTAAAATTTCAATAGACATGGTTTTTCTCTCCTTATTCTCATGCTTTTATGATACAAAAGTTACACGCGGGCGGCGCCGATGATTTCGCTGACCGACCGGCACCCCTGGTCCTTGAGGAACTGTTCCAGCCCATCTATAATATCCAAACAGATGCTAGGCTTGAGGAAATTGGCCGTACCCACCTGCACAGCGGTAGCGCCAGCCATCAAGAAAGCAGCCGCGTCCTGCCAACTGGAAATGCCTCCCATCCCGACGACCGGAATTTTCACCGCGCCGCAGACTTGGTACACCATCCGAAGGGCGATCGGCAGAATCGCCGGACCGGAAAGGCCAGCAAACACATTTTGAAATACCGGCTTTCTTTTGTAAATATCAATGGCCATCGCTTGAAACGTGTTGACCAGCGACAGCGAATCCGCCCCTGCTTCTTCACAGCAGCGGGCCATTTCCACAATGTCCTGCGCGTTGGGGGAAAGCTTAACCATCAGCGGCTTTTTGCAGACCTCTCGCACCTTTTTTACTGCTTCATACGCAATATCACAGCGAATGCCCAGCGCCATCCCTCCATGTCGGACGTTTGGACAGGATATGTTCAGCTCAATCATATCCACATCGGTCTGATTAAGCTTTTCCACCCCTTCCAGATAGGATTCGATGGTACTGCCGCCTAAATTGGCAATCACCGCCGTGTCCTTTGAGCGCAAAAAAGGCAGATCGTCCCGAATAAAAGCATCTACACCGGGATTTTGCAGCCCAATGCTGTTGATTAAGCCGCTGGGGGTTTCGTGTACCCGCTCCCCTTCATTGCCAAACCGCTCCTCCAGCGTCAGGCCCTTTGAGCTGATGCCGCCTAAGCGGGAAATGTCAAAATACTGGTCGTACTCCCGGCCAAATCCAAAGGTGCCGGAGGCGGCAATGACGGGATTTTTCATGGCCACGCCGTTTAAAACCGTTTTAAGCATAGATATCCTCCCCCTTGAACACCGGTCCGTCTTTGCAGATGCATTTTGCACCGTGAGCGGTGTGATGGGTGCATCCCAGACAGGCGCCGATCCCACAGGCCATGTGCCGCTCCATCGACACATAGCAAGGGACCTTTTTCACCATACAAGCCCGGGCCAGCTTCTCCATCATCGGCTCCGGCCCACAGGTGATAACCGCGTCAAAATCCGCCGGATCCAGCAGCTCGGTGACAAAGCCTTTCTGTCCCTCCCGGCCGCTGTCGGTGGCAACGCGGATCTCCCCGACATAGGGCCGAAAAGCGTCCAGACAATAGCTTTTGTCCCGAAACCCACAGCATAAAACCACTTGGCAGCCGGACAAATTCTTCACCGCCAGCAAAAGCGGCGCAATACCGATACCGCCGGAAACAACCGCGATTTTCCCTTTCAGCTCCTCCACCGGGAACCCTACTCCCGCCGGACCGGTCAGCTCTACCGAATCCCCGGCCCGCTTTTCGCTGAGCAGCCGGGTGCCTTCTCCCCGCACCTCATATAAAAAGGTAAGCGTTTCCCCATCGGCGTCATGTACCGAAATGGGACGAGAAAGGAGCGGAAAGCGATCCCAACCCCGCACCATAAAGAATTGTCCCGCTTGCACTGGATGGGGCCAGCGGACTACCATTTTAAAGATCCCCTCTCCCAGCGGTTTATTTTCCAGAACCGCGGCTGATTCGCATCGCTTCGCAGGCATCTTCAATCTCCTTTCTCATACGCAGTACCTCTTTTCTGGCTTCCTCGGCAAAATTCTCCTCCGGCGCGCCAGCCTTTTTATAAGCCAACAGCACTGCCCGAGAGGAGTTGACAACCCCGCCGTTGCTGTTCACCAGATACTTTGCAATGTCTTCGGCCTTGCCACCCTGCGCGCCGTATCCGGGGATCAGGAAAAAGGTGCTGTCTAACAAAGCGCGGATGCTCTCCGCCTCTTCACCGGTGGTTCCGCCAATCACCGCGCCCACCGAGCTGAAGCCGCATTGTCCCAGATAATCCTTCCCCGTCTGCTGCACCGCTGTTCCAACCACGTCGTACAAAGGCATTTTCCGTTCCGTTTCCAGATACTGAAAATCCCGGGAACCGGGGTTGGAGGTGCGGACCAGAATAAACAGTCCCTTTTCCTTCTCCTTGACGTAAGGAAGATAGGGGGTCACGCTGTCCATTCCCATGTAAGGGGCAAGGGTTACGAAGTCCGCTTCAAAATCCCCTTCGAAATGGCCCTTGGCGTACATTTCGGCAGTTTTTGCAATGTCGCCGCGCTTGATGTCCGCAATGGCAATCAGTCCCTTTTCCCGCAGATAACCTAACGTCCTCTGATAAGCCCGCAGGCCCTCCAGACCCAACGATTCATAATAAGCGATCTGCACTTTATAACAGCCCGCCACGTCCTCTGTCGCGTCGATGATCTCTTTATTGAACCGAAATACCGCCTCTTCGGCGCTGCCAGCTTCCTTTTGCAGATAGGCCGGCACATAGGAAATGTCCGTATCCAGTCCAACGCATACTACACCTTTTTTTGCAACCGATTCATACAGCTTGTCCACAATCATAGTCTGTTCCTCCGTCATTTTTCCTTTATTCCTGCCAGACGGTCTTCCCCGCCTTGATCGTACGAATGACTTTGCCCTGTAGGTGAGAACCGTCAAAAGGGGAGTTTTTGCCCTTCGACGCAAAATCCGCCGCACAGGCTGTCCACCGGCGCCCTTCGTCTACCAGTACAAAATCCGCATCATATCCCGGCAGAAAGCGGCCCTTTTGCAGACCTAAAATCCGTGCCGGAGAAGCGGACAGCAGCCGGGACAGCACGGTCAGCGGCAAGCCATTTTCCTTTACCAATATAGTGTAACACACGCCAAAGGCCGTTTCCAGTCCTACCATGCCCGGCGCGCCATTTTTTTTGTCCTCTTCTGTATGTGGCGCATGATCGGTGGCAATGGCGTCTACATAGCCGTTTTTTATCGCCTGGATCAGAAAATCCCGGTCCTGTTTCGTGCGAATCGGCGGATTCACCCGATAATCGGTATCGTAAAACCACAGATGATGAGGCGCCACCTCGCAGCTCACCGGCGCGCCGGCCTGTTTGGCGCGGATAATCTCCTCCATGGCTTCCCTTGTGGACACATGGCACATGTGCAGCCGGGCGCCCAGGTATCCGGCCAAATGTATATGCTGTACGGTGGCGATGTTTTCCGCCAGCCGGTAATCAAAAGGGGAAAGCTCCATGTCCTCCGCATGGGAAAGGATGGTCAATCCCTTTCTTTTGGCGATCTTCATCGCCTGGGCCATTACATAGTTGGACATAACCCCTTTGCCGTCCTCCGAAATCAGCCGAACCGTTTTGTCCAGCTCGTTTAAATGCTCGGTGGTCCGCCCATCGAAAGCTTTTGTCACCGATACGCACTGATGCACATCCACCAGGCCGATTTCTTCCGCCTTTTTCCGCACATAGCGGACCGTCTCCATATCGCTGCACACAGGGTTCGTATTTGCCATCAGATTTACGGCCGTGTACCCGCCTTTTACCGCCGCGCGGCAGCCGGACTCGATGTCCTCTTTATGGGTGTAGCCCGGATCCCGAAAGTGACAGTGCAGATCTACAAAGGCGGGCATCAGCGTAAAGCCCTGTGCGTCTATGATCTCTCCAGCGCAGGACAGATTTTGCCCGATGGCGGCGATTTTCCCCTCCCGCACCAGCACGTCGGCGAAAAAGGCCGCAGATTCATCTGTAAGAAGCGCGTTTTTGATTAACTGTTCCATGCTTTCTCCTATTCTTCGATTGCCGCGTCGCAGTATTCACAGACCTTGCCGCCTTCCTTCACCCGAATGGGCAGCGTCAGGTCCAGATTGGATACGCACTTGGGGTTTTTACAGTGAACCGTCCCGTTCGGCCGCGGATTTCGGCAGACCTTTTCAAACATTTTGCCACCACAGACGGTGGGCGGTCCCTCCTGTGCGCCTAACAGGCTCAGGATCAGCGCCATGCGCATATACATGCCATATTGGGCCTGTACAAAATAGCAGGCGCGGGGGTCCTCGTCCACCTCACCGGTAATCTCGTTCACAATGGGCATTGGGTGCAGGACGATCATGTCCTTTTTGGCGTTTTTCATCTTCTGGGCGTCCAATATGTAGCTGTCCTTCAGCCGCAGATACTCTTCTTGAGAGGAAAACCGCTCCCGCTGTACACGGGTCATGTAAAGGATATCCACCTGTCGGATCGCATCGTCCAGGTTGGGGTTGACACTGTAAGAGCAGCCGGCGGCCGCCTCGATCTCCCGAATCACATAATCCGGAACCCGCAGCTCCGGCGGCGAAATCAGCACAAAATGGACATTTTCGTACCGGCACATGGCGTGGATCAGAGAATGGACCGTGCGCCCATACTTTAAATCGCCGCATAGACCTATAGTCAAATTGTCAAAATGTCCCTTCTTTGCCCGAATCGTGTACAAATCTGTCAAGGTCTGGGTCGGATGCTGATGCCCGCCATCTCCGGCGTTGATCACCGGTATAAAGGAGTGCAGCGCCGCCACATGAGCCGCTCCCTCCGCCGGATGCCGGATCACCGCAATATCCGCATAGCAGCTGATCATTCGAATGGTGTCAGCAATGCTCTCGCCTTTGGTAGCCGAGCTGGATGCCGAATCTGCAAAGCCCAACACCTTGCCGCCCAGCCTTTCCATCGCCGCCTCAAAGCTCAGACGGGTCCGGGTAGACGGCTCAAAAAACATGGTAGCCAAAATCTTTCCCGCACATCTGCCGGCATACTTGTCCGGCACCGCGATGATGTCATCGGCAAGGCAAAATAAGGTTTCCAGCTGCTCTACTGTAAAATCTGTAGGATAAATGAGATTTTTTCCTGCCAGCATATAAAACGCCCTCCTTGTCTGTTTTCATCTGATCATAAAACGAACCGGCGGGTAAAATGCCGGCATGTTTTTAAAAAAGGCATCCGCTCTTCTCATAAAAAAAGCTTTCCTATTAAAATAGGAAAGCTAAACCGCAAAAAAGAAAAACCATCTACCAAATAGCAAAATAAGGATTTGGGAAGGAACACCGCCGCCGGAAACTGGTCTCTGTTCATCCCGCATGTCAGCGCCATTCTCGGTATCCTCCTTCTGCAAACTCCAAATTTTTTTAATTATATCACTCTCTAATGGATCCGTCAATGCTCTTTTTTCAAAATTTTCCCGCACATGATAACAAAAAGGCGCATGGGATTTTCCACGCGCCTTTTGAGGGCCTTTTCGATTTTTTCTACCGGATGACTTCCATCCCGCCCATATACATTCTCAGCGCTTCGGGGATGTTTACCGACCCGTCGGCGTTGAGGTTGTTTTCCAAAAAGGCAATGAGCATACGGGGCGGCGCTACTACCGTATTGTTCAGGGTGTGGGCAAAATAGTTGCCCTTCTCCCCCTTGATACGAATGCCAAGCCGTCTGGCCTGGGCGTCTCCCAGATTGGAGCAGCTTCCCACCTCGAAATATTTTTTCTGGCGGGGACTCCAGGCTTCAACGTCAATGCTCTTAACCTTTAAATCGGCCAGATCGCCAGAACAGCATTCCAAAGTGCGGACCGGTACATCCAGTGTGCGGAAAAACTCGACTGTATAAGTATACAGCTTTTTGAACCACTCCATACTCTCCTCCGGCTCACAGATGACAATCATCTCCTGCTTTTCAAACTGGTGAACCCGGTATACGCCCCGCTCCTCGATTCCATGGGCGCCTACCTCCTTGCGGAAACAGGCAGAATAGCTGGTCAGGGTCTGGGGCAGCTGTTCCTTTTTCATCGTCGTGTCGATAAACTTACCGATCATCGAGTGCTCGCTGGTGCCGATCAGATACAGATCCTCCCCCTCGATTTTATACATCATGTTCTCCATTTCGGCAAAGCTCATGACGCCGGTAACCACATTGCTGCGAATCATAAAGGGAGGTACACAATAGGTAAACCCTTTGCCGATCATAAAGTCTCTGGCGTAGGACAAAATCGCCGAATGCAGCCGGGCAATATTCCCCATCAGATAGTAAAAGCCGTTACCGCTGGTTTTTCTGGCGCTGTCCAGGTCCAGACCGCTGAGCCGCTCCATAATATCTACGTGGTACGGCACCTCAAAGTCCGGCACGACCGGATCGCCAAACCGTTCCACCTCTACATTTTCACTGTCGTCATGGCCGATGGGTACCGAATCGTCGATGATGTTGGGGATCACCAGCATCCGTTTGCGGACCTCCGCCTGCAATTCGGCTTCCTTCGCTTGCAGCTCTTCCAGCTTGGGCCCAATGCTCGCCACCAGCTTTTTGGCTTCTTCCGCCTCTTCCTTTTTCCCCTGTGCCATCAGCGCGCCGATCTGTTTGCTGGACACATTCCGCTGGTTGCGCAGTGCGTCCGCCTCTGACGCGGCGGCCCGAAGCTGCGCGTCTAAATCAAGCACCTCATCTACCAGCACCAGCTTTTGCTCCTGAAATTTCTTTTTGATGTTCTCCTTGACCAGCTCCGGATTTGTCCGGATCAGACGAATATCAATCATTTTTATCCTCCTTCAAAACAAAAAAGGAATTTTTCACCCCAATATATGGGACGAAAAATTCCGCGTTGCCACCCAAATTGCCAGACAAACCATCCGGCCGCTTGTCGGTACGATATAGGGTACCAGCCTCCGGCTCCTCACCGGCCGCTTGGAAAATGGACCAGCCAGTCTTGCCGCGGGCTTGCACCAACCGCCCGCTCTCTAAATGGCTACCCTGACCTTTGTTTTCCTCAGATGCACCTGATTTGAAATTAGTTTGGATTATAGCATATTCTTTCCACAAATGCAAGGAAAAATCTTTTGTTTTGCAAAAATCTTTCCTGTATCCCTTTGACCTTCTGGCACATCCGGATCGGAAAAAGCGGCCACAGCGTCTTGTAAGCTGGTGAAAAAAGCGCTATACTACCTTTCATAGAAGGAGTTGTTTTGTATGCAGGATAGCGCACAGCTACAGGTGATCGCCCACATGCACTCTGATTTTCCCAGTAAATTCGGCGTTCCCCGGCAAAGCGGGTTGATCAATGCCCTAAAAGCCACGATCGTCTTTGAGCCGCCCTTTCGCAATCCCGACGCATTTCGCGGCCTGGATGGATACTCGCATATCTGGCTGCTCTGGCAATTTTCTCAAGCGGTGGCCGGCGGCTGGTCTCCTACCGTCCGTCCGCCTCGATTGGGTGGTAATACCCGGATGGGTGTCTTCGCCACCCGTTCCCCCTTTCGCCCCAACCATATTGGCCTGTCCTGTGTTCGTTTGGAAAAAATTGAACTGACAACGCCCGACGGACCTGTTCTGCACATTTCCGGGGCTGATCTGGTGGATAAAACGCCGATTTACGACATCAAGCCCTATCTTCCTTATACCGATGCTCACCCCGAGGCAAGAGGAGGCTTTGCCTCCCAATCCGGCGCCCGCCTGCTGGAGATTTCCTTTCCGGACGACCTTTTGGAACGGGTGCCGCCTCCCCAGCGGGAAGCTTTGTTGGCCGTGCTGGCACAGGATCCACGTCCCGCATACCAAAACAACCCTTTGCGTGTCTACGGCATGGAATATGCGGATCTTGAAGTGCGTTTCACCGTAGACGACAACCGTCTGTCGGTATGCGAGGTGCATCGTCGTTTATAAAAGAAGCCCCGGAGCAAAGATTTGTTCCAGGGCTTTAAGCGGCGAACCAGCATCGATCAAATGGCTCACATCTTTAGAGAATCCAAATTTTTTGCAAGTAAAAAACCCGGTACAAATACCGGGTTTTGGAGCTGCTAACCAGATTTGAACTGGTGACCTCGTCCTTACCAAGGACGCGCTCTACCGACTGAGCCATAGCAGCATCTGGCGACCTGGATGGGGTTCGAACCCACGACCTCTAGCGTGACAGGCTAGCGTTCTAACCAACTGAACTACCAGGCCATTATTTTCGCTGAGGAACATCCTGTCCACAACGTTATTCATTATAACAGGTATAAGCTCTCTTGTCAATACTTCTCGACAAAATCTTCTTTCATTTGTATTGACTTTTTCGCCTTTTTGTCCTATTCTTTTTAAAAAGAACGGACTGCTCTCAACTGAATATTTCAGTCTATTGCACGATTATTGCCAGATGGCGGGAGGTTTTTGGTATGCAGCTGTTAAAAGACATCTTGTTTTCGCGGGCGCAGGATCTTGGTGCAAATCTCTGCGGTGTTGCCGATCTAACCGCTGATACCCAGTGGATCCGGGAAAATTATGGCGAGCTTTGCGCCTCTTTCCCTCGGGCGATCTCTGTTTCCATCTTTTTTCCAAAAGAGATTATTATGGAGCAGGCGGTTGGCCCCACCCGCTCTTATAGCTACTTTTACGCCGCGATCAACCGCCAGCTAGACGCGATTGGACTTGGACTTTCCAACCTTTTGCAGCAGAAGGGGTTTCGCGCTTATCCCGTTCCCACCTCTGACTATCGGCAGTCCCGCCTCTTTCCCGGATTGCAGGAGCAGGTTGCCGCCCATGGGCCGGACGGTTTGCCCAAAAGCCAGACCGAGCTGATGGGGATGTTCAGTCATCGCTTTGCTGCCAGCCATGCGGGGCTGGGCTGGATTGGAAAAAGCTGCCATTTAATCAATCCCCAGGTGGGACCCCGCCTTCGTCTGACTACCATCCTGACCGACGCGCTTTTGCCCCCGGACCAGCCTCTGCCCAACCGTTGCGGCGGTTGCACCCGTTGCCGGGACGCCTGCCCTGTCCATGCGATTCACGGCGTACCCTTTTCCCCCGACGATCCCCCATCAGAGCGCTTTGATAAACAAGCCTGTTTTTCTTTTTTAGAGGATATGGCTACCGTGTTCGGACAGCATACCTGTGCTAAATGCCTGGCCGCTTGCCCCTGGGGGAGCAGGTCGTAGCCTGTCGGGAGATCGATGCTTTCGCTGCATTTTTCATAAAAAAACACCGGAATGGTTCTTCTCCTTCCGGTGTTTTTTGTCTTTTAGGAATACTTTTTAATCGAGAGGTTTCCGCTTACGGTATCCACCGCAATTTTTGCACCGCCATCTTTGTAGGAGCCTTTTCCCTCCTTCAGCGAAAGGGCAAAATCCGAATCAAATTCGCCGGAAACTCGATCAAAGGATACGGAGAATCCCGGATTTTCCGGTATAACCACCGTTACGTCCCCAGATACAGAGGAAGCGCTGACCGAATCTGGGCAAACGCTGCTTTGTATCGTCAGCTTTCCAGATACACCACTGGCGTGGATTGTTCCAAATGCGCCTTCCAGATCTGTTTTGCCGGATACGGTGGAAGCATGTATCTCTGTGGCTCTTGCATTTTCGATGTCCAGCCCGCCCGATACGGTATCCGTTTCGATTCTTTCCGCCTCTACCTTTTCAAGAAAGATAGGCCCAGAGGTTGTTGTATAGTGCATTTGTTCCGCTTGCAGGTCTTTTGCATCAATTTTTGCCGATACTGCGTCTATTTTCACTTTACCCAGCGATTTCGCCAGTTCTCTTGGAAGAAAAACCTGCAAATCTTTGCCTGGTGCAGAGCCAAATAAAATGCCGTTTTTCCGAAAACGGATTTTCAGTGTATTCCCAGATACTTTGTAGCGCAAAGTGGTTTTTTCGTTTAATTTTTTTGAAGAACTTTCGGTAAAATGAATTTCCTCTCCGTCGTAGGCAGAGAGAGTTACTTCTCCGGCAACCCAATCGATTTCTATATTTTCTATCCCGGATGCCGGTATTTTGTAACTGCCCGATCCATCCCCAGAATATCCCTTGTCGTCTTCCCACCAGGAGAAGCCGCCCCATAAATCCGAATGCAGGCCCAAGAAGGGAACTCCCACAAGTCTACAAACTAAAAATCCTGTTGACATAAGCAGAACAAATCCCCAACAGGCAATTCGAATCCAGGCTGAAGCCTTCATGTTTATCCCACCTTTTCTCTATCTCTTCAGATCAAAGCAAGCCTTGATTACCTGTTCTGCCGCCGCGGCAATTAGGAATATTACCCAGGTAGTATGCCAGGCGCTGGTATAAAAACTGAGGAGAAAATAAAAAGCAACCGCTAAAGTCCATAACGCGCTGGAAACCGCTTTCAGCAAGCTTTTTCTCTGTCCTTGGTCCGCCTGCCACGCTTTGAAGTCCTCTACCATCGTATCCTCTTTTTTTATGTACCTTGGCTTTGTCTTCGCAGCATAAATCAGCAGCCCCACACCAATGGCAACCATCGCTAACATAAAACAGACGCCGATATTTTCCAAATGCAACAATTCCTCGAAAATAATGACCGGCACCACCGAAAGGATGACGATAACAACGCCGATTGCTGTCAGTGCCGCCGAGCGGTTGCGCTGGCGCCGCTCTTCACTCACATCGTAAGAAGGCCCCTCCAGACTCCGAATCAAATCGTCAACATCGCCAATACCGGATACTGCAATATTGTATGCAGCGTCTTCCGGCATCCCCTGTGCCAACAAATCGCGGTATTTTTCCAGCAAATTCTGAATCATTTCTTCTTTCAGTTCATACACTTTTTTACTCTGCGGCGCATCCATAAACAGTTCTTCTACATAATTTCGAATCTTTTCTTCCATTACCCTTCCTCCTCAATCAATAGATCAATTAAGTTTTTGGCTGTATCCCACTCTTTTTTTAACCTTCGATGGGTTTCGATTCCCCATTCGGTAATTGTATAGTAGCGGCGCCTGGCCCCTACATTTTCCTCCCCCCAATAGGACGAGATACATTCTGCCTGTTCCAACCGTCGAAAAGCAGTATATAAAGTTGCTTCCTTCAGTTCGTAAAGTCCTTTGCTTTTTTGCTGAATGACCTTATTGATTTCATAGCCGTAGCTGTCTTTTTTTATCAGCTGGGCTAGGATAATCAAATCAGTATGCCCACGAATTAAATCTGATGCAATTGACGTGTTTCTCCCTCCTTGTTCAATTTCGATTATTATAATACACTTATATACCTCATCTGTCAAGGTATATTTAAAAATATAATATATTGTATTTTTAAGATAACAAAAAAGGCTGTGCAAAATCTGCACAGCCTTTTGATTTGCTTTTAAAAGCGAGCGTGAAATTAAGCGTTAGCAGCCAGGAACTCGCTTCTCTGTTTGTTCCATTCTTCCATGTATTTGTCCAGACCAGCATCTTTCAGCTTCTGAACAAAACCATCCCACTCAGCCTCGGTGTTAGCGCCGAACTGACCCAGGTTGAAGGAAGCCTGATTCTCGGTAACCAGTGCAGAGATAACAGCCCACTCAGCGTTAACAGGAGCATAGTCAAAGGTGAAGCCCCAGTAAGGCCACTCTTCGTCTTTCAGCTGTGTCTCATTCAGATGCTTGTTCGCAGCATTGATTCTCTCATCTTCGGTCTTAGGCCACGGGAAGTCTTTATGACGGATACCCCAAGCCCAACCATCGAAGGTGTAGTCGCCAGCTTCCGGACCATTGGAAATGGTGTTGGTAGCAGAATCATAAACATAATGTCTGCCTTCAAAACCGCCAGCCAGCAGCATGTAGGTTTCCAGATCGTTTTTGATGAAGTCCAGCGCAACAGCCGCTCTCTCCGGTTTCTCAGAGAAGGACGGGATCGCCATACCGTCGCCTACGAAAGAGTCACGCAGTGCGCGGTAGCCTTCGGGATAAATATCGAACAGTTCGCACTTAATGCCCTTTTCACGGGTCGCCTCAATCCAGGTAATACCATTGTAGTAGTTCTGATAGGTAGTAGCGGACTGAGAGTTCTGGAACAGGGTGGAAATGGAGTTGGTGTTGGAGATCGCGTCAGAAGGCCATACGCCCGCAGATGCCAGCTCCGCCATATCCAGCGCGTAATCCTTGTAAATCTCAGAGCTGTACAGGAAGAAAGGATTCTCAAATTTCGGGTCTGTCAGCTGAGAATAGTATACGTAGTCCGAAGCCTGGTTGTTGATCAGGTTGTTCTCAAAGATCATAGCAATCTGGTTCAGGTTGTAAGACTGAGAAGCGTAGAACGCATACATACCGTTAGAAACTTCGTTTTTGCCAATCGCCAGCAACAGGTTTCTGAAATCTTCATAGCTGGTGATCTTGTCAGCGGTGTAGCCGTATTTCTCCGCAATCTCCATGTTTACAACAGGACCTCTATCCGGGAAGATAGCAGCGGTAGAACGAGGAACCATGTAGACTTTACCGTTGATGAGGGTCTCTTTCCAAGCAGACTCCGGCAGGGTAGCCATGGTCTGAGGCATGTAGGTGTTGCGGAACTCTTCGTCCAGCTCTTTAAAGCCAGCTTTTTCTACCTGCTCTTTGTAGTAGCAGTAGTTTGCGGTATAGATCAGGTCAACCGCATCGCCACCCGCCATAACCAGCGGATACTTGGTGGCACGCTCAGAAGAAGGAATGAAGTACAGATCAATTGTGGTGTTGATCGCCGCTTTGATCTTTTCGTTCGCAGCTTCCATAACCTCTTTGATCGCGTTGGGCTCGGTAGCCGTTACATACATAACGACGGTTTCTTCTTTGCTCAGGTCAATGTTTGCATAAGGGTCGTCTGTGTTCGCAGGCTGGTTCACTTCGCCGCTGTTTTCAGCGGGTTTGCTGCTGTCCTGCGGCGCGCTGGAGGTCGTGGTGCCGTTACAGCCTGCCAGCAGCAGGGTGAACATCATCATGACCGCCATGAGAAACGCCAGTTTTTTCATGTGTATCCTCCTCGATTCTTTTTCCGGTTTTACCGGCTCCGCCAAGCCCAAAAATCAGGCCGGTCGGTTATTCATAATGCACAGAAAGCTTTGAAACAACTTACAAAATTTGAGGAGGGCAAAAATTCAACTTCCTGCCTTTGGGAAAGTATACCAGCATATTAGCTGCTCATTTTCCGAAAATATAGAAATCTGCTGTTCCTCTAATCCTTCTTTGCAATTATGTATAAAACTTGATCTCTTGCAAAATAACCTATATTTTGCGATAGTAAATTTACTTTTTCAAAATTATTTTCAAATCTTGCGGTGTTTCATATTATACAAGAAATAATGTGAAAAAAATCTAAAATATTTTGCTCTTTATATCAAATAATTGCTTATTTGTAGCTAAAAAATAGATATATAATCCATTTATTCTATTTTTATCCTTCTTTTCTTTTAAATTTGTTAACATTTATTCCATCTAGAGAGGAGGATGGGCTTCTTTTCATCAAGTTTATGGTATAAAAAATAGAGCCCTGCAAATTCTGCAAGGCTCTATAGAAATGAACTTTGTTAATTGCTTAGTTATTTGCCAGGAACTCGCTTCTCTGTTTGTTCCATTCTTCCATGTATTTGTCCAGACCAGCATCTTTCAGCTTCTGAACAAAACCATCCCACTCAGCCTCGGTGTTAGCGCCGAACTGACCCAGGTTGAAGGAAGCCTGATTCTCGGTAACCAGTGCAGAGATAACAGCCCACTCAGCGTTAACAGGAGCATAGTCAAAGGTGAAGCCCCAGTAAGGCCACTCTTCGTCTTTCAGCTGTGTCTCATTCAGATGCTTGTTCGCAGCATTGATTCTCTCATCTTCGGTCTTAGGCCACGGGAAGTCTTTATGACGGATACCCCAAGCCCAACCATCGAAGGTGTAGTCGCCAGCTTCCGGACCATTGGAAATGGTGTTGGTAGCAGAATCATAAACATAATGTCTGCCTTCAAAACCGCCAGCCAGCAGCATGTAGGTTTCCAGATCGTTTTTGATGAAGTCCAGCGCAACAGCCGCTCTCTCCGGTTTCTCAGAGAAGGACGGGATCGCCATACCGTCGCCTACGAAAGAGTCACGCAGTGCGCGGTAGCCTTCGGGATAAATATCGAACAGTTCGCACTTAATGCCCTTTTCACGGGTCGCCTCAATCCAGGTAATACCATTGTAGTAGTTCTGATAGGTAGTAGCGGACTGAGAGTTCTGGAACAGGGTGGAAATGGAGTTGGTGTTGGAGATCGCGTCAGAAGGCCATACGCCCGCAGATGCCAGCTCCGCCATATCCAGCGCGTAATCCTTGTAAATCTCAGAGCTGTACAGGAAGAAAGGATTCTCAAATTTCGGGTCTGTCAGCTGAGAATAGTATACGTAGTCCGAAGCCTGGTTGTTGATCAGGTTGTTCTCAAAGATCATAGCAATCTGGTTCAGGTTGTAAGACTGAGAAGCGTAGAACGCATACATACCGTTAGAAACTTCGTTTTTGCCAATCGCCAGCAACAGGTTTCTGAAATCTTCATAGCTGGTGATCTTGTCAGCGGTGTAGCCGTATTTCTCCGCAATCTCCATGTTTACAACAGGACCTCTATCCGGGAAGATAGCAGCGGTAGAACGAGGAACCATGTAGACTTTACCGTTGATGAGGGTCTCTTTCCAAGCAGACTCCGGCAGGGTAGCCATGGTCTGAGGCATGTAGGTGTTGCGGAACTCTTCGTCCAGCTCTTTAAAGCCAGCTTTTTCTACCTGCTCTTTGTAGTAGCAGTAGTTTGCGGTATAGATCAGGTCAACCGCATCGCCACCCGCCATAACCAGCGGATACTTGGTGGCACGCTCAGAAGAAGGAATGAAGTACAGATCAATTGTGGTGTTGATCGCCGCTTTGATCTTTTCGTTCGCAGCTTCCATAACCTCTTTGATCGCGTTGGGCTCGGTAGCCGTTACATACATAACGACGGTTTCTTCTTTGCTCAGGTCAATGTTTGCATAAGGGTCGTCTGTGTTCGCAGGCTGGTTCACTTCGCCGCTGTTTTCAGCGGGTTTGCTGCTGTCCTGCGGCGCGCTGGAGGTCGTGGTGCCGTTACAGCCTGCCAGCAGCAGGGTGAACATCATCATGACCGCCATGAGAAACGCCAGTTTTTTCATGTGTATCCTCCTCGATTCTTTTTCGGCGCGTTTCATTTTCCGTTCACGAAACGCTTAATCATAAAGCACAAACCTCCCCAGGCAACCTACAAGACTATGGCGACAGACACAATTGTCTTTGAAACTGTCCGGTCCCCTACAACAGAACCGCACCTGCAATATTATACAAGACTGTCACCTGGGAAAATTTGATGCCTTTATGGCAAAAATACAACAAGATTTTTAACATGTTCTGTTATCTTGTGGTATAAACCCATTATAACGATTACCCCCCCCCCGCGATCTACATTATATTGCTATTTCATTAGATATTTTGCTTTCTTGTGATAAAATATCTAATTTTCACCAACTATTTGAATAATTTTTTTTTAATTTTCCAACATTTCTTTTATTTTTCTGGTGGAATGATTTTTTATAAAAGAAATGACCTTTTTGATATTTCTATCCTCCATCGGCGTATTGAACAAACAGAAGTTTTTTAGATCCTTTATTTTTCAGCCTTTTATTGTTTTTTGCTGATAGATCATAAAAAAACGACCGCCTATAATAGACGGTCGCAAAAAACTTTATGCTATTTTTATTTTGCCAGGAACTCGCTTCTCTGGCGGTTCCACTCTTCCATGTATTTCTCTAATCCGGCATCCTGCAGCTTCTTGATAAAGCCTTCGTATTCCGTCATGGTATTGTCGCCGAACATACCCAGGTCGAAAGAGGGCTGATATTCGGTGATCAGAGCGGAGATGACTGCCCATTCCGCGTTAACCGGGGTGTAGTCGAAGTTAAAGCCCCAGTAAGGCCACTCCTCATCCTTCACCTGGTTTGCTTTCAGTTTTTCGTTGGTAGCGTTGATGTACTGGTCATCTGTCTTAGGCCACGGGAAGTCTTTGTGGCGGATACCCCAGGCCCAACCGTCAAACTGATAGTCAGCAGCTTCCGGACCGGGAGATACAGTGTTGGAAGCTTCATCATAGATGTAGTGTCTGTCTTCGATACCGCCAGCTAACAGCATGTAGGTTTCGAAATCATTTTTGATGTAGTCCAGCAGCACAGCCGCTCTCTCCGGTTTCGAAGAGAAGGCGGTGATCGCCATACCGTCGCCAATGTAAGAGTCGCGCAGCGCACGGTAGTTCTCCGGATAAATATCTACCATTTCCGCATTGATTCCCTGCTCTTTAAAGCCCTGCAGAGTGCTGATGCCGTTGTAGTAGTTGTTATAGCCGGTAACGGTCTGGCCGTTGCGGAACATAGCGGTAATACCGTTGGTGTTGGAAATCGCGTCGGAAGGCCAAATGCCGGCTTTCGCGTATTTCGCCATGTCCTGAATGTAGGTTTTGTACTGCTCAGAGGTGTGCAGGAAGAAGGGATTCTCAAACTTCGGATCCTCCAACTGAGAGTAGTACACATAGTCGGTAGCCTGGTTATTGATCAAGTTAAAGCGGTAACGCAGACCAATGTCGTACATGTTCGCAACCGAAGACGCGTTAAAAGCGTATTTGCCGTTGGGAACCTCGTTGGTGCCAACCGCCATCAGGAATTTGTCAAAATCTTCCCAGCTGTGGAAGCTGTCAGCGGTGTAATCGTATTTCGCCGCAACATCCATATCGATGACCGGGCCGCGATCCGGGAAAATTTCCGCGGTGTTACGGGGAACCATGTAGATTTTGCCGCCAATGTAAGTCTCTTTCCAAGCGGATTCCGGCAGAACGCTGTAGGTCTGGGGCAGATACTGCTGAATGAAATCCATGGTCAGCTCTTTAAAACCGCCTTTGTCCACCTGCTCACGATAGTAAGCGTGGTTTGCAGTATAAATCAGGTCGATCTCATCGCCGCCCGCCATAACCAGCGGATACTTGGTGCTCAGCTCAGAGGTGGGGATAAAATACATTTCCATGGTGGTATTGATCGCTGCCTTGAGCTTTTCATTCACCAGCGTCATCACTTCCTGAAT
Source organism: uncultured Oscillospiraceae bacterium (assembly GCA_910587335.1). GTDB lineage: Bacteria > Bacillota > Clostridia > Oscillospirales > Ruminococcaceae > UBA3818. The sequence goes on from CAJUMG010000001.1 coordinate 35,319, forward strand.
GGCGTTGGGCTCAGAGGCCACTACATAGGTCACAATGTTTTCTGTAGCGGACAGATCGATGTTCGCATAGGGGTTACTCAGATCCACGTCAACCGGATCCCCGCTCGCAGTGCTGTTGTCAGCTGGGGCAGAACTACTGTTGGTCGGATTGCTGTTGCAGCCGCCCAAAAGAACTGCCATCAGCATCATGGCAGCCAGTGCCAGTGCGATTGTTCTTTTCATGTTGTCCTCTCCTAATAGATAATTTTAACAAGTCCAGCCGCCGGCTTAACCGTAACCGTCGGCCTACCCTCCGCCAGCGAAGGGTCACCCCGAAAACTTTTTTCACCGCTGCAAAAATGAAAGAACATCGTAGTAGGATTGCAGGACACGCCTGCGTGCTAAGACAGAGGAAAAATGTAGAAAATGCGGTACGGTTTGTTTAGGGAGCATCCATTTTGGCACAAACGGCAAAGACCGTTCTTTCAAAATATAACCATCCCCTGGACCATTCCGGAGAGTCATCACTTCTCCGTTTTGGTCTTGTTATATTTCACAGAACAATTCTTTTGTATTTGTGCATATTCCTATTATATATATCTTTTTTTCCTTTATGTTGTATATTATTTTGCGATTCAATACAGATTTTTGGCTTTTTTATCTTTTTCGCGAAATATCGCCAAAAAAGCGCTCTTTCTTCCTTTTGCGATCAGTCCAAAAAGCTGCCGTACAGTGGAAAAATTTTTGGCTTTCTAAAGGCTATTTGAGCCTTTTTAAAAACAAAAGAGGACCCGGCAATCGGGTCCTCTTTGCAGGCAAGGTGAAAAGAAGATTAGGCGTTTTTGTTCGCCAGGAATTCGTCTCTCTGGCGGTTCCACTCTTCCATGTATTTGTCCAATCCGGCATCCTGCAGCTTTTTCACAAAGCCGTCGTATTCCGTCATGGTGTTGTCGCCGAACATACCCAGGTCGAAAGAAGGCTGATATTCGGTGATCAGCGCGGAGATGACCGCCCACTCTGCGGAAACAGGGGTCGGGCTGAACTGGAAGCCCCAGTAAGGCCACTCCTCGTCTTTGACCTGTGCGTTTTTCAGGTGCTCATTGGCAGCATTGATTCTCGCGTCCTCGGTAGAGGGGAACGGGAAGTCAACGTGACGGATACCCCAGGCCCAACCGTCAAACTCGTAGTTTCCAGCTTCCGGACCAGGAGATACACTGTTGGTCGCCTCATCGTAAATGTAGTGACGGCCTTCTACACCGCCAGCCAGCAGGAAGTTGGTCTCTTTATCGCATTTGATGTAGTCCAGAACCTGCGCAGCTCTCTCCGGCTGTGTGCAGAAAGCAGGAATCGCGTAACCGTCGCCCAGATAGGAGTCACGCAGCGGACGGTAGTTCTCCGGGAAAATGTCGAACAGCTCAACATTCATTCTCTTGTCGCGGTAGCCCTGAATCATGGTGATGCCGTTGTAGTAGTTGCCGCGAGAGGTAGCGGACTGGCCGTTTTCAAACAGGGTGATGATGGAGTTGGTGTTGGAAATCGCGTCAGAAGGCCAGCAGCCGGCTTTCGCAAACTCCGCCATATCCTGAATGTAGGTCTTCCAGTAATCAGAGGTGTACAGGAAGAAGGGGTTCTCAAACTTCGGATCATCCAGCTGGCAGTAGTATACGTTGTCCGAAGCCTGATTGTTGATCAGGTTAAAACGATATCTCCAGCCCAGCTCCTGGAAGTTGGAAGACTGCGACTGATAGTACGCGTACATACCGTTAGAAGCCTCGTTGTTTCCAATCGCCAGCAGCAGACGTTTGAAATCGTCATAGCTCTTGATGTTCTCGGTGGTAAAGCCGTATTTTTCCGCAATGTCCATATTGACAAACGGGCCGCGGTCCGGGAAAATCTCCGCCGTGTTGCGGGGAACCATGTAGATCTTGCCATCCACATAGGTCTCTTCCCAGGCGGATTCCGGCAATGTAGACCAGGTCTGCGGCATGTTGGTCTGCAAAAATTCGGGGGTCAGTTCCAGGAAGGAAGCCTTCTCCACATTGTTGCGGTAGTCTCTAAAGTTCGCAGTGTAGATCAGGTCGATCTGATCACCGCCGGCCAGAACCAGCGGATATTTTACACTGTACTCAGCCGAGGGGATGAAGTACATCTCCAGGGTGGCGTTCAGCGCGCTTTTAATCCGCTCGTTGGCCATTCCCAGAATCTCTGCCATATCCAAAGGCTCGTCAGCAACAGAGTACATAATCAGCTTAACTTCCTTGGAAGTGTCGAGGTTCGCATAGGGGTTATTGGGGTCTACGTTGGCAACGTCTCCTCCACTGGTGGCGCCAGAAGTAGCCTGAGAGCTACTGGTTTTGGTGTCGCCACAGCCGCTGAGCAATAATGTCATCATCATCATTGCAGCCAGCACAAAAGCAATGGTTCTTTTCATTGTCATCCTCCTAATAGATAATTCTAACCGGACAGCCCCTAACCTGCCAGAGCTGCCGGCGCCCTGCCGCCTTGCCATCGGTAGAGCGATATGATAAAGAGCAAAACACCGTAAGGGAAAAAAGAACAAATCTTTGGTCTGATGTTGGTAAAGCTGCCTGCAAAAGCAGACTGGGTAAAACGTTAGGCTGTCCTTGAGAAAAAGATAAAAAATCTGCCGTTGTTTTGTCTTTATTCCTAAAAAATAGAAAAAGACTTATTCATCAAAATGACGAATTTTAGCCTTTTTATTTGTTCATTAGACTCATTATACAAATACATATCAAAATTTCATCTATAATATTTTGCTATTGTATACATTATTTTAATCTTCTTTCCGTCTGTGTTTTTCAGGTAAACGTTTTTCTAAAAATACCGTTTTTTCCATGTGGACGCAAAGACGAACAGCCTTTTTTTGATACCGCCAACTCGCTTTTGTGTTCCCTGTGCTTTCAAAATCCAAGCAGGTAAATATTCATGCATTTTTTCCCGTAAATAAACAGGCGCCGTCACGCGATAAACGGGAATCTACAGCTTTCTTTTAGATAGCCGGTAAATTACCGCAACAAAAGAAGCGGAAACGATCTGCGCAAGCAAAATCCGCACAATCTGCATCTCATCAGCTCCGCTGGCTGTCACGACATGAAGCATATTGGTTGCAACCGTATTATTAAAGAAGTGGTCCGCCGCCCCCGCCCAAAGAGTTCCCGTCATTTTATAAAGCAATCCCCATTTTATACTCATCAACCCCGAAAGAAGGATGTAGCCCACCGTAAGCAGAAGCATTTGACCAAACGCCATCTCTCCGCTCACAAAGCTTCTGACAGGCATAACAAAATGCCAAACGCCAAAAAATAGCGCAGAGGCTAAATTGGCTTGTATAAAAGAATACTTGCCCGAAATCACTTTGATAAAGAAACCGCGAAATAGCCCTTCCTCCATCCAAACGTTGATGAAGTTGAAAACAACACAGATTAGAAAAAAGAACATCTCCGTATTTTTGACCGCTGTTCCTGTCAGGGAAAAGCCGTTTATATAAAATTCCATATGCACCGCGTTACCCCGCATAGATAAAAAAATGATTTCCACACCGTAGGAAAGGGCAAAGCAGATGACACTTAAAATCAGCCCTTGCAATATGCTTTTCATCAAACCGTGTTTGCCAAATCCAATTTCACTCCACTTCATACCTGCGGCTTTCAGTACACAAAACAGCAGAATAATCCCGGCAAGCTTGTGAAACAGGTTTTCCCCCATCACCGTCTCATCGGTTCGGATCACAAAGTATTCGGCAAGCCTGACCCATAAACAAATAGCGAACAGAAAGCAACATGTCATAATGGGTTTTGTTTTGATAGCTTTTTTCATTTGACTCTCCCCATAAATCCAGATTTATATATCACTATACCACAAGAAACTAAACCATAAAAGAAAAAGATTGACTCGCTGCATTTGGCCGGGAATACGAAATTGAATGGAATTTTGATGAAAAAGATTTTTTTGGTTAAACTGCAAAGGTAAATGAATCGATAGGAGGACTTTAATAGGAATGAACAGCCGTAAATTGACCAATAAACGAATCGCCGACTTTCAAACGGCACTGCAAGAAGAGGAACGCAGCGACGGCACCATTGAGAAATATCTTCGGGACGTGCGGGCGTTTGCCTGTTGGCTGGACGGCCGGGACGTTGCCAAAGAAACCGCCACCGGCTGGAAAAAGCATCTGCTAAGCGCGGGATATTCACCCGTCACCGCCAATTCCATGATTTCTGCCGTCAACAGCTTTTTCCGCGTGAACGGCTGGGAGGATTGCCGGATCAAATTTGTAAAAATTCAGCGTAAGCTTTTCCGCGAGGAGGCAAAGGAGCTAACCCGAGAGGAATATGCCCGCTTATTAGATACCGCCCATGCCCTGGGGAAAAAGCGGCTGGCCCTTTTGCTAGAGACTATCTGCGCCACCGGCATACGGGTCAGCGAGGTAGCCTATATCACCGTAAAGGCCGCCCAGCTGGGGAAAGCGGAAATCCGCCTAAAGGGGAAAATCCGTGTCATTTTGCTGCCGGGAAAGCTGTGCCGAAAGCTGCTAAAATATGCCCACCAACAAAAAATCGCCTCTGGCGGGATCTTCCTCACCAGAAGCGGAAAAAATTTGTCCAGACGGCAAATTTGGGCGGAGATGAAAAATCTGTGCGGCCAAGCGCAGGTAGAACCTTCGAAGGTGTTCCCGCACAACCTGCGGCATCTGTTCGCCACCACCTTCTATCGGGCCTATAAGGATATCGTCAAGCTGGCCGACCTGCTGGGGCACAGTTCGATCGAAACCACCCGCATCTATCTTTTAACCACCGGCGCGGAACACACCCGACAGCTGGAATGTTTGGGCCTGATCATCTGAGACAAAATTAATCTTTTGGGACTTTGCATATGAAAACATAACCGGACAAAATTAATCTTTTGGGATTGACAAAGGGAATAAAAATGTCATGATGGCATTTTTACAGATATATTTTTACATATCGTACCATTTCCATAAACAAAATACAACTGTATTTTGCTCCCAAATAGTTGTTTTTTAATTTTGGCATATGCAAAGAAAGACCACAAATGCGTTCCATTTTTTGTGGCCTTACCGTTTCATACACTTTTTTGGCAAAAACAAAAAACGACCTTGTTTTTACCGTATTTTTCCTGTCTCCATTCCTTTTCCACGCTGTCGAAATCCCAAAAGATTAATTTTGTCTGCTTTCCTTTGAAAACACACCGAAAAATCGTATCGCAAAGGGAAAAGGAAGGAGCAGGATGCAGGAATGCACCAAAATGTAAAACGCAAAAAAATCCCCAAGCAAATGGGTCGTGGCCGAATGGGACATTCCCTCCGCCGCTGTCTGGCATTCTTTTTGTGCCTAGGCCTTTTGATCCCTTATTCGTCAAACGTACTCCATGCCCTGGCAAAGGACGCCACCGGACTTTGTGAGCACCATCCGGTACATACAAAAGACTGCGGCTACGTAAAAGCGGCGAGCCATATCCATGACGAGAACTGCTATGAAACACACTGTCTTTTCCAATCGTCCTTTCCTGCCGAAGACGAGGCGGAGATGCCCTCTATAGACACCCCTTCCAGTGCGCCTGCGGAGCAGACGGACCCGGATTCGGCCGAGTCCGCGGAGCAACCAGATTCCTCCGCTTCTTCTGAGCCCGAGGAAGCGAGCCTGCCGGACAAGCCTGACGAACCGGAAGAGCCGTCTTTTGACCCCCATGTCTGCACCGTAGAAAGCGGCTGTAAGGTGCTAATTTGTGATCTTCCCCAGGAAAATCCGGGACACCCTTGTGAATTTGTCTGTGAAATCTGCAATCAGGTGGTCACACTCTGGCAGTGGGTAGACGACGATGAAATATTGGTCCAGGATGAGCAAACGCGGATTTGGGGGCTGGGTCTGCCCGGCGCCAGCGCCGATAATCCCCTGACAGCAGAAATGCTGGACACCCTTCTTCCCGCGCAGATTCGGGCGGAGCTGGCCGACGGCACCGAAAAAATCCTGAACCTGACCTGGGACTATAGCCCTTTGCCCGATTCCCCCTTCTGGCAGGGCAGCTATACCCTGACCGCACGTCTGCCCAAGGGCTACACCTTAGAAGAGGGTATCCCCGCCCTGTCCGTCCTGCTGGACCTGGGCGGCGCGGATTTATACGCCGTTTATCCAGGTACCCGCAGACCGCTAACTGCAAGCGATAGCCTGGCGGATCATACTGTCGAGGGTATCCAGCCGCCGGACACAACGGTCAATCTGTTTGACTATTCCACCGGTAGATTCCTTGATTATCCAACGTCGGAAAATGATGTTATGCCAAAATCAAATAATGTCGCTATTCCAAGCACATGGAATTTTGGCATCAATGCCGGCCGCCTCTTGCTGTTTGGCGACAGCATGGCCGGAGGCGGCTATTGGAACAACGGTTGCGGCGCCGGACGGGGCTGGGGAAAAACCCATACCAATATGAAAGGCATTGTGGAATCCATCCTGGGTGCAAACGGGTATCCCGTAATAAACCTGCGCAATGCGCGCAATACGCTGTTAAACGAGAGCGGCGCGGGGAATAATTCGGATCTTCCCTGGGGTCTGGCCTGGGCCGAAGAGTATGACGTAAGCTTAAACGCGCACGATACCACCCTAAATCCGGCAATCGTTGCCAAAAGACAGTCTGCTCCGGCGCTCTCGATCGGTGTGTTGGCCAACGCGGGCTTTACCGTGGCGGCGGACGGAACCGTAACCGGCAGCGGCAACACCTCCCTTGCCTATCTGTTTGACCCTAAGCAGACCGACTACTATAAAAAAACGTATACCGATGTCACCGGTCTGTTTCAGTTGGATCAGGACGGCTATTATTACTACTATGCCCGGCAGAATTTTGCCGAGCTGAACACCGACGGCGGGAACAACTATTTCACCCTGTACGACGGTCCCGCCGTGTGGCGCACCGATGGCGGGTATGATGGCAACGGCCATTTTGACGGCGACATGAGCCTTGGGAACTTCTTCCCGTTCGACCGTGCCAGTAAGGTTTTTGACTCTATTCAGACAGCGGATAAAAACGGAAATCCCACAAATATTTTGTCCAGCTCCGAGGCCCTCTCCAACGCGGGAAACGCCATTAAGGCAAACCACCACATGGGCATGACGGTGGAAATCGACTTCCGTCAGCCGGTGAACGGACTGATCACAAACGGGGTCGGCGGCTCTGTTCCCATGTCCTTCGAATTCTCCGGAGACGACGACGTTTGGGTCTTTATCGACGATGTGCTGGTTCTGGATATCGGCGGCATCCACAGCGAGCTGTACGGAACCATCGATTTCTCCACCGGGGACGTTTATATCGGTCAGAGCTGGCGAACCGGCGGCGAGATTGACAAAACCAACCAAAACAAAGTATCTGTCATCGGCGATGTATCCACAGAATCCGTTGACTATACAACCTTAAAAGATCTGTTTACCGCGGCAGGCGCGGCGGACGAGCACGCCTGGAAGGGGAATACCTTTGCCAGCAACAGCGACCATACACTGAAAATGTTCTATCTGGAGCGGGGCAACTATGACTCCAGTCTGGCGCTGCGGTTTAACCTACAGCCCCGCCTGTACCATCAAATCAAAAAGGTGGACCAAAACGGCGAACCGCTCCAGGGTATTACCTTTGATCTTTATGCCGCCACGGCGACCAATGCCGCCGACCCCGAAGGAATCCGCTGCGCCAACGCCACCTCTTCCACCGCTGACGCGCCGGTTTATATCAAGCAGTCGGGAGATGCGGTTTTAGCCACCCTTACCACTGACGGGGACGGTCTGGCGCAGTTTACCGAGATGGACGAAAAAGGCCAGCTGCGTCCTTTTAACTTTGCCGACCGGTATGAAGGGGCAAACAGCGGCCAGTATTATCTGCTGAAGGAGCGCTCCGCCCCAGCCGGTTACCGGGAACTTCCCATTGACGTTGTGCTGGAATACGAACCCACCAGCACCATGCTGATTGTGGCCAACCGCTGGACGACCGGTTCCTACGCCAGCTTTACCTCTACCGTCAACGGCAACGACCAGATCACCTATGGCGTCATTGACCCGGACGATGGAAAAATCACCGAATCCAATACAAATGTAGCAAAAGCTATCCGGAAAAACGGCCTGGTAGTCGCCATTCCCTCTATGGAGGTAAGCGGCACCTGGCTGGCCTTATACGGTAGCAATATAAACGGCTTTTCCGCCTCCCACCCCGAAAAAATTGGCGGCGCTTATAATCAGGATGATCTGCGCAAAGCCGTTCTCAAGGCCGTATTGTATCAAGCCTATGAGCACGACATCTCCACCACTCCCAGCTGGTATCTGGACTGGAACGACAGTATCGGGCGTCTGGAAGGGACACTCTCCGATCTGCCAGGGCGGGCCGACCGCTATCAGCTGGACAGTGACGACGGCGATATGCGCATGATGTACGGCATCATCATGCCCGAAACGTTGGCACAGCTAAACATTAACGAAACCACAGCGGAAAAGCGCTATCAGGCTTTGGGCAATTACGTTCAGGCCCTGGTGGCCGCAGGCTCCAGCCCAGAAGATGCGGTCAGTCAGGCGGCAGATACTATTCTGGCCGTCCCAACCTCTGCCGCCAACGGCAAAGGCTTCAGCTTTTTAAATATAGATCAGTTTAACCGCGTCCTCCGTTCCCTCATCTATATTCCCAACGAGCAAAGGGAACTGCGCATCCAGAAGGTTGATCAGGACGGCAAGGCTGTCAACGGAGCGATGTTTTCTCTGTATGCTACTAAAGAGGACGCCCAGGCGGGCCAAAACCCTGTCTCTACCGGCGTTACCGCCCATGTAGAGGGACAGGACGGCGTTTTGATCTTTAAGCCGCAGCCCCGGATGAACGGCAGCGCCGTAGCGAATGGCTATGCCAAAATCGAATGGGCAAGCCTGCCGGACACCACCTATTATCTCAGGGAGGTCCAAAGTCCAAGCGGCCACCGGATCAACGATACGATTATCCCGGTCATTGTCGGCATCTACTCCATTTATGCAGACGCCGGCGCCCCGGACGATGGGGTTACCGTAATGGCCGGCGTGGGAAAGCTTGCCCAGACAATGATTAAATACGCCAGCAACGGCGATGTAAACATCTCCCTGCGCGATATTACCTCCTATTGCCAGACCCAGCCCTCCGGTGATTTTGACCTGTACGGCTGGGAGGATGCCTTATTGGAAAATGCATCGGTTGTCCGTTCGCTGAATCTCCATTACAAAATGAATGCGCTAGTGGATTATGGCCTGCATGATATCGACGGCGGCCAGACCATCCTGCCATTTTTCGTCACCGATACCGGCTTTATCCGCGCCCGCGTGCAGCAAAACTGGGCGGCACTGGACGAAAATCACCCTACCTATGACAGCGCGCAGCTCAACCGCGCGCAGAAAGACAACCTAGGCGATACAGATATCACCAGCCTGTTCAGTCTTTTAAATGTCGTAGTCGTCACCGATCAAACCGTACCCGATACCGAAACCGGTAGCCTGACAGTCAGCAAGCACCTGACCGGAACCGGTCTAATGGAGGAGGATTACACAAAAAATTTCCAATTCAAAATCACCCTTACCAAACCTGACGGAAGCCCCTTAACCGGCAGATACTATTTTTACGGCACCAATAAATCCGGCTATATGGAAAACGGCCAGGAGTTCCCGCTCCATCACGATGAAAGCATCACCATTTTGGGTCTTCCCGCCGGAACAAAGTACACAGTCGAGGAAATCGGTTCCAACCAGAATGGATGGTACGTATTCCCCAAATCCGGCACAGTCAGCGGGACAATCAGCTCCCATCATATCGAGGTCGCCGCCTTTCAAAACAGCAAGCAGCCTTTTCCCAGTGTAGGCGGCCTGACGCTGAGCAAAACTGTCATCGGATCGGGAGCCGGTACCGAAAAGCAATTCCGGTTTACCATCGTCTTGGAAAATGCGGACGGAGCCCCTTTGTCCGGCGCGTTTCCCTACACCGGCTCCCAATCTGGAGTCATTTCCAGCGGTGAGGCAGTCCTGCTCCGCCATAACGAATCTATTACCATCAGCGGCCTCCCGGCCGGGACAAACTATCGCGTTACCGAAAGCGATTCCGGCGGTTATACCGTCATCCCCTCCGGCGATGTAGGCCAGATTCTCGACGGAGAAATCGCCGACGCTACCTTTGTCAATCACCAAGAAAGCTCCACCGAGGATGGCAAAGGGAACCTCATCGTCCGCAAAACCATCAGCGGCAGTAAGAGCGATCCTTCGGATGTTTTCCACTTTACCATCACCCTCTCTCCCGCCTGTACGGGCACCTTTGGGGACCTTGCCTTTACCGGCGGAAAAGCCTCCTTTACCCTCAAAGGCGGCGAGAGCATCTTCATCCGAAACCTTCCCGCCGGGACCTCCTACACCGTGACCGAGACCGATGCCGACCAAAATGGCTATCAGACCTCCGCCGACAAAGCAACCGGAACCATCCCCAGCGGCGGAACGGTTACCGCATCCTTCCGAAACCATAAAGGACCGGAAGAGGACCCCGAGAGACCTTCCTCCCGCCGTATACCGGGAACCGGCGACCTGTCGCAGCCGGAATTCTGGGCAGCCCTCGGGCTGTGCGCCGCGGCCGGCGCTTGTGTCATGAGCTGTACAAAACAGAAAAAACCTTAATAAAAAATCCCCCGAATTTGTTCGGGGGATTTTTTATTAAAGGGACGGTCTCTGGCAGTGCTTCACCCGTTTTTTGGGGGACTGTCCTTTTCTGTTTTCCCCATTTTATCTATCACACAGAATCATAAATCCGCTTTAAATCCTCCAAAATCTCCAAATGGGCAAAATCCTTATGATAAACCATCCGCACCTCTCGAATCAGCGACACATTTTCAATGGGGACAATGGACAGCTTGCCCTTGCGCGCATCCTGAATCGAGGCGCTTCTCGCCACCACCGATACTCCCAATCCAAGGGCTACTAAATCCTTAATCATGGCCACATTGTCCATTTCCATAATCACATTAAAATTACGAATGGATTCCATATGCCGCTCCAACCCGTTTTCAAACAGCTGGCGCGTCCCGGTCCCCTCCGGGCGGAGAATCATCTTTTCGCTTTTTAGTTCCTGAAGCTGCACACTGCCGCGCCCGGCGAACCGATGCTCCGGCGAAACAATCAGGCACAGATAATCTGTGTCCAGCAGCACCGATTGACAGGACGACCCTTCTGACGGCGCTCCCTCGGTCACCGCAATGTCCACCTCGAAAAGCTCCAGATAACGATAAAGATTATTTATCGTATCCGTAATTAACGTTATATGTGTGTCGGGATTTTCATTACAATATTGGGCAATCACCTGGGGAATCACATTCTCGCTGGCCGTTTGGGTTATGCCGATTACCAGATGCCTGGCGTGGCGCCGCTCATCCTCAATCGCCTGTACCGCCTTTTGAGAAATGGCCATCAGTCGATGGGCGTAGCGCAATAGCACCTTACCTTCTTGGGTGGGCAGCAGTTTTTTTGTCCCCTGCTGAAAAATTTTAACGCCCAGTTCCTCTTCCAACAGCCGGATATGCCGGGAGATGGCCGGTTGGGTCAGATGTAGCTCCTGCGCCGCTTTGGTATAACTTCCTGCCTTTTCCAGTTCCAATAAGGTGATGATTTTTGTATCCAGCATAAAAAGCACCTTCTGTATAACAAAAAATTATAATATATAAAGAAATTATAATTTGATTTTATCATTTTTCTTTTTTATAATCAAGACCTGATCCAAGTTTTTGATTTTCTGCTTTCGCCGAAAATCTACATATCATGCGTGCCGATCGCGCCGCATGTCCCCTCGTCTCATCAAGGATTTCGTAAAACAAAACGGTTTTCACCGCATTTTCATAAAGCTCCACGGAGGTGCCCTTTTTTATGCTTTCCTATTTAAAATTGGGGGAAAATCTCGCCCACTCGCCTAAAGTCATTTTGATGTTGGCTGCTATGCTGTTCGCCGGATTTTTTATGACCCGCCTGACCAAGCGCTTGCACCTGCCCAACGTCACTGGATATATTCTTTCCGGCGTGGTAATCGGCCCCTATGCTCTGGGCCTGGTCGACCAGGAAACTATTGACCATATGGATTTCGTCAATGATATTGCTTTGGCGTTTATCGCCTTCGGCGTCGGCCAATATTTTAAGATCATCACCCTGCGGCAAAGCGGCAAGAAGGTCATTGCCATCACCTTATGGGAATCCCTGGCCGCCGCGGTGCTGGTCACATTGTCCATGCATTTTCTTTTTCAGTTTTCCTGGCCCTTTTCCCTTCTTCTGGGCGCAATCGGCTGCGCCACCGCCCCGGCCTCGACCATCATGACCATTCAGCAGTATGGCGCGAAAGGCCCGTTTGTGAACCTGATTTTGCAAATTGTCGCCTTGGACGACGCAGTAGCCCTAATCGCCTTCAGCATCTGCGCCGCCATTGTGCAGGCCTCTGGCGCCGGGACGATCAGCGCTGGACTGATTTTCAAGCCGATTTTCTTCAACCTGCTGGCCCTGCTTTTGGGCTTGCTGTTCGGCTTTATTCTGCATCGGGCCGTGGATACCGACCGTTCGGTCCAACACCGGTTAGCTCTGACCATCGCCATTATTTTGGCCCTGACCGGCATCTGCGCCGCCATGGATGTTTCGCCCCTTTTGTCCTGTATGGTGCTGGGCGCTTGTTATATCAACATTGGCGGCAACCAAAAACTGTTCGACCAGGCAAACCGCTTTATCTCCCCGGTCCTGCTGCTCTTTTTCGTTTTAGCCGGCGCACGGCTGAACCTTCCTTCTCTGCTGACAGCCGGGGCCGCAGGGGGTGCCTATTTTTTGATCCGTATCGCAGGCAAGTATCTTGGGGCCTATACCGGCTGCCGCTTTGTCAAAACAGAAAAGAGCACCCGGCAATTTTTAGGTCTGGCGCTGATTCCTCAGGCCGGCGTCTCCATCGGTCTCGCCGCGCTGGGGCAGCGGCTGCTCCCCAGCGATATGGGAACCCTTTTGTCCACCATCATCCTTTCTTCCGGCCTGATGTACGAGATCATCGGCCCGGCCTGCGCCAAAGCCTCGCTGTTCTGGTCCGGCGCTGTCAAAACGGAAAAAACAGCACCTGCCAAAACCCCTGCTCCAGACCGGCTTTCTCCCTCCGCATAAATGCGCCAAATAATTTTTGCGGGGTCTGTTATTGCAAAAAATGATAAAAGGCAAATTCCAGCAGACAGGGCAGTTACCCGCAAGGAATAACTGCCCTGTCTTATACTTCGGTAGATGATTTTTTAGGTAACTACGGTAGAATCCTAGCTTTAGTCGAAAGCGCTTTCCACAGAATTTTTTCTTACCCATGCTTTTTTTCCAGCTCCAGCAGCCCTTTTTTGACCGAAAGGCCTCCTGCGTATCCCACCAGCTTTCCGTCCTTTCCAAGCACCCGATGACAGGGGACAATAACCGCTACCGGATTGCGGTTGTTGGCAAGTCCCACCGCCCGGCATGCCTTGGGATTCCCCATCTGCTCGGCAATTTGCTGATAGCACCGGGTCTGCCCATAGGGGATGGCCTGTAGCGCCGCCCAATCCGCCATCTGAAACGGCGTTCCCTTAAGAGACAGCGGCAGATCAAACTGCTTTCTATCGCCGGAAAAATACTCCTCCATCTGCCGCGCCGCTTTCACTAAAAGGGGAGTTTCTTTTTCTGTCCACTCCTGGGGAACCTGGCGCTCTCCAAAATATAACCCGCAGATTCCCACACCGTCTTCAGCTATCGTATACATTCCAAAAGGGCTGTTATAATGCCAATAAAATGTCATAAAATTCACTCCTTTTTACCTTTTATTTTATCATGAACCGGCAAAAAAGTCGATTTTTTTGCATGATTTTTCCTTTTTCCGTTGGCATTTTTCGGGGAAGACAGTATAATAAACCTTATCATCATCGGGGGAGGACAAAATTTTGTATATCGCCGATCTGCACATCCATTCAAAATATTCCCGCGCCACCAGCCGGGACTGCGACCTGCCCCATCTGGATTTTTGGGCGCGCCGCAAGGGCATACAGCTTTTGGGGACGGGGGACTTTACCCATCCTGCCTGGCGAGCAGAATTGGCTGAACAATTGGTCCCGGCGGAAGAAGGTCTTTACTGTCTGCAAAAAGAATTCCGCCTGCCGGACAAGGTGGGCGGCGACCTTGCTTCTCCCCGGTTCGTCCTGTCGGGAGAAATCAGCTCCATCTATAAAAAAGGCGGACGGGTCCGCAAAGTGCATAACCTCATTTTGCTCCCCTCCTTAGAGGATGCGGAAAACCTTTCCCACCGGCTGGAGGCCATCGGCAATATTCACTCCGACGGACGCCCTATTCTGGGACTGGACAGCCGGGACCTTCTGGAAATCACGCTGGAGGCCTGCCCGCAGGCGGTATTCATCCCCGCTCATATCTGGACGCCTCATTTTTCCCTGTTCGGAGCTTTTTCCGGGTTCGACACCATAGAAGAGTGCTTCGAGGACCTGACCCCCTATATCCACGCGGTGGAAACCGGCCTTTCCTCCGACCCGCCCATGAACTGGCGGGTTTCGGCTCTGGATCGCTTCACCCTGGTCTCCCATTCCGACGCCCACTCTCCCGCCAAGCTGGGCCGGGAGGCCAATTTGCTGGATACCGGCCTGTCTTATCCGGAGCTGGTTCAGGCGATCCAAACCGGCAAAGGCTTTGAGGGAACGGTGGAATTTTTCCCCGAGGAGGGAAAGTATCATCTGGACGGTCACCGCAGCTGTCAGCAGTGTTTAACCCCTGCGCAAACGGTTTCTTACGGCGGCCGCTGCCCGGTCTGCGGCAAAAAGATCACCATCGGCGTTCAGCACCGGGTAGAGCAGCTGGCCGACCGGTCAGAGGGCTTTTGCCCTTCTTTCGCCAAGCCCTTTGAAAGTCTGGCCCCGCTGCCGGAGGTCATCGCCGCTTCTACCGGTCTTTCCGCCACAAGCAAAAGGGTCACGCAGCAGTATGAACAGCTGTTGGAACAGCTCGGCCCGGAATTCGAGATTCTGCGCCGGACGCCGCTGGAGCAAATCCGGCGGGAAGCCGGCCCCTGTATCGCGGAGGGGATTCGCCGCCTTAGGGAAGGGCAGGTTCGCCGCATCCCCGGTTATGACGGAGAATATGGCAAAATTCTGCTGCTCAGCCCTTCGGAGCGGCAGGCGCTGGAGGGGCAGACCTCTTTGTTCGGCGTATCCGCCTTGGCGGACGGGACGCCTGTGTCCGCCGACCCTGTACCGGTCTCCAAGGTCACCGCTCCCCAGCCAGATGCCCTACCCGCAGGCAAAAGCCCGGAGCTTCTCAACGAGGAGCAGGCAGCTGCCGTACACACCACCGAACCGGCTATCGCGGTAATCGCCGGACCCGGTACCGGCAAAACCAAAACCCTTGTGGCCCGCATTGCCCATCTGATCGGCGATTTGGGGGTTAGCCCCTCTCAAATTACCGCCGTAACCTTTACCAATCTGGCTGCCGCCGAGCTTCGCCAGCGGCTGGAGGAACGGCTGGGAGGCAAGCGCGCCATCCGGGGAATCACAGTGGGCACCTTTCATTCTATCTGTCTGGCGTTGCTGGGAGAGGTCTCACTCATCTCGGAGCCGGACGCCATAGAGCTGGCCGCGCAGGTGATCGAGGCGCAGGGGCTCTCCCTTTCTCCCCGGCGCTTTTTGCAGGAGGTCTCCCGGATCAAAAACGGCTTCACATCCCAGCCGTCCGTTTTGGATGAGGTGCCTTTTCAGCAATATCAATCACTTTTGGCCCAGCGGCAGCTGCTGGATTTTGACGATCTTCTTTTGCGGGCGCTGGCCGATGCACCCGGTTCCTTCCGCCGGTTTACCCATCTGCTGATAGATGAATTCCAGGACATCAACGATTTGCAATACCAGCTGATCCGAAAGTGGAGCGAAAAAGGGCAAAGCCTGTTCGCCATTGGGGACCCGGATCAGGCGATATACGGCTTTCGGGGCGCCGGGTCCGACTGCTTTGCCCGGCTGCAAGGGGACTTTCCCCATCTTTGCAAAATCTACCTTAGACAAAATTACCGCAGCTCTCCGCAGATCCTGTCCGCCGCTTTATCCTCCATCGCGCCCAATCCGGGACCCGAGCGCATTTTGCTCCCCAACCGCCCGGACGCGGAACCGGTCTATCTCATCGAGGCGGCGGACGATTGGGCAGAAGGAATCGCAATTGCCCGGCAGATCGCCCAAATGACCGGTGGCTTGGGCATGTTAGAAGCAAAAGCACCGGCCGATGACCGCAAAATCCGTTCGTTTTCCGATATCGCTGTTCTCTGCCGCACCCACCGACAGCTTCAGCTTGTGGAAAAGTGTCTGCGGCACGACAGCATCCCCTGTGTTGTTTTCGGGCGGGAGGATTATCTGGCCGATGCGCAGGTGCGGGGAATTCTCGGATTCTTTCGCTCTCTTATGCACATACAGGACACAGCGGCACTTTCCGGCGCGCTGCGCTTGATCTGGCGTTGCCCGGCCGACATGATAGAGCGGGCAGTCGAAACCATTGGGCAAAGCGATCGGTGGAACATTGCTTTGCTGCGTGACCAATGGCAGCCCTATCCCCACCTGAACCTTTTTTTGGACGAAGCGGAAAAATTCCTGCCTTTGTCCGGCAAGGAAAATCCCCGCAAGCTCCTAAGCCGCTGGCAGGAAGAACGCCCCCTTTCCTCCGCTGTAGAAAAGCTGCTGAATGCCGCGGTCTTTTTCGATGATCTTGCCTCTTTTTTGAACGCTGCGCTAATGGGGCAGGAGGGGGATCTTCGCCGGGCCTCCGGCGGTTTTTCCTCCGGAGCCGTCCGCCTGATGACCCTGCATGGGGCCAAAGGGTTGGAATTCCCAGCAGTCTTTTTGGCAGGGGTCAAAAAAGGCGGCATCCCGCTGGAGCCGGCTAAAGGAGAGGCCGATCTGGAGGAGGAACGACGACTGTTCTTTGTCGGCATGACCCGCGCGCAGGAAGAATTGATCCTTACCACCTCTGGCGAGCCTTCTGTTTTCCTCTCTGGTTTGTCTGTGGAGAAAATGGCCATAAAATCAGCATTTTCCCGCTCTGCCCAGGGGGAACAGCTCAGCTTGTTTTAAACTTTGGCAGGAGGGTCCGCTAAAAGAAACTGTACACGAAAAAACACGTTTAAGCAAAATGCCTAAACGTGTTTTTGTCTGCCGGGTACAAAAAAGCTACAAAAAAGTTTAAAACCACCTAGCTCGCAAAAGGTCGATAGCGAGCCAAAGCCGGTGTGAGCGCGTTTGCAAGTGAAGGGGCAACGCGGCGGACGGCTTATTTTTTTATAAAAAAATAAGCCGGAGCAAAGTTACGCTTTGCCCCGGCTTGGTACGCCTGATAGGAATCGAACCTACGCACCCGGCTCCGGAGGCCGGTGCTCTATCCACTGAGCTACAGGCGCATATGAATTTGTAGAGTCAATTATAGCATATTTTTCTAAAAAAGCAAAGCAATTTTTTTAAAAAATAAAAACTTTTTTAGCCGATAAAAACAGACCTTCCTCTTCTTTTATCGGTCCCGGCCGTCTAGCGCCGGATACCCGGCGGAAATCAAAATCTTCTTATTCGCGGTAACAACGAAAAAGGTCTGACATCACATCAGTAATGTCAGACCTTTCTTTGGTGCGGGTAACAGGACTTGAACCTGCACAGCCTTGCGACCATTAGAACCTGAATCTAACGCGTCTGCCAATTCCGCCATACCCGCATGTTTTCTGCAATTGCAGTTTATGTCAACATATGGGATTATAGCATTCATCGAAAAAAAAGTCAATGGATTTTTCAAAAAACTTTCAGGAAATTCACCGGTTTTCTTTTCCTTTCAAATTGGCGCCGCTGGATTTTTCATTTTTTGCATTTCACAAAATGCCTGGATTCAGCGCATCTGTTTTAGAAAATACAAAATCAGCGTGTCATCGTTCACACAGGGTTTATATGGTTCCAACCGCTCCCCATTAAACCAAACCCCGCTCCCATCAGGAACATATCCTCTTTTCACATACATTCTCTGAGCAGCGCCATATCCGTGATGTAAGCCCACCCCCAAGCAGATGTATGCCGAATAACCGCTCACTAGATTTTCGATATAATCCAGTATCGCGGTTCCTATGCCCCTTTTTTGATATTTTATGAGCACATTAAAATCGACAATCACGGGGATATCGGTATCCTTAAATGGTCCTGATCTATCGTGTGGCAGCAAGGTAGCATATCCGGCGATTTTGCCATCTGCCGTTGCTACAAAAACCTGTCGTTCTCCCCGGCTTTGTTCATCATAATATGCCCGAAATTGTTCCGCAGGCTTATTCCATCCTTGCAAAGCAAATTCTTTCGGGAATTGTACAATATCCGTTTCCTGCATTTTCCGAATCAGTATTTCCATCGGTGGGCCTCCATGAAATGCTTTACAAACTGGAATTTATTTTTGTGATCTTTTCTTGTCAATCTGATAGAATATCTCGCCTAGTATAATACAACAAATCGCAAAGAGAATCATTTTTCCCGGCTCAAAGCCCGGCAACAGCTTATACCCCAATCCGCTGCCGACTGCCAGCGCAATAACAAGTAATAATACTCTTTCAAGGTGTTTCATAGAAAGATTTCCTTTTATCCGCTACCAATTGATTAGTACGATTATAACCTATTTTTCATGTCTGTGCAATTGCGATAAAGGTTAAAAAACTCGATTTTTCTCCTTCTTGTTTTTATTCTTATTTCTTGTTATAATGAAGGTTAAATGCATGATGGAAATATCCCCTTTTCTTCTGCCCCCCGAAAGGAAGCGATTTATTTGAAAAAAAGTTCTCAGGCCGACTTTGGAACAGGCAGCATTGGCAAGCTGCTTTTTTCCATGGCGGTGCCGGCCATTACCGCACAGCTCATTAACCTTTTATATAATATTGTGGACCGAATGTATATCGGCCACATTCCCGAAATTGGGGCTACCGCCCTAACGGGAGTTGGCGTAACCTTCCCTGTCATCACGCTAATCACCGCTTTCAGCTCTTTAATCGGCATGGGCGGCGCCTCTCGGGCCGCCATTTTCATGGGCCGCCGGGACAACGACACCGCAGAGGAAATCCTTGGAAACTGCTGCGCCGCACTGGCCGGCATTGCCATAGTTTTGACCGGTGTGATCCTTCTTTTCTGCGAGCCGCTTTTAATGGCCTTTGGGGCCAGCGCGGATACCATTGACTATGCCTGTGGCTATCTTCGGATCTATGCTTCCGGCACCATTTTTGTACAGACTGTCATGGGCCTAAACATGTTCATCACCTCGCAAGGCTTTGCACAGGTGGGGATGAAAACCACCATAATCGGCGCGATCTGCAATATTGTTTTAGACCCTATTTTCATCTTTCTTTTCGAAATGGGCGTGCAGGGTGCGGCGCTGGCCACCGTTATTTCCCAGGCGGTCTCCGCCATCTGGGTTTTGATCTTTTTAACCGGTAAAAAAACGCTGTTAAAAATCCGGCTTTCCCGGTTTCATATCAGGCCAAAGATCATTGGACCGGTGTTGGCGCTTGGCGTATCTCCCTTTATTATGCAGTCGACCGAAAGCCTTTTGTCCATCTGCTTTAACACCCAATTGCAGCGCTTTGGCGGGGATTTGGCAGTGGGCGCCATGGCGATTTTGACCAGCGTTATGCAATTCGGAATGCTGCCTTTAATGGGACTTACACAAGGGGCGCAGCCGATTATCAGCTATAATTTTGGCGCCCGCAATCCCCAGCGGGTGAAAAAGGCGTTCCAGCTTTTGCTGGTTTGCAGCTTGGTCTTTACCTTTGTGCTGTGGTCCGGCTGTATGTTCATTCCAAAGATCTTTATTATGATTTTTAGTTCCGATCCGGCGCTTATCCAAATCTCCGTTTGGGCTATGCGCATCTATATGGCTTCCTTCCTCCTTTTTGGCGCGCAGATTGCCTGCCAGCAGACCTTTATCGCCCTGGGGCAGGCGGCGATTTCCCTGTTTCTCGCACTGCTTCGAAAGGTTATTCTGCTGATCCCGCTGATCTTTATCCTGCCCTTGTTTTTCTCCGATCAGGTTTTCGCTGTTTTTCTGGCGGAACCGGTGGCGGATTTTCTGGCGGTTGTCGTTACGTCGCTGTTGTTTTTCTTCCGCTTCCGCAAAATTTTGGCGGACCTACAGCAGGAAGCCTCCAGCCGAAAATAAGCCCTTTCCATCGCCTTTTCTCTGCTTGTCTGACTGTCTTTTCTGCCGATTCGGTGTTATAATATCGGTGTCTGGCTGTGGATCTTTCGGAGCATTTTGGGTGTCTTTCACAGCCTATGCTTCTTGTAATTTTTTTATTTCTATCCGTTGGGAGGATGTTATGAATATTTTAATCGTCGGGTGCGGAAAGGTTGGCTCCATGCTGGCGTCTGAATTAAGCCGGCTGGGGCATGATGTGGCGGTGCTGGACCGGGAAGAATCCCATTTTTCGTCGCTGGATTCGGAATTCTCCGGCTATACCATCAGCGGTGTACCGATAGATCAGGACGTGCTCAAGCGCGCCGGGATTGAAGGCTGCGACGCGCTGCTGGCTATGACCGAGGATGACAATGTAAACATCATGGTCTGCCAGATCGCCCGGGAGATTTTTCATGTCGGGACGGTATTGGCCCGTATTTTTGACCCGGAACGGGAAAAAATCTTTTCCGCCTTTCATATCCGCACGGTCAGTCCCACCAATCTCACTGTCGATGTGGTACTTTCCGCCTTGTCCGGATCCTATGAGGCGCACCACACGCTAATCGGCAACGCCACCCTCTCTTATTACACCCTCCGCCCGCAAAAGGAGTGGATCGGCCGGTATCTCAAGGATCTGCAAATAGCCGAAACCCATCTGTTGGGCGCCTTACACCCGGATGGTGGCTTTACCCTATTGCAAACCGGCCAGGAAACCCTGGGCCCCGGCGATCTGTTAATCGCCGCCCGGGTGATTGATTAAAGCTTCAGAAGGAGGCTGTTTTGATGAAAGTGATTGTTGTCGGCGGTGGGAAAATCGGTTTTTATCTGACCCAGACGCTGCTGGAGCATGGGCATGAACCGGTGCTCATTGAAAAGGATCCCGAGGCTTGCCTGCGGATTGCCAACAACCTGGATCTCCCGGTGATTCAGGGAGACGGCACAGTCCTGGACACATTGGAAAGCGCCGGCATTTTGGACTGCGATGCACTAATCGGCGTGTCCGGCCAGGATGAGGACAACCTGGTCGCCTGCCAGCTGGCCAAGCGCTGCTTTGGCGTGGGGCGAACGGTGGCGCGGGTCAACAATCCGAAAAATCTCCCGGTTATGAAACAGCTGGGGGTCGATATTCCCATCAGCAGTACCGATAATATCGTCCGGCTGCTGGAACACGAAATTGACACGGCGGTTATTAAGGAACTGATGATTCTCAATCGGGGAGAAGCCTCTTTAAACGAACTGGAGCTCCCGAAAAATTATAAATTCCACGGAAAGACCTTAAGCGAGCTAAAGCTTCCGGTGGAATCCATTATCGTCTCTATTTTTCGCGATGGCAGCCTGATCATTCCCCGGGGCAACACCCAGCTGCTTAGCGGCGACCGGATGGTGGTCATGTGCAAAAGTCAGGCCATGCACGAATTAAGCCGCCGGCTGGAACTGCAATAAGGGGGAGAGCGATGGAATCATCCTTTTCCTGGGAGGCGTTGTCCCCTTCCCTCTCGATCTGCGTCAGCAGGGCGCACAGGTTCGGAACCGACGCATTTTTGCTCGCAGATTTTGCCGCACCTCGCCGAAAGGATCTTTGCTGTGATCTGGGCTGTGGCTGCGGCATCATCCCGCTTTTGTGGTTTCGGGACGAGCCGCCCCGGCTTTGCTGCGGAGTAGATATTCAGCCTCTGGCCATTGAACAGCTACAAAAAACAGTGGAAAAAAACGGTTTGCAAAAGCGGCTGATCCCACTGTTAATCGATCTTAAGGAGCTTTCTTCCCTGCCCTGTGGGCCGCTGGATCTGGTGACCTGCAATCCGCCTTATAAAGCGGCGGACAGCGGGATTCTCAGCTGCCAAAACGCCCAAAAAATTGCCCGGCATGAGGTATGCTGTACCATCGAGGACGTTTGCCAGGCAGCGAGCCGTCTGCTGCGTTTTGGCGGGCGCCTATGTCTTTGCCAGCGCCCGGAACGATTGTGCGATACCCTTGTGGCTATGCGCGCTGCCGGTATCGAGCCAAAGCGGCTTCGCTTTGTACAACAGCGCCCCGATAAAGCGCCTTGGCTGTTTCTGGTCGAAGGAAAAAAGGGCTCGAAGCCTTTTATGGCGGTAGAGCCTCCTCTTCTGATCGAAGGAGAAGGCGGCTTCTCCCGCGAAGTTTTGGATATTTATCACAAAGAAGAAAATCTGTAAAACCAGGAGAGAGATACATGGCTGGAACTTTATATGTGGTTGGAACACCTATCGGAAATTTATCGGATTTTTCTCCACGGGCGGCGCAGACTTTGCAGGACGTGGACTTTATCGCCGCCGAGGATACCCGTGTCACCCAAAAGCTGCTCAACCATTTCCAGATCAAAAAGCCGATGGTCAGCTATTATCAGCACAACCTGCGGGAAAGGGGCGAGGTGATTCTCTCCCGGATCGAGGCGGGGGAAAACTGCGCTGTTGTCACCGACGCAGGGATGCCCTGTATCTCCGACCCCGGCGAGGATTTGGTCTTTCTGTGCGCCGAAAGGGGCATTTCCACCGTCGTGATCCCCGGCCCTTCTGCCGCCATCTCCGCTTTAGCCATTTCCGGGCTCCCCACCTCCCGCTTTTCCTTCGAGGGATTTTTAAGCACCAATCGCAAAAATCGTATGGAACATCTGCGGCAAATCGTCGAGGACCAACATACTCTGATTTTTTACGAAGCGCCGCACAAGCTAGTTTATACCCTACAGGACATGCTGGAGGTGTTGGGAGACCGCCGGATCGCTTTATGCCGGGAGCTAACCAAGCTCCATGAGGAAGTGATCCGCACCACCTTTTCCGGCGCGCTGGAGCGGTACCGGGAAAAATCCCCCCGCGGGGAGTATGTGCTGATTGTGGAAGGAGCACCGGAATCGGAAACGGCGCCTCTATCCTTGGCGGAAGCGGTAGAACAGGTCAAAGCGCTGCGGGCGTCCGGTTTGCCAGTGTCGGAGGCGGCCCGGCAGGTGGCGAAAGAAACCGGGTACAAAAAAGGCGAGTTATACCGTCTGGCACTGGAGTAAATCCATCGGCCCCGTTTTTCTTTGCTGCTGGCGGGAGCTGTTTTCCGTGAAGTTTGTCTTCTTTTCCGTCCTTTTTCCGCATATCTTTTAGGGAAAAGGGGGCGGATTTTTTTGCGTTTTGTGCTTTTTTTCTCTGTTTTAGCCCTGATTTTTGTCAACGGCTGGACCGATGCTCCCAATGCCATCGCCGGGGTAGTCGCCACAGGCGGGATGCGCTATCGGTCCGCCGCCTGGATGGCCGCTGTATGCAATCTGGCCGGTGCGCTTTTTTTCAGCTTATTGGGCGGGCAGGTTGCCAAAACCGTTCTGGGACTGGCGGATTTTTCCCAGTCTGGCCCTCGGGGACTTTGTGCGCTGGCGGGATGCTTTCTGGCGGTCGTTCTGTTTGCTGCCGCCGCCTGGTTCTGGGGCATTCCCACCAGCGAAAGCCACGGCCTGATGGCGGGGATTCTGGGCAGCGGCTTGGCGCTGGGACAGCCTGGGATTCTTCACTGGCGGGATTGGCAACCGGTGCTGGCGGGCCTTTTTCTATCCTTGGGGCTGGGACTTTTGCTGGGATTTGTTCTGTACAATCTTGTCGGTTCCTTTCTGCAAAATTTGCCCCAGCGGCGGCTGAATGGCTGGCAAAAAGCGGGCGCCGCTGTCAGCGCGCTCATGCACGGCGGGCAGGACGGACAGAAATTCGCCGTCATGCTGGGACTGGTTTGGGCAGCGCTGGAGACCGGCCTCAGCTGGACGGACCGGCCCCGTCCGGCGGTCATGCTTCTGTGCGCAGCGGTCATGGGGCTTGGCACCCTATGTGGAGGACAGCGGATCATTCAAAAAACTGCCGTTGAGATGGTGCAGATCGACCCTGCCCAAAGCGTAGCGGCGGACCTTGCGTCTGCCGCGGCCCTGCTGACCCTTACGCTGCTGGGACTTCCGGTCAGCACCACCCACACCAAAACTGCATCTCTGGCCGGATGTGCAGCCGCCTACTCCCGCCGGTCGGTCAATGTGGGTATCGCCGGACAAATGTTGGCCGCCTGGCTATGCACCTTTCCCTGCTGTGCGGTATTAGCCTGGGGATTCACCCGCTTACTGCTGGCTGTTCTATTCTAAGCTCCTAAAAGAGATCACAAAAAATTCGGGCCCATACAACAAATAAGCAGGCGGCTGCGAACTCTAGCAACCGCCTGCTTATTTGTTGAGAAACGATTTTTTGCCCCAAATCCGTTCGTAACGTCTCTGCCAAAAATTTTTCCGTTATCCGGCAATTTTCACCGGCGCTCTTCGAACGAACAGCCAAGAAAGCACCCCAAAGAGGGCCGCGAAGCCCAAGCACAACAGGGACAGACAATAAGGGGAAACCAGTAGCCAGTTAAAAAGCGGAGAAATAAGGCTTTCAAATACCCCTTGGGCTATGGAAGGAAACGCGATAAAAAACAGCGGCATTCCCAAAAACAGCAGGGCCGGAACGGTGATAGAGACCACTATCTTCAAAACCTTATTCATGCGGTAATAGGCGCCGCCGATAAAATATCCCATAGCGCCCAAAGAAAGCCCTAAAGAAATCCGGCAAAAACAGATGCTGAGCCATCCGCCAAATCCGGTTACAGCGGGATAAAGCAGCTGCTGAAGCTGGTGGGTCTCAATGCCCATCCATTCCCCAAGCTGCTCTCCGATGCTGCTGATGAGCATCATCCCGGCCGAAAGGGCCGTGAGGAACAAAAGCAGCGCCACAAAAAGCGTTTTGCGGGAAACACCGCTGGATAGGCCGAACCGTACACCGGTGGGGAATAGAAGAATCCCTATTACAAACAACGTAATTTCGGTGGAGGGAGAGAAATTATTCATCACTATCTCATCGCTTCCGCTAAAGAGCGCAACACAAAAGCCAAAAATCAACAAGAACGCCATTACGCTATAGAAGCCAACCAATCCCCAATAGGCGTTTTGCCAATACCATTTAAACATTTTTGCTATCTTCATCTTTTGTCCCCTCCCTCTTATGCGTTGGTCAGCTGTACAAACAGCTTTTGCAGATCCATGGCGGATATATCCAGCGAAGCCGGTACTTCCTCCGGCTGGCCCAGCAAGCAGGCTCTTTTCAAATTTCCCAGCTGGTCTTCCCCAATGGTTTGCCGGCCGGCACAGTATGCGTCTACATCTGCCGCTTTGCCCGATACCATGTATCCCATCTGCTTAACCTCCTCCACCGGGCGGTCCAGCAGAATCCTTCCATCCTTGATGATTACCACCTGCTCGATAATATCCGATACCTCCTCGATTAAGTGGGTGGAAATGACGATGGTCCGGGGAAATTCGCTGTACTGGCGGATCAATTCCTGATAAAACAGTTCCCTGTGATTGGCGTCCAGCCCCAGTACCGGCTCGTCAAAAAAGGTATACGGCGCGCCAGAAGCCAGCGCCCCGATCAGCTTGGCAATGGTCAGATAGCCGGTGGAAAGGCTTTTGAGCTTCTTTTTTTGATTGAGCTGAAACCGTTCTGCCAGCTGACAGGCGTACTCCATGTTGAAATTGGGATAAAAATCCCGGCTCCAGCGCAAAAGCTGTTTGACGCTCGTTCCATCGGGATAGATATTTTTCTCACCCATGTAATAAATCTTTCCCTGGGCGTTGTCATTTTCCATCCCGCGCTCCCCGTCGATGATTACTTCACCCTCATTTGGAAAAAGCCGGTTGTTCACCGCGCTCAGCAGGGTGGATTTTCCCGCGCCATTGCGCCCTAACAACCCATAAATTCGATTTTCCCCAAAGGTGACATTGATTTTTTCAAGCGCAGTAAAATGGCCGAACTGCACGGTCAGATCCTTCACCTGTATGCTGTTATTCATCTGTTTGCCCCTCCTCAATCATGCGGACGACATCTTCCTTGGAAAGATGAAGCTTTTGCGCTTCCTCCAAAAGGCGGATAATATATCCGTCATAAAAATCCTTTTTTCTCTGATGCAAAATTTTCTCTGCCCCCCCCCGTGCTACAAACATGCCCACGCCTCTTTTTTTGTACAGGATTCCCTGATCGGTCAAAAGGGACATGCCCTTGAGTACAGTTGCTGGATTGATCTGGTAGGTGACCGAAATTTCTGTAGTAGACGGCACCTGTGTTTCTTCTGGAAAAGCGCCGGACAAAACCGCATCCTCAATCTGTCTGGCAACCTGCAGATAAATAGGGACGCCGCTTTCAAAATTAAAGCGCATAATTCACCACCTTTTCTGATAACCGGTTAACTACTTGTGTAACTAACTATATAGCACATGGTTCGATTTGTCAAGATTTTCTACAAAAATATTTTTTTAGGAAAATTCAGACAAGAAATATGCCCGTTTCCTGTTCTTGACATTCTATATGCCTTGTGATACCGTATGATACGGGTTATTATACAATTAGATTGTTTCTTCGCAGAGTGGAGGAGGTAAAAGACGATGACATTGGATCAGCTTCCGATTGGGAAGCAGGCACGTATTCTCTCGGTTGGCGGAGAAGGGGCGCTGCGGCGGCGGTTGTTGGACATGGGACTCACACCCCATACAAAGCTGATGGTGCGGAAGGTGGCTCCTATGGGGGACCCGATCGAGCTGCATGTTCGCAGCTATGAACTGACGATCCGGCTGGATGACGCACAGAACATTGAGATTGAGGAGGAACCGGTATGATCTTTGCGCTGGCTGGCAACCAAAACTGCGGAAAAACCACCCTCTTTAATCAGCTTACCGGATCAAACCAGCATGTGGGCAACTTCCCCGGCGTCACGGTGGAAAGAAAGGACGGGCAAATCCGTGGGCAAAAGAACGCCACTGTCGTGGATCTGCCCGGCATCTATTCCCTTTCCCCTTACACCAGTGAGGAGATCGTCACCCGGGATTTTTTGATTCAATCTCATCCGGATGGGATCATCAATATCGTGGATGCCACCAACATTGAACGCAACCTGTATTTAAGTCTTCAGCTAATCGAGCTAAATATCCCCATGGTCATTGCGCTAAATATGATGGATGAGGTGCGGGCCAACGGCGGAACCATTAAAATCCAGCAGATGCAGGAGGCGTTGGGGGTCCCGGTGGTCCCCATTTCCGCCAGCAAAAATGAAGGGGTCGACGAGCTGATCGACACGGCGATGGAGGTTGCCGCCAAAAGGCAAAGACCCCAGCGGCTGGACTTCTGTGCCGGGCCGGTGCATCGCTCCATCCATGCGGTGGCTCATCTGGTGGAGGATCACGCCCAACGGATGAATATCCCCGCCCGATTCGCGGCGACCAAGCTGGTAGAAGGGGACGAAATTATCCGGCAGTCTTTGCAGCTTTCGGAAAATGAGCTGGATATGATCGAGCACAGCGTAGACGAAATGGAAAAGGAGCTGGGCACCGACCGCGAAGCGGCCCTTGCGGATATGCGCTATACGTTTATTGAAGGGGTCTGCGATGACTCGGTCGTCAAGGGCCATCAGAGCCGGGAGAGCGCCCGCAGCGTAAAAATAGACAGTGTGCTGACCCATAAGTACCTTGCCATTCCGATCTTTTTAGGGATTATGATGCTGATTTTCTGGTTGACCTTTGGCGTTATCGGGCCGGTGCTAAGCGGCTGGCTCTCCTGGGGAATCGATGGGATCACCCATTTGGCGGATCAGGCTCTCACCGCCTACCAGATCAATCCGGTAGTACATAGCTTGGTGATTGACGGGGCTTTTGCCGGGGTGGGAAGCGTCCTTTCCTTTTTGCCGATCATCGTCGTACTGTTTTTCTTTCTCTCGATTCTGGAGGACAGCGGCTACATGGCGCGGATTGCTTTTGTGATGGATAAGCTTTTGCGAAAAATCGGGCTGTCCGGCCGCAGCTTTGTCCCCATGCTCATCGGCTTTGGATGCAGCGTTCCCGCCATTCTGGCTACACGCACCCTTTCCAGCGAACGGGACCGAAAGATGACCATTTTGCTGACGCCGTTTATGTCCTGTAGCGCCAAGCTGCCCATCTATGCCGTCTTTTCCACCGCATTTTTCCCTGACTACGCGGCGCTTGTCATGATTGGGCTGTATGTTTTCGGTATTCTTACCGCTATTTTGTGCGGATGGATTTTCAAGCATACCCTCTTCAAGGGACAGCCGGTTCCCTTTGTCATGGAATTGCCCAACTATCGGTTCCCCAGCGGCAAAAGCGTGCTCCGATTGATTTACGATAAAGCCAAGGATTTTGTCGTTCGGGCTTTTACGGTTATTTTTATCGCGACCTTGATCATATGGTTTTTACAGACCTTTGACACGCGGTTGAACGTAGTCCAGTCCAGTGCGCAGAGTATGCTTTCGGATGTGGGACGGTTCATTGCACCGATTTTCGCGCCGCTCGGTTTCAGCGACTGGCGAATCTCCACTTCGCTGATTACCGGGTTTACCGCTAAAGAGGCTGTGGTCAGCACCCTGGCCGTCCTCACCGGCACCAGCGTTGCCACCCTACCTCAGGCGCTTTCGCAGCTTTTTGCCACCCCGCTGGCAGCAGCCGCTTTTCTGGTCTTTACTTTGCTATATACTCCCTGTGTGGCGGCAATCGGCGCAGTCAAGCGGGAGATGGGCAGCGGTTGGTATGCTTTGGCAGTAGCGGCCTTTCAAACCGGTATCGCCTGGGTAATGGCCTTTTTGCTGTTTCAGATCGGCAGTATTTTACTACATTAGGAGGGATTTTATGTCTTTAGCGGATTATATCATTCTGGCTGTTATTGTTCTGGCCGCCGTGGGAGCCATTTGCTATGTACGGTACCACCCCTGTGACTGCTCTAAAGATTGTTCCTCCTGCGGTCACAGCTGTGCGCGAAAAAAAGCCGACCTCCCCAACGCCGAGCCAGAGAAAAAAGGCGATCAGGAAAAAAGAGAGCCCATCAATGACGGGGAAATGTAAATGCCCTATCCTCGCCGGTCGTTAGCCGGACCTTTGCATCTGTTTTAAAAATTTAAAAGGCGGTCCGCTCTAAAAAAAGCGGACCGCCTTTTTGCAATATTTTTTCCACGCATATCTAACAGAAATCGAAAATTTTTTCTGCTCTTGACAAAAATAAAGACACATGATAGGTTATACGTGTAGTTATCCCAAGCTAACTGCAGAATGGAGATGCATCAATGTCAATAGGTGTATTACAAGGGATCCTTTTCCCTTTTTTGGGGACGGTCCTAGGGGCCGCCTGCGTATTTGCCATGGGCGGTACACTTCACCCAGTCCTCCAGCGAGCTTTAACCGGTTTTGCCGCCGGCGTGATGGTCGCGGCATCCATCTGGAGCCTTCTGATCCCCGCCATAGAGCAATCAAAGACCATGGGACAATGGGCCTTTGTTCCAGCGGTGGTTGGTTTTTGGCTGGGTATTCTATTTTTGCTTTTGTTGGATAAAACCATTCCCCATCTTCATCAAAACAGCGGTCAGGCGGAGGGGCCTTCTACCCGACTAAAGAAAACGACCATGCTGGTGCTGGCGGTTGCCCTTCACAACATCCCGGAGGGGATGGCTGTAGGGGCTGTTCTAGCCGGCTGGAGAGCTGGAAGCGAAACGATCACTGTTACCAGTGCATTGGCGCTGTCCATTGGCATCGCAGTCCAGAACTTTCCAGAGGGCGCAATCATCTCCATGCCCCTTCGGGCAGAGGGGATGGGAAAGGGGCGATCCTTTCTTTATGGCGTCTTATCCGGTATAGTGGAACCGGCGGCCGCTGTACTGACCATTGGGGCGGCGGGATTTATTCTGCCGGCTTTGCCCTATCTGCTCAGTTTCGCAGCAGGTGCTATGGTCTATGTTGTTGTAGAGGAATTGATTCCAGAGACTTCCGCCGGGCCACACTCTAATCTCGGCACCTTGTTTTTTGCCGCTGGCTTTACTGTCATGCTGGCATTGGATCTGGCGCTGGGGTAAATAAAAAATGTATTCCACTCTGACTCCGAGCAGAATACGGAAAGCAAGCATACACCTGTAAAACGGCATCGCCCATAAAGAGACGATGCCGTTTTTCGTGCTTCCAATTGGAATGACAAAGCGCTTTTTTACTCATAGAGCCGGACAGCCGTACACAAAAGCTCCCATAAAAGCTGCTGTTTTTTTGGCGGCTGCTGGCAAAACAGCTCATAACTTTTTAAGGGAAGCGGATTTGTTTCTTCGGTGCGATCGCCGATTTTTTCGAAAAACTTTTCCAATGTTGTATCCAGCGCGGTACATAGCTTCAGCATCGTTTCAATGCTGGCGTTTTTTTCGCCTCTTTCAATCTGTCCAATATAAGTATAATGTAAACCGGCCCGCTCCGCCAGCGCTTCTTGGCTGATTCCAAGGCGCTGCCGCTGGGCGCGGACCCGTTCTCCAACAATTTGCAGTATATCCATTTGACCACCCTAATATAGTCTATCGTCTTTTTATTTGCTTTTACACATACTATTGACATAATTCGTCAATGGATGTATACTATAATCATGTTTTTTAAAAAATAAGATACGATAATCTATTGTGGGGGAACGATGAAAGAGAGAAAACGTACCTATGGGAAGGCCTATTTCCCCCTTTCCTGTGAAAAGTGGACCGCCTATTTTCTCTGTCTTTTTGGCGGATGGGCTGGTGCGCATAAATTTTATGAGGGGAAAACTGCGCAGGGAATTCTTTACCTTTTAACCTTTGGCCTTTTGGGATTGGGCTGGATCATTGATCTAATGGTTATTCTGTGCAGAAAGGGCAATTATTATGACACATAAACTCCTATTCTCTAACAAAGGAAAAAGCCTGGGACTTTCCCAGGCTTTTTCCTTTTATACAAACGATTTAAAAATGCTATTCAAGCCGCGAAAAATGGAATCTTCCCCTTTGCTTATATAGTCCCGGTGATATGGGGTTTCGCATCTTTCGGGACAGCGCAAACATAAACGCCGCCGGTGGTCTTTTGGTGCTCTTCTCCTGCTTTTTGTAAAAGCGAAGGATCCTCCAACACGGTCACCGCCGCATGAGCGATGGCCTTGGCCGCCGCCAGCATCCCCTTTTCGCCAACACTGGTACCGCCCTGGGCCGCCAGCTGCCAGGAATGCCCAGAAGTGCCAATGGCATAACAAGCGGCATTTAGCCAGGCTGTCGGCGCCACATAGCTGACATCTCCCACATCGGTGGAGCCAAACAGCGGAGTGGTCGGGAACCGCAGCGGAAAGACCACATACTGTAAAGGCTGACCTAAAAACATCGGGACATATGCTTCCCCAAATTTGGAGCCATAGGCTTTTACCTTGGCCTCTACCTCCGCCGCCGGATAGTTTTGTTGGAATGATCGGGCGATTTCCCGGTCTTTCTCATCGAACAATGGCGCACCGGTGGCCTCGAAGCTTTTTTGCAGTACCTCGCTCAGCACATGATTGGGCAGGTAGTCGCACATGCCGTCTGTCGGAAGAATCTCCACCGTTGTACCGGTCATCAACGCCGCGCCTCGGGCACAGTTATCCACCCGCTCCCGCAGCTCCAGCGCCTGGCTGATTTTAGGCGATCGAATAAAATAATATAAAGCCGCATGATCCTGGACTACGTTGGGTGCGGCGCCGCCGGCATCCTGGTAGGCGTAATGGACCCGCGCCTCCTGAATCATGTGCTCCCGCAGATAGTTGACCCCCACGTTCATCAGCTCGCAGGCATCCAGAGCGCTGCGGCCCAGGTGTGGCTGACCCGCCGCATGGGTCGCCCGGCCATGGAACCGATAAACAGAGCTGACCGCTGCCAGAGAATGTTCGCCCATAATAGAATTATTGCTGCCCGGGTGCCAGGTAAAGACACCGTCCAGTCGGTCGAAAATTCCGTCTCGGGACATGTAGACCTTTGCACTGCCGTTTTCCTCCGCCGGACAGCCGTAAAAAGCAACCGTACCGGAAAGGCCGGTTTCCTGCATATAATCTTTGACCGCTACAGCGGCTGCCGCCGCTCCCACGCCCAGCAGATTGTGACCGCAACCATGCCCCGCCCCGCCAGGGACGATCTCCTCTCGCCGGTTACATCCGGCTTTCTGGCTTAATGAGGGCAATGCGTCGTATTCACCTAAAATCCCGATGACCGGTTTTTGGCTGCCGTATTCCGCTACAAATGCTGTTGGAATCCCCGCCAAGCCGCTGGTAATCCGAAAGCCCTCCTGCTCCAGCAGATCGGTTAGGGCCTTTACCGATTTTTCTTCCTGAAAGGCAAGCTCCGCGTAATTCCATATTTCTTCGCTGAGTCTGCGGTACTTTTCCGCATTTTTTTGCACAAATTGGGTGATTTTCTCCGCTAAACGATCCATTTTCCTTCTCCTTTTATCGCTCCTGAAAAGCTATACCGGGCTTATTTTACACCGTCCAGCATTGGTTTGGTATCCTCGGGAACCGGGCAGATATACTTTCCGCCGGTGGCCTTTTGATACTCCTCCTTCGCCTTTTGCAGCATCTCCGGGTTTTGCATGGCGCTGACCGCCGCATGGGCCATAACCTTTGCCGCAGCAAGCATCCCTTCATGGCCAATCCCGCATCCGCTTTGGGCGGTCAGCTGCCAGGAGTGGCCGGGTGTGCCGATGGCATAGGTAGCCATATTGAGCTGCGCTGTCGGACAGGCATAGCTAACGTCTCCCACATCGGTAGAGCCGGGACTGGCCGTTGGGTCAAACCGCAAAGGCAAAACAATATCCATCAATGCTTTTCCCTTGAGCTGTTCCGCAATTTGGGGACCATAATCCTTTTCATAGGACGCATTTTTTTCTTTCAGCTCCGCCGCCGAATACCCCTCCTGGAATTTAGCCGCCAGATTTTTGTCCTCTTCGGTAAACCGGGGCGCGCCAACCGCTTCCAGTCCCTGCTGGAGCAGGGCGCTGAGGGTCTGATTGGGGGTAAAGTCACACTGACCGTCGATGGTGGTGATCTCCACCGTTGTACCGGTCATCAGCGCCGCACCCCGGGCGCAGTTGTCCACCCGTTCCCTTAATTCCACCGCCTGGGCAACCTTTGGCGAACGGACAAAATAGTATAGCGCCGCATGATCCTGCACTACATTGGGTGCGGCACCGCCGGCATCCCGGTAAGCGTAATGGATCCGCGCCTCCTGGATCATATGCTCCCGCAGATAGTTGACCCCCACATTCATCAGCTCGCAGGCATCCAGAGCGCTGCGGCCCAAATGGGGCTGACCTGCCGCGTGGGTTGCCCGGCCATGGAAGCGGTATAGAACGCCGATACAGGCCAGGCTGCTGCATCCGTCCACTTCGTTTCGGCTGGAGGGGTGCCAGGTAAAGGCGCCGTCCAACCCATCAAAAATGCCCGCCTTGGCCATGAACATCTTACCGCTGCCATCTTCCTCCGCCGGGCAGCCATAATAGATCACCGTACCGGGCAAGGAATGCTCCTGCATATAGGCTTTGACCGCCAGCGCCGCCGCTAAAGAGCCAACACCCAAGGCATTGTGGCCACAGCCGTGTCCTGCTTTGCCATTTTGGAACAAGGCCCGCTGGGTGCTGCCCGCCTTTTGGCTCAGGTCAAACAATGCGTCGTATTCACCCAAAAAACCAATGCGGGGATTCCCTTTGCCATAGGTGGCGACAAACGCCGTCGGGATACCGGCGACCCCTTTTTCGACCAAAAAGCCCTCTTCCTCCAAGCACTGCTCCAGCGCCTTGGCCGACTGAAACTCCTGAAAGCCCACCTCCGCGTAGCGCCAGATCTCTTCGCTGAGAGAAATGAGCTTTTGCCTTTTCTGTTCAATATATCCATCCAAAATTTTTGCCAATTTTTCCAAAGCCGCCGCTCCTTCCATTTTATCCTTTTCTTTTATTCTACTGTTCCGAGGAAAAAAAGTAAAGCTTTTCCCTGGCCGCATCTTGTAAAAATACCGTTTTTTCGCTATAATGAGAATAGTTAGTACTTGTCCGCTTTGAAAAATCCAACGGCCAGAACCGGCATTCCTGGCCGTTTTTCGTATGCGGACCTTTAGACGGAAAGGTATGGGGTTTTATGAGCGGAATCGGATTTGACAATCAAAAGTATGTGCATCTGCAATCGGAACAGATTAAAAAGCGAATTGCCCAATTCGGGGGCAAGCTGTATCTGGAATTTGGCGGCAAGCTGTTCGATGATTTTCACGCCTCCCGGGTACTACCGGGTTTTGAGCCGGACAGCAAGGTAAAACTCCTTTTACAGCTAAAGGATCAGGCGGAAATTGTCATTGTCATCAATGCGTCGGATATTGAAAAGAACAAAATCCGCGGGGATTTGGGCATCACCTACGATCTGGATGTACTGCGGCTGATCGACGCTTTCCGCGACATTGGTCTGTATGTCGGCAGTGTAGTGTTGACCCGTTACGCCGGTCAGGCCGCGGCCGATGCTTTCATCAAGCGCCTAAAGCGGCTGGGTGTGCGGGTATTCCGCCATTACTCCATCGAAGGGTATCCCTCTAATATTCCGCTTATCGTCAGCGAGCAGGGTTATGGCCGCAACGAATTTATTCAGACCTCCCGCCCGCTGGTGGTCGTTACCGCGCCGGGTCCCGGTTCTGGAAAGATGGCTACCTGCTTATCCCAGCTGTATCATGAATATAATCGCGGCGTTAAGGCGGGATACGCAAAGTTCGAGACCTTCCCCATCTGGAACATTCCTTTAAATCACCCGGTCAATTTGGCTTATGAAGCGGCCACGGCTGATTTAAACGATGTCAATATGATCGATCCGTTTCACCTGGAGGCTTACGGCGATACCACCGTTAACTATAATCGAGATGTGGAAATCTTTCCGGTTTTGCGGGCGATGTTTGAGAGGATTATGGGGAAATGTCCTTATAAATCCCCCACCGATATGGGCGTGAACATGGCCGGCAATGCGATTGTGGATGATGATATCTGCCGGGAAGCTTCCAAGCAGGAGATTCTGCGCCGCTACTACCAAAGCCTTTGCGAGCGGCGACAGGGTCTGTTGGGTGAGGATGTAGTGTATAAGCTGGAGCTGCTGATGAATCAGGCGGGAGTTACAACTGCTGACCGCCCTGTGGCCGCTGCCGCCATGAACCGGGCCGAGGCGACCGGTATGCCTGCGGCCGCGATCCAACTGCCGGACGGGCAAATTGTAACCGGAAAAACCTCTGATCTGCTGGGGTGCTCCGCCGCTCTTTTGCTAAACGCCTTAAAGGTGCTGGGCGGCATTCAGCACGAAATCCACCTGATTTCCCCCATTGTCATCGGTCCGATTCAAAAGCTTAAAACGCAGGATCTGGGGGGCCATAATCCACGGCTGCATACCGATGAGATCCTCATTGCCCTTTCCATCAGCGCGGCGACCAATCCCACCGCCGAGCTGGCAATGAACCAGCTGCCCCGTCTGCGGGGGTGCGAGGCCCATTCTTCGGTGATTCTTTCTCAGGTGGACGATAGTACCTTTAGAAAGCTGGGCGTCCATCTAACCTGTGAGCCGGCCTATCAAACGAAGAAGCTCTATCACAAATAAAAGGAGTGCATTGACATGAAGGGGAAAAAATTTTGGGCGGAATTCCGCGGGTTTATCGCCCGGGGCAATGTGATGAATTTAGCCGTAGGTGTTATCATCGGCGCGGCATTTCAAAATATTACCAACTCGCTGGTCAGTGACATGATTTCCCCTGTAATCGGGCTGCTTGCCAGCGCCGATATGAGCGATTGGTCGGTAGCTGTCGGTGGCGCTGAAATTCGTTATGGCGCCTTTTTAACCGCGGTGATCAATTTCCTGATCATGGCGCTGGTGATCTTTTTGCTGGTCAAACTGCTGAATAAGCTAATGGAAATCGGCAGAAAGCCGGAACCGCCGGCAAAGCCTACCACGAAAAAGTGTCCGTTTTGCTGTAGTGAAATCGCCCTCGAGGCGGTCCGCTGTCCCCACTGTACCTCTTCCTTGGAGGAATCAAGTCAAGAAAAGACGCCGGGGATTTAACCTCAGCGCCTTTCTTCTATCCTATTCCCATTTTATTCTGGCTTTTTCGCCAATTCCAAATCAATGGTATCATGTAGGGTGATCGTTCCGCCATATCTTTGAATTGCCTGTTCGATTCCTGTGAAAAGCGCTTTGCGCCTACTCTCTTCCAACGCGATATGGTCCGAATAGGTTCCCAGAAGGCCGATATAGTCCCGGGCTGTGAAGGTCCTTGTCCTGTGATAAAGCGCATAGGACGTTTCTTCGAAGCCGTAGCGCAGGGCGATTTCGGAAAGCTCCTTTGCCTTTTCCTCGCAAAATTCTGCAGGGTGGGAAACACCCATATACCTTTCGTAGAGCGCGTCGATTTCCTCGGATAAAGGCACGGGATTGCTTTTATCCGGTAAAGGATGATTGGCAAAGCGCGCAAATACGCCGCCTTTTTTTAGAATCGAAAAGACCTTCGGATAACCAATTTCCTCCGGGATCCAGTGAAAGGCTGTTGCGGAATAAACAAGATCGCAGGATGCTTCTTCCAGTAAAGCATCCTCGAATTTTCCGGTGATCAACAAAAAATTGGGATAGTCCTGAAACTTTTTCCGGCACAGGGCGGAAAAGTTTTCTCCGTATTCAACGGCCTTCACCTGGCAGCCCGTCCGCAAAATGGGTAAGGTTGCCTGTCCCGCGCCGATCCCAATCTCCACCGCTTTGCTGGTTGGTCCAAGAGAGACATGGCTAAAAATCCTTTGATACAACTCGTCCACATATCCTGGCCGGAATTTTTCATAGACGGAAACTGCCGTATCAAAGGTTCCTTTCAGGTTTGCGGTATTCGGCATAAAAAACCCTCCTTTTCTGCCTGTTCTTTAGGATAAGCCAAATAGGAAAATTACTATACCACAAAAAGGCTTTGCTATCAAGCGTTTGGTCGGGATTTCTCGATTCCTGTTTTCAAGAAGCTAAGATTTTTGTAGACATCAAAAGGCTCTGTCCAAATGGACAGAGCCTTTTCTTCTATTCGTTTGACTTGAGTGGTAAGAATTCTCCCAACTACTGGGCCGCTTTTTCCGAATAGTGGTGAGCTTGTTCCAACATCATGTCCTTCACCTTCATCAGGCGGATCTGGGTGCTTCGCTCATTTTCATCCAGCTTCATTGTGATGTACTTGATATTGGTCTGCAAATCAGGGATCATCACATGCTCCAGCGCATTTACGCGCCGGCGTGTTTTCTCAATCTCCGCAGCCATCAGCTGACAGGATTTTTCAATCTCGGCCAGCTTGAGCATATCAGGCAGCACCTCTGACAAGGACAGAACCGCGTCATCCAAATCAGCTGAGGTAAACGCAAATCCATAAGAATAGATATCGCCAAGATCCGCTGTTCTGGTTTTATACGAAAACACCGGAATCTCTACGCTCATGACATTGCGTTCAGACGCTTCGAGAAAAACCTCCTGCTTTGGAGCCATCAGCGCTACATCCAGCACCTGTGCATCGGTAGCGGCACGGGCCAACAAGAAATTTTTGTTGGCGGCGTTAATGCCCTCTTCCACCTTTTCCCGCAGCGTTTTGTTCTGACGAACCAGATCCAGAAACTGACGCATCAGCTCATCCCGTTTGTCTTTTAAAAGCTTATGGCCGCGCATAGCGGTAGACAGCTTCTTTTTTAAACGGGTCAGCTCCATACGAGTTGGATTTACCTGTGTATTTGCCAAGAAAATCCCCCTCTCTTACTTACCGTAATATTCGTCGAGGTATTCATCCTTGATTCGTTTCAGCTCCGAACGGGGCAGAATGGACAAAAGCTTCCAACCGATTTCCAGCGTCTGTTCAATATCCCGGTTGGCGTCATATCCCTGGGAGACATACTCCGCCTCAAACGCGTCGGCGAACTGGGCATACAGCTTGTCGATATCGGTCAGCGCCGCCTCGCCCAGAACCACCATCAGCTCTTTTGCGTCCTTACCGCGGGCATAAGCCGCGAACAGCTGGTTCATAGTGTTTGCGTGGTCCGCGCGGGTTTTTCCCTCGCCAATACCCTTATCCTTCAAACGGCTCAGGCTGGGCAGTACGTCGATCGGCGGTGTGATGCCTTTGCGGTACAGCTCACGGCTCAGGATAATCTGTCCTTCCGTAATATAGCCGGTCAGGTCAGGGATCGGGTGGGTCTTATCATCCTCGGGCATGGTAAGAATCGGGATCATGGTGATGGAACCGTTCTTCCCTTTCTGACGGCCGGCCCGCTCGTACAAGGTGGCAAGGTCGGTATACATGTAACCGGGATAACCACGGCGGCCGGGAACCTCTTTACGGGCGGCGGAAACCTCACGCAGAGAGTCGGCGTAGTTGGTAATATCGGTCAGGATAACCAGCACGTGCATATTCTTTTCGAACGCCAGATATTCCGCGGCGGTCAACGCCATACGAGGCGTTGCAATACGCTCGACCGCCGGGTCGTTTGCCAGATTGACAAACAGGACCGTCCGGTCGATTGCGCCGGTTTC
Source organism: uncultured Oscillospiraceae bacterium (assembly GCA_910587335.1). GTDB lineage: Bacteria > Bacillota > Clostridia > Oscillospirales > Ruminococcaceae > UBA3818. The sequence continues at coordinate 73,963 of CAJUMG010000001.1, forward strand.
TTTAAAGCTTTCGATAAAGAAGTTAGATTCTTCGAAGGTGATACCCATGGCGGCAAACACAACCGCAAAGGGCTCTGTCGTACCGCGCACCCGCGCCTGCCGGGCAATCTGCGCCGCCAGGTTGGCATGAGGCAGACCGGAGGCGGAGAAGATCGGCAGCTTTTGCCCACGGACCAGGGTATTCAAACCGTCAATCGCCGAAACACCGGTCTGAATAAACTCCTGCGGATAGTTTCTGGCGGCCGGGTTAATCGGAAGGCCGTTAATATCCATGCGCTTATCCGGCAGGATCTCGGGGCCGCCGTCGATGGGACGGCCCAAACCGTCGAATACACGGCTGAGCATATCCTCTGATACGCCCAATTCCATGGGGCGACCCAAAAAGCGGACCTTACTGTTGGACAGGTTGATACCGGTGGAGTTTTCAAACAGCTGAACCAGCGCGTTTCCGCCGTCGATTTCCAGTACCTTGCAGCGGCGTTTTTCGCCGGAAGCAAGCTCAATCTCCCCCAGTTCGTTATAGGTGACGTTCTCTACGCCGCGCACCAGCATCAGAGGACCCGCCACCTCTTGAATGGTTCTGTATTCCTTTGGCATTAGAAGTCCTCCTTCGTCTGGGAAAGTTCCTCAATTTCTTTATTCATACTCTGGATAATTCCGTCAAACTCTCTGGCGATCTGATCCTCCGGCGTATATTTGAAACGACCGATTCTTTCCCGCACGGACAGTTTTACCAGCGATTCAACACCAATGCCGGTCTGCAGCGCGTTGACGGTGGATTCATAGAACGCCAAAACCAGCTTCATCATCGAATACTGTTTTTCCAAAGAGGTATAGGTATCCACCTCATGGAAAGCGTCCTGATGCAAAAAGTCCTCACGGATCGAACGGGCAGCCTCCAGCTTCAGCCGGTCAGCCGGAGACAAGGCGTCCATACCAACCAACTGGACGATTTCATCCAGCTCCGCCTCTTCCTGAAGCAAACGCATAATCTGCTGCTTGAGCTGGGTCCAATCCTCATGCACCTTGCTGTTAAACCAGCCGGCGGTATTATCAGCATACAGCGAATAGCTGGTCAGCCAGTTGATCGCCGGGAAATGACGGGCATAGGCCAGAGCGGAGTCCAAGCTCCAGAACACCTTAACGATACGCAAAGTCGCCTGAGAAACAGGCTCGGAAATGTCACCGCCAGGGGGCGATACAGCGCCGATTACGCTCAAAGCGCCCTCGCGTCCCTCCTGCCCCTGGGTGATGACCCGGCCGGCACGCTCATAGAACTGGGCCAGACGGCTTCCCAGATAGGCGGGATAACCTTCCTCACCGGGCATCTCTTCCAGACGGCCGGACATTTCACGAAGCGCCTCCGCCCAACGGGAGGTAGAATCGGCCATCAATGCTACCGAGTAGCCCATATCCCGGAAATACTCGGCGATGGTGATACCAGTATAGATCGAAGCCTCACGCGCCGCAACCGGCATATCGGAGGTGTTCGCGATCAAAACGGTACGCTCCATCAAGGAATAGCCGGTTTTGGGGTCCTTCAGCTCCGGGAACTCGTTCAAAACGTCGGTCATCTCGTTGCCGCGCTCGCCGCAGCCGATATAAACGATAATATCCGCCTCGGCCCACTTAGCCAGCTGATGCTGCACAACGGTTTTGCCCGACCCAAAGGGACCCGGAACCGCCGCGACGCCGCCTTTGGCGATGGGGAACAGCGTATCAATAACACGCTGACCGGTGACCAACGGCATATCCGGCGGCAATTTTTCCTTGTAGGGACGGCCTTTTCGAACCGGCCAGCTCTGCATCAATGTTAAAGCGGTCTCGCCGCCGTTTTCATTTTCAATGGCCGCTATGGTCTGGGTGACGGTAAAGTCCCCTTCCTGGATGGATTTTACCGTACCGGCTACGCCGTTTGGAACCATAATCTTATGGGATACGATCTTCGTCTCCTGTACCGATCCGATGATATCACCGCCGGTTACCTTATCCCCTGCTTTGACCGATGGAACAAAGCTCCAGGTCTTTTCACGGCTTAAAGACGGAACCTCAATCCCCCGCTGCAAATTGTTTCCGGAAACCTGCATAATCGTTTCCAGCGGACGCTGAATACCGTCGAAGATACTGCCAATTAGTCCTGGGCCCAATTCCACGCTCAACGGCGCGCCGGTGGACTCTACGGGTTCGCCCGGACCCAGTCCGGAGGTTTCCTCGTAAACCTGTACCGAGGCTTCGTCGCCATGGATCTCGATAATTTCGCCAATCAGGCGCTGGTCGCTGACACGGCACACGTCAAACATATTGGCGTCGCGCATCCCTTGGGCGATGACCAGAGGTCCGGCAACTTTTTTAATGGTACCTTTGCTCATGTATTTTCACCTGCTTTTTGTTAGTTATCATTGCCAAATATGATGTCGGAGCCAACAGCCTGCTCCACCGATCGTTTCACGCTGGCGATCCCTTTTCCGGTATTGCCGGACACGCCGGGGATCAGGATAATGGCGGGCAGCCGTTGGGAGCGGTAATGATCCAGCTCCTCATCAATCTCGGCAGCCAGCGCTTCTGTAATATAAATGACCGCATAGTTTCCTTCCGCCAAGCGGCGCAGGGTTCGAACTGCTTCGGCAGGGTCATAAACGGGATAGGTATCCAGACCCAGCGCGGCAAACCCGTAAATACTGTCGCGGTCGCCTAATACTGCAATCTTATACATACATTTCCCTTAACCTTTCCCGAATCGCATCGTCCGAAAGTCCATTGCGTTTGCCCGAAAGCAGGATGCGGACGGTTTTGATCTCGTTTTCTCTCGCCAGCAGCCAAGCGGCGAGAGGGCTGACGGTAGTCGTCTCATACTTCTGCGGCTGAATTTTTTCGATCAGCCGGTTATCACACCAGCGCTCGAAAGCAGAGGCGGATTGATTCAGCGCCTCGACAGCTCCCTCATAGCAGGTGCCGCTTAAATAATCGCCGATCGCGCCCAGGCTTTCCACCGACGCCTGTGCAAGCTGCCCAACATCCAATGTATCGCAGGCTGCCAACGCCCGACGCACAAATTCCAGGGATTTCCCGGTTTTTTGGCACCGTACGGCAATTTTGATATCGGCTGTGGCCACCGTATGCTCGGCATAAAACGCGAGCAATGGGCTGTCAGACGCCTTGCCGGCCGCTAAAATCGCCTGTAGCGCCGCCTTATCGACCACTACGTCGCAAAGCTGGCCGTCGCCAGTTTCCCGCAAAATAGCCAACGCTTCATCTGCTACCGCGGCCATTTCAGACGGAAGAGAGGAAAAATCATGCTCTTCCACCGCCCGCCGAAAAACAACCGGATCAATGGTACCGTTGGGATTATAGATATCCACACCCTGGATAGGAGCATAATTTTCTTTAATCGCAGCTTTTAGATTATGATAGTCATTGGCATACAAAAACACGTCAAAAACGCTCATATCCTCGACTAATTCCCGCAGCTGCTCCCAGGTTTTATTCCGCTCCCCTTCCAAAAGGGACTCCGGCGTTTGGCCGGCAGAACCGCTGCCCCAGCCCTTTTCGTTCAGCATGCGGATACATTCGTCATAGGTTTTGCAGGCCATCAGCTGTTCTAAGGTGGAGGAACTAAAGCATGAAAGCTCTTTGGCGCGGATTCGGGCTACCGCATAAATATAGTCGGGTTTCGCCATAATCCTACCTCCTTACTGGAACAGAAATTCCTGAACTTTATCCTGCAACGCCTCCTGGCTGGAATAGAACAATGCTTCGAATGAACAGTTCTCCTCGACCCCGTCATAATCTAGCACAAAGCCTCCATCTACCGGGCGGGTTTCCTTCGACAGAGAAAGGGCGGCGCCCGGTACAGATTTAACCGCAGCTTTCAGCTTCTGGTCAAAATCGCCGGGAACCCGGGCAAGATCTCTTTGATTCAGGATCAGCTTTCCTTGCTGCGGCAGAGCGAACTTACCGGCCATTTTGAAAATCAGATCAAAATAAGCTGTATCGTCCAGTGCCAGAAGGGATTTTTGGGCCGCCTGGATGGTCTCAGAAATCATCTGTTGTTTGGCCGCAAGAAGAACCTGCCGCCGCTTAAGCGCCGCGCCGGACTGGGCGTTTGCCGCTATCTGGGCTGCCTGCGCCTGCGTTTGCGCCGCTATCTGCGCTGCCTGCTCTTCCCGCTGTGTTTTTGCCGACGCCAGGATCTTGGATGCTTCTTCTTCCGCCGCAGCCTTGGCCTTTTGGGCGCTGGCGTTTGCGTCGTCAATGATTTGGGTAGTAATTTTCTCTAATCCTGTCATATGCCGGCTCTCCTTATAATCGTATTGGGAATCTGCTTCATAAGGCAAGCCGCTTAGATGTTCAGGCCGCCGATGCCGGTGATGGCCAGAATGGAAACCAGCAACGCCAAGATCGCGTAGGTCTCAACCATCGCGGCGAAGATGATCGCTTTACCGGACTGGTCAGGACGTTTGGATACCAAAGAAATACCGGATACAGCAGATTTTGCCTGCTTGAGTGCAGACCAGTAGCCGACAAACGCCATAGGCAGGCAGCCGGCCAGGTACAGAAGGCCTTTAGCAAGGCTGATGTCGCCGGAGCCGCCGAGAATACCAATCTGAGACAGGGTGATAAACGCGATCAGCAGGCCATAAATACCCTGGGTACCAGGCAACAGCTGAAGAATCAGGACCTTACCGAATTTAGAAGGATCGTCGGTGCAGACGCCAGCGGCCGCCTCGCCGCCCATTCCTACGCCGATTGCAGAACCAATACCGGCCATTAAAGCCGCCAAAACCGCGCCAAGCAAAGCAAATACAATACCGAGATTATCCATTATAAGTTTCCTCCTTGATGTTGTAATATTTTGTATGAACGGCAAACGGTTGGAACTGCCTTCCGCCGCCCTCATAAAACTTACCAAAAAACTCAACGAACTGTAAACGGTTGGTATGTACATACGCGCCCAACAGGTTGATTGCCATATTGAGTGTATGTCCTACCAGGAAAATCAAAATGAATACGATCGCGCCGCCAATGCCGCCGCCCATCATGCTGCCCATGGAGTTAATAACCGTGGCGATAACGCCGGTGGCCAGACCCAAGGCCAGCAAACGGGAGTAGGAAAGTACGTCGGACAGATAGCTGGTCACGCCGTAAAGCCCATAAGCTCCTTTTAAAAGCCGTTTAAAGGGATTGCGTGACTCCCGCCCCGCAGTAAGGATAATGCCCACCGCGCCGACGCCTGCCGCAATGATTCCCACCGTACCCGCTGTAGAGGGCAGGATAAACGAAAGCTGCAAAATACCGGGCAGCATTTCGGTGGAAAGGCCGAACACAATCAGTCCAACCAAAAGCATATACCAAAAACCAACGTCGTACAAAATATCCAGCCATGCCTTTTGTTTTGCGTACTGATAGGCTTTCATAGCAAGACCGGTAAACAGATGGATAATACCCATGAGCATGGAGAATACCAGCATCCGCATAGGTTCTTTAACCGGTTCAAACCAGATGGGTCCCAGGGTAACATCCGGGCGGCCAAAGAAGGTAGTCGCCACGACCTGGATCAAATCGCCGAAGAAGCTGCCGAACATAAAGCCCCAAAATGCGGTGGATATGCCGCAGTAGAAAAACATTTGCAGCGTTTTGCGCATGCCTGGTTCCATGTTCTTAAACTTCAAAAGCGCAAACCCACAGCCGATCACCATCAAAAGGCCATAAGCCGCGTCGGAAAGCATCAGCCCAAACAGGACGTAATAAAAAATCGACATAATCGAACAGGGATCCACCTCTCCCCGGCCTGGCAGGCCAAAGGATTCGAGCACCCCTTCCACCGGTGCAGAAAAAGCGTTGTTTTTAAGCATAATGGGCGAATCGACCGAAGGGTCGCAGTCGGATATTTCCACCGACAGATCAAAGCGTTTTTCCAGCTCACTTTTGAGTGTATTCGCTTTTTTCTCCGGAATATACCCGGTGAGGACGAACGCCCGCTTAGACTGGGCCAATTCCCCAATCACAGCGTATTTTTCCAACCGAAGCGTAAAGTAGTCAATCGCAAACTGAATATCCGCCCGCTGGTCGGCAAAAGAGGCAATTTTTTTCTGCGCCTGCTCGATTTCCTCTTCCGCACGGCGGACACGGCCGGTCAATTCCTCTTTTCGCTCAGCCGGCGAACGCTTTGTGGGATTCGAAGGCTGGGCAAAACCGATGCTGCGCAGCGCTTCCTCGACCTGGGCCGCACCCGCCTTATGGCAGAGCACAAAAACGCAGGTCTGATTCTGAGAAGTGCTCACAATCTCCACATGTACCGCAGGAAGCTGGGGATTTTGCTGGGACAGCTGCTCCAGGACAGACTCCAAATCCATGCCGCCGGGAAGAACCCCAATAAAGGCGCTGGTTTTTCCGGTGCCCTTAAAGCGCATGGATAAATCCAGTCCCAGCCAGGGCCCGAGCGCTTCCAGCTGCCCTTCCAGCTTTACGATCTCCGATTTGTTTTCTGCAATGCTGCGGGAAAGAGCCGTAATTTCATAAACCGTTTCCATCACCGCATTATACCTTTGAGAAAACGCATCATAGTCCTTATTGGTTTTGGGCTCACGCCCCTCTAGCGAGGCAAGCATAGATTTTTTCTCCGGCGCATACTGGTTCAAAATTTCCAGTGCAGAAGCTGCCGCAGCAATGTTTTTTTGAAAAATAGAGCGATTTGCAGAAGTATCGGTGTGGGAAAAGACGCTGTCTTCGGGCAAGACCGAATCCACCTCTATCGCGCCGCGCCGCTGCAAAAGTTCCAATACCGGTTTGCGGTCTTTTTTTAATGCACAGATGCTTATTCTTTTCATCTGCAGTACCGCCATAGTTCGAGAAGCCTCCTTTCTGATAAATCGTGAATGCTAAATCAGTTCGGATAGGACCATCCGGATGGCTTCTCCTTTTTTGGCCGCGGCGTTTTGCTGCAACATCCGAATTTCGGACTCGGCCGCCTCGGCCGCCTGCGCCAGCGTCTCGTCCGCTTTTTGACGCGCCTTTTGCAGAGCTTGCCGGCTATCGGCCCGGGCCTTGGCCAGCATCTCGTCCATTTCGGTTTTGGCCTGGCTGCGGGCTTGCGCTAAAATAGAAGCGCTTTCCGCCTGGGCCCGCTGCTCGATCTGGTCCGCCTTCTGCTCTGCCTCACGGATTGCCTGAATCGTATCCTGTCCCATTTTATCACCACGCTTTAATGAATTTTATAAAAAGGAGGTATTGCTCAGCGCACAGGATTTGCACTTAAAAAGCACTCAATACTTCCAATTTACCATTTTACAAGAGAAAGGGAGAAAAAACAACAAAATCTGCACTAAATTTGGGGAAAATGTATATTTTCGGAAGAATAACGGCAGAAAACCTATCGATTTTATGAAAATTGTATAATTGGACAACACTTTTCTATGATAATTTGCTCTAACGCCGATTCATAAGCTTTTGGGTCCAGAAATACTTTTTGGCAGTATACGGAGGATACCGCAAATCCGGTTCCCAGCCGCTCAGGCGCTGATAGGTCCCTTGCAGGTGGGAAAAGGTCAAAAAGCCATATTGTCCATGGCTCTGTCCTGTGCCGCTCTTGCCCACGCCGCCAAAAGGAAGATAAGGAGAAGCTAGATGTAAAACCGTATCGTTTATACAGCATCCCCCATAGGAAAAAGCGTTTTGCATTTGGTGTAGCATATGCTTATCCCTGGCAAAAAAGTATGCGGCCAGAGGATGAGAATTTTTCTGGACGATCTTCACCGCCTGTTCCAGCGTGTCGAAAGGCAAAACCGGTAAAATAGGGCCAAAAATTTCCTCCCGCATCACCGGCAGGTCGAGGGATGGTTCATCCACCAAAGTCGGGGACAGACGAAGGGCCTTGGCATCCGTCTCGCGGCCGAACAAAATCCGGCAGTCTTTTAAAAGGCTCAGCAACCGCTGGTAATGGGCCTTGTTCACGATCCGCCCGTAATCCGGGCTGGCCAGAGGATTCACACCGAGAAACCCCTCCAGCGCCACACGGCATTGTTCCACAAATGCATCCTTCACCGACCGCTGGACCAACACATAGTCCGGCGCGACACAGGTCTGCCCGCAGTTGAGGATTTTTCCCCACATAATCCGCCGCGCCGCCAAACGCAGATCAGCGGAGGCATCCACAATACAGGGACTTTTGCCGCCCAGCTCCAGTGTGACCGGCGTAAGGTTCTCCGCCGCCGCTGCCAAAACCTTTTTCCCCACGGCGCCGCTGCCGGTAAAAAAGATCTTATCAAAAGGCAGGGCGGTAAGCGCGGCGGCGGTATTCGCCTCACCCAAGCAGACCGACACATACTCGGGCGAGAAGATTTCTTCCAACAGCGCACAGACAGCCAACGCCGTATGCTCCGCCAATTCCGACGGCTTGACTACTGCGCAGTTGCCCGCAGCCAAAGCGCTTACCAGCGGAGACATACAAAGCTGAAACGGATAATTCCAGGGGGAGAGAATCAGCACCGAGCCGTAGGGTACCGGTCGGGTCCACTGCCGTCCGGGCAGGTGGCTGATTGGAACCGGCGCCCGTCTGGCACGGCTCCAGCTTTTCAAATGCCGCCTGGCGCAATGAATTTCTTCTAGCACCACAGCAATTTCTGTCATATAGGCTTCCTGCCGGGATTTTCCCAGATCCCGTGCCAGAGCAGCCTCAATTTCCGCCTGACGGCTTTGAATCGCACCTTCCAGAAGCGCTAGGACCGTTTGTCGGAAGGGGACGGGCATCGTTGCGCCGCTGGCAAAAAAATCCTGTTGGCTTTGTAAAATCCGCTGATAATCCACCTGTTCCCCTCTCCTTCCAAGCGCTTCCCCCAAAATAGCGAAAGACGCTTTCTATCGCCTTGATCCGGCGCTGCACAACCGCCGGTCATAGAATCATTTTAAACTTGTCCCCCACCACATATTGGACGCACCGGCAGCCGGGCATCCCGTTTTGATCGCTCAATTCGCTGCCAATTAACAAAAGCGGATAATCCCTCTGCACCGAGAGATAATGGGACATCTCGTAAGAAGCAAAGGTCACCTCCAGAGAAATGCGCGATTTTGTAAACCAAACGCCATATTTTTCCCGCAGCAGCTTCAGCATAGAGCAATGGTTCAGGTCCTCGTCCAGCAGGTAGGAGAAGGATTCGGGAAAATGGGAAATTTCCAGTTCCACCGGTACGCCATCGGTATACCGAATCCGCTCGATCGCGATAATCTTCGCGTCCGGCCGCAGATCCAAAAAAGCAATGTCCTCTTCCTCCGGGTCCTTAATCACCGATTTAATGACCTTTGCGCCAGGCGTGCAGCCGATTTCACGGCACATATCGGTAAAGCTGCGCGCTGGAACAATGTGATGATTGTACTTTTTCTTGCTGACAAAGGTACCTTTCCCCTGCTGGCGGAGCAGCAGATTTTCTTTTTCCAGCTGCTGTAAAGCACCCCGCACCGTGTTTCGGCTGACATGATACAGGTCACACAGCTCCAATTCTGTGGGAAGCTTTTGCCCCTGTTTATATCGGCCGGTATGGATATCTTCTTTAATCAGTTCCGCCAATTGCTGATACAAAGGGAGCTGCCCTTCCGCTGGAAGCGCCATGGTTTCCCTCCTCTCCGTACAAAGACAGCTTGTGAATGAAAAGGTTCCATCCGGTCAAGATGGAACCTTTTCAAAATCCGGATGATACATTCAGTATAACATAGAAAAACAGGGTGTGCAGCTGTTTTTTAATCTTCTTTTAGTGTTCGCTAAAGCCTTTTCCGATAATCTCGCTGGAATTGGTAATCATGATAAACGAATGGGGGTCAACCTGGCGGGCAAAGGCGCGCAGCGCCACCGCCTGGTGCCGGCGGGTTGCTGTAAGAATAATATACCGCTTTTTGTGGCTGTAAGAGCCCACAGCCTCCTCTATCGTCGCGCCGCGCTTTAATGTTTCGTTAATATATTTTGCAATCGGCTCCGGTGAATCGGTGATAATGGTAAAAAATTTCGACAGATTGATCGACTCAATAACCATATCGACCACCAGCGTTTTCAGCACCAGACCCATGATGGAAAACAGTCCGGTCTGCATTCCAAATATAAAGCAGGCAATGACCACAATGGCGCAGTCGCTGAGGAAAAGGGCTTTTCCTATATCCACATTGCTAAATTTTCTCACAATCATGGCGATAATGTCCGTGCCGCCGGTAGACGCGCCGATATTAAACAGGATGGCGGACCCGATCGACGGCAGGCCAACGGCGAAAAACAGCTCCAGCAGCGGTTCATTGGTAAATGGAGCTTCCATCGGCTGCACCCGCTCCAAAACCCAGACGATACTGGACATGAGCACGCTGGCATATGCGGTTTTGGCGCCAAACCCTTTGCCAAAGGTCAAAAAGCCAAGCAGCAAAAGCAGCATATTGACAATAAAATTGATGGAACCGGTGGAAACGCCGGGAATTAAGGCGCCAAGGATAATGGATATGCCAGACACACCGCCGGTGGAAAAGTGGTTGGGCATTTTAAAGTAGTATAGGCCAATTGCGACCAGGATGGTGCCGCCGGTCATGAAAAGAAAATCACGCAGCTTTCGGTTCATAAAAACTCCCTTTCAAAAAACAGCTTTTTCTGAGTTTACGACATCAGTATAAAAAATTCAGACGCATAAATCAACCCAATTACAACAAAAAAGGCGTCTGGACCTATCCAGACGCCTTTTGCGTGACATTTTCTTACTGATGGATAATATCAATCACATGCTTAGCCCAAGCTTTGATGTCGGAAACGCTCTCATCGGTCGCTTTAGAGCCGAACAGGCCAGATTTTACCGGGATCAGGTGCGGCTCATCGACAACATTGATGTTGTTGGAACGAACGATTCCGGTCAGCTCCTTCGCAGCCTCTACACCGCCTTTGGTCGTGGCGCTGAACGCGACGTTCTGACATCTTGCGTTATCCAAATTGCGGCAGAAGTCTACCAACGCCTTTTTCGGTTTGGCGGCGCTGTCATCAATACAGACCAAAATTAGTTTTTCATTCTCAACCGGATAAGCAGGCGGAATCTGGTCGGCTTTTACACGATACTCGCGGGAAAGCTGCTCCATCAATTCCTCCGCGACACCCTCTGTTTTAAAGAAGAATACGCGCATTTTAAAGTTCATTTCTCTGTAACCTCCAATATTTTTCCGTATTCGCCGCAATATTGATTTCAAAAATCAGGAAAACGGCGCATGAGTTTATTTTACAACAGAAGGAATCTGAATTTCAAGGGGCTTTTCATCATTAACCGTAAATATTTTATGAACGTTCATGAGACATCCACCAAACCGGTACAAAATCGGTTTTTTCTGTACAGAATAGGAAAAATCTGTTATACTAATAAATAGTTGTATTTTCAGCTTTTTTCACGTTTTCTAGCCCATAGGACTGTGGAAAACAGAAGATTGCTGAGGCTTTGTCAAATGCCGGCAGAAGCTGCCGCTTTGGCAGGAAAGGAAAAGGAGAAGCGATGGCAAACGCAAATGATCTGACTGCCCTGGCCGTTCAGCTGGGGATGCGGTATTACGAGGAACAGAATCTTTTGTTTGGCAGGCTGGACGGATACGAATGCGCCGTTCGGGCACAGCCGGAAAAGAAAATGATGATGATTCATCTGTCTGCAAAGTCCCCTTCGTCAGAGGATAGCAGCATGGAGCTTCTGCTGGAGGAAATCCGAAAGGAATATCCGGCAGTGACAGCGGCAGTATATGAAAATTTCACCGCCAGCCTGCGGTTGAGCACCACCGCCCAAGAAGATGCACGGCAGCTGGCCGCATCCCTGCTGGGGCGGATTGCCGCTTTCGCGAAGGAACGGCAGTATCTGCCCTGCTGTGGCGGATGCGGCAAAACCAAGGATGTCCGCCGTTTCCTCCTCGACGGGGACGCGCGGATGCTTTGTCCCGCTTGCCGGGCTAAAGCGGAGGCGGATTTGACCGATCAGTGGCAGAACAAAAAGTTCCCCCGCCACAGCGTTTTTAAGGGATTTATCGTGGTTTTGCTTGTTTTACTCATCGGCGCTACCGCCTGGGTGGGTGTTTACACCAGCGGTCACTCGGCAACGCTGGTTGGGGTGGTCATGACGGTTCTATGCTTTTGGGGCTACCAATACATGGCCGGCCGCATGAAAAAAGGCAGCATCATCGGTATACTGCTTGGCCTTCTGGTCACTGTGTTTCTCTGCCACAACCTTTGCGTTGCCTTTGAACTGGTAGTTGCCATTGGACAGCAGCAGGAAATCTCCATTACCGGCGCTTTGCTGTTCATCCCAACCTTTTTAAAGGACCCGACCAATCGAGAGGTCTACTTTTTGCAGCTGGGTCTGTCGGTGCTGGCGGTAGCGCTGGCCAGTGCGCCTATGCTGTGGATGGTTCATTATTCCTGGCGTCATAAAGAGCGGCTGGAATCTCTGGAGGAACCAGCTGCATAGTATCATAACATCTTACAGGAGGTTTTTTATTATGAAGCCTATTGGCATTGATCATTTTGCAAATTTCGCCTTTTTAAACCATCTAAAGGTCAGCGATGGAGGAAAAGCCGCCTTTTTGGTAAAAAAAGCGAATCTTGCGGAAAACGGCTACGATTCGGATTTGTATCTTTGGCGGGATGGACAGCCGGTCCAGTTGACCGATACCGGAAAGGTTTCGGATTTTTACTGGGTCGGAGAGGAGATCTATTTCCCTGCCATCCGAAAAAAGGCAGATCAGGATTATGTAAAAAAAGGACTGCCGCTGACGGTGTTCTACCGGCTGCCCCTGACCGGCGGTGAAGCGGTAGAGGCTTTCCGGGTAAAATCCAAGATCAAATCCATCCAATTTGTTTCCGCGTCAGAGTTTTACTTTGTGGCGGATTACGATCCGAAAGTGGAATGGGCGCTACAAACCGCCGGCGACGATGTGGAAAAGGCCGCTGCGCTTTTAAAGGAAGAGGCTGACTATACGGTATTTGATCAGCTCCCCTTCTGGTCCAATGGCGTGGGCATAACCAACGGCCACCGGGACCAGCTACATTCCTACAAAGATGGAGAAATCACCGTCATCACCGACCGGTATACCAACGTCAAGGATTGGAAGGTTATGGATGGCGGCCGGCGCGTTATCTATATCGCCAACCGCTATGAACAGAAAAAGGAAACGCCCACCCAGCTAAAGCTGTATGACAGGGCCACCAGCGCTATCGCAGATGTTTCTATGGAAACGCCCTTTGTCCATCAGGGAATCACACTTCTGGGTGAAAATGAGATATTGCTGTTGGGCTCGGACCAAAAGCTGCACGGTTTAAACCAGGATCCCAATTTTTACCGTTACAACTTTAAAACCGGTGAGCGGAAGGTGCTGGACGAAAGCCACATGCACGCCACCGGATGTTCGGTGGGCAGCGATGTGAAGATGAGCAATATTTCTTCTCCCTGGCATTATGATGGAAAGGACACTGTCTATTTTACCGAGACGATCGACGACAGCTGCCAGCTGGTTGCCATTGATTTAAAAAAAGGCGGCATCCGTCCCATCACCGAGAAAAAGGGAATGGTGGTGGAATTCGCGCCCTGTGAAAAGGGCTTTTTGACCCTTTGTATCCGCGGTAACGATGGCATTGAGCTGTTTAAAACCGACCTGAACGGCAAAGAGACACAGCTGACCCATCTGAATACCCATTTGACCGAAGAGTACGCCATCTCCACACCGGAGGAGCTGACCTTTACAAACGAAGCCGGGGACCTGATCAAAGGCTGGATTATCAAGCCGGTGGGCTTTGACGACAGCAAAAAGTATCCGGTCATTTTGGACATTCACGGCGGACCCAAAACCGCATACGGACCGAATTTCTTCCACGAGATGCAGTATTGGGCTAATTTGGGATACGGTGTAATCTTCTGCAATCCCACCGGCTCGGATGGACGCGGCACCAAATTTTCCGACATCCGGGGCAAATATGGTACGATAGATTATAATGATATTATGACCTTTGTGGACGTTTGCCTGGATAAATCTCCCTGGATGGACAAAGACCGCATGGGCGTTACCGGCGGCAGCTATGGCGGGTTTATGACCAACTGGATTATCGGGCACACCGACCGCTTTAAATGCGCTGCTTCTCAACGCAGCATCTCTAACTGGGTATCCAAATCCAACACCACTGACATTGGGTATTATTTCAACAAGGACCAGATCGGGACCGACGCTTGGACCGACCACGATAAAATCTGGTGGCATTCTCCGTTAAAATATGCCAATCAGTGCAAAACGCCGACTCTCTTTATCCACAGCGATGAGGACTACCGCTGCTGGCTGGCGGAAGGTATTCAGATGTATTCCGCGTTAAAATATTTTGGAGTAGAAGCTCGCATCTGTATCTTCAAAGGGGAAAATCACGAATTAAGCCGCAGCGGCAAGCCGCTGCACCGCATCCGCCGCTTAAAGGAGATTACCCAATGGTTTGACCAGCATCTGAAAGCATAGATCGCATAAAAAGGCCCTGTCTCTAAAAAAGGCAGGGCCTTTTTTTCATCCGAAAGACCCTGTTATTTTTGGTTGCTTGCCGCAATGACCTTTGGGATGCTACAATCGGATCACAGCATGAAAAAGGAGGCTGAACGCTATGCTGCAAGAAAATCTGCGCGCTCTTCGAATAAAGAAGGGGCTGTCGCAGGAGGAGCTTGCCGGTCGGATCCATGTGGTACGCCAAACGGTTTCCAAATGGGAAACGGGACTTTCGGTGCCGGACGCACAGACGCTTATCCAAATCGCCCAGGTGCTGGAAACATCGGTAGCCAGGCTGCTGGACGAAGAACCGCCGGCAAATAATGAAAAGGAAGCGGATAAAATCTCTATCATCGCGGAAAAGCTGGAACAGTTAAATAGCGAAATGGCCCGAAAAAATGCCATACATCGCCGAAAAAAACGGACAGGATACGCTATAGCAATTGTTCTTTCGTCGGTGTTTTTGATCATTCTTTTCCTTTTCGCGGTGGAATTGCTCACACGTCAGCCGTTAGGGCCCGGCGTCATCGGCGGGGCAGACCGGCCGACGGGGATTTTCCTTTTTTCAGAAGTAGGCTGGCCGGGCATTTGCATCGGCGGGATTCTTTGCATAGCAGTGATCATTCTGGCCGGAATATTCCTGCACCGCACAAAATGACGAAAATAAAAAAACAGCCCCCGTATGGAGCTGTTTTTTATTCGGGCAAAATCCAACGGAGAAAGATACGTCTATACATAAGGAAAGAAGAAAAATTTTTATCCTACCGCATCTGTAGCAATTTGTTTTTCAGATCATCCTCGATCCGACGAAGCTCGGATTCCGCCTCCTGCCGCTTCTGGCGGCCCTCCTGTTGAATGCGCATAACCTCGTCAAGGGTGGAGATCAGCGATTCATTGGTCATTTTCAGCGTCTCGATGTCCACAATTCCCCGCTCCGATTGCTTGGCAGTTTCGATGGAGGACATCTTGAGTGTTTCGGCATTTTTGCGCAGCAGCTCGTTGGTCATATCGGTAACCGCTTTCTGCGCGTCCGCCGCCTGCTGAGAATGGGCTACGCCCAGCGCCAGCACCATCTGACTTTTCCACAGAGGAATCGTATTCACCAGGGTGGACTGAATTTTCTCGGTCATCAGCGTATCGTTGTTTTGAATCAGACGGATCTGCGGCGCCATCTGAATAGAGATGGTCCGGGTCAATTCCAGATCGTGAAGCTTTTTTTCGAATCGGTTGCACATGGCTGACAGATCGTTGGCCGCCTGCGCATCCTCCGGCAGACCGCTCTGTCTGGCCTTTTCCTGCGCGGCGGGAAGCTCGGTGGACTCTACCTCTGCCAGCTTTTTTTTGCCCGCCAGAATATACATGGAAAGCTCTTTGAAATAAACCTTGTTCATTTCATACATTTTGTCCAGCATGGCAATATCTTTCATCAGCTGAATCTGATGGTTTTCCAGTACGCTGCAAATGCGGTTGACATTGGCCTCTGCGCTGGAATATTTCGCTTTATAGGTAGAAATTTTGTTGCCAGAGCGTTTGAAAAAGCTGAACAGCCCTTTCTCCTCTTCCTCCACGTTGAATTTTTTCAGCTCAACCACGACATTGGTCAGCATTTCGCCAACCTCGCTCATATCCTTGGTCCGGACGTTGTTGAGGGCCGTCTCGGAAAAATCGGCAATTTTTTTCTGCGCGCCGGAACCGTACTGAAGGACCAGATTGGAATTATCCAGCTGAATCTTTTGCGCAAAGTCATTGACCATCTTCCGCTCTGCTTCTGTCAGGGAGCTTTCGTCAAAAACAGCTGTTTGAGGCTGCTGTGGCTGAGGCGCCAGCGGCTGTTCTTCGGCCGTCTCCAAATTTAAGGTAAGCGTTGGAACCTCCTGAGTATCCAGGGAAAGCTGCGGGACAGTCTCTGTTTTCTTTTCATCCATCGGTAATTTCCTCCTTACTAAGATCCATCATCGGGGCTGCCCATCGAAATCCTTTTGGGTCAATCCCTCCTGCGCGAGCATGGTTTTCAGTACGCTGATATCAGCGGAAATATCAATCGCGTCGTTTTGAAACAGGCTGTCCAAAAGCGAGGCAAACGCATTGTTTACCGTGTCAAGGATATCCAGTATCTCCTTTTTGGCATTCTGAATATTCTCTCCCTGCACCGGCTGATTTTCAAATTCCCGGTAGGATGTAACCAGTTTCACCGTGGTAGGCAGATAGTAGCTCATAAATCGGCGAATCTCCGGCAATTTCTCCGGATGCTTTTCTACACAGGCAAAGATTTTCCCGGTAACCGTCTCCAGCTGATCCAGCTTTTCCGAAATTTCCTGCCCTGGCAACGCGTCGTTTGCCTCTCGAATTTTCCGGATCCAACCCCGGCCCTCGGCAATAACAGCGTCAAATCCATCGGGATTCTCCTGAATCTTCGCCTGCTCCAATTCCCGTTTTTTGCGGTTTGCCTGACCGACCCGATACTGCGCATACGCCTCATCGGTCAAAATCAGGCAGGACTCTTCGTCGTCCAAATGCCCTTGGGGAAATAGGCCGCTTTTTATCATATTTTTTATATCCCGCAGCACAAACCTAGTGGATTTTTTCACCGCCGAAGCCAATACGCTGACAGCGCAAACCTGCCTGCCGCCAATCGCCAAATGGTATTGCAGATACCTGCGTTTGCGAAATCTCCCGGTACAGTGGGCCGCGAACCAAAAGCTTGCGGTCATCAGCAGCAAAAAGAGCGCCAGGCTGGAAACCGTCGAAAAGGCAAAGGCTTGATGGAGAAGCTCCATGAGCGTCTGATAGACCATCTGCAAAGAGAGAATTCCCAATCCAAGCCCTAAGAAAACGCCGATGGTCGATGCCGCCTTGCTGGGCAGCCGGGCCGTCTTTTTCTTTTTGGGGACAACCGGCCTTTGCCAATTGGTAACATAGCGAGAGGGCACCCGCTGCACCGGAACCCGCGGCGGCGCAGTACCGGGCGCCTGCTGGGAATTTGGGCGCTGAAAATGCCCCGACCCGTTAAAAAGGTGGGTAATCTGCGTACTAAGCTGTTCGCAGCCGGAGACGGTCTGTTTCATCACATATTCGGCTGTACCACTTAATGTCTGCTTTAATTTGGAGAAATCACCGGAATGAAGCGCATCTTCTATGGTTTCGCTGATCATCTTTTCCCAATCCGGCTCCTGATTGTTTTTCAATGAAACCCCTCCGTATCTCGCAAAGGCCCGAGATCCTTTTATTTTTAGAAGCGAAGAGTATTCGAAATTCACTTATTTTCTCCGCTTACATGCCGAATACGGCGCCATTCACCTATGCGGACTATAATCATATTATACCATTTATTCCCTATATTTATAGTACCCGTCCGGCCCTTTTTCAGATAACCTACAAAAAAACCATAAATATGGTATAATAGCCGCTCATAGCTATTATACCATATTTTTTTCGCTTGACAATCTGTCTCGCTCGATTCTTTTTCCCGATCTCTTCAAAGGTTCTTCTCATTTTTAGACATAGCCATAAAGTCCCCGTACCGACGCTTCTCCTGCGCGGACCGAAAAGGATTTCCCATCCTTTTCGCAGATCAGGCTGCCGTCCAGCGCCACCGATACCGCCTTCGCCTGTATCGTTTCGCACTCCAAAACGACCCGGACCTGACGATTTAGGGTAATGCAGCGGTCGCAGTAATCCTGCAGAAAGGGGGCAAAGCCCTCCTTCCGGTATCTGTCCAAAATCGGCTCCAGCGCACCGAGCAGCTTTGCCGCCACCGTTAAAACCGGAAGACTCTGTCCCGTAGCGGCCAGCAAAGAGGTGGCGTAAGGCAGGCCGTTCTCCTCAAAAAAAGATGCCGGCTGACCGAGATTCATCCCCAGCCCGCAAACCGCCAGAACCTGCTCCCCTTGTATTCTGCTTTCACAAAGAATGCCGCAAACCTTTTTTTCACCCAACAGCAGATCGTTTGGCCATTTGATCACGGCCGTTTCTCCCAGACTTTGGGCGGCGGCCAACCCGCACAGCAAAGGCAGTAACCCCATGTCGTCAATCTTCATAGAATGAAAAAGTACCGAAAGATACAACGCCTGCCCGGCCGGAGCGCCGGACCAATTCTTCCCCGAACGCCCCTTTCCCGCTGTCTGCCGGTCTGCAATCACTACGGTGCCATCGGGAAAATCACCGCTTTTCAGATAATCGTTGGTGGAACCGATCTCCTCCAGATGGATAAACTTGCGCCCGCACCATTTTGTGTCCAAATTCGGAAGTTTTTCCATCCTCATACCTCCACAATATTGGTCATGATTCCCTGGCTGGTAATATCCAAAATGCCATAGGATGCTCCTCCCTGCCGGGGAACCGATAGACTGCCAGGATTCATAATATAAAGGCCGTTGTCGTATTCGGTATGGGCAACATGCGTATGACCATATAGCGCGATATGGGCGTGGCAAATTCTAGCGGCGCTTTTTAGCTCCGATAAAGACTGTTTCACATAATAAGTATGTCCATGGGTAAGCAAAACACTTTTTCCGCACAGCTTTACCAAATCGCTGGAGGCTGTATCCGACCCAAAGTCACAATTTCCCGCTACCCATAGATAACGACGGTCCGGGTAAAGATCCTGCACGCTTTCAAATTCCCGTTCTCCGTCCCCTAAATGAATATAAAGATCCGCATCCGGGTGCCGGTCTACTACACGCAGCACGTTTCGAAAATTCCGGTGACTGTCTGACATCACGATAATCCGCATAAAAAAGGACCTCCTCTCTCCGGTTTTGGCCGGAAGTCTGTCCAGGCAATAGAATCTTTTGTGGAATCGTGCGCGGACAGGAATAGATAAGTTTACTGTATCATAGAAATAGAACAATTGGAATAGGTGGTGAGCAGAATGCATGAATTTTTCATTGAAGGAGAAAGGCTGGAAGAGCTGCTTGCACTTGCAAGCGAAAAAACAGGAATTCCCAAACAGCAGCTTCAGGAGAAGCTTTCCGGCATCATGCAGGATGGCAAAATTGCTGTAAACGAACAGGTTTATAACCTTCTTTCTGATCCGAAAAAACTGGAGATGCTGTTAAATTCGGGGATCGTCGGCCGGCTTTTAAAGGAATTTGGAGGTCAGAAAAAGCCATGAATGAGCTTTCCGACCTGTTAAGCGGACTGCTGGGAAGCGAAAATGGCAAAGAATCCGACGATCTCGGCGGTCTTTTCGATCTTTTGGGCGGACTGATTCAGTCCACTCCAACAGATAAAGGCGAACCGGACAATGAACGTGTATCCAATACAGGGGATCTTGATCAAATATTAAAAATCGTTTCGAAGTTCCAGGAGGATGACAAAAATATCCGTTTGCTGCGCGCATTACAGCCTCATCTCACACCGGAACGGGCCGCCCGGGCCGAAGATGTTATTAAACTTATGCGGCTGACAAATCTGCTTCCGCTTTTACAGATCTTCGGAGAATCGGAGAGAAAAACAGTCCATAGAGAGGAGCGAGACGATGGAGCATTGGAATAAAGGGGGGCTATCTCAGGAGGAATTTGTCCGAATGAGGGAGGAGGCCATGCGCAGATTACAGGATTTGGCCAAAAGACAGGCGCCCAAGACCGAAAAACCGCCTGTCCCCACGCAGACAGACAAGGCGAAACATTCTTTGCCAAAACAGGAAACTCTTTCGGTACCACAGGCAACCATCTCCCCAAAAACGGCGGATACATTCGGGCAGGAAAGCGCCAAAAAAGTAGAGAATTCGTCCACTGTGCCCTCTACAGAAAAAGAGGAGGATAAAGCGCCTTCTTTGCAGCGAGAACAGCATATGTCTTTTCCAAAGGGTCAGCCGGACTTTGAAAAAAGCCCCAGCAGCCCCACGCCGGAGCCGGACCAAAATCCGGTGGAAGCGGAACGAGCTTACAATCTTTCCGTCCCTGCTTCCGCCCCTTCTATCGAAACCATGGAAAAGCCATCTGATGATTTTATGCCTTCGGAAAATTTACTACAAACCATCCAAAACATATCCCAGACAATGGCAAATACAGAAAATCCCTTGGCAGAACCACCGGCTGTTTTGCCGCCTGATAAAAAAGTAAAAGCGCCGGAACCGGCGCCTTCAGCCCCCGTTTTCGATCCTCCTTCCAAACGGACTTCTTCCATGGAGCCGCCTTTCATCCCGCCTCATCCTCCTTATCATCCAGATGGCTTCATACCAGGAAAAACCGAGCGAAAGCCGGTTTTCCATCCGGATGCGGTGCGGCCGGAGAAGGGATATTATCTGCCGCCGCAGCCGCCTCAAAGGCCACCCTACCGGCAGGAAAGACGGCAGAAAGACGGCAATTTTAAAAAAAAATAGAAGGAGATCGTTTTCCCAATCGGCGGCCTTTGCAAAAGGATGAACTATTGTTATTAGGCATCCTGGCCGCTTTATATGTAAATCAAGCCGATAAAAAGCTGATGATCGGCATTCTTTATCTATTGCTGTAAAAAACAGCCGCTATAGCGGCTGTTTTTTACATTATGAGGGACCTTGTGCCGGTACAGAGCCACACGCGATGCAGCAATCTATTTCCGATTATCCAACCTGCGTCTGATCCTGTATTCTTTCTTCTTTTCCCACTTCTTCCCGAATGGCAACCTCCTGCGTCAGCGTCCGAATTTTTGCATCGAGCTGGGAAAGGCGAATGGAAAGAGAAAAAGACTTTAGAATGAGAATAAAAATGATCGCCAAAAAAATAAAGTTAACAGGGGACAGAATTCCCAAAATGCCTGCGGCCCAATTTGCAATACTGGGAAAAATACTCAGAATGACCAAAACAGCGGAAAATCCCAACCAAAAAATCGAATCCTCAATCTGCAGCTGAGATTTGCGGATCTTTCTGGCAGTATACCACAAGGTCAACAACGATACGACAATCAATGAAACGCGCAGAAACCCTGACATCCTAACCCCTCCTTTTGCGGAACCATTGTAGCAGTATGATAGAGGTACACATTCGAATCATGTATTCCACCGACCGGCGCAGATTAAAATAACTTTCGCCTGCGATGCGATCCATCATCTGTACCTGGACTTCTTCTACCTTTGCACCGTTGCGGATCAGATACGCAATCGTATCCGGTTCCGGTCCATAATTGAGATTTTGGGCAAATTCATGAATCATAGACCGATTCAACAACCGCATTCCAGAAGTAGTGTCTTTGATTGTAATGCCGGTAGTCATTTTTATCGCCAGCTGGATCATCTGATTCCCCATCATCCGAAGGCTGAGGTGCTTCTTTTGATCCTTAAAGCGGGACCCAATGACGATATCCAGGCCCTTTTCCTCCATCAGCGCCGCCATTTCTCCAATGTAGCTGGGATTATGCTGGCCATCTCCATCGAACTGAATCGCCATATCGTAGCCTTGGCGGTCCGCAAAGCGCAGGCCTGCCTGAAAAGCACCCGCCAACCCTAAATTGACCGGTAAATCCAAAAAATGATATCCCCGATCCCGACAGATCTGGGCGGTTCGATCCTTCGAGCCGTCATTTACCACTAAATAATCATACTGCGGATAATTCTCGATCAGGTTATCTACGACTCGCTCGATATTATCTTGCTCATTATAAGCCGGAATGACAATCAAGAGCTTCAAATTAAACCCTACTTCCTAAAAATGTTTTTCCTTTATCCCTTTCATCTCATCGGATGAAAAACCAATCGTAAACCCGGCGTCCGATCCATTCCCTTTTCCAGCAAAACCGGAATCAAATTCCCCAAAACGCAAAGAATACACATCCATATAATGGGGACAACCGAAGGGAGCAAACCAAACAGATAAGGGGAAAAGGCAAATAAGATCTGGTGGACTAGATAAATCTGCATGGTATACTGGCCAAGCCGCGAACAGGGATTTTCCTTTGTGTTCGCAAAAATGCGGGAGAATAACAGCATCAGCCAACAGCTTCCGGGCAATCCCAGCAGCAGCTTAACATAACTGTTTGCGATTCCATCGGTTCCTCCCTGGGTTCGGTAACAGACCAGCAAGGCCACTACAAAGATTGCCAGAGAGCCTATTTCTATGGCGATCTTTGCACCCCCCCCCCGTGGCGTATCTATCATTTCTTTTATTCTACCTGCGAATACAAAAATGAAAAAGTAGCCCAAAAACTTTCCTATTTCATTATTCCAAAAACCGCAGACCAGCCACCCTGCTCCTAACAGGATCTCGATCCAAAGGCGTTTGTTTTTGCAGATGATTAAAAGCAGCGGATAAAAGCCTTCTAAGAGCATGAGAACGCCGAGGAACCAAAAAGACTTTAATGTTACACTGACCGAAGCCAGCAAGCTTTGATCCTGATGCGTTAAGAAGCGCAACAGAACATTGATCGCGGAAAAAACAGCGGTAGGAACGATCAGCGCAATCTCCCGGCGAAATAGGAATTTCTTCTTATCCTCTGCCAAAATCCATTTGGGATAGAATAAAAAGCCGCTTGCCGCAAAAAAGGCCATCATATGAAAGGAGTAGATAAAATACCAAATTTTTTCTCCTAACACCGTCTCATCCAGTTCAGTATATTGCATGGAATGCCCTAACACCACCGAAAAAATCAAGAATCCTTTCAGCATGTCCAGCCAAACAATCCTCTTTTTTCCCATTTTCTACCTTCTTCCCTAAAACTTAAAATCAACATGGAACAGCTTGGTCATGCAGCGATAGCACCACAGGAACAAGCGGAAGCAACCGATTTTATGCAGGATCAGGCTTCCCCAAATGGCCAGACCCTTTATTCCATGTTTTTTCAGCTGAGACAGGCGCATCCACCGGTTATCGCTGAACCAGGCATATTCTTCTTTAAAGTAGCTTCTCGTCCACTTTAAATGCCGGTGCAGATTGATCGCAGGATTGTCGCTGGCCCGCAGAGCCATAGAAAGACCGATATGAATGAACGCCAAAAGAGCAATGATGTCCTTTTCCGCCGCGTTCTCTGTCTGCCGGTATTGCGCCGCCAGTTCCCCGGCAAACTGATGGATGGTTTCCTCGGCCGTATTGGAGATAATGGATACGCCCCGCACCCGATAATGAATCAAAATCTGATCTGTGAAGGCAATCCGCTGGCAATCCCCATAAACCGCCTGTTGGTAGCACAGATCCTCCCCCACCTTAAAATCCGGTATCCGGTGCGCCAACGCCAGTGTACTGCGGAACATTTTGTTCCACAAAGAGCCGTTGACAAAGGCCAGCACATCGTCTTCCGGCGGAAGAACAATCTCAGCGGGAAAGCCCCGCATTTCCGTACAGAGAACCTTGCCGCTCTCTTCCATGCGGTCGTAGGCACAGACAGCTACGTCCGCGCCGCTTTTTTCAAGCATGGTATGTAACGCCTCCAGGTACTGCTGCTCCAACGAATCGTCACCATCTAAGAATACCACATATTTTCCGTCAATGAAACCGGAATTTAACGCCCAATTTCTGGTTTTTGCCGGGCTGCCCAAATTCTGATCCAGAAAAAAGGCATGAATCCGCCCAGGATACC
The DNA here is from genome assembly GCA_910587335.1 of uncultured Oscillospiraceae bacterium. Taxonomy (GTDB): domain Bacteria; phylum Bacillota; class Clostridia; order Oscillospirales; family Ruminococcaceae; genus UBA3818. The sequence goes on from CAJUMG010000001.1 coordinate 97,954, forward strand.
GCTTGGCGTAATCTTGAATGTAATCTCGCGTCCCATCCTCGGAACAATCGTCTACAATCACAATATCAAAATCCTGATAGGTCTGTGCAAAAAGCTCCCCCAAGCAGCGGCCGATATATTTTTCCAGATTATAGGTTGTGATAACGACTGTAATTTCAGGCATTTTTCATCCTCCTGAGAGAAAAATGTAACATACCAAGCGATAAAAGCCCGGACAGCAAAAAGGAAATGAGAAAGCTCCACGAAGCGCCCAAAATACCATATGCCCGCACGAGCGGTATTCCCACTACAAAGCTTATAACAGACACGGCAGCGTAGTTTAATAAAATCAGCTTTTGCTGCCGCAGCAGCACCAGTAAGAAGTATAGCAAATTGACAATTGCCATAAAACCGCCGCCGATAATAATAAGGAGCAGCGGAACACGATATGCTGACAGATCGGCTTTGTATAAAAATCCCAATACAGGCGTACCGAATATCCATGCTCCAACGCAGCAAAGCATCTCCAATCCAAACAAAAAGGCAATGTTTTTCCCAAATATTTTATAGAACAAGGAGAAGTCCTGTTTTTTAAATGCCTCTCCGTATTCGGCCAGCAAAGGCTTAAACACAAATCCGCTTAATAAATTGATGACTGTTGCAGGCATAAAGATCATATTAAAATGTCCCTGGGTAACATCGTCAGACAAATGCTCCAAAAGATATTTGGAACTGTTGATTAGAAGAAGCGATAAAAAGGCCGACAGAAAAAGCGGAATACATGCCTTTATAAGCCGAAACACCTCGTTTTTTCTCCACGCCAACCGGCCCAGATCAAACTGCCTTGCCAGCCAAAAATCCCACCACCAGGTCAAGGCCAGATTGGTTAGCAGCAGCACAGCTAAGCTAAACACGATATTCTGAGAAATACTCAAGCACAGGATAAAAGCGAGTGTTGAAAAAAAAGTTCGGTAAAATAAAGATTTTCCGCTTAAATCAATCCGTTTTTTTTGAAAGTACATGCTCTGATACAGTTCCGCAATGGAATTTAAAATCATAAAAGAGGTCAATAACACTGTAAAAGATCTTTTATTCCCAGAAAAACCCAAAAACTGAATCGCAGCCACACAGCCGAATACCATTAGGCCGGTAGAAAATATCTTAACCCAAAAGTAATCGGCAAAGCGATATTCCTCATTGTAATCGGTCATCTGAAAGGAATTCATTCCAAATATACCAATTGTATACAGGATGTGGGCGGTGGTCCAGGCGATACCAAACTCTCCCGCTACCGCAGCTCCTTTTATCCGGCTGATCAGCATCAGCATGAAAAAGCTGTTGGCAGCGAACATGCCGCTGCCCAGCGTATTCCAAATAACGTCCTTTTTCTTCATGTTTTCTCTCTTACGCTTCTTCCATTTTTTCATCGCCAAAGGACAGGAAATACGGATAATGATTTGTCCGTTTCTCGGCTGGCGGAATCTGCATATAATCGCCAAATGCGTCTTTTAAGATTGCGTCATAATTGTTGGGCACCGAAACCAGCATATCCTCAAACGGCATTTCAATGGTCGGAAAAATATCGCTTCTCTTCATAATATCCATCATCGGATAGGTACAATTGAAAACTTTGACATATTCTGTTTTCTGCCCACTGCACATTTCTGTGTATTTGCGATATTTTCGGTAGATCCACTTAGGGGAAATACAAAGCAGCTTCATTCCATAATGGGCAATCAGGCAGCAAATCCTGATAAGAATTTGCTTAAAACCCGACATGCTTATATTGGGAGATGGCATTTTTCGCAGCATATAAAGCTTTTGCCAGAACCAGCCCCGGTAAATCTGTTTTTTCCTCTCCTTTTGGCCGTCCGCCAGATTGTACACCGGTATCACTTCAATTGCGATTCCCGTATCAAAAGGCAGTTTTTTAAAGGATTCCTTGATAAATTTTGTGCCTTTTTTGCAGATCTGTAGGGTCGGAATGGGAAAATCATTGTCCTCTCCCATAATAAAAAACTGATATTTATCCTTCATCAGTTTTGTCCCCTCTTTTAGAAACAGGTCCAAATCTTCCCGCATCATGAAGGTGTCAATATCATCATCCCAGGGAATAAATCCCTTATGCCGAACCGCCCCGATCAATGTGCCGCACGGGCCTAAAAAATACTGTATGCCTATTTTTTTGCAGACTTCTGAAAAATCCTTTAAGATTTCCACTTCTTCCAATTGCAGCCTTCTTAGCACATCCGGCTGATATTCTCCATAAATCATAATGAAACTCCCTTTTCCATAAAGTACGTTATTTCAAAGAAAAAACACCCATATGACACTGACTGCTGATTGAACGCCCTTTGAAGTATCCTTTTATCAATATTTTTCACAAAGCTCGAGACTGAGTTTTTTCACCTCCTGTTCCATACAGGCGCTTCTTTCACCCAGTACAGCTTCGATCTCATGATAATGCTCCAGCACCTTTTCTCCCATCGCCCGCGTATTGAGGGAGGTGATCTGCCCCATTTGCAGCCCGTATTCCTCCATACCCAAACGCCTGAGCAATTCCAGATTTTTTTGATCATACAGCAAAGCGATCACCGGAACCCTTTGGCGTGCCGCAAAGATGATCGAATGCATTCTCATCCCAAACAAAAGATAGCTGTTTTCCACTACTTCCGCCATTTGTTTACAGTTCCAGTCATCCGGAACCATTTGAAAATCAATATCGGATAGCTTTTCCTGCAAACGCCTGCCCAAAATGGCATCGTGAAAAACCGTTGGAACGAATAAGATCTTTTTGGAAAAAAATTTTGATAATTCCCGAATACATACCGCCAGTTCATTCTCTCGCTCTGAAAAATTCATTTGATCTCTTTTCCAGAAATTTGACGATTCAAACCACTGACATGCGGTAACGCAAAGATATTCTTTTTCTTTCACCTGCAATATTTGCAAGGTTTCTCCATTACAAATATTTTTCTTTTTTACACCAAAGGCGGCATCAGCCGTGAGCCGTACTTTTATTCCAAGCTCTTCACAGGTATCGAACCCCAACTCGTCTCGCGCAGTAACATCCGCTTTTCTCAAAAAAAACCGACTCAAAGCCCGGCTCCAATTCCTTTTTAAAGGCCTAATGCCCATACAATAATAACAAACTTTTTTTCGAAAAAGCATTGCAAAAGCCTGCCACAAATATAAAAAGGGAAGGTTGTACGGTGTCAAATCATGAATCAAGCTTCCCCCACCATACATAAGCATATCGCACCGGCATACTTCTCTGAGTATACCGAACGAATCTTTTATCATGCTCCACAATACGGAAAATGAAAAGCCCTCATTTAACCGGCACGGAACATCCTTTACCGGCAAAAAAGAACTAACCTTTTCATATGCGCCACAGGTTGCGCTAATCTGCGCATTGGGAAACTGCTCGCAAATACTTTGTAAAATCGCATCATCCCCTCGATTTCCGCATCCATAGGAGCCAATTACAAAAATTTTCTCCATCTAATTTTCCTCCAGAAGAGACGTATCAAAACTTCTTAAGCGATCTAAATTTTGGTAAATCTTTTCTGTATCCCAATTCCACCACTGTAATTTTTGAAGCAGATCCATTTTTTCCTGCTCAAAACGGTACTTAATCACCTTGGCAGGAGCCCCAGCGGCAACCGCGTAAGGAGGAATGTCCTTTGTCACGACAGAACGAGCGCCAATGACCGCGCCGTTTCCAATCTTTACGCCGCCTTTGATCACAACATCCTGACCAATCCAAACATCATTCCCAACAATTGTCGGCGGCGGAATAAATACCCCCCCCCGTGCTGTATCCTATTATAAAAGGGGGAAGTAATGCCATTCATTCGGTAGCTGCTGAATTCGCGGAAAGGGTGTTCGTTCAATCCTACGGTAAGTCCATCGGCAATGCAACAGAATTTTCCAATCGAAACATTTGACATAAAAACATTTTGTTTCATAAAACTGTAATCGCCAATCGAAACATTTCGGGAAAAAACCGACCAGCCGTATAGAAAAACACCTTTTCCAATTTTCGGTTTATAAACCACCTTGGAAACCCAATGTTTCAGCGGTAGGGGAAGCTTATGAAAAATCTGTATTAAAAATTTAGGGTAGAATTGCGATAAAAATTTACTCACTTTCATTCTCCTTAAGAAGAGTCTCATCAAACTTCTTAAGGCGGTCTAAATTTTGGTAAATTTCCTCTGGAGTCCAGTTCCACCACTGCAGTTTCTCTAAAAAATCAATTTTCTCCTGTTCAAAACGGTACTTGATTACCTTAGCGGGAACACCCGCAACAACCGCATAGGGAGGAACGTCCCTTGTCACAACAGAACGGGCGCCGATAACCGCGCCGTCTCCAATCTTTACACCGCCTTTGATCACAACGTCCTGACCAATCCAGACGTCATTCCCGACGGTGGTAAAGGTGTCGTTTAATACCCCCCCCCCCGTGTCGTATTCTATTGCAGAGAGGAGACCAAATTTCATTCATCCGATAGCTGCTGAATTCATGATAGGGGTGCTCGTTTAATCCTACCGTAAGCCCATCGGCAATGCAACAAAATTTTCCAATGGAGACATTTGACATAAACGTATTTTGCTTTAAGTAGGAGTAATCGCCAATAGAGACATTTCGGGAAAAAACCGACCAGCCAACCAGCGAAACCTTTTTTCCCAGCTTTGGTTTATATATCCATTTGGAAGCCCAGTGCTGAAAAGGGCGGGGCAAGCGGTAATAAACTTTATAGAAAAAGGTTTTCATCCTTTTGTTCCTACTTCCCTATCTTTTTAATCCGGAAGGCGATATAGGTAAAGCCCGCCTTCATCACCCGTTTAAACTCCACCCAGCTTAAATTGGCCAGGAAGGTTTTGAAAATATAGGTAAAGGAGAAGTAGTAGCGGCTCATCAGGTGATCCCGCAGCTTTTCAATCTCCTTGGCGTTGGCGTAAGGGTAATTGACCAGGCAGTCCAAATACCCATCCTGATTCAGCCATTTGGAATAATCCTCGGTCTTAAGGTACCCTTCGTCCTTCACCCACTGATAGAACGCCGTTCCGGGGAAGGGAACCGCCTGTTGGAAAAACACCTCGTTGGCATAGACCTTTTTCGCAAAACGGAAGGTATCCTCTATGGTGCTCAGATCATCGCCCTTCAGACCGATCATAAAGCAGCCGAACACCTTGATTCCCAGCTTTTTGGTGTTTTGGGCAAAGGCCAGGGAATCCTCTAGCTTAATTCCCTTGCGGGTTTCATCCAAAACTTTCTGATTGCCGGATTCGTACCCTACAACCAAAAGCCGGCAGCCCGCTTCCTTCATCTTGGCCATAACCTCGTAAGGAAGATCCGCCCGGGTGTTGCAGGACCAAACCAGCTTCAGTCCCCGGCGCTTAATCTCATCGCAGATCTCCACCACCCTCTTTTTATCCACGGTGAAGGTGTCGTCCTCGATAAAAATTTCCTGGATATAGGGCATATGTACCGCGATATATTCTAATTCGTCCACAAAGCTTTTCACGCTGCGCTTGCGAAAGCACCGGCCGCTCATGGTCTCTGGATAGGAGCAGAAATTACAGCGGAAAGGGCAACCGCGGGCGCTGAAAATCTGGATCATGGGTTTGCGGGCAAAGGCGTAGCAATAATCGTTTACATCCAAAAACTTCTCATAGATTTTCGACACAAACGGAAGCTCATCCAAATCCTCTGTCCAAGGACGGTCCGGGTTTTTCACAATCTGCCCATCCTTACGCCAGGTAACGCCCAGAACATTTTCCAGCTTTTCTCCCGCTTTCATCACTTCGTCCAGCGTGAAGTCATATTCCTGCCGGACAACCACATCAATCGCCGCGCACTCTTCCATCACCCGCTCGGACAAGGCGGTGGCATGGGTGCCCCCAATAATGATTTTTCCCTGTGGGTGAGCCTTTTTTATCGCATCCAGGGTTTCATAGTCATGGAAACAGGTCGAAGTGGTAATCTCTCCCATCACGTAATCCGGCGCAGATTTGCGAACCAGCTCTGCTGTCTCTTCGGTGGTCATTTTTTTTGCGATACAGTCAACCAGCTCCACCTCGTATCCCCGATCCATGCAAACGCCGGCGGCATAGCACAGCCAATAGGGATAGTACATGGTGCCGCTTTTGGTCTTTTCCGGCCAGCGGCTGGAACGGCTGATGGCAAATTTGTAAGGCAAATTTAAAAATAATATTTTCACGATTCGTTCTCCTTCTTACTGATAGTAATAACTGAGCGGCTTGGAAAAACCATCTATCTATAGCGATGCCATTGGCCCCAAGGGCAATGGTATTATAGACTTAGTTTATAGAAAAATCGATATTTGGCGTCCGGCCCCATCCTGGGGAATCGGGAGCATTCATAATAAATGGGATCCCTTTACAAAATCCCAAAACGCGCAGGACCCGTATCAGCGTTCTCTTTACCGAAAGCACCGGAAAGGTCGCCGCTGGCCATATGCTCCCACCAGCTCCTGTTCTCCAAATACCAGCAAATCGTTTTTTGGATCCCTTCATCAAATCCCGTGGTTGGCAGCCAGCCCAATTCCGCCTGTATTTTTGTCGAATCCACCCCATACCGCCGGTCATGTCCCGGTCGGTCGGCGACAAATCGGATCAAGCTTTCCGGTTTGTTAAGTACACGAAGGATCGTTTTGACTACCTCCAAATTTGTGCGTTCGTTGTGGCCGCCAATATTATAGACGCCGCCAGCTTTACCTTTTTGTACAACCAGATCAATGGCGGCGCAGTGGTCGGCGACATAAAGCCAGTCCCGGACATTTTCACCCGTACCGTAAACCGGCAAAGGCTGATTCTTCAGCGCACGAATCAGCATCAGCGGGATCAGCTTCTCCGGGAACTGGTAAGGCCCATAGTTGTTGGAACAGCGGGAAATGCTGACTGGAAGCCCAAAGGTTCGGTGATAGGCCTGTACCAACAGGTCGGCCGACGCTTTGGACGCCGAATAAGGGCTGGAAGCGCAAAGCGGCGTGTTCTCTGTAAAAAACAGATCCGGACGGTCCAGCGGCAGGTCGCCATACACCTCATCGGTGGAAACCTGATGATACCGCTTTATGCCATACTGGCGGCAAGCATCCATCAAAACACCAGCGCCTAAAATGTTGGTCTTTAAAAAGATGTCCGGCTTCGTCACCGAACGGTCCACATGGCTTTCCGCTGCAAAGTTGATCACCACATCCGGCTTTTCCTTTAGGAATAGATCGCAAACCGCTTTCCGGTCCGTAATATCCGCTTTGATAAAGGTAAAGCGGGGATTCTCCATGACCGATTCCAATGTTTCCAGGTGGCCTCCATAGGTCAGACTATCCAGGCATATGATTTGGTCTTCCGGGTATTTTTCTATCAGAAAAAACACAAAATTGCTGCCGATAAATCCGGCTCCCCCGGTGACTAACCATTTCATCCTTCCTTCTCCCTATAACAAAATTCACATTGCCGCCCGGCAAAAGCAGCACCTCCTGATCCTTTTTAGATGGAAACCCGTCATGATCTCTCAGTCTATTCTCGCCCCGGCGCTGTCATTTTACCCTGATCGCATAACATAGCTTCAGCTTAAAAAGCATGGCCTTTTGGCCCTTTTGCGATCCACATTCTACTGTCTGTTGTCAAACCCATTCACCCATTATGTACATAAAAAGACGGTGCTGACCGATTTGTCTACGTTTGTCCCGCTTTTCTGGTCTGTCTTTTTGTATGTACAAATGCTTTTCCCAATCTGATCTGGCTACCCAAGTATCGGCCTATACGGCGATGTGAAGAAGCTTCCTTGTCTGTCACCGACAAAATAGAGGGCAGGGCTTCTCTCCCATAAGGGTATCTATCCCAAAAGGGCGCAGTTCCCCCTATTCTCTCACATGTCATTTTAACCGATGGCATGACAAAACACAAGCTTTTATCCTCTTTTTTTCAAATCTTTCCAAAACATTTGAAATTTCTACTCAGTTTATCCTGTTAACCAAACAGAAAAGCACCTGGAAGCTCCTCCCCCATCCATTTTCTGAAAGCCAACCGCAAAGCGTGATATAAAATGAGCGATTCTTAAAAAGAAATCCCGCTTAAACACCATGTTTAAACGGGATTTTTTTGCAGCAGCCGGTCAAAGCCACTATGTGCAGGGCGCGGGCATTTCCTTGAAGACATGGAAAAGGCCCAGAGCGCGAACTGGCTCCAGGCCCTTGCCTGATGGCTGGGCTGGCTGGATTCGGACCAGCGGAATGACGGAGTCAAAGTCCGTTGCCTTACCACTTGGCGACAGCCCAATATGCAACTGTATCTTTGCCCGAACAGGCTTTCCCTATTCAGTACAGATATGAAAAAAAGGCAAAAAGCCTTTTCTTTTTTAGTGGGGTGGATAGTCGGATTCGAACCGACGGCCTCCAGAGCCACAATCTGGCGCTCTAACCAACTGAGCTATACCCACCATATTTGGCGCGCCAAAAGGGACTCGAACCCCTGGCCTATTGCTTAGAAGGCAATTGCTCTATCCAGCTGAGCTATTGGCGCATATGTGAATGCCGACAAATGATAATGGAGCGGGTGATGGGAATCGAACCCACGTAACCAGCTTGGAAGGCTGGCATTCTACCATTGAACTACACCCGCAGACTTTGAACGACAGGTAATATTTTATCAAAACAGCCTGCATTTGTCAATGCTTTTCCACAGATTCTTGTTTCAATTCTGTTTTATCTTGTGGGGTACCAGGACAAAACAGCGGTGAAAGGCCTTCCAGCATTGTTCTTTCCGGAAAACGGCAGAAAAAGGCGAACGGAAAACCGCTCGCCCTTCTTTTTTACGCGGATACAATCTCGATCGCGCCTTCTTTATCAATCGCCTTCACAAGCGCGACCTGTCCGTCGATCTTCTCCACCAGCAGCATACAGATCGGATCCTCCACCTCGCGGCGGATCACCCGGCGCAGGTCTCGCGCACCGCTCTTGTTGCCATATGCCTTTTTAGCAATCAAGGTCAGTACCGCTTCATCCCACCCAAAGGTAATGCCCTTTTCCTGCATGGGACCCACCAGCTCCTGAAGCATCAGCGCCGCGATCCTCTCATAGTCCTTCTCGTCCAGCTGACGGAAGGTGACAATTTCGTCAATCCTTCCCAAAAATTCCGGCCGCAGAAATTGAGACAACGCCTTATAGGTATGATCCTTTCTGGCCTGCGCTTCGTTTTTAGTGAAACCAACCGTGCTTTCCTTCTGTTCACTGCCGGCATTCGAGGTCATGACAATCACCGTATTTGCAAAAGAGACATTTCGTCCATGGGCGTCTGTCAGCTTGCCCTCATCCAAAATTTGCAGCAGAATATTCATCACGTCCGGATGAGCTTTTTCGATTTCATCGAACAAAACCACCGAATAGGGCCGACGGCGGATCTTTTCGGTCAGCTGACCCGCTTCATCATAACCCACATATCCAGGAGGCGCTCCGACAATTCGGGAGACCGAATGCTTCTCCATAAATTCCGACATGTCCAGCCGAATCAAAGGATCGGTGGAATCGAACAGTTCCTGCGAAAGCACCCGAACCAACTCGGTCTTTCCCACACCAGTAGGCCCGACAAACAGGAAGGATGCCGGCCGACGGCGACCGGAAATTTGCACGCGGCTACGGCGCACCGCCGAAGCCACCAGCTCCACCGCTTCATCCTGGCCGATGATTTTCTTTTTCAGCGTTTCCTCTAAACGGGCTACCTTGTTTAATTCCGACTCCTTAATTTTGCTGGCCGGAATACCGGTCCAAAGCTCAATCACCTTGGCGACATCCTCGCTGGTGACTTCTGCACCCAATGCCTTTGGCTTTAACCCATCCATCTTGGCGGCAATCTGTAGCTGATCGGCCTTGATTTTTGCCAGCTGCTCGTAGTCCAGATGCTCCGGGTCCCCTTCCATCTCCTCTGCCGCACGGTGAGAGTCATCCAATTTTTTATTCAGCTCGTCGTACTCCGCCATTTCTTTATTACGCAGCGCGGCACAGGAACAAGCCTCGTCCAGCAGGTCAATGGCTTTGTCCGGCAAAAAACGGTCGTTGATGTACCTCTCGGACAACACCACCATATTTCTGGCCATTTCAGGCGTAACGGTAACCCGATGGTACTTTTCATAATAGCCGCGGATCCCCTCGATCACCTTCACCGCATCTTCGATAGAAGGCTCGTTTACCGTTACCGGCTGGAACCGGCGCTCCAAAGCGGAATCCTTCTCAATATATTTGCGGTATTCCCCAAAGGTGGTGGCGCCGATCACCTGAATCTCTCCTCTGGAAAGCGCCGGTTTTAGGATATTGGCGGCGTTCATCGAACCCTCTGCATCCCCCGCGCCCACTAGATTATGGACCTCGTCAATAAACAGGATAATGTTGCCAAGCGCGCGCACCTCGTCGATCAATCCCTTGACCCGGCTTTCAAATTGACCGCGGAACTGGGTCCCCGCGACCAAAGCGGTCATGTCCAGCAGATGAATTTCTTTATCCTTCAGCTTGAGCGGAACCGTGCCGGACGCGATCCGCTGGGCGATCCCCTCGGCAATGGCGGTTTTACCAACACCGGGCTCACCGATCAGACAGGGATTGTTTTTGGTTCTCCGGTTCAGGATCTGCACAACCCGGTAAATTTCCTCATCCCGGCCAATGATATTGTCCAAACGGCCATCCCGGGCTTTTTGGGTTAAATCGGTGCAATATGCCTCCAAAAATTTGCGTTTAGGCGCTTTTTTTCCTTTTTTCTCCGCCTTTTTGGGGCGTTCCGGCGGATTTTGGCGCTGCCCTGGATATCCGTCCATTTTACCGAACATGTTCTGCAAAAACGGGAAGGTCTGGGCGCCGCCGGGCACAAATCCCGATTTCTCTGATCCTTCGTCAGCACCGCTTTCCTCGTCTATACCTTCATCGCCCTCGTCAATCATACCCATCAGCTGATCGTTCATGCTTTCGATTTCGTCGTCGGTAATCCCCATTTTTTCCATCAGCTCATTAACAGGGCCAATACCCAGCTCGCGAGCGCATTGCAGACATAAGCCCTCGTTGATGGTTTTTCCATTTTCCATCCGGGTCATAAAGACCACCGCGACCCTTTTTTTGCATCTTGAACATAACATACTCATTGCCAAAATTCACACCTCATATATCTTTCCAAAACGGCAAATGCCGCAAATAAAATTCGACTTACCCAATTATAAAAATCAAATATGAACTGGCTGTGAAAAAAAGTTCGCACAGAAAAAAACTTTACCACCCCATAAAGGACTGTAAAAACGCCTGGCCGGTGGAAATCAGCCCCGAAAAATCCGGCACCGGTAACGAGCCCAGCGCATTTTTTTCCAAGAATATCCGTAAAATCCAGGTGTTTTCCAGCGTTTGGCGATTGAAATACGGAATGCTGTCACCCGTCAGCGCCAAAATAACGCTTGCGATCGCAACGATTAGATACAAATACAAAATCCCTTCTACCGCGCCTACAAAGCCGCCCAAAATCGAATTGAGCGGTCCGACAATCGGAATCCGCCGAATCCCTGTAAAACAGCGGGAAATTGCGCGGGTCAAAAAGCGAAAAAGGGAGAAAAACAAAAGAAAAAATATCGTGGAAAACAGCGCGATGCAGGTAGGGCCTATGGTCTGTTCCACAAGATTCCCAGCCAATTGCTCTGCACTTCCGGCGACAGAGGGCAGCGCAATCTCTGCCGACAGGCCCGCAAATTCCAGCACCCGCAAAAGATAGGCGGGTATGCTTTCCAAAGCTGCTTCTAATGCTTGTAAAAAATCCCCGGCAGAGCCAACCGATAAAATCTGTTCCGAAATTTTGTCGGTCAGTCCCTCTTTAATAAAGTGTTCGAAGGTATAGCTCGCCGCAGCACCTGATAAGGCGTTCGCCAAAAACAGCGAAATAAAAAATCCGACCAGCTGCACCGCTGTTCGCACAAATCCTCTACGGGCCGACGAGCGGATATACCCCACTACAAACAAAACCGCCAGCAGATCCAAAATAAGCGGCAAAAACTTTTCTATAGCAATCCCTTCTCTCTTTCAAAGCGTTTTCTTTACATCATGCACGGTTAAAAAAGCGACTCCTGGCAAATGGCGTTTGGCGTTACATAATAAAGATGCCCGTTGCTCAGCGCCAGAAACAGTACATCCTGATCCGGAGAAATTTCTTTCACCATTTCTCCTTTGGAATTGAAAACCTCAATGCTCCCCCCTGATAAAAGCGCCGTGCGGCTGCCGCAGACATCCATAGCCTCTATGGGAGAGCGCAAGGATACGGCGCCTGTTTCCTCGCCAGAAGCACTCAATATAGACAGCTTAACCGATTTGAATTCCCGATAATCTCCTAAAACCAGCGCAGATACCTTTTCTCCTTTGACGCAGAAGGCCCGCAGCGGCTCGCTTTGAAAATAAAAGGCCCCTTTTTCCTTGCCGGATTCGGAGTAATAATAGGCCGCCTGGCTGGTCAATACCTGCAATTCGCCATTTTGGTAGCTCAGATCATGAATCACCTCGCCTACATACTGGCGCTGTACAAATGGGCTTTCCTCATCTAAACGATACATGGTCAGGCTGCTGATTAGGTCCCCGCCGCTGACCTGCACCGAGGATACGGCAATGCTTTTTCCATCCGGCGCAAAGGCCGCCCCATACAGATAGTTTTCCGCCGATTTCCAAGAAAAAACCGGCTCTTCCAAAAAATGATCATAAACGGATATCTGCCCTAAAAAACGCTGGGTATTGGTAATCACCGCCAAGTCGTTTTTGGGAGAGAGGGTGGCAAACAAAATCGGCTCATTAAAGCTCATTTCCTTTACCGTTTTGGTTTTGCTTTCCACCCGCAATAATTTCGAGGATGGATCGTACAAAATAATCCGGCTTCCCGAACACTTCATCACCGGATTGGGATAATCATGCTGTACCTCCCGCAGCAGCTTTCCGTTTTTATTATAAATATGCAGATGTGTATCGGTCAGAACTAACAATACATTTCCCATTGACTGAATCTGCCGGATGGTCGCGCTGGAAATTTCCATTGGATAACCCGTACCGGAACCCAGCTCTGCAATTCCGCCGGCAAGCTGCTCTGCCAGACTGGTTTCTTTTACCCGCTCCCAAAGAAACCACATGCCAAAAAAGATCGCCAGAATCAACAAAAAAGCGCCCAACCGTTTGAAATTTTGCCGCCGGTTGCGTTTTTTTCGCAGCCGTTCAATATCTTCCAGCTGACCCATTTGACACATCCTTTCTTTTCCCTATAGCAGACAAAACCCGCCAAAAGCAGCAGGGAACGGCAGCCTTATCCCTCACCATCTTTTGATAACTTTCTATCCCATTCGGCCGGACGGGTATAGAATACCTTGTCCAGATACAATCCGCATGCCGGGACCGTAATACCGGCTAAAGACCGGTCCTTTTCTGTCAGCGCCCGGTCCACCTGAAAAAGGTCCAGCTTCCCCTCATTCACCCACAGCAGGGTACCCACCATAATGCGGACCATATTGTATAAAAAGCCGTCTCCCTCTACAATAAAGGTAACGAGATCCCCCTGGCGCTGGACTTCACAGCGGTAGATGGTGCGCACCGTATTTTCCTGATCGGTCTTTGTGCTGCAAAAGCCCCGAAAATCGTGGGCCCCACATAACAGCTTACAAACCGGATGCCATTTTTCCAGATCAATCGGCCTCCAGTATTCTAAGGCACGCCCTGTATAAAAGGGATTTTTGCCATCGCTGTTCCAGATCAGGTATCGATACCGTTTCCCCACGCAGCTGTATCTGGCATGGAAGTCCGCCGGCACCTCGCGGCAGTCCAGCACACCAATATCCTTGGGCAGCAATGCGTTGAGACTTCGCTTTAACGCATATAGCGGTATATCGCTTTGGGTGTGAAAGCTCATGCAGAACCGGTTGGCGTGGACGCCTGCGTCGGTGCGGGAACAGCCCTTCACATCCTCCCTCCTATGCAGCACAATTTCCATCGCGTCCTGTACCGCTTCGGTCACCGACCGGGCATTAGCCTGCACCTGGGAACCGTGGTAGGCGGTGCCAACATAGCAAAGAGTTAAAAGAATATTCCGCATACAGCTCCCCTCTTTCCATCCGATTCAGGTTCATCGGCTGCCTCATGGACGCTTTAAAAAATCACTGGCGCGAAAATATTGACCGTGATCACCGCGCCAATAGCCGCGGCCGTCACTGTCGCTGCAACCACATCCTGCCAGCTGTAGTGCAATTGTTTCATCCGGGTGCGGCCCACATCCCCACGATAGCAGCGGCATTCCATAGCCAATGCCAGCTCATCCGCCCGGCGGAAAGCCGAGACAAACAGCGGAATCAGAATCGGTATCAACGCCCTGGCCCTTTGCATAATGCCGCCGCTTTCCAGATCGGCTCCCCGGGCCTTTTGGGCGCTCATAATTTTGTCCGTTTCCTCAATCAGCGTCGGGATAAAGCGCAGGGCAATGGTCATCATCATAGAAAGCTCATGTACCGGAAAATGAATTTTTTTAAGCGGCTTCATCAGTCTCTCCAATCCATCCGTCAGGGCGATGGGCGAGGTGGTGTAGGTCAAAAGCGAGGTGCCGGCAATCAAGCAGATGATGCGGATGGTCATGACCACCGCCGTCAGCAGTCCCTGGCGGGAAATGTGAAAAATCCACCAGTCAAACAGCGGGTCCCCCTGGACAAAAAACATATTCAGCACCGTTGTAAAAATGATAATGGGGATCACCGGCTTTAAGCTTTTGCTGATCATACGCGGCGGAATGCCGGAAATGGCGTAAGAAAAAATGAGAAAGGTAATGCCCACGCACAGTCCCAACGGATTCGACACCGTAAAGAGCATGACAATATATCCGATTGTCAAAAGAATTTTCATTCTGGGATCTAGGCGGTGCAGCACCGACTTGCCCGGAAAATACTGCCCAATGGTGATATCCTTAAGCATTGGCGCTACCTCCCCCGCTCAAAACCTGTTCCAAGGCGTTTTTCGCCTGCTCCACCGTATAAATATTGGCGGGCACCGGCCATCCCTTTTCGCTCAGCGAGAGGAATACCCGGGACACCTGCGGCACCGCAAGGCCCATCTCCTCGATCTCGCGGCTGCGGGAAAAGACCTTCTCCACCTGGTCGAACATAGCCACCTTGCTGTGGTTCATGACCAGCACCTTCTCGGTGTATTTCGCCACGTCCTCCATGCTGTGGGATACCAGCAAAATGGTGTTTTTCTGCTCCTTGTGATATTCCAGTATCTGACCCAAAATCCGGTCCCGTCCTTTGGGGTCCAGTCCGGCGGTGGGCTCGTCCAGAATCAGCACCTCCGGGTTCATGGCAATCACTCCAGCGATGGCCACCCGCCGCTTTTGTCCGCCGGAAAGCTCAAAGGGGCTTTTCTCCATATGATGCGGCTTTAATCCCACAAACAGCGCTGCCTCCTTCACCCGCTGGTCGATTTCCTCCTCTGAAAGCCCCATGTTTTTGGGACCGAAGGCGATGTCCTTGTAGACGGTATCCTCAAACAGCTGGTATTCCGGGTATTGAAACACCAGCCCCACTTTAAAGCGAATGCGGCGGATCTCCTTTGGCTTTTCCCAAATATCCTCGCCGTCCACATAGATTTTCCCCTCTGTCGGGCGCAAAAGGCCGTTAAAATGCTGGATCAGGGTGGATTTGCCCGATCCCGTATGGCCGATAACCCCTATCATTTCCCCCTGGCCGATTTCCAAATTTACATCAGAGACCGCCGCTTTTTCATAGCTGGTTCCCTGTGAATAGGTGTGGGTCAAATGCTCTGTTTTAATGACTGACATGGCGTTCCTCCAACAATTTTTCAATGGCCTGGACGCATTCCTCTTCAAAGAGAATGTCGTCCGGCAGCTGGTAGCCGTCCTTTCGCAAAAGCCAGGCGAGCTCGGTCACCTGCGGCACGTCAAGTCCTACGTTTTTTAGCTCCTCTACATGGGAAAACACCTGCCGCGGGCCTCCGTCCAGGATGATTTTTCCGTTATCCACCACGACCACCCGGTCGCACTGGGCAGCTTCGTCCATGTAATGGGTGATCAGCACCACCGTAATGCCAAACTGACTCCCCAGCTGCCGAATGGTCCGCAGAACCTCTTTGCGTCCTTGGGGATCCAGCATGGCGGTTGGTTCGTCCAGCACAATACATTTGGGCCGCATCGCGATGATGCCCGCAATGGCGATCCGCTGCTTTTGTCCGCCGGAAAGCTGATGGGGGGAATGCTCCTTGTAATCATACATACCCACCGCTTTTAGCGATTCATCCACACGACTGCGGATTTCATCCGGCGGAACACCCAGGTTTTCTAACGCAAAAGCCACATCCTCTTCCACAATGGTAGCGACTAACTGGTTGTCCGGATTTTGAAAGACCATTCCGGCCGTCTGGCGGATATCGTACAGCCGCTCTTCCTCTTTTGTATCAATCCCGCCGACGTAAACCGTGCCGGAGGTGGGAAGCAAAATGGCGTTAAAATGCTTTGCCAGGGTGGATTTGCCCGATCCGTTATGCCCTAATACCGCTACAAATTCCCCAGGCTGAACATCCAGCGACACATTTTCTAGCACCACCGGAGGCAGCTTATCTTCCTCGTAATTTTCATACGCAAAGGATACATCCCTTGCCGATAAAATCGGTTCTATGTGACATTCCTTCTTTCCCCATTAGGATTGGCTCTCCCATACGGCGGTAGAGCCGCAGGGCAGCGAAAAACCAGACGCGGTCACCGGCAGACCAATCTCAGAGGCCCAGACCCCTCCTGACCGGCCCTTACCTACCGTGACCCCCAACAAATATTCCATCACCGAAGCCGGAAGACCGGTGGTGTAGGAGTTGAGCAAAAAGAAAATCGCATTGTCAGAAAGGACCCGGCTGGTGAGCAGGAGCAAATCGTAAATCTGCTCCTCCAGCTTCCAGACCTCGCCGCCGGGGCCCCTTCCGTAAGAGGGCGGGTCCATCAAGATGCCGTCGTATCGGTTGCCGCGGCGGATTTCCCGCTCCACAAATTTTTTGCAGTCATCCACAATCCAGCGGATGGGCTTGTCCCCCAACCCGGACAGCGCCGCGTTTTCCCGCGCCCAGGCCACCATGCCCTTGGACGCATCCACATGGCAGACCGCAGCGCCCGCAGCGGCGCAGGCCAGCGTTGCCGCGCCTGTATAGGCAAATAGGTTTAACACCTTTATGGGGCGACCTGCCTCCCGGATTTTTTTGCCCATAAAGTCCCAGTTAACCGCCTGTTCCGGAAACAGGCCGGTGTGCTTAAAGCCGGTGGGGCTGACCTGAAAGGTCAGCTGTCCATACCGAATCCGCCACTTTTCTTTCTCCAGCGACCGGTTTTGCCAGCTTCCGCCGCCGGTGCTGGACCGAATATACCTGGCGTCCGCCTTTTTCCATAAAGGATGAGCCTTCGGCGTGTTCCAGATGATCTGCGGGTCCGGCCGGATCAGCAGCACATCCCCCCACCTTTCCAGCTTTTCCCCGCCCGAGGTATCTATGATTTCATAATCCTTCCATTGGTCGGCAACTCTCATACTTTATCCTCGCTTGGCTTCAATCGCGGCGGCAATCTGCCCGGCAATCTCCTCGATCTGGGCGTAATCTGCGCCCTCGACCATGACCCGCACCAGCGGTTCCGTACCAGAGGGACGCACCAGTACTCGACCCCGTTCGCCTAAACGATCGTCCAACTCTTTAAACAAGTCGTCCAGCTCCCACAGCGAGGCTTTCAGTTCATCATCCGCCTGCACATTTTTTAACACCTGGGGATAGGTGGTCATCACACGGCGAAGCGCATCCAGTGGTTTTTTCTCCCGGGCCAGAATGCTCATCAGGTGGATGGCCGAAAGCTGACCGTCGCCGGTGGTCATATCGTCAAAGAAGATAATGTGGCCGGACTGCTCTCCTCCCAGATTATATCCATCCTGCATAATGGTTTTTAGCACATACCGGTCCCCTACCTTAGTGGTTGGGGTGGCAATACCTTGCTCTTTGGCAAAATGGAACAGTCCCAGGTTTGACATGACCGTCACGACCAGACCGTTGTTTTTTAGTTTTCCCCGCTTTTTCATATCCAGCGCAAAAATAGCCATCAGGACGTCCCCGTCCACCAGCTCGCCGTTTTTGTCCACCGCTAAGCAGCGGTCGGCGTCTCCGTCAAAGGCAAGGCCCAAATCGCAGCCATGCTCTTTCACATAAGCCTGTAAGCCCTCCATATGGGTAGAGCCGCAGTCCTGGTTGACGTTGATCCCATTGGGTTTGGCATGCAGAACATGACATTCGGCTCCCAGACGCGCAAAAATCTGCGGCGCGGTTACGCTGGCACAGCCATTGGCGCAGTCCAAGGCGACCTTTAGCCCCGAAAAGGAGCCCTCTCCTAAAGAGACCAGATAGTCTATATACCGCTTAACCTCGCCAAAAGCGGTGGTCACCTGGCCAATCTGCTCCGGCGGCGCTTTGGGAGGGACCCGCTCGTTATCAATGATAATCGCTTCGATTTCCTCTTCTTCCTCATCCGAGAGCTTAAAACCGGTGCTGCTGATGATCTTAATGCCGTTGTCCTGAAACGGATTATGGGATGCAGTGAGCATAATGCCCGCATCCGCACCCAGCTCCCGGACCAGGTAAGCCACTGCCGGCGTCGGCGCAACGCCTAATAGCTGCACATCGCACCCAACCGAGCAAAGACCTGCCGCCATCGCCGATTCCAGCATACTGGAGGACAGCCGGGTGTCCCGCCCAATGACGAAGCGGGGCTTATGCCCTATCCTTTCCCGTATGACCGTACCCGCCGCCTGCGCCACCTCCATGGCCAGATCCACACTTAATTCTTTATTGGCAATCCCGCGAATGCCATCGGTTCCAAACAGTTTTCCCATTGTTTTACTCCTTTATCAAAAATCCAGCTTCAGCTGATCGTCGTTCTCCGTCCCTGGCGCCGCCAGCCCCAAATGCTGATAGCCCATAGGCGTTACACAGCGGCCTCTGGGCGTTCGGCTCAAAAAGCCAATCTGCATTAAATACGGCTCATACACATCCTCCAGCGTCACCGCCTCTTCCCCGATGGCGGCCGCCAGCGTTTCCAGTCCAACCGGGCCGCCGCCATAATTTCGAATGATGGTCAAAAGCATCCGCCTGTCGATGGAATCAAGGCCTAGACCGTCGATTTCCAGCCGGTCCAACGCCTGTTTAGCAATAGGCAGGGTAATGGCGCCGTCCCCTATCACCTGGGCAAAATCCCGCACCCGTTTGAGCAGCCGGTTGGCAATTCGGGGGGTTCCCCGGCTGCGCCTGGCCAATTCAATAGACCCATCGTAATCGCAGGGAATGTTCAAAATGCCGGCGCTTCGCCGGATGATCTGGGCCAATTCCTCCGCCGTGTACAATTCCAGCCGCAAAAGCACCCCAAACCGATCCCGCAGCGGCGCAGTCAGCTGCCCGGCCCGGGTCGTTGCACCCACCAGTGTAAAGTGGGGCAGATCAATGCGGATCGATCTGGCCGAAGGTCCCTTTCCGATAATAATATCCAGCGCGTAATCCTCCATGGCCGGGTAGAGTACCTCTTCCACCGCCCGGGACAAACGATGAATCTCATCAATAAAAAGGATGTCATTTTCCCCTAAATTGGTCAAAAGCGCCGCCAAATCCCCCGGTTTTTCGATAGCCGGGCCAGAGGTGATACGCAGATTGACATTCATTTCGTTGGCAATAATCCCGGACAGAGTGGTCTTGCCCAGTCCGGGCGGACCGTACAAAAGCACATGGTCCAGCGGCTCTCCCCGCATGCGGGCGGCCTCGATATAAACTGACATGTTTTCCTTGGCCTTTTCCTGCCCGATATACTCCTGTAGCGTCTTCGGGCGCAGAGACCCTTCAATGTCCAAATCCTCCCGGCCGTACTCCGGCGTCACAATCCGGCTTTCAAAATCCGTTTCCTTTTCCATTGTCCCCCGCCCCTCTGTTTATTTTCCTGTGGCAATCGCCCTAAGCCCCAGCCGGATCAGCTCCTCCACCGGCAAGGATGGGTCCAGCCTTGCCATGGCGGACGCTGCCTCTGATTGGGTGTATCCCAACACGACCAACGCGCTGATCGCCTCCTGCACATTGGCGCCTGCCAGAATCGCCGGCGCCGGAATATCCTCCATCCCCACACCTTTGGCAATCTGCTCGTTCTGCACCTTGTCTTTGAGCTCCAAAATCAGCCGCTGGGCCAGCTTTGGTCCCACTCCCTGGGCCCGTGTGATGGACTTAACATCCCCGGTGGCCACACAAAGAGCAAACTTTTCCGGCGACAGCTGGGACAAAATCGCCAGCGCCGCTTTGGGACCCACTCCAGAGACGGTTAAAAGCATCTTAAAACAATTGAGCTCCCCTTGCTCGAAAAAGCCGTACAGCTCCATCGCATCTTCCCGGACCAGAAAATAGGTGTACAGCATCACCTCTGACTGCATGGCCGGCAGCTTGGAGAGGGTATTGTTGGTGACTTTCAGCGCAAAAGCAACGCCTGCGCATTCTACGGCGGCCATTCCATCTTCTATATGGATCAGTCTGCCACGCACACTGTATATCACAGCTTTTCCCTCCTATTTAACGATATTCTTTCAGCCGGTTCATCAGCGAACCGGAAGAGTGGGCATGACAGATGGCAATTGCCAGCGCATCCGCCGTATCATCCGGCTTGGGGACCGCATCTAAATGCAAAAGCATGCGGGTCATTTCCTGCACCTGCTTTTTCACTGCCTGGCCATATCCCACCACCGATGATTTAACCTGCAAGGGGGTATATTCAAACAGCTCTATCCCCGCTAACCGTGCCGCCAGCAGGATAACCCCTCTGGCCTGCGCCACATCAATCGCAGTTTTCTGATTGTTCTGAAAATACAGCTTTTCCACCGCCACCGCCTGCGGATGGTATTTTGTTAAAAGCATCTGCATTTGGCGGTAAATCATTTCCAGTCGCTGGGAAAAATCCATGCCTGCCGGCGTGGTAATCGCGCCATAGTCTACTGTACGAAACCGGTTGCTTTGATATTCCACCAACCCATAGCCAACAATCGCATACCCCGGGTCAATCCCTAAAATCAGCATATATACCGCCTATCTGCGCCACTACGCGCCCTATTTTTGCAAACGATCCATCTTTATTTTGCCAACCATTCCGCACAGGACAGCTTTTGAAAGGCCGTACGCACAAATTCCCATATCCGCATAATTATAGCATAAACAAATTTTCGAGACAACATCCCCACTGGATTTTCCCTTTCACCGGACAGCCAAAACAGCGGTAAAATCTGTCTTTACCCTTTATCAGACAAAAAACTTGATTTTTTGTTCAAATTTTTTTAAAAATTTCTTGCATTTTGGAAAAGAAGCGGTTATAATATTTTTTGTTATTTGTTTTGGACGATTAGCGCAGCTGGTAGCGCATCCGCTTGACGTGCGGGAGGTCAGGGGTTCAAGTCCCTTATCGTCCACCAGGGGTGCTGTTCCTGCAATAGTGGGGGCGGCATTTTTTTGTCCTTTTTTAAACGCAATCTGTCCGCGGCGTATCTGTCATAGCGGCGAAAGGCATTGGGAGACATTTCTTCCCATGCCTTTTTTCATAGGATTTCATCCAAGCTGCCCGGCTACGGCCCGCCTTGAACCGGAATTCAATCCGGCGCCCTGTAAATGCCAGATCATCCAAGCATATCCCTTTGGAACAGCATCTAAAGCACAAGGCCGGGATGTAAAGCGGACCTTTCCTTCATTGACTTTCTTTTAGCATTTTATTATACTGTTGACACGGCAAAAGCCCATTTCAGAGCATTGACGAAACAAAAATAGCAGGAGCCGCTTAACCTATGAAGATCATCATTTCCCCAGCCAAAAAAATGCGGGTGGACGTAGACAGCCTGGACTGTCTGGGACTTCCGATATTTCTTTCCCGGACCGAACGGCTTTTGGCTGCCCTGCGCGCTCTTTCGCCGGACCAGCGCCGGGCTTTGTGGAAATGCAGCGAAGCGCTGGCCCGCCGGAGCAATGATCTTTTGGAAAAAATGGACCTATATCAAAACCTGACTCCCGCTTTGTTGGCCTACGAGGGGATTCAGTATCAATACATGGCGCCGGACGTGTTTACCTATGAAGAGTTTGACTATCTGCAAAAGCATCTGCGCATTCTGTCCGGCTTTTATGGGCTGCTTCGCCCTTTCGATGGCATCGCCCCCTACCGGCTGGAGATGCAGGCAAGGCTTTCGGTAGACGGCGCCTTTGATCTGTACCACTTTTGGGGCGATTCCATCGCCCGCCACCTCTCGGCGGAAAGCGATGTAATTTTGAACCTTGCCTCCCGGGAATACAGCCGCAGCGTGATTCCCCATCTTCCCGGCAGCGTTCGGCTGGTCAGCTGCGTATTTGGAGAAGAGAAGGACGGCCGGATCGTGGAAAAAGGGGTCCTTTGCAAAATGGCCCGCGGGGAGATGGTCCGCTATTTGGCCCAGCACCGTTGTCAAACCCCGGAGGAAGCCAAAAATTTTGATCGTCTCGGCTTTCGTTTTCTGCCAGAGCGATCGGATGAAAAAAATTATGTATTTGGGAAAGAAGGAAAAAAAAATGTTGCCAGTTGGAAGTAAGGCCCCTCAGTTTACCTTACCGGATCAGGAGGGAAACGCCGTCAGTTTGTCCGACTTTATAGGAAAAAAGGTGGTCCTTTATTTTTACCCCAGAGATAATACCCCCGGATGCACCCGCCAGGCCTGCGCTTTTGCCGAACGGCAGGAGGAATTTGCGCACCTTGGCGCGGTTGTCATTGGCGTCAGCAAGGATTCGGTATCCTCTCATCAAAAATTTGCGCAAAAATATAGCCTCCCTTTTCTTCTTCTCTCCGACCCGGATTTGCAGGTTTTAGAGACTTATGGCGTCTGGCAGGAGAAAAAACTCTATGGCAAGGTGAGCATGGGGGTGGTCCGCTCGACCTATCTGATTGACGAAGAAGGCGTCATCGAAAAGGTGATGCCCAAGGTCAAGCCCGACCAGAACGCCGCTGAAATTCTGTCGTATTGGAAGGGCGAATAGGGGGCGAATGCAGATGACCGAGGTTGTAGCCGCCTTAATCTGGCGGGAGGATCGTTTTTTGATCTGCCAGCGGCCGGCCCACAAGGCCCGGGGGCTTTTGTGGGAGTTTGCCGGCGGCAAGGTTGAGCCGGGCGAAACAAAGGAGCAGGCATTGATCCGCGAATGCCAGGAGGAGCTGTCTGTTGTCGTTTCGGTGCAGGACGTTTTTATGGAGGTTACCCACGCCTATCCGGATTTGACCGTCCATCTGACCTTGCTGAACGCCCGCATTGCGTCGGGCGCCTTGCGGCAGAATGAACACGCCGCTTTACGGTGGATCACTACCTCCCAGATCGACCAGTATCCGTTTTGCCCGGCGGACGAACCGATTTTGCAGGCGCTGAAGGCCGCCGGCCCCAATCCGGACAGCGGGAAAGGCGGCGGTTGTCCATGACCACAAGGGAAGAGGCCATCGCCGCCTGTTTAGAGCTGCCCGGCGCTTATGAGGATTACCCTTTTCACGACAGCAACTGGACAACTATGCGGCACCGGGACAACCAAAAAATTTTTGCGATCATCTTTGCGCGGCAGGGCCATATCTGGGTCAATGTCAAGGTCGAGCCGATGCAGGGGGACTTCTGGCGGCGCGCTTTCTCCGCTGTGGTTCCCGCCTATCATATGAACAAAGAGCATTGGATCAGCATCATTTTAGATGGAACCATGGCGGACGGGGATATTGGGCGCCTGATCGAGGATAGCTTTGCCCTGACCGCGCCGAAGAGAAAAAAGCGGCCGTCCTAACCTCGATTGTCCGTTGCTTTACGCAAAAAAGCCTCCCTTTTTGTAAGGAGGCTTTTTTATTTTTTAGCTGCGGGTCCACTGCACACCCTGCGGGGTATCCTTTAGAGCAATGCCCATACCAGCCAACTGATCGCGGATGGCGTCGGCCGTTCTAAAATCCTTGGCTTTTCTGGCCGCCTGCCGCTTCTCGATCAGCGCTTCGATATCCGCGTCCAGCGTTTCCTTTTTGCGGTTGTACAAAATTCCCAGCACATCGGCAATGGCGTCGAATACCTCGGCCGCCTTTTGGGCCAGCGCCTTGGACCGGGGAATTTGCAGCGCCGTGTTGATATCCCGGGTAAGGTCAAACAAAGCGGTCAAACCGTCGGCCGTGTTCAGGTCATCGTCCATAACGGCAACGAATTTTTCCTGTGCCGCCGCAAACCTCCGCAAAAATTCCTCTTCCCCTTCTGCCGGCTCCTCCAGGCCGTTTTCCAACGCAAACTCCAGCTTTTCCCGGCAGTTGTACAGCCGCTCCAGCGAATTTTTGCAGGACTCGATTACCTCTAACGTGTAGTTGAAGGGGCTGCGGTAATGGGACTGAATCATCATCAGCTTGATGGTTTCGTATCCATATTTTTCCGCTACATCCCGAGTGGTGAAGAAATTGCCTTTGGACTTGCTCATCTTCACATTATCCACATTGATATACCCGTTGTGCATCCAATAACGGGCATATTCCTTGCCGGTGCAGCACTCTCCCTGGGCAATCTCGTTCTCGTGGTGGGGAAAAATCAAATCCTGCCCGCCGCAATGAATGTCGATGGTCTCTCCCAAAAACTTTCGAATCATAGCGGTACATTCAATGTGCCAGCCGGGCCGTCCCTTACCCCACGGGGACTCCCAGTAGGGCTCACCCTCTTTAGCCGCCTTCCACAAGGCAAAATCCATGGGATCCTCCTTCTGGTCGGCAACGTCAATTCGGTTTCCGGCATCCAATTCCTCAATCGGCATATGGGACAGCTTTCCGTATCCCTTGAATTTTTTTGCCCGGAAGTATACGTCACCGTTCACCTCATAGCCGTAGCCATGGTCGATAATGTCCTGCACAATCCCAATAATTTCGTCCATCGTCTCGGTCGCCTTGGGATGAATGGTCGCCGCACGGACCCCTAATCCCTTGGCGTCGGTCCAATATTCCTGGATATACCGCTCGGCAATGGTTTTATAATCGGTGTTTTCCTCGTTGGCCCGCTTGATGATCTTATCATCAATGTCGGTAAAATTTTGGACAAAGGTCACCTTGTAGCCCCGATATTCCAGGTAGCGGCGCATGGTGTCAAATACGCAGATGGGCCGGGCGTTTCCAATATGGATGTAGTTGTATACGGTTGGCCCGCAGGCATACATTTTTACCTCTCCCGGCGTAATCGGGACAAATTCTTCTTTTTTTCTGGTCAGGGTGTTGTAGATTTTCATTTGCTTCTCCTTTCTGCCCAGAAAGCCGGTCCAAAAAAGAAACCGCCTTCGGGCCACCGGCCGAAGGCGGTTTTTCACCGCGGTTCCACTTCGATTTCTCACTCGACTTTGCCCTATAACGGAGGCTGTTTCCGCAGACCGATACTGAGAATTTCCCGGTCCGTGCTAACAGGCGCATTTCACCAAATCCAGTTCCCAAAGGCACTTTCAGCGGGTCATGCCTTCTCTCTGCCGGACGGTATCTGGCTACTTTTCCTGATCATCGCATTTGCTATGCTAATAAAAATAACACACTTTTTCCCCTTTTGTCAAGGGATGTTAGGCCGTCGCCTAAATTTTCCTCACCCCAAAACACGCTCCAAATGCCATTTCGGGATCAGATCCCGCACACGCTTATTTCATATCCTGTAGCACCGCGCGGTTCTTCCACAAATAATTGATGCCGCTGACAACCGTTAACACCAGCGTCACCCACATCAAAACCACATTCAGCTCGTTTAGGCCGGTTATCCCCATCAGCAATTCTTCCTCCAGATACATTTGCAGAAGCGTTGCCGCCACCCAGATCATTTGGCAAACCGTTTTCATCTTGCCAAAAATGTCCGCCGCGATCACAATCCCCTTTGGCGCGGCGATCAGCCGCAAAGAGGTGACGATAAATTCCCGCGCAATGATTACAATAATAATCGCCGCCGGGGTGACCCATAATTCCACAAAACAAATCAGTGCCGAGGTGACCAGAATCTTGTCCGCCAGCGGATCCATAAATTTTCCAAAATCGGTGATGAGTCCCCGCTTGCGCGCGATTTTCCCGTCCAGCAAATCGGTAAAGGACGCCGCTGCAAATAAAATCAGCGCCCACAGATAGTGGCCGGTAAAGGACAGCTCCATTGCAGCGACAAAAAACGGAACCATCAGCATTCTCAGACAGGTTAGTTTATTTGGCAGATTCATCAAAAGGTCTCCTCTCCACATTTTGCATGAACTCCAGTTTACAGCGCGCTGCCAATCAGGTCATAATCCAGCACATCGTCCACATGAATTGTCAGATATTGCCCCAAAGCCAGTTTCCTTTTGCTGCTGAAAAACACTTTCCCGTCGATGTCTGGCGCATCCGCCGCACTTCGGCCAAAATAGCTGGAAGCATAGCGGTCATAGCCCTCTACCACCACTTCCAAATCGGAGCCGATCAGCTCCTGATTATACTGCTCCATAACGCCTATCTGCAATTCCATAATAATATCCGCCCGGCGCTGGCGCACCTCAGGCTCTACCTGGTCGGCCCGCTCGCCGGCAGGGGTCCCTTCCTCCGCAGAATAGGGAAAACACCCCAGCCGCTCAAAACGCATCTGCTGTACAAACTGGCAAAGCTCTTCAAACTGCTCCTCTGTTTCCCCAGGGAACCCAGCGATCAGCGTTGTCCTAAGTACAATACCCGGCACCTTGGCCCGAATCTTTTCCATCAGCGCCGCAAGGGATTTCTGGTCGCCGCGGCGGTTCATCTCCCGCAAAACCTTTTCGTTGCAGTGCTGCAAGGGAATGTCCAGATACTTTACGATTTTTTCTTCCTCCGCCATGACCTGTAAAAGCTCATCGGTGATCCAATCCGGATAGGTGTAAAGAATGCGGATCCAATGCAGGTTCTCGATCTTTGCCAGACGGCGCAAAAGCTCCGGCAGCATCGGCTTGCCGTACAAATCCATACCGTACCGGGTGGTGTCCTGCGCCACCAGGTTTAATTCCGTAACACCATGCGCCGCCAGATGCGCCGCCTCCGCCACAATATTGTCCATCTCCCGGCTGCGGTACCGCCCACGGATCATGGGGATCGCGCAATAGGTACAGCGGTTGTCGCACCCCTCGGCAATTTTTACATAAGCGAAAAACGGCAGGTTGGAAAGAATCCGGTCGCCTTCCAGCGAAAGCGCCTCCTTGGGTCCAAAACGGCGAACCTTTTCTCCCGCCAGCGCCCGCTCGATGGCATCGCAGATCTCATCGTTGGAGCCGATGCCCAAAATCACATCCGCTTCCGGAATCTCCTTGGCCATCTCCTCCTGATACCGCTCCGCCAGGCAGCCGGTTACACAGATTACCTTGATCCGTCCTTCTTTTTTCAAGGTGACAAATTCCAGAATATTTTCAATCGACTCCTGCTTAGCGCTTTCAATAAAGCCGCAGGTATTGACAATCACCACGTCGCAGGTGCCGGAATCGGTATGAATCTGATACCCCTTTTCCCGCAGCTTGGCCAATAGGATTTCCGCATCCACCTGATTTTTGGGGCATCCCAGAGACACCATTCCCACTTTAACCGCCATACATTACTCCTCTATTTCCATAAAATTTTGCAGCGCTGTGCGGATCTGGTCATAATCATAGCCCAAACGCAGCAGAGCGTTTACCGTTTTATTCCGTCCTTTCAGGTCGCCATCCGCCAAAAATCTAGCGTATTTGCGCCGGATCAAATTTTCCAGCTGCTCGGCCGTTTCCTCTCCGGCAAAGGAATCCTCCATTTCTTCCAGCACCTGGTCAACAAGCGCGCGGTCAAAGCCCTTTTGCATAAGGCTCTGTCGGATGCGGCGCGGCCCGTACTTTTTCTCCCGCCAGAGCATTGCGGCCCAGCGGCGGGCATAGCTTTCATCGTCAACCAGTCCCAGCTGGGCCATCCGGTCGGCTGTCTCCTCGGCAATCTCCTCCGGGACCGAGCGGCACAGCTTGTCAAACAGCTCCTTCCGGCTGTGACTGCGGCTTTCCAACAGATACAGCGCCCGTTCCCGGGCCCGGCGCCGGTCGCTTGCCCCCTTGATTTCATCCAACCGCTGCGGGGTGATTTCCTGCCCGCTTCTAAGACCTGTTTCCGCCAAAACCTCGGCGTTTAGGGTCAGAGCGTACTCCCCCTCCACAAACAGATGATAGCCCTTTTTGGCCTTTTCAATCGCCGTGATCCGCAGCATTATTCATCCACTTCCACGTCGATGTTCACCGCCGGGGCGCTCTTTCCCTTCGCCGGCGACTTCGGCGGGTCCGCGGGCTCCGCCTCTGCCGTGCTTTCTTTTTTGGGCGCAACCGTTTTCCCACCGCGGGAAAAGCTCAGCCGGTCAGCGTCCGCCCGAATGAGCTTATCAATTTCATCGGTGAATTCCGGGTGCTCCTGCAAATAGTTTTTTACATTGTCCCGGCCCTGCCCCAGCCGTTCCCCGTTGTAGCTGAACCACGCGCCGGACTTGTTGATAATGTCTAGCTTGACCGCCAGATCCAAAATTTCGCCCGCCCGGGAAATGCCGGTGCCGTACATAATATCGAATTCCGCCTCTTTAAAAGGCGGCGCTACCTTGTTTTTGACAATTTTAACCCGGGTCCGGTTGCCGATCATCTCGGTGCCGTTTTTCAGCTGCTCCACCCGGCGGACCTCCATCCGGACGGAGGAGTAGAACTTTAGCGCCCGGCCGCCGGGCGTTACCTCCGGATTGCCGTACACAACCCCGACCTTTTCCCGCAGCTGGTTGATGAACAGCGCCACCGTGTTGGATTTGGACACGATTCCCGTCAGCTTGCGAAGCGCCTGGGACATCAGCCGGGCCTGCAACCCCACGTGGGCGTCGCCCATCTCCCCTTCGATCTCCGCTTTCGGCACCATGGCGGCCACCGAGTCCAGCACGATTACGTCGATGGCGCCGGACCGGACCAACGCCTCGGCAATCTCCAGCGCCTGTTCCCCGGTGTCCGGCTGGGAAACCAGCAGCGAGTCAATGTCTACCCCCAACGCTTTAGCATAAACCGGGTCCAGGGCGTGTTCTACGTCGATGAACGCCGCCTCGCCCCCCGCCTTTTGGGCCTGAGCGACAATGTGCAGCGCAACGGTGGTTTTGCCGGAGCTTTCCGGCCCGTAGATCTCCACGATCCGCCCCCGGGGCACACCGCCGATTCCCAACGCCATATCCAGTGAAATGGAGCCGGTCGAAATCGACTCTACATTCAGCGTAGCCGTGGACCCCAGCTTCATAATCGACCCTTTTCCAAACTGCTTTTCGATCTGGCTGATCGCTGTTTCAATCGCCTTTTGTTTATCGACCATCTTTTTTCTCCATTCCGCGCGCCGCGCTATCGTTTAAGCATTGCTTTTTTTATCCAATGTACGGCCAACTCTTTTTTGACCATTATACAATATCCCCGCGGAAGATGCAACCGATCCGCGCAAAAAATCGAACATATATTCTCTTTTTTTTACAGGGATTGCTGTTGCGAAATTTCTGCCTGCGTATTATAATAAGAGCGGCTTTTGCAAGATTTTTTTCGTGGCGATTTTCCCGGAAAAAATCTTTATTATGGGTGAGAAGGATTGGAATAATGAAAGACAATATGTTATCAAACGGTTACTCCTTGGCGGACAAGGTTTTTAAAAAGCTGGAGGAGGAAATTCTAAACGGCGCCTTAAAGGCCGGCGAAAACCTGACCGAGCTGCGAATCTCCGCCCGGCTGGGGGTGAGCCGCACCCCGGTGAGAGAGGCCATCCACCGCTTGGAGCAGGACGGTTTGGTCCAGCTGACCCCCAACAAAGGGGCGGTGGTGGTCGGCGTTAGCGAAAAGGACCTGCGGGATATTTACGCCATCCGCATGAAGCTGGAGGGTCTGGCCTCTCGCTGGGCGGCGGAGCAGATTTCGGAGGAGGACGCTAAGAGCCTGCGGGATATTCTCGAATTGCAGCAGTTTTACACCGACAAAGGGGACCTGGAGCAGCTGCGGAACCTGGACTCCCAGTTTCACGAGCGGATTTACGAAATCAGCGGCAGCCGCACCCTGCGCCGGACCCTGAGCAGCCTGCACCACTCGGTCCAGCGGTACCGGAAAATGTCCTTTGCCACCAAGGGCCGCGCCCAAAAGGTGATGGGCGAGCACCAAAGAATCGTGGACGCCATTGCCGCCCATGACCCGATTGGGGCGGAGGCCGCCACCAACGACCATATCCAAAGCTCCGCCGACAACATGCTAAAAAACCTTGGCCTTTCCGGCGGACAGGAGGACTAACGGCCCCGGCGCCTTGCGGACAAAAAAAGGGCTTTTGCCAAAACGGCAAAAGCCTTTTTTCTATGTACGAGACTATTTCTCAGCAGGCGCGCCAACCGGGCAAACGCCGGCGCAGGCGCCGCAGCTAATGCAGGTCCCCTCGTCGATTACATACTTGCCGTCCCCCGCGGAAATTGCGGAAACCGGGCACTCCGCCTCGCAAGCGCCACAGCTGATGCACTCGTCAGAAATTACATATGCCATCTAAAATCCACCTCCTATCATTTTGAAAACATTGTATCACGTTCCCAAAAAAAATCAACCGTTTCCGGCAGCTTTTTTTGCTATTCTTTGCTTTTCTTATGCGATACATTCAATCGAAAACGCTCGTCCTTGCGCAACGCCTCTTTTGTCGATTTTAGAATATCCACCAAAACCCGTATGTCATAGGGCGAACAGTCAGCAAGTATTTCTTGGGTTTCCTTGTTAAAAACGTGATTGGAGCATACCACGTTGTCGCACAGCAACTCGTCAACAGACACCGAAAGAGCATTTGCAATAGCAATAATTGATGGCAAACTTATTTTCGCATTTCCATTCTCAACATTACTAATATGAACGACAGATAACCCCGTTTTATCTCCTAAAACTTCCTGCGTGACTTTCGCTTTAATCCTCGCTATCTTAATGCGCATACCAATAGCGTCATAGTCAATAACCATAAACTCACTCCATATTGGCAAATTTACGATTATTATTGTAATTTTATCTGAAATATATTATAATATGCTAAAGAAAGAATTTTACCTGATTTAAGCAATTTATTAAACTATAATAAATATATCTTTCTATAATTTATTAAAATAAAAAGATTTTATTTCAATATATAGTTGTATTTTTATATTGTATTCGCCCTAAACCGTTCATTTTTTCGCAATATCTCTTTTGTTGCTTTCAGAACTTCAACTAAAATTCGAATGTCATAGGAAGAACAGTCAGCAAGTACCTCCTGCGCTTCTTTGCTGAAAATGTGATTGGAGCATACCACGTTGTCACAAAGCAACTCGTCAACAGACACTGAAAGAGCATTTGCAATATTGATAATTGAGGGCAAACTCATCTTTGCGTTTCCTGTTTCAATGTTGCTAATATGGATATTTGACAACCCGGTTTTGTCAGCCAACATTTCCTGTGTAATTTTTGCTTTAATCCTCGCTATCTTAATGCGCATACCGATTGCTGTGTAGTCAATAACCATAAATCCACCTCATTCTTGGCGTATTATGGTTATTATTGTAGTTTTTGGCGGAATATATTATAATATGCTATAAAAAGAATATATCTATATTAGATATATTTATTAAATTATAAAAGTATATTATTCTTTTATTTTATTTAAAAATTGTTATTATTTTTTGCTATAAAATAATATTTTAATATCTTGCTGTCTTGTTCTTATACACAGAGAAATTCTCCTATTTGACGCTTAGTAACTGTCACTTTTCTTATTGTAATGCTAAATAATTAGCATGTTGACACGCACTAAATGTCAACGAAAAATTTTTTTGAAAGGGAGTCTTTCTATGAAAAGCATCCTAACAGCATTGTTCCAAGGGGAAATCCGTCCGTCGGACCAGTACATCCCCACCGGCGAGGCGTACCGGGCCATTCAGGCGCAAAAACACCGCCGCTGCGAAGAGTTCAGGCAGGTCCTAAAGGAGCTGGACCCGGAGCTGGACAAACAGTTTATCCAGGTCCTGGACGGTCAGCTAGACGGCCTGTCCCAGGAATATTTCGAAATGTTTCTGGGCGGCTTTCGCCTGGGGGCAAAGCTCATGCTAGAAATTTTCCAGGATGAGCTATCCCCCAAGGAGGAAGACGAACTGTCCGAATAGGACAAAAAAAAGCCCCTCTGCCAATTGGCAGAGGGGCTTTTTTCTCGGTTATTCCATAATTTCCTTTAGCGCTTCCATCTCTTTTTTGTCCACCCGAATCCGCCCGTCCCGCAGCAGATGGACCTCTTCTTTTGGGTAAATCCGCGCCGGCGCGTCCGGGTTCCCGTCCAACCGAACCTTTAGCAAACCGGATAGTAGGTTCACCTCGACTACCTTGCCTTTCCCGTCGGCGGTGCCCACCAGCGCCCCCACCTTCGGGGTGGAGCGCAAAAGATCCTCGTACGCCTCCTGCTCGTATTTTAAGCAGCACATTAACCTCCCGCAGCTGCCGGAAATCTTCACCGGGTTTAAGGATAGGTTCTGCTCCTTGGCCATCTTGATCGATACCGGCTGAAACTCTCCTAAAAAGGTGGCGCAGCAAAACGGCCGCCCGCAGATGCCCAGTCCCCCCAGCATCTTGGCTTCGTCCCGCACGCCAATTTGCCGCAGCTCAATCCGCGTCCGAAAGACCGACGCCAAATCCTTCACCAGCTCCCGAAAGTCCACCCGGCCGTCCGCGGTAAAATAAAAGAGGATCTTGTTGTTGTCAAAGGTGTATTCCACGTCCACCAGCTTCATTTCCAGCTTGTGGGCCGCAATTTTTTCGTTGCAGATTTTCGCGGCGGCCACCTGCTTTTCCTGGTTTTTCCGCACCTGGACCAAATCCTCCGCCGTCGCCTTGCGGATGACCTTTTTCAGCGGCTTTACGATGCTTTCGTCGTCGACCTGGCGATTTTCCATCGCCACCTCGCCGCACTCGATTCCCCGCGCCGTCTCGACAATCACGCAGTCCGTCTTCTGCGCCTGAATGCCGGCAGGGTCAAAATAATACACCTTGCCCACCTGTCTAAACCGTACTCCAATAACTTCCGCCATGGCTCCTCCATTCTATTCCTCGAAAGCGCTGCCGATCCCGGCGCCCAGCCAGGTGGTCAGCAGCGGCATGCTCATATTTTGCCGGGCATATTCCATCCCCTTGTCTATTATACCAAGGACCTTGCCCGCCTGCAACGGAAGAATTCGGTACTTTTGTCCCTTTTGCGCCAAAAAAGCGTCTTTTGTGTTTTCCGCCAGCGTCTGCCGCACCTGTTCCAGGCACAGGGTCAAGCCCTCCCGGTCGCTTTCAAAGCCGGATAGAATCTGCAAAATGCCAAACCGGTCCGCCCTTTCGATTTTTTCGCACAGACTCTGGGCCTTTTCCCCCAGCGCCGCGTATTTTTCGTCGGCCAAAAGCCGCCTTGCCCGCCCCAGATTGCCGCCGCTTTGCGCCGCGGCCCACTGGGCTTTCTCGGCATCCAGAGTCGGGTCCTCCTCCCGCAACGCTTGGGCGGTCAGCGCCTGACCCAGACGCTCCAGCGGCAGCGTCACCACCCGGGACCGCACCGTCTCCAGCAGCTTAAAGCGGTTGTCGCAGGTCAAAACAAAAAGGACGCCCGCCGGTGGCTCCTCCAAAAGCTTTAGCAGCGCATTTTGGGCCCAAGCGGTCATGTACTGGGTCTCGCAGAGGATGTATACCTTGCGCGAAGCCTCGTTTGGCTTAATCCAGGCGTCCGCCCGCAGCCATTCCACCTGCTCTTTCTTAAAGGACTTTTTCCCCGCCTCCGGACCAATCGTCTGTACATCCGGGTGGATGCTTTTCAGAATCTTGCGGCAGTGGCGGCACTGTCCGCACGGCGGCTCTTCCCCCTCGCAAAGGGCGGCCGCGGCGATGAGCCGGGCAAAGGTCTTCCGGCCGGTGCCCTCCTCCCCTTCCAGCAAAATTCCATGCGGAAAGCGCCCGTCTCTTTGATAAAAGACGAGCGCCTCTTTTGCCTTATGATTTCCATAAAACCCATCTAACAGCGACATTTCCTCTTCGCTCCCAGATTACAGCTTTTTAAACTGTTCAACATCCAATACAAAGATGGTCGCACCGCCAACCGTAACCTCTACCGGGAAGGAGGTGTACATTCCCACCCCATAAGAAGCGGAGGACGGAACCATCTGTTTTCTTCTCTTACTGTGCTCGCCAATCACACCAATTGCCTTTTCCACATTTTCGTCTTCCGTACCAATCAGGAACGTCGTGTTTCCGCTCATCAAAAAGCCACCGGTGGTAGCCAGCTTGGTGACCGAAAAATTATTTTTGGTCAGCGCAGAAGAAACCATGGAGCTATCATCGCTGGAAACAATCGCAAGTATCAATTTCATATATAAGCCCTCCTTTTGGCACAACTTTATGTCTTGTGTTTATTATAGCACAGTTTTCCGGAAATTGCCATAGGTTTTTTGGTTACAAAGCTGTAAAATTTGTATAAATTAGTGAAAAATCAGTGCTTTTTTCGTTTTTCCCGAATCGCCATCGCCCATTCCACCAGCTTGCCGGTCAACGGACGATAGGTGTAGTTCCACTCCCCGGCAAATTCATCCAGTTGGCCGTTAAAGCCCTTTTTAAACCGGTATAGCCCATACATGGGACCGTTTTCGTCCAGATTGCCGGATACTCCCTGAAAATCATACAGGGTGCATCCCGTTTCTACCGCCCAACGGATCATCTCCCACTGCATGAGGTAATTGGGCATGACGTTTCGGTAAACGTTGTCCGAAGCGCCATATACATAGCAGGTTTTCCCCGCATAGTTGGTGGCAATGGCGCCGCAGACGGCCGTTCCCTCGTAAAAGCCCATATACAGCCTGGCATGCTCGCCCAGCGCATCCAGCATCCGCGCAAAATAGCTTTTGGGGCGGGTGCGGAATCCGTCCCGCTCGCCGGTTGTCTGCATAATCCGGACAAAATCGTCTAAGTATTCCTGGCCCACCACCTTGATCTGTACGCCGTGCTTTTGGGCTACCCGCACATTATAGCGGGTTTTCTGGGTCAGATTTTTGAACAG
Source organism: uncultured Oscillospiraceae bacterium (assembly GCA_910587335.1). Classification (GTDB taxonomy): domain Bacteria; phylum Bacillota; class Clostridia; order Oscillospirales; family Ruminococcaceae; genus UBA3818. The sequence continues at coordinate 133,087 of CAJUMG010000001.1, forward strand.
TTCCTCTTCGCTGCGGCCATTTAAAAAAAGATGGTAGTTAAACCGCGCCTGAATGGTCTCGAACCCTTCCGGACCGGCAAAAAGGGTAAAACCCATTTCCTTCATGGTCTGGGCGATGGAGGTATCGGAGGAAAGGACCTCCGGGTCCCACTTGAGCTGATAGGCTTTATGGCGCTTTGCCAACTGATCCAAGCCGCTTTTTAGCTCCTGTAGCAAAGGCCGGTTCTCCAGGTCGCAGACCGGCCCCCTGGGCGCATATAAAAGCGAGGCGCCTAAAAGCGGCAGCTTTTGCACCAACACGGCACAGCCGGCAGTGATTTTGCCATCGCCGTCCCGCACCACTACTACCTCTCCTTTCCAGTTGTTTTTCACCTGGAACCACCGGGTAGACTGGGTAAATCCACCCCGGGGATGGCTTTTGCAAAAGGTTTCATACTCTTCATATTGTTCCGGCCGCAAAATTTCCGTCATATGCTTACTCTCCTATCTCCGTTCCGCTGCCGGACGGTTTTCTCTTTATTATGCGCAGATTTCGCTGTAATACTTTTTGTCCGCGATAGCCAAAGGCTTTTTCCTTTAACAGCCGCGGCAGGTCCTCTTCCTGAATCAGCCCGTCCAGTCCTTGGCAAAACGCGGGGATATCCGCCGGCTTTGGCGGATGGTTATACGGACACACATCGCTGCAAATATCGCATCCCCACGCCAGGCCGCCTTTTTGTATCTGCTCTTCTTCCCAAAGGGTCAACTCCCCTTTTTTCTGGGTGATGTGGGACCGGCAGCGGCTTTTATCCACCCCTGCCGGTGACAGAGCTTTTTGCGGGCAGGCGTCCAGACAGCGGCGGCAATCGCCGCACCCCTCCTGCACCGGCGCCGATGGTTCCAGCCAAAGTCCGGTGACGATTTCGGCAATAAAATGGTAGGTGCCGTAGGCCGGACTTACCAAAAGCCCGTTTTTCCCCACAAAGCCCAAGCCCGCCAAATAGGCGGCGGTCACCTCGCGGATCGGTGAATTGTCGGTGAAAAACACAAATTCCTGCCCGGGCCACCGCGCCTTCATTCGGTCCACCACAGGGGAAAGAAGCTCCTGCACCAACAAATGGTAATCTCTCGCCCAGGCATATCGGGAAATATTATGCGGCCGCTCCCCCGCATAATACCCCAGTAGACAAACGATCACCGACTGGGCGTCCGCCGGCAGCCTGGACCGATTCCGGCATTCCAGCAGCGGCAGCGTTTTCTGGAAGGAGGCGATCCCCCAATGATTTATACCCGCTTGTGCCAAAATCCCTTCGATTTCTTCCTTTTCGTCCATCGGTCTACCCCACCCAAACGGCGATCAGCGCCTTAATCGGGATTCCTTCCGCCTCGAACATGTCCTCGTGCTCTGTGCGGATATTTCCGGTAAAATCGCTGTGTGCCAGATCCCAGGTTTCCCAACGGATGGAGAATCCACAGTCGAGAAAATACTGGCGGGAGTGGCGGAATAGCATATCATCGTCGGTTTTAAAGCGGATTTCTCCGCCGGGGCGCAGAAAGGCTTTGTATTTTTCCAGCTGACGGGTATGGGTCAGACGCTTTTTAAAATGCTTTGGCCGCGGCCAGGGATTGCAAAAATTGATGAAAATCCGCTCCACCGTGTCCTTTTCCGACACAATCTCCCCGATCCGCTCAATGTCATAGGCGGCTAAGCGCACATTATCCGGCTGCCGGTCTGTTGGGCCAAACAGCGCGTCGATCTTTCTGCGTCCCACCCCCAGCATGTTGCTGCTGATGTCCACCGCCAACAGGTTTACCTGGGGATTCTCCAGCGCAAACTGAGCGGCAAATCCGCCCTTACCGCATCCCAGCTCCAGATATAATGGCTGCGGCCGGGCAAAAGCCTCCTGCCATCGTCCCCGATAGTCGGCAGGCTCCTTTATATATAACGGGCTTGCCTCCAGTTCCGGAACCGCCCACTTTTTTCTTCGCATCCGCATAGAATTTCGCTCCCTTTTTTGTGTTCTTTTTACTTTAACACAGTTTTTTTCTCAAGACAAGCGGCTGCGATTGTGTTTTTCTTCTTTGCGTGCTATAATGACCTCAAAAAATAAAAATGGCTTTATTCTTATGGATATTGCCTTGCGCCCGATCTAAACTATTGTTGACCGAAAAGACGGGCGGCATGCGAAAAATCCGCAAAATGCCGTCTTTCTTCCTACTCTTATGATCCCCAATGGTTTTTCTCCGGTTCGGCGCAGACAAGCCGGACCGATCCCAAAAAGGAGGAGCACCCATGTTTAAAACAAAAAATCTCACCCTGATCCTCATCGGCATCATGTTATTCAGTCTTTTGCTGACGATTGTTGGAATTACCCTTCCCATCAGCCGAAAGTCGGATAAAATCGAGGAGGCCGGCAGTCAAAGTATGCTTTCTGGCGACGCCATCGCCATTGCCATGGGCCACTATAGCTCTACATCCCTGCGGCTGCTTCAGGAGTACCCCAGCGATTCTTCCGCCTACCGCAGCCTGTGCGGGCTGCTGGAGCGCATGCGGGAGCACTACCATTTCCAGGACGTCTACACTGTAACCCGCAACAATATGGGGTATTTTTATGTGCTGGACTCCCAATACGTCCAGTCCCAAACAGAGGGGTATCACCCCATCGGCTCTGACTTTTCCTTCGACCGGTATGGCAAAGAGGTTAAACAGCTTTTGGATGACATCTATGACGGGAACAGCACCGGCGGATTTGTCCGTAAAGCGATCAAGTCAGAGGACGGTACCTTTATAGTCGCCGCTGCACCGATTATGGATGGGGAAAAGGTTTTGTCTGTTTTGTGTATGGATATCCCCTTAGATGGCATTCAATTTCATAAGCTGTGGTTTATCAACTTCCATTACGTTTCCTGGATTTGCGGGATTCTCTTCTTCCTTTCCGCTGGCGCACTGTTTTATCTGCATTACCACAACCGGCAGAAAAAACTACAGGAAAAGGGCGTTGCAGACCTGTCTGTACCGGAAGAGAATCTGTAGCGCGGCTTTGTCCGGCCTGTAACCGATAAAAGCAGAGGAAAAATTCCTCTGCTTTTATTATTTCTATCCCTTTACCAAAAGCGCCGCTACCTTTTCTTTGTCCGGGGTGACAATCGCCGTTTCAAATTTATCATAAATTACCTTGCCCGGCTTTGCTCCGGATGGCTTTTTGACATTTTTGACGATGGTGTAATCCACCGGGACCAACGCCGATTCCCGCGCGCGGCTGTGATAAGCCGCAATGACCGCCGCTTCCTCTAACGTCCGGTTGGGGATCTGTTTTCCACCCGCCATAACAACTGTATGGGAACCGGGGATTTTCTGGGTGTGGAACCACATATCATAATGATGGGCGTCCTTTAACGTCAGCCGGTCGTTCTGCACATTGTTTCGTCCTACCAGAATGGTAAATCCGTCGGAGGACCGATATTCCACCGGCAAAAGCTTTTCCGGCTTTTTGTTTTTGTCCTTATATTTTTTTATATACCCTGTCTGGCTCAATTCTTCCCGAATGGCGGTAAGCTCCGATTCTTTCGCCGCCCGCGCCAGCGAATCAAACACAGAATCCAGATATTGTAATTCCTCCTGACTTTGGGCGATTAACTCCTGAAGCTTTTTCTCCGCCGTATCCTGTTTTCGATATTCACTGTAATATCTTTGGGCATTTTGAACAGGCGTCAGGGCCGGATCCAAGGGAATCTCCACTGTCGGCAGCGCTTCGTCATAAAAATTCTGGGCCCGCAGCACCCTGTCTCCCTTTGTAATTTGATAAAGGTTGGCGCTTATTAGGTCGCCGCTGATCTTTAGCTTTTCCCGACTCGCGCATTCCTTCAACTCCTCTTGCTGGGCCGCGATTTTGCGGGCAATCCGATCAGAGGTGTTGGCCAATAGCCGGAGTAGATCGTGGGACCGCTGTTTCATCCGGTCCATCTGGTCCCGCTCCGCATAAAAGCTATCGAGCAGCGCCGAATAGCTCTTCTCCTCCCGGCTGATCAGCGCTCCTCGGAACTGATGAATCGGCAAAAAGGAAAAATCCCGGGGCTTTTTAGAAGGCTCCAGCAAAATGGTCGGGACGCCGCTGTATTCCTGTAGCCGGAGCTTTAGCATAGACAGCCACTCCTCCAGCCGCTTTTTCTGCTGCTCATCCAGCTCGTCCGCCCGGACATTTGCTGTGCGGACCGCATAATTTTCCGCCTCCCGGCAGGTCAGTGGGGACATTCCCTGTACCGCCGACAGCAGCGCCTTGGAAACCTCCCGGCCGCCGGCCGCCGCCACCCGCTCTACAATCTGCGAAGCGCTGACCGTCCGTAAATCCAGCTTGTCCGGCTGAGGAGGCGGTAGCTGATAGGTCATGCCCGGCAGAATCTGCCGCACACTGGACATCTCCGCGTCAATCCGCTTTACCGCGTCAATAATCTTCCCATTTTGATCCACCAGGATGATGTTGGAATGCCTGCCCATAATCTCCAGAACAAGGGTCAGTTCCACCAAATCTCCCAGCTCGTTTACCGATTCAAATACCAGGCGGAGCGTTCGGTCCATCCCCTCCTGCTCCAGCCGCATGAGCCGCGCCGAACCCAGATGCTTTCGAAGCAGCATGCAGAACATCGGCGGCTGCTTGGGGTTTTCCGGAGCCGCCTCGGTAAAATGGATGCGGGCCCCGCCGGCATTTGCTGAGAGAAGCAGCTTTCCGGAGCCGCCCTTCCAGCGAAGGGCAATGATAACCTCTTCCCGGGTCGGCTGATGAATTCGATCTACCCGCGCGCCAATGATCTTCTGCTCTAATTCATGGCTTAAAAGATATAAAAACATTCCGTCAAAGGCCATTTTTTATCCCTCTCCCCTTTTCCATTTCTTTATAACAGCAAAAATTTCTTTCGCAAGATTGTAATATTCTTCTTGTTTATTGCTTTTTGTATTCGATTTTTCCAAACCTTTTGCCATGTTCCATAAAGACTGTGCCTGTCTTTCTAAATATTCTTCCGCCTCAGCGCAGGGGAATTTTGGCAATAGTCCCACCCGGGCAAACAGATCGCTCACCGCCTGCGTTTTACCGCACCAGTGCGCCTGGATCACCGTATAGGCAAATCCATTTGCGGACACCGCTTTTTCTTTTAGCATTTCGTAGCCCCGCCGATACAACCCTTCTCGCAGGACATGGTGCTTGGTCATCGGCTGCAATAAAAATTTTTGGGACGGATTTTCCCACCCGGCTTCGTCTAAAATATGCAAAATCGTGTCTGCGCCCATCCCCGCGATCACAATATCGTCTACCTGTTCCGGCAAAAGGCCGGTCAGCCCGTCCCCTAAAAGCAGCCGGGACCGATCCTGCAAGCCGTATTTTTTCAGCGTTTCCGCCGCTTTTTCCAAGGGCTTTTGGTGGATGTCACAAGCGTAGCCGAATACGGCTTTTCCCTCCAGCAGCAGCCGGGCGATCAGATAACCATGATCTGTACCGATGTCAGCTACCCGGCTGCCCGGCCGTACCATCGATTCTACCGCTGACAGTCTCTCATCTAATGTAATCATACGCCTATCCCCCTTTGGCTTTTTCTATTGTACGGCAAAAATGGGAAAAGGACAAGTAACAGCCTTTTCCCATTAAAGTTTTCTTTCTTTTTACTAAAAATCAATTCATCGCAGAAGGAGCGGAAACCTCTCTAACCCTCCACCTGTGCCGCCGTGGGATGGACATAGCTTTCCAATCGTTTGGCAGCAAGGGCGCTTACAAAAATCGCCGCGTATTGCAGTACCGTCAAAAGCAGAATGCCCCAAACGCTTCCGTAGGTGGTTTTGGGCATCAGCATGACCAGCAGCACTCCGAATACCCGTCCGTAATCCAGAAAAAAGCTTTTTACTGTCGCAAATTCCGCTGATTCAATATTGGTCGGGCAGGTTTTTTGCAGCACACTGTAGTAAATTCCGTTGCCGGGAGAAATCAAAAAATTGTTAAAGAATGCATTGATCACACTGAACAGTAAAATCGTCGCCACATCCATCCGGACAAACAGAATCAATGTGCAGACTAACATAGTCGTCACCCCGCCGGTCATATAACGAACCCGGTTAGAAGGCTTCAGCCTTTTTCCCAACACCCAATAGGCCAAGATGGAGAACAGCCCTGTCAGCAGCGTATTAACGCCAATAAGCGCCTCGCTCTGAATCAGCTCAAACAGCAGAATGTTGAGATAAAACGCCAGCGTCCCCTCCCGGATTCCCTTGAGAAATTCGGCGCAGACCGTTTCCAGCATCAAAGGATTCCGGAAGGTTTTTCCAAAGCCCCGTTTTAGACTTACCCGGGCAGTGACAATTTGGTCCGCCGGCAGCTTTTTCAGGTAAAACACCGTAACGAGCGCCACCCCGATAGACAAAGCAAACATGATGTAATATCCTAGCAATCCGCCATCCATGATCCCTTCGCAGGCGGAGATGATGCCGCCGGTAATGGTGGGCATGATCAGGTTGACAATGCCGGTGCCCATTCCGATAACCGATAGAGAAACATCCCGGTTTTCATCGGTGGTGTACAGCGGAACCTTCATGCTGTAGCCCATCCAGTAGTATCCACCCGCCCAGGATACCAAAAACGCAATCACCGGCATAAACCAAACCGCCGCGTCCATTACACAAAGGAAGAACGCATATAAGAAAATAAACGTAAAAAATCCCAGCCGAAGAGCCTTGGTGGATCCCTTTTTGCTGGCGTAATACATGGCTAGCGTCGTCCCGATCGGGTTAAAGACATAGGTGATCAGGTTGTATTGTAAGGTAGCGTCTGCCCCTCCGGTCAGGCGGAAGAACAGGGTATTGATAAATACCGTTTGAAGATTGTTAAAAATCAAAAAACCAAAGTGAAGTAGCGCAAAGGTCCGGAAGGTCCCGGTCAACCGGTCCAATCCCAATAGTCTTTCGGCCCTTGCAAAGAGAGGATTTCCCTTGTCTTTCATCTGATTTTCCTACCTTCCTGTTTTTCATCCGGCGCCTCCCGGTTTGTTCTATGACATTATAATATGAATGTATCCCTTTTGCAACTATAAAAATAAAAAACCGCCGTATCAAAACGACGGTTTTTTCTTTAAAAAGCGGCTAAAGCGATTAGCCTTCCTCTTTCATCTTTGCAAAGCATTCGCTGCAGTATACAGGTCTGTCCTCTCTGGGTTTAAAAGGGACTCTTGCTTCTTTGCCGCAACCAGCGCAAACAGCGGTAAACATTTCTCTTTCAGGTCTCGCATTGTTTTTACGTGCGTCACGACAGGCTTTGCATCTCTGCGGCTCGTTTACGAAGCCTTTTTCCGCGTAGAATTCCTGCTCACCAGCAGTAAAAACGAATTCCGCGCCACATTCTTTGCAAATAAGGGTTTTGTCCTGGTACATTTCTCTTACCTCGCTTAATGAATTGAATTTGCCCATCGATATACCGCATCGACATTGATAAACAACGCTTCGCCTGATATTCCAAGGCATTATATTCCCAATAGCCTTGTTTGCAGGCTAATCGGTTCATGGATTGCTATGGCTTTGTTCCTTCCGCAATTTTCGGCGGACTCGCTGCAATGCGTTATCCACCGACTTTTCAGAACATTTCAGCTTTTGGGCCATCTCTTCATAGCTGCACCCTTTCAGGTAAAGCTGAAGCGTTTCCATCTCTAAAGAAGATAAAAGCGCGGTGACCTTTTCCCGCCTCCGACGGGACTCTTCCTCTAAAATGACTGCCGCTTCTGGTCCAGGCTGCTGCCAGTCGGATAAAAATTTTGTGTACTGTGTTTCCTCCAGCGGGACTGAATCGTTCAGCGGACGGTTTTTCCCCGCATTTTGGCGCCGGACTGCCGAAATCAGCTGCCGTTTCATACAAATGCCGGCAAAAGCAGAAAAGGGAACCTCCTTTTCCGGCCGAAAAGAACGAATTGCTTTGAGTAAACCAAGATAGGCTTCCTGCAAAAGGTCATCTCGCTCCAAGCCGACCGCACAGTACCCACTGCATAGCCCTTCTGCCAAGCTGGCATAACGGTCAATAAGGCAGCTCAACGCCCTGTCGTCACCTTTTTGCGAGGCCAACCACAGTTGCTCGTCCATTCCTGTATTTTGGGACCACCCATTTATTTTTTCCATAGGTATACTTTCCCGTTGACACTTGAATCCAGTTTCTTTCAGTGTATACCGTACCACTGCAAAAGTCAAGAGAAATCATGCCAAGGCGAAGGGAATTTATTCCCCTTCCGCCGTAAGCAGATCGGAGGGTCCCTTCTTTTTGTCCCTGGTTACATCCGTTATCCAGCGTGTACCGCACAGCCGAATCAGCCCCGCAATACAGGTAAAGATCTCAGAGGAACGCAGGCACAAATATACAAGCCAGATTGGCCAGTGGAACACCAGCCCGGATAAAAAGCCCAGCGGCACCGACAGACCCCACATCGCTCCAACATCGCAGATGAGGACAAACCGGCTGTCCCCGCCGCCGCGAAGCGTACCAAACATGTTGATATTTCCCATCGCCTGGAAAATGCTGACCACACACATCAGATTCATAATAGAATAAGCGATTTCCTTGGTCGAATCCGCCACATTGTAAAAATCCACCATAAATCCGCGCAGCCCTAAAATCATTGCGGAAGCGATGATTCCCAAGCCAAGACTGATAACAATAAAGGTTTTGGACTGTGCCCTGGCTTTTTCCTTTTCTCCAGCGCCAATGGTGTTCCCGGTCATGACCGAGGCGGCGTTGGCCGCACCCCAAATGAAGAACGACGTCATCTGAAAAACAATGTCGCAGATGCTGTTAGCCGCTACCGCTTCTGCTCCCAATCGGCCTAGGACCACCGCCGCCATAGAGTTTCCCAGCGACCAGAACAATTCGTTGCACAGCACCGGCGCGCCGTATTTCATGAACAGCTTTAATGTGCCCATGTCAATCTTCCGCCAAAAATCCTTGAGCCGAAAACCAATTTTCTGGTCAATACGGAATAAAAACGTGGTGATGATGACAAGCTCTACCAGACGGGCGATCATGGTCGCCAACGCCGCACCGGCAACCCCCATCTTCGGCATGCCAAATTTACCAAAGATCAGGCAATAGTTGAACGCCACGTTGACCACTAAGGACGCAAGCGTGCTGTAAAGAGCGATTTTAACCGTTCCCACCGTCCGAAGAATACTGGTGGTGGTAATGGTGAACGCATTGGCCAGATAAATCACGCCGCAATAGCGCAGATAACGAGCGCCCTCATAGATAATTGCTTCATCATTGGTGTAAATCCGCATCAGCATTTCCGGGAAAAAGGTAGCGCCTACCGCAAAAATCAGCGCGATTCCTATGGAAATGCGGTATGTAAGGCTCATAACCCTGCGGATGGAGTCCGTATCTTCTCTGCCCCAATACTGGCTGGTTAAAACGCCGGCGCCGCCGGTCAGACCAAAGTTGATCATCATAAAAATAAAACCTACCTGGTTTGCCAGAGAAGACGCACTCATGGCCACCTCTCCCAGCTGACCCAACATGATCGTGTCCAGCATACCGACTGCGGATGTCACCATATTTTGCAGCGCAATCGGCACCGCAATGGCCAGAACGGTTTTGTAAAAATTTTTGTCTTTGACTATCAGACTCATAAATCCTCCTTGCGCGAATAAAGCCTGCCCCTCCAAAAAGAACAGGACTTCCGCCAAAGCCGAAGTCCTGTCTATGCCGCACCTCTGTGGCAAAACAGGCCGATTTTTCTTTTGATCAATGCCGCTTAACGGTCAAATGATCAAAAGGAACGTAACCTATTATAAACCTTAGATTTGCTCCAATGTCAATAGGCATAACCCTGGCAGAAAAAAACGCCCGGTTCTCCCGGACGTTTTTGGGGTCAGACCTGCTCAACCTCTTCTGCCTGTGCCTCTTTTTTCTCCTCTTCGTTTCTTGTCACATCCTTTATCCATTTGCCCGATAAAATTCGGAATATACATCCAATGGATTTAAAGATATCTCCGGAACGAAGGCACAGATAAACCAGCCAAACAGGCCACTCAAATACCAGTCCCGCAAGCCAGCCCAGCGGCACCGAGAAAAACCACATAGAGGTTACATCAAAAAACAGCACATACTTGCTGTCCCCGCCACCGCGAAGCGTGCCAAACATGTTGATGCTGGAAATTGCTTGGAAAACAACTAAAATACACATCATATCCATAATGGAGTAAGCAATCATCCGGGTATCTTCGGTTACCTTGTATAGGTCAATAACCGGATTTCGAATGGCAAACATCACCAAAGAGGAGACAAGTCCAAAGGCAATGCTGAGCACAAACAGGGTGAGCGACTGATTGCGCGCCCGCTTATACTTCCCTTCTCCGATGGTGTTGCCCGCCATAACGCCCGCCGCCTGACCAACACCCTGGTTCACAACCGAGGTACACTGGAAAATGACCTGACAGATGCTGTTGGCCGCCACAAAGCCGGAACCCATGTGTCCCATAATAACCGACAGCATGGTGCTGCCAATAGACCAAAGCATTTCGTTGCACAGCACCGGCGCGCCATATCGCATATAAATGCCCAGGATCTCCCGGTCAATTTTCTGGAACAGATCCCGCACCTGAAAACAGATCTTTTTGTCCACGTAAAATACGTATACAACAATAATCGCGCATTCCACCACACGAGCGATTACCGTGGCGATCGCCGCGCCTACAATTCCCATGGCCGGGAATCCCAAATGGCCAAAAATCAAACAGTAGTTAAAGAACACGTTGACAAAGAAGGAGACGATATACATGTACAAGGTGATTTTTACCGTTCCAACCGTCCGGAGAATGCTCATCGAGGTCATGGTAAAACCACTGACCCAATAGGTAAATGCAATCACCCGTAAATAACGGGCCCCTTCGGCAATGACCTGCGGTTCCTCCGTATAAAAGCGCATCAGCGTGTCGGGAATGGTCAGCGCCAAAATCGTAAAAATGGTCGCCAGCGTCATAGAAATCTTATACGCCATGCTCATGACCTTTCGAATCGACGCCGAATCCTTTCGGCCCCAATATTGGCTGGTCAGAACGCCGGCGCCGGCGGTCAGCCCCAGATTCATAATCTGGTAAATAAACCCAATTTGGTTGCCCAGCGAAGAGCCGCTCATGGCCACCTCGCCCAGCTGCCCCAGCATGACTGTATCCAACAGGCCAACCCCAACGTTAATCAGGTTCTGCAAAGCCAACGGAATGGCAATAGCCGCCATTTTTTTGTAAAAAGCCTTGTCTTTTACCCAAAACCCCATGGATCCTCCTCCTCATATGATCATATAACCCGCTTTTTCATAAAGGTTGTTTTATCGTTCTATAACATTATAAAACAGGTTTTTGCTATATGCAAGTCCCTTTTCGAAATTCCCTCCAAAAGCAAAAAACTCTTTAAGAAAGCAAAAAACTCTTGATTCTTTTTCATTTTTGTGTATAATAAATAGAGTAATGCCGGTATGATGGAATTGGCAGACGTGCTGGACTCAAAATCCAGTGGTAGCGATACCGTGTCGGTTCGACCCCGACTACCGGCACCAAAAAAGGATCCGAGCCAAAATGGCGTTTGGATCCTTTTTTCTTTTACGGTAGACCTTCGCGTTTATTCTATGGCTTTTGCGGCAAAGATCGTACCCCGTGACAAAAGCGGCTGTCTTTTTTAGAGACAGCCGCTTTGCTATGCCAGTTTTTCCTTTGTCAATTCTTATTGATTGTTGGCCAGAAATTCATCTCTCTGGCGGTTCCATTCAGCCATATACGCCTCCAGGCCGCCATCCTTCAGCTTCCGTACAAACTCTTCATAGGTCTGCTCTGTTTTGTCGCCAAACATACCCAGATTGAAGGAAGCGTCATGCTCTGTGATCAGTGCGGAGATGACCGCCCACTCAGCAGAAACAGGGTTATAGTCAAAGTTAAAGCCCCAGTAAGGCCACTCTTCGTCCTTTACCTGCGTATCCTTCAAATGCTTGTTTGCAGCGTTGATTCTCTCATCATCCGTAGCCGGCCACGGGAAATTCGCATGACGGATACCCCAGGCCCAAACGTCGAATTCATAGTCGCTGGCCTCTTCGCCACGAGAAACGGTGTTGGTCGCTTCATCATAGATATAATGTCTCCCCTCGATACCGCCAGCCAGCAGCATATAGGTGTCACGGTCGTTTTTGATGAAGTCCAGCAGAACCGCCGCTCTTTCCGGTCTCTTGCTAAAGGTGGGGATAGCCATACCGTCACCCACATAAGAGTCACGCAGCGCGCGGTAGTTTTCCGGATAGATGTCGAACAGCTCAACCTTCATGCCCTGCGCACGCAGATTCGAAATGGTATTGATACCATTGTAATAGTTGTTGTAAGCGGTGGCAGACTGTTTATTCGTAAACAGGGTTGTGATGCTGTTGGTGTTGGAAATCGCGTCAGAAGGCCACACACCAGCCTTGGCCAGCGCGGCGTTCTCCAAGACATAGGTCTTGTACTGCTCAGAAGTGTGCAGGAAGAAGGGATGTTCAAACTTTGGATCGTTTAGCTGGCTGTAGTAAACATAGTCAGAGGCCTGGTTGTTGATCAGGTTAAAGCGGTAGCGCAGGCCAATGTCATACAGCGTCGCAGTAGAGGATGCGTAGAATGCATACATACCGTTGGAAACCTCGTTGGTGCCAATGGCCAGCAGCATATTGTAGAAATCTTCATAGCTGTTGATCTTGTCAGCGGTATAGCCATACTTCTCCGCGATATCCATGTTGACCATTGGACCACGGTCCGGGAAGATCGCAGCGGTATTACGGGGCACCATGTAGATCTTGCCATTGATATAGGTCTCTTTCCAGGCAGCCTCCGGCAGAACTGCCCAGGTCTGCGGCATATACTGTTTTAAGAAATCCTCGCTCAGCTCTCTAAATCCGGCTTTATTCACCTGCTCCTGATAATAACACCAGTTTGCGGTGTAGATCAAATCCACATCGTCACCACCCGCCATAACCAGCGGATATTTGGTGGTCCGCTCAGAAGAGGGGATAAAGAACAGTTCCATGGTGGTGTTAATCGCTGCTTTGGTCTTCTCGTTGACCAGCTTCATAACCTCCGAGATGGCGTTGGGTTCCGTAGCGGTGACATAAACCACAACATTTTCTTCTTTGCTCAAATCAATATTCGCATAAGGATTGTTTTCATCTCCCGCCGCGCCGCTGCCACTTTGTCCAGCACCACTGCTTGCAGGCGAGCTGGAGCTTGTAGAGCCGTTACAGCCGGTCAACGCCAAACCGAACAGCATTACAACAGCTAAAAGCATTGCAATTTTTTTCATTGTTTCTCCTCCGTTTTCATTCGCAGAAAGCGAAAACTTTCGTAGAAAGGAGCGGTTACCGCAAATACAGTACAATGAAGCATTTGGCCAACAGATGTGCTTCTGTATTGCCAAAATCCGGCATTTCTTTGACCTTGCAGAAGGTATATTTATATCAAATGCGTTTCATATACTGATTTTTTCAGAAGCCAAAAATCCTTTCCCGTATGAACGCCAAACCACACAGAGCGGTTTGACAAGTTCTATTCCTACTAAATAGCTTTGATAGGAATAGAGTATGCCTTTCATTATATTGATTCCCTGGCCAGATGCAAGTCCATTATTCCGTCTTTTTGCCATACAAAAGCGCTTTTGTTCTTTAAAATTTTGCTGTTTTTCCCTCAAAAAGCTTCGGTTGCTTTCTATGGATAACAACAGTATGCCCACGAGATTGCCTTTTTACTCACCAAACAAAATCATTTTGCTTTACCGCTTTTTTATTTTTTGCGGTCAGATTTCAAGCCCTTTTCCTTAACATCAAATTTTTTCTTGCATAAAAAATCTCTGCGGAATCCTCCGCAGAGATTTTAAACAGATATAAATGGGTAAAAGGATTCGGATTAACCCTTTACAGCGCCAATGGTCAAACCTTTTACAAAGTACTTCTGTACGAACGGATAAAGTAGCAGAATCGGTCCAGTGGTGATACAGGTCATCGCCATCTTCATAGACTGCTGCGGCAGGTTCGCAGAATCTTCGTTCAACAGGTTAACCTTACCCATGGATACCAGCTCCTGCAGCGCCTGAATGCTGGACAGCATCTCATGCAGGAAGTACTGCAGGTTCTTCATGTTATTCTTGTTCATGAACAACATACAGTTGTACCAGTCATTCCAGAAGTTCAGTGCCGCAAACAGGCTCAAGGTCGCGATCAAAGGTTTCGCCAGCGGAATAACCAGCTTCCAGTAGATCGTAAAGTCATTTGCACCGTCAACCTTCGCAGACTCGATAATCTCGAAGGGGATACCGCCCTTCATAAAGTTTTTCGCCAGAATCATCTGCCAAACGGAGAACAACAGCGGCACGACCAACGCCATGTAGTTGTTTTTAAAGCCCAGATAACGGGTACACATCAGATACCACGGAACCAGACCGCCGTTGAACAGGGTGGTGAAGTAAAAGAAGAACGAGAAACCATTTCTCCAGGGAAAGTCCTTTCTGTGGAGGACGTAACCGGTCATGGTGGACATCAGTACCGAAAGAATGGTACCAACGATTGTAGCAATAATGGTATTACGATACGCAAAACCGATTCTTTCCGGGTTTTCCAAACAGGTGTTGTACGCTTCCAGCGTCCATTCGCCCGGCCAGAAAGAGTATCCGTTGCGCATAATATTTGCTTCCGACGTGAAGGAGTTCATAACAACCAGCAAAAACGGAAGGAAGCAAAGCATACCCCAGATGAAAACCAGAACATAGCCCAGCAGTTTAAATGCAGCCAGGTCCGCCTGGAAAATCTTATTATTCTTTTTCATGCGATTAACTCTCCTTTCTGCAAATTTTCGATTAGAACAGGGTATAATCCGGCTCGATGATCTTTACAATCTTGTTTACAATCAAAATTGTCACAAAGCACAAGCACGACTGATATAAGCCGGCCGCCGAAGACATACCGTAGTCGTTCGTCTGCATCAAGGAACGATAGATAAACGTATCCAAAATATCCGCCGCTTTCAAAATAACCGCGTTGTTCTGAACCAACTGATAGAACATACCGAAGTCGCCACGGAAGATCTGACCTACTGCCAACAGGCCCATGATAACCATGGTCGGAATCAGGCTGGGCAGGGTGATATGACGGATTCTCTGCCAGATGTTGGCGCCGTCGATGGAAGCGGCCTCGTACATGCCCTGATCGATACCGGCAACCGCAGCCAGGTAAACGATACAGTCATAACCGACTATCTTCCACATCTTGAAGAAGACAAGCAAGACCGGCCACCCGTCAGGACTGGCGTAGAAGTTGATTCTCTCCGCTCCGAAAAACTCAATGATATGGTTGAAGATACCATATTCAAATCCGAAAATCGCCTGGAAGATCGCCTGTACCACTACCCAAGAAATAAAGTAGGGCAGGAACATAAAGGACTGGAAGATCTTCTTGAACACCTTGTTGGTCAGCTCGTTGATCATGATGGCGAAAGCAACCGCCAGAAGCATACCTAAGAAAATAAAGACAATGTTGTAAAGCAAGGTGTTTCTGGTCAAAGGCCAGAGCTTGTTGGAAATAATAAGGAATTTAAAGTTGTCAAATCCGACCCACGGGCTTCCGTAAATACCGTCAACGTAATTGTACTTTTTAAATACCTGTCATGGGTATGTAGGAGAAAATGATGACGTAGGTCAATGCAGGCAGCAGCATGGCCAGCAGGATCTTACAGTCCCAAGCAGTCTTTAAAAAGTGCTGGAACTTCGACGGCTTCTGCCACTTTACTTCGGTGGCCTGCGAAACATCCCTTTCTACAGTTTGCGCTGTGTTTGCCATTGTGTAACCTCCCCGAAATAGAATGAACCGGAAATCCCATCTGAATGCCCGCGCATGTCACGTTTTGTGTATTTTTACCAAGCTGATCCCGCTTCGCAAACAGTTAATATGGTGATTTCGATTGCATAAGTAAATTATACTTGCTTTTTTCCATCAAAAATCTTAAAATAGTTGTGATTTCATTAAAGATTTTGTCATTTATCTGTGACAAAATACACAAAATAAGGTTGTTAAAATTATCGTTTCCAGTAAAAAGGGAGAAAAAAATGTTAAAAATTTTAATTGTTGATGACGAAGCACCTACGAGAATGCGAATCATCAAGGGAATTGACTGGGAGGAATTTCACATCACGCAGATCATCCAGGCGGAAGACGGAGAAGAAGCGCTGCATCTGTGCGATACCTTTATTCCCGATATTCTCCTAACCGATGTGCGTATGCCGAAAACCGACGGCATTGAGCTGGCCACCCGGCTGACCCAGCGCTTTCCCGGCATTAAGACGATTTTCGTCAGCGGGTACACAGATAAGGAGTATTTTAAAAGCGCAATCCGCCTGGGCGCGGTGAGCTATATCGAAAAACCGGTTGATTTGGATGAGCTGCGCAGCGTTCTGACCGAAACGGTCAGCGCTTTAAACGACGACCGCTCTACCGCCCATAAAGTCAAAGCCTTTGAGCAAAGCCGCAACCTGCAAAAATTGATGGAGGTTGCCGGCGAGCTGTGCCAGCCCAGCTTTTATAATGAACAGCTGCTGGAAGAGCTGATGCCAGAAATTCGCAGCGCCTCTTTGTTTGTCACCGTCGTCGCCAAAATCTCTTTTTCCGCCAATGGCAGCAACCTGAGCTCTTTTATTCCCTTTATGTTCCAAAGCATCTATGAAATCAGCAATGTGTACGACGCACCCAACCTTTCTCCTTTGTGTACCTGTAAAGGCAATCATATTATTATTCACCTGACCGGGCAGTCCACCGGCTCGAATTTTACCGACTATAAAGTGATTGACCAATATTGTAATTTTGTGGTCGATAAGCTGTCCGGCTCCGGTATCAGCGCGGTCGTAGCCGTCGGTTCGGTTGTAAGCAGCTGGAAGGAGCTGGCCCGCTCCTATGAAACCGCCGTCATGGCGGTGCAGCAGTCCTTTTATCAGGAGAGCGACAGTGTCTGCTATTACAAAAAAACCGGCGCCAGTACCTATCAGTTCCTGCCGGAACAGGTAGAGATTTTCTCTCAGACCCTGAAAAAGCAAAACCGCAACCACGCGCTTTTGTATATTCACAATCTGACCGGAGAGATTAAGCAGTATCAGAACACCCTGGTCATCAACGTGCTTCGCCACTACTATTCGCTGATCTGCGAGCTGATGCGCCTTGCCCAGGAGGAACAGATCGTCCTGTATGAAAAAATTGGCAAAGAGCAGGATATCTGGGTCCATATCCAAAACTTTTCTTTCATCACCCAGCTAGAGGATTTTTTGGTCCAGGGCGTCAATCAATACTACGACTCACTCAACGAGGGAAAATATGGCAACGCCACGGTAGACCGCATCGTCAAATTTATCAAAAACAACTATGCCAATCCGGACCTGTCCATCACCGCCATCAGCGAATATACCAACCTTTCTCCCACCTATATCTGCCACCTGTTTAAGGATACAACCCAAATGACCATCAATACCTTTATATTAAATTACCGAATGCAAAAGGCCCAACAGCTTTTAAAGGATCCGGTGTGTAAGGTCAAGGATGTGGGATTTTTGGTCGGATACCGCAATGGTAACTATTTTTCCTATCAATTTAAAAAATTCACCGGACTTTCCCCGTCCCAGTTTCGGGAGAAAACACTATGAGGTGGCTTAAGCGCTTTTTTCACTTTCTGCAAAACCGGATTCGCTATTCCCATTTTTTCACAAAGGTCCTGACGCTGTTTTTGGTAGCGGCTTTCCTGCCCTTGTTTGTCTGTTCTTTTTTGCTGGTGACCGATACCATCCGCGTTTCCGGAGAGAATACCGCCGCCTCGATCCGCAATAACTTTCAGCAAACCTACGGCGTTTTAAACGACCGTTTCAGCCAGGTGAAAAAATGTGCCGACCTGCTTTTAAACGATCCGGGCATCAATCAGTTTCTGCGCAGCGGCAGGGCCGAGGCTTCCTTTTACGAACAGCGTACCTTTAAAACCGATATGGACAATACCATCTATTTTATCGAAAGCGCCCAGGATATTAAGCAGCTGCGGATTTATGTGGACCCTACCTATTTTTATATTTTGGATTCCTACCATTATTGCAGCATCAACCTTTTGACCGGTCAAAATTGGTATACCCCGCTGGACCAGGATCGGGGACGTTCCCTCTGGCTTTCCTCCAAAGAAAACGATCTGCTGGACCAGGCCCGCAACGTCCTTTCCAGTCAGGATACCCTCTCCTATATGGTCAAAGGCGTGGACCTGACCAATCTGCGGCGGACTGCCGTGGTCTATCAGCTGGATTTTTCCCGGTCAGCGGTAGAGGAACAGCTGCGCGCCTGTCTGGTGCTGGATGGCAGCTGTGCGCTGGTGGTGGACGGGGACGGACAGATCATCGCCTCCTCAGCTTTGGGCAATGTCTGTGCGCTGGACGCTCTTCCCGATCTGGACGGACAGGATTCCATCCAGATTGACGGTGTGCTTTATCATGTCAGCTCTGCCGATTTCGATGTAGCTCCCTGGCGGCTGGTTACCCTTGTGCCGGATAAAAGCCTTTTCTCCTATTCGGACCTGGATCAGGTCCTGCTTTTTATCCTTTTGGCCTTTATCGCCGGTACGGTGATCTTTTCTTCCGCATTCCGTTTCTCCTGGCGGGTCACCCAAAAAATCCGCTCGGTAGTCGAAGGGATGGAGGCGGTGCGCCACGGAGAATTTCGAAATCTTCCTGTCACCGGCACCCATGATGAAATTGACGAGCTCATTGATCACTATAATTATATGGTGGACGAGCTGGAGCTGCTGGTCGAGGCGAAATATCTCTCCGGCGTAGAGCTTAAGGCCGCTCAGCTGCGGGCCTTGCAGGCACAGATCAACCCACATTTTCTGTACAACACCTTGGAAATGATCAACAGCTACGCCTTTTTAGAGGATCCCCAGAAGGTCGAACAGTTGGTCAGCGCCCTTTCCCGCTTTTATAAGCTGAGCCTGAATCACGGGAAAGACGTCTATCAGCTGTGGCAGGAGTTGAAGCTGGTCGAAGCTTATTTCGAAATTCAAAAGATTCGCTATCCCGAAAATCTAACCTTAAAAATCGATGTTCCCTCCTCTATGCTGCAGTATACCGTTCCCAATATCATCCTGCAACCGCTGATTGAAAACAGCATCTCCCACGGTATTATGAGTCGGGAGGATAAGCGCGGCAATATCGTGATTCTCGGCCAGATTTTGGAAAGTACCATCCAGCTGCGGGTAATAGACGATGGGGTTGGCATCCCGCCGGAGGTTGTGGAGCAGCTCAATTCCGGCAAGCCGCCCGAGCGGGTGGAAAGCTCCGGCAGCCGGTATGGTATCTACAATATCAACGAGCGCATCCAAAATTACTATGGCCGTGCCTATCACCTGCATTTTGAAAGCACGCCGGGCAAGGGCACCTGTGTGACCATCACCCTGCCGCCCCTGTAGACGGAAGATCGGTTTCAAAGGGAAATTGCTTGTGGTCATGTTAAAACTTGATTTCTTTGCCAATATAAAAAGCAGAAGGCGTCCCGCCCTCTGCTTTTTTGTATTTTCTAAATCGGTCAAATGCTAAACAGCAAATCCCCGTAGGTCGGAAACGGCCAGTAGTTTTCCGCCGTGTTGATCTCCAGTTCATCCGCCACCGCCCGCAGCTCCTGCATCGCGGCAAAAACCGTATCGTGATAATACCTGGCGCATTTGCCGATCTGGTCAAAGCCCTTGGCTCCTAACAGCGCTTCGTCCAGATCATTTGCCTTGCCGAACAGCGACGCGTTTAGAGAGGAAAGCTTTGTAATCAGCGATTCCTCCACCTGGCAGCTGGCCTGGGGACAAACCGTCTTTTTAGCCAGCGCTGTTTCGCTCAATTCCTTAATATACGCGCTCACCGACGGTAAAATCTGCTTGCGGGCCAGCTCCAGCATGGTCAGCGCCTCAATGCTGATCACCTTGCAGTAGCCTTCCATCTTGATCTCGTAACGGGAATACACCTCGGTCTCGGTGAAAATCCGGTGCCTTTGGAACAACTCAATGTTTTTGGGATCAACCAGCTTTTCCAGTGCCTCCGGAGCAGATTTGAGATTCAAAAGTCCCCGCTGGGCTGCCTCTTCCTGCCAGGCTGCCGCGTAGCCGTCTCCGTTAAAGATAATCCGCTTGTGCTCCTTTAAGGTTTTTTGCAGCAGCGAACGGACGGCGCTCTCCAAATCCGCCGTGCCCTCCAGCGCATCGGCAAACTCCTCCAGCGCCTGAGCCACAATGGTGTTTAGCACCGTATTCGGTCCGGAAACCGACTGGGCGGACCCCAGCATCCGAAACTCAAATTTGTTTCCGGTAAACGCAAAAGGCGAGGTCCGGTTCCGGTCGGTGGTGTCCTTGGCAAGCCTGGGCAACACATGCGCGTACCGCAGCTGGCCCGAATCAGCCTTCTCATAATCCGTGTCGTTTAAAATCGCGTCCAAAACCGCCATCAGCTCATCTCCCAGATACATGGAGACAATGGCCGGCGGCGCCTCGCTGGCGCCCAGCCGATGATCATTGGCAGCGCTGGCCACCGAAATCCGCAAAAGATCCTGATGTTCGTCCACCGCCTTGATTACCGCACATAAAAACAGCAAAAACAGCGTGTTTTGGTTGGGTTCCTCGGTGGGGTCCAGCAAATTGATGCCCGTGTCGGTGGTCACCGACCAGTTATTGTGCTTGCCGGAACCGTTGATGCCCGCAAAAGGCTTTTCGTGCAGTAAACAGACCAGGTCATGGCGCTCCGCCACCTTTTTCATAAATTCCATGGTCAGCTGGTTTTGATCCGCCGCAATGTTGGTGGTGGTGTATACCGGAGCCAGCTCATGCTGGCCTGGCGCCACCTCCTTGTGCTCCGTCTTGGCTGTGATGCCCAGCTTCCACAGCTCCTGGTCCAGCTCCTCCATAAATGCTTTTACCCGCGGTTTAATCGCGCCAAAGTAATGGTCGTCCAGCTCCTGGCCCTTGGGCGGCTTCGCGCCAAACAGCGTCCGGCCGGTAAAACGAAGATCCTTTCTTTCTTCATGTAGCCTTTTATCCACCAAAAAATATTCCTGCTCACAGCCAATGCTGGTCAGCACCCGGGTGACCTCCGTATGGCCAAACAGCTTTAAAATCCGCAGCGCCTGTTTGTTAATGGCCTCCATGGACCGCAATAGCGGCGTCTTCTGGTCCAACGCTTCTCCGGTGTAGGAAGAAAAAGCGGTGGGGACACAAAGGGTGTTATCCTTGATAAACGCATAGGATGTGGGGTCCCAGGCAGTGTAGCCCCGGGCCTCGAAGGTGGCTCGCAGTCCGCCGGAGGGAAAGCTGGAAGCGTCCGGCTCTCCCTTTATCAGTTCCTTTCCGGAAAATTCCATGATCACCCGTCCGTCGCTGGTGGGAGAAACAAAGCTGTCGTGCTTTTCCGCCGTAACGCCGGTCATCGGCTGGAACCAGTGGGTAAAATGGGTCGCCCCCTTTTCAATGGCCCAATCCTTCATGGCGTTGGCCACTACATTCGCCACCGACGGATCCAAACTTCTCCCTTGGGCGATGGTCCGGTTTAAAGCGTGGTAGGTTTCCTTGGGCAGCCGCTGGCGCATAACCGCGTCGCCAAACACCAGACTGCCAAACATTTCAGGGATCTTTTTCATCACGTATTACCTCCTGATTGCAGACAGGCCCTGGGGCGCCGTCTGCGGCCATAAAACGATAAAAAGGCGCTGCGGACCCCTTTGTCCACAGCGCCTTTGCTGCCTAACGTTGGCATTATACGCCCAGACAAGTGCGGTTGTCAAGCCGCCTTCGCAATTTTGCCCTTTTCTACAAAAACCCAGTCCGGATGGAAAAAACTTTTGGTTTTCTCTCTTTTTTATTTTGTATACAATTTGCAGTTTTTTTCTTGACATCCCAAAAGCCTTTCTCTATAATAGATACGTTAATCGACGGTGTTCACAAAAACGGCAGGATGCGCCGCCGCTTTTGTGGATACCGTACTCTTTTTTTGTGCCTTTATATGATCTTTTGCCGCGTCCCGGCAGAACGGAGAATCTTTATGTTAACTGCAATTGTCGGCATCAACTGGGGAGACGAAGGAAAGGGCCGCATGGTGGACCTTCTTTCAGAGGATTACGATATTGTCGCCCGTTACCAGGGCGGCAACAACGCCGGACATACGGTGCAAAACCATCTGGGTAAATTTATTTTAAACCTGCTCCCTTCGGGGATTCTCCGCCCGCAGGTGGTCAATGTAATGGGTCCCGGCATGGTCATCGACCTGGAGCATCTGTGTGGGGAGATGGACCGGCTGCGCCAGGCGGGTATCTCCATCACCCCAAAAAATCTAAAAATCAGCGATCGTGCCATTATCTGCCTGCCTTATCATGTACAACAGGACGGGTTGGAGGAGGACCGCCTAGGCGACGCCAAATACGGCTCTACCCGCCGGGGTATTGCACCGGTGTACGGGGACAAATATCTGAAAAAGTGTATCCGTATGGGGGATCTTCTCTATCCCCAGGCCATGGAAAAACGGCTGCGCGGTATTGTGGAATGGAAGGACCTGCTGATCCATAACGGATACGGCGCCGGCTCCATCTCCTTTGACCGTCTGCTTGCATGGCTAAAAACCTATGGCGGGCAGTTAACCGAATACGTCTGCGATCTGGGCGTTTATCTGACCGAGCAGATGGAAGAAGGCAAAAAGGTCCTGTTCGAAGCACAGCTGGGCGCTTTGCGGGATATTGATTTCGGCATCTACCCCTTTACCTCCTCTTCCTCCACCATCTCCGCCTACGCGCCCATTGGCGCCGGTATCCCCGGCAAAAAGTTGGATCTGTGCATTGGTATTATGAAAGCCTATTCCTCCTGTGTGGGAGAAGGACCCTTCACCTGTGAACTGTTTGGGGAGGAGGCCGCCGCCCTGCGAGAAGCAGGCGGCGAATACGGCGCCGCCACCGGACGGCCCCGCCGGGTCGGTCCCTTTGACCTTGTCGCCTCCCGCTACGGCGTGCGGGTGCAGGGCGCGGACCAGCTGGCCCTGACCAAAATGGACGTGCTGTCCTACTTGGACCGTATTCCCGTCTGTACCGCCTACGATGTAAACGGACAGATCACCCATGAATTCCCCTTTGGCGACCATCTGGCCGAAGCCCGGCCGATTGTGGAGTATGTCCCCGGCTGGCATTGCGATATCAGCGCTTGCCGCAAAAAAGAGGAGCTTCCCCAGGCGGCGCGGGACTATATCGCCTATCTGGAAAAGGCGGTGGGCTGCCCTATCCGCTATGTCTCTGTGGGACCGGACCGCGACGCTTATATCGATATGGACAAGTAGCATATTTTGTATCCTTTCGCCGGCGATTTTTTGAAACGCCGGCGAAAACCGTTTTGAAGGGAGGGACCTATGAGACGTATCCTGCTGGTCTGCTTTAAGGAGGAAAGCGCCCGGTCGCTGCAAACGCTGCTGCCGGATTCTCTGTCCGCCGAAATTGTGTGGGCCGGACAGTTGCAGCAAGCTCGGGACCTGCTTGCCCGAGAAGCTTTTTCTTTAATCATCCTGAACCTTCCTTTTCCCGAAAAGGATGTAGAAGCCTTCGTCCAAAACGCCTCCCAGTCCACCTCCAGCGGTATTTTGCTTTTGTGTCCGCAGGAATCGGCGGATGAAATTCTGCGGCGCTGCCTGCCCCAGGGGATTTTAGTACTGCCAAAGCCCCTTTCCCCACCGCTGTTCGTCCAATCGGTCGGCCTGGGCCTTTCTACTAGCGCGCGGCTGTCCCGGCTTTTGCAGGAAAACCGGCGTCTTCATTCCAAATTGGAGGAGCTCAAGCTCATCAGCCGCGCCAAAGCGGTGCTGATCGAGTATCTCAAGCTGACCGAACCCCAAGCCCATCGTTATATCGAAAAGCAGGCAATGGACCTGGGCCTTACCCGCCAGCAGGTGGCCCAGAATATCCTAAAAACCTACGAATCCTGATGTACCCCGCCCGGCATGCGTTTTTACCGGCTGCGGCGTACAAAAACCAACCGAACAACCTAAATAGAAAAGAGGGAAAAAGCGTGACCAAATATATTTTTGTAACCGGTGGCGTTGTGTCCGGCCTTGGCAAAGGAATTACCGCCGCATCTCTGGGACGGCTGCTCAAATCCCGGGGACTCAAGGTGGCCGCCCAAAAAATGGACCCCTATATCAATGTGGACCCCGGCACCATGAGCCCTTATCAGCACGGCGAGGTTTTCGTCACCGAGGACGGCGCCGAAACCGATCTAGATCTAGGCCACTACGAACGATTTATCGACGAAAACCTCAATCAGTTTTCCAACCTGACCACCGGTAAGGTCTATTGGAATGTGTTGACCAAGGAGCGAAACGGCGATTATTTGGGCGAAACGGTTCAGGTGATTCCCCATGTCACCAATGAGATGAAAAATTTCATCTACGCCGTCGGCAAAAAAACCGGTGCGGATGTTGTCATTACCGAGATCGGCGGCACCACCGGCGATATCGAAAGCCAGCCCTTTTTAGAAGCAATCCGCCAGGTCTCGCTGGAGGTGGGCCGCCACAACTGCCTGTTTATGCATGTGACACTGGTCCCCTTTATCCAAAGCTCCGGCGAGCATAAATCCAAGCCCACCCAGCATTCGGTCCGGGAGCTTCAGGGACTGGGGATCATGCCAGATGTCATCATCGCCCGCTGTAACGAGCCGCTGGAAAGCGAAATCAAACGCAAAATCTCCCTTTTTTGTAATGTTCCGCTGGACTGCGTTATCGAAAACCGCACCGTACCCGTTCTGTACGAAGCGCCAGTCATGCTGGAGCAGAGCGGCCTTTCGGACATTGTCTGCCGGGAGCTGGGCCTTTCCTGTCCCCCGCCTGACCTAAGCGAGTGGATGCAGATGCTCTCTCGGGTGCGCAGCTGCCACAAAAAGGTCTGCATCGCACTGGTGGGCAAATATGTGCAGCTGCACGACGCGTATCTTTCGGTGGCTGAATCTCTGCGCCACGCCGGATACGAAACCGAAACCGAGGTGCAGATCAAATGGGTGCAGTCCGAGCATCTCACCGAGGAAACAGCCGAGGAGTACCTTTCGGACTGCGACGGTATTTTAGTTCCCGGCGGCTTTGGCCAGCGGGGAATCGAAGGGAAGATCGTTGCCGCCAAATATGCCCGGGAGCGCGACCTCCCCTATCTGGGCATCTGTCTGGGCATGCAGATCGCGGTCATCGAGTTCGCCCGCAATGTATTGGGCCTTTCCCAGGCCGACTCCAGCGAATTTAAGCCGGATGGACCCGACCCGGTGATCGACCTGATGCCGGACCAGCAGGGAAACCTGCCCAAGGGCGGCACCATGCGCCTGGGCGCTTACCCTTGCAAGGTACAGCCCGGCACCCTTTTGGACAAGGCCTATGGCGTCCCTTTGGTCGAGGAACGGCACCGCCACCGCTACGAATTCAACAACCGCTATCGGGAAACCTTCCAAACCCACGGAATGGTCTTTTCCGGCTCCTCACCGGACGACCGGCTGGTAGAAGCTGTGGAGCTTTCCCGGGATGTTTTCTATGTGGGCGTTCAGTTCCATCCGGAGTTTAAGTCCCGCCCCAACCGTGCCCACCCGCTGTTTCGGGCGTTTATTGAAGCGGCGGGCAAAACCAAAAAATAACTGCTGTCCGCGACCTTTTAGGGCCTGTCCGTTTTAGACGGACAGGCCCCTTTTGTTTCAAACCGACTGTGCAGATTGCCCCTGTTTCCTTCTCTTCTTTGTCTTCTATGCATAAATATTGTTTTATTTTCTTTGAATAACTGGTATTTTCACCTAAAATATGGTATTCTGTTTTTGATAAATCCCCTTTATTTTCTGATACCGTCAAGGAGGCTTTTATGAATATCCAAGGGCTGCATGACCTCACCGCCGCTTTAAAAGAAAACATCGGCAAGGCGATTATGGGCAAGGAGGAGCAGATCGAAAAGATCCTGCTGTGCCTGTACGCCGGCGGCCATATCCTGCTGGAGGATATCCCCGGCACCGGCAAAACCACCCTGGCTAAAGCGTTGGCCTGCTCACTGGACTGTACCTTTAAGCGGATCCAGTTTACCCCGGACCTGCTGCCGTCGGAGCTGACCGGCATCAACTACTATAATCAGAAGGAACAGGCATTTCAGTTCCGGCCCGGCGCCATCTTCACCCACATTTTGCTGGCCGATGAAATCAACCGCGCCACCCCTCGTACCCAGTCCAGTCTACTGGAATGTATGGAGGAACGCCAATGCACAGTGGATGGGGTGACCTATCCCATGTCCCAGCCCTTTTTGGTCATCGCCACCCAAAACCCGGTGGAAATCCAGGGGACCTTCCCCTTGCCGGAGGCGCAGCTGGACCGCTTTTTTATGAAGCTTTCCCTGGGCTATCCCGGCCCGGAGGAGGAACAGTCCATGCTCACCGCTTATCGGGAAGCGGCGCCGCTGGCATCGTTGTCCCCGGTCTGCTCGGACCAGGATATTCTAAAAGCCCAAAAGCTGACCGCTCAGGTGCGGGTCAGCCGCCCGGTGTCCGGCTATCTGGTGGCGCTGGCCGGGGCTACCCGCCGCCACGAAAAAATCCGCCTGGGTCTGAGCCCACGGGGCTCTCTGGCATTGATGCGCGCTTCCCAGGCCAAAGCCGCCGTCCAGGGCCGGGACTTTGTCCTGCCGGACGATGTCAAGGCGGTCTTTTTGGATGTGGCCGCCCACCGAATCATCTGCCGGGGCTATCAGATGGGCCAGGGGGACGCCGCCGTCCGAGAAATTCTCAGCCAAATTCTGGATCAGACCCCGACGCCGATTGAACCGCAGGAACAGGCGTAAGCCCTTTCCCAATAGGAGAAATTTATGGAAATTGTTGCGATTCTTTTTATGGTTATCGTCCTTTTGGTCGCTCATACCGTTTTGTACGCCAAAAACGCTTTCCGCTCCTTTGAATATACCTGTTTCTTCACCCAGGATGAGGTGATGGAGGGGGACGAGGTCGGGCTGGTAGAAACGGTGAGCAACCGA
>CAJUMG010000001.1:160141-230670 GCA_910587335.1 uncultured Oscillospiraceae bacterium
TCCCTGGCTCAAGTCCGAGCTGTCCACCTCCCAGTGGCTGGAATATGCCGGCTTTCAGGCCGAGATGCGGGGAGAGGTGCGGTTCGTCCCCAGTTTTTTTGCCGTAAAAGGCTACCAGAAAATCTCCCGCACCTGGAAGGTCAAATGCCTAAAGCGGGGCGTATTTGAAATTCGCCGGGTGGACCTGGTGTGTTCCGACCTGATAGGACTTTCCGCCTTTTCCCATACCGCTCTGACCCATGCCCGGCTGACCGTTTTGCCCCGCCCGCTGGAGGATGACCAGCTGATCAGTCAGCCTCAGTATCTAAACGGCGAGGTCGTGGTCCGCCGTCAGCTGCTGGACGATCCTTTTTTTATCGCCGGCGTGCAGGAATACACCGGCCTGGAGCCGATGAACCGCATCCATTGGGCTGCCACCGCCCGAGAGGGAAAGCTGATGGTCCGGAAAAACCAGTATACCTCCCGCAAGAATCTGTCCATCCTTCTCAATACCCAGCCCAGCCCCGGCAAAAGCGGCCGTATGGACGGAGACAGCGATCTGGAGGACTGTATCCGCTTTTGCGCTTATCTGTTCAGCGCGGCGGCGGATGCGGATACCCCCTTCCGCTTTCTGTGCAACGGAACCGACGGGGATACCGAAAAGGCTGTCTCCACCGCCGAATCCTGGGGAACAGCTTTCGCGCTGGAACAGTGCAGAACCCTGTCCCGACTCCTGGCAGATCAAACAAAACCCCTCGATTTGTTTTTGCAGGAGGATGTCCCTCCTCTTTCCTCGGCGGAGTGGATTTTGGTCAGTACCTATGTAGATGAGCAGATCAAAGACTTTGCCCGGGAAAAAGCCAAAAGCGGCGTTCGCGTTTCTGTCTTTGTCCGGGGCCTGCTGCTCCCCAGCGATTTTGAGAAGGACGCCTATTCTCTTTATGCCCTAAAGGGCCGCGAAACCGCAAAGGAGGATGCCCCATGAAAGCTATCGCTCTTTTCCTTCGCTTTGCCGCGCTTTTGGACTGCCTTTTGCTCTCCTACCCTATCCTTGCCGTTTTAGAAATCATCTTTTCCAGACAGTTGGATCCGCGACTGTCTTTTTCCCGGCTGGGCCTTGTGCTGTTGGCGGGGTTTTTGGGCGCTTTAACCGGTTGGCTGCTGGACCGAATGAAAAACCCGCCGGTCCAAGCTGTCAGACTTCTGCTGGCGGCGGCGCCCGCCGCCCTTTTTGCCGGCTGCTGCCTGACCTTGCTGGAAAGGACCGCCCTGCATGTGGCGCTAGTTTTGCTGTGCCTAACTTTTTATCTTATCGCTCTGTTTTTTGCCACCCGCCCCTTCGACGAATTTGTCGGAACCAGCTTTCTTTCCTTCACGGTCATCACCTACCTGCTGGCAGCGGTGATCTCTTGGTTCTGCGGCGCCTATCTGCAAATGAATTGCGATCCTTTGGTATTGACTATAAGCTTTTTGTCCTTTCTTTTGCTGTATGCGTTTATCAGCAACCAATCTGCCATCAACCGGCTGATGGGCCGGCGGCATTATGATCTTGCCCTGCTTCCCGCCGGCGTCCGCCGCTATAACCTGGTTTTTATCTGCGCCGCTTTTCTTCTGGTTCTGTCCGGACTTTTATTCAAAAAGCAAATCGGGATGGTTTTCCAGTTTCTTTTCCGGCTTTTGGGGTCCCTTTTGTATATTTTCGTCATCCTCTTTAACCTGCTTACCTGGGCGCTGCGCACAACCGCCCGGCCAGATGAACCCTTGCCCCAAAGCAGCGGCCTCCCTGTCTTTGGCTCCGTCCAGGAGGCCGCCTCCACCCCTATGGTCAACGTTTTTGTCCAGTGGCTTGCCGTGTTGGTGATCGTCCTTTTCCTGTTTTCTTTGCGGCGGACCGTCTGGTCCGCAGTCAAAACGGCGGCATCCGCCATATGGCGCGTGTTAAAGCATCTCTTCACCCGCTCCCAAAAGGGAAAGAAGGTCTGCGCTGCCTCCTCCGCCTATTTTTACGATACATTCGAGGCTCTGGAGCAAACCGCCCAGGAATCGCCTTCCCCCAAGGAGCCGGCCTCCTTTCGTATCTGGCAGCGCCGCTACCGGGATTTTTTAAAGAAACCCCAGGACGACTCCTTTTTGCAGGAGGGATATCTTTTAATCCTCTCCTGGCTCCGTATGCGCGGCGCGCCTCTCTCCCCAGCGGATACCACCCTGGAAATCCTCAATAAAGCGCTCATCCGCCTGCCGGATAGCCCCTTTTCCCGCGTGACCGAAGGGTATAACGGTGTTTATTATGGAGAACGCCCTCTGCAAAAGGAGGATATCGCCAGCCTGCTGCAAACCCTCCGGATCCTGTCCCAAAGCAAATAGCTTTCCTTTTTTCGCTTTTTGACTTTTCTTTTTTCTTCGTTTATAATAAAATTTGTATGTATTTACGCAAATTTTTTTCTTTACGTAAAAAAGGAAGCTGTGTTATGAAGGTTAAAATTACCGATGTGGCCAAGGCCAGCGGCGTCTCCATCGCCACTGTTTCCCATGTCATCAACCATACCCGCTATGTGACCCCTGAAACCACCCGCAAGGTGGAACAGGCTATCCGGATGTTGGGCTATTCGCCGGACCTTACCGCGCGCAATTTTAAAAAAGGCCGCAAGGGTTTGGTCGGTATGCTGGTGCCGGACCTGTCCTACAGCCGTTCCTCCCTGATTTTAAAGCAGCTGGAGGAGGTCCTCGCACCCTCTAAAATTCATCTGATCGTATCGAATACAAAAGGGGATGTTCTCCGGGAGACCGAGCAGCTGAAGCTGTTGACCTCCGGACTGGTGGATGGCTTGGTACTCCAGTCCTTTTGTACCGATTACCAGCAGCTTTCTCCCTGTATCCCCCGGGATTTTCCCATGGTGTTTATCGACCATCCGCTAAAGAACTGCCCATATCCTACGTTGGTGGTCTCCAGCTATACGGCGCTGTATCAGGGGGTGGAGGATTTGATCCGGCAAGGGCATACAAAAATCGGCTATATCGCCGATCAGGCCCACATCGCCTATTCTATTGAGCGGCTGGATGCCTATCGCGCCGCCGTGCGGGACTATACCCTGCCCATAGGCGATTCGCTGATCGCCTATGCCTACCCCAAAACCAAAACCGCTTACCAATGCACCAGGGAGCTGATCGAAAAAAATGTAACCGCCATCGTCATTTCCAATAACGCCATCGCCCTGGAGACCCTTCGCTTTTTGAACATCCATCACCTACAGGTGGGCGCCGATGTGGAGCTGCTGGGCTTTTCGGGCAGCGACTGGTACGGCTACCGAACAGAAAAAATCGCGCAGGTGTCCCAACCTACCGAGGAAATGGCCAGAATGGCGGGGCAGCAGCTTTTAGAGCAGATCGAAAATCCCCGTCCCCAGGCCCGCACCACCGTTTTGCACAGCACCTATATCCCCAAAAAACAGGAAAAGGAGTTTTCTCATGTTTGATATCATCGCCGCCGGCGAAATTTTAATCGACCTTGTTCAAACCGGCAACCTGGACTTTTCCGGCACCGTCGGGGGCGCTCCCTGCAACGCCCTAGCCCAGGCGGCCAAGTTGGGCAGCCGCACCGCCTTTATCGGGATGGTGGGCGACGATTTCTTTGGCCGCGCCTGTGCCCGCCAGCTGGACGAACTACAAATCGACCGCAAAAACCTGTTCACCACAAGCCAGGCGGATACAACCCTTGCCTTTGTCTCGCTGAACGAGCAGGGGGACCGGGACTTCTCCTTTTACCGCCGTCCCGGCGCGGATACTCTGCTGACCGTAAAGAATATCCCCTTCGACCTGGTCGCCCAAAGCCGGGTTTATCTGTTTGGCGGCGTATCCCTTTCCCGGGACCCCACCCGCGCCGCCCTATTCTATTCCCTGTTTAAGCTTTCGGACGCGCCGGTGCTGAAAGCCTTCGATCCCAATTTGCGCCCGCCCTTGTGGGAGGATCTGGAGGAAGCGAAAGCCCTGGGCCGAAAGGCGATGGGATTGTGCGATATCCTCAAGCTTTCGGACAGCGAGGCGGTCTTCTTCTCCGGATGCCAAAATCCGTTAGAGGGCGCCCGTGCCTTGCAGGAGGAATTTTCCATCCCGCTGGTGCTGGTGAGCATGGGGGCTAAGGGCTGTTCGATTCTGCTGAGCGGCCAGAGCTGCCATATCGATGCGCTCCCCTCTCAGGCAGTGGACACAACCGCCGCCGGCGATTCCTTTTTCGGTGCGTTTTTGCATCAGCTTTTGCAAAACGATTTTACCAGCCTGGATACGCTGTCTCCCGGCCGGATCGAGGAAGCAGCCCGGTTTGCCGCGGCAGCCGCGGCTATTACCGTCTCCCGTCGGGGCTCCATTCCCGCTCTGCCCTCCTTGGATGAGGTGCAGGCAGTCCTGTTCGGCGAAAATGCATCCTTCTAAAAATAGCGCGAACGATAAAAAAACGGAGAGGATTGCCTCTCCGTTTTTTTGATCTTTTTCCTATTCCTTTGGTTCTTCATCGGCATTTTCGCCGCAGTCGCACTCTTCGCCGCAGCAGCCGCAATAACAGCCGCTGTCATCGAATTCATAACCTAAATCCGCCAGAAAATCCTCCCGGATCTCCTTGGCAGCTCTTTTGCTCTTCAGGTATGCGCAAACAGCCACAATTGCGCCGCCGATTGCCACCAGCGCAAACAGGAACGATAAAAAGTTGTTGCTTTTTTTCACAGATCGTTTCCTCCTTCCGGTCAGTCCAAATTGATTCCGGATCGGTCATCCGGTTTTCTCTAGTATATACTATTTTCGACGAAATAACAATCTATTTTGTCAAAAGAGATTTTCCATCCATTTCCGCCGGCTGCGGCAGCCCCAGCATCTCCAGCATAGTGGGCGCCAAATCCGCCAAACGACCGTTTTCTTTTAGGGTGTGCTCCTTATCGCCTGCCAAAATGAGCGGCACCGGATTGGTCGTATGCGCCGTAAAGGGCGAACCGTCCGGCTCGTACATCTGGTCCGCGTTTCCGTGGTCGGCGGTGATCAGCGCCTTTCCGCCCATAGACAAAATCTTGTCTACCACCTTGCCTAAACAGCTGTCCACCGCTTCTACCGCCGCTACCGCCGCGTCAAAAACGCCGGTGTGACCGACCATGTCGCAGTTGGCAAAGTTTAAGATGATCACATCATATTTGCCGCTGTCCAGCCTCTTTAACAGCTCGTCGGTGACCTCATACGCGCTCATCTCCGGTTTCAAATCGTAGGTGGCAACCTTCGGAGAGGCAATCAGCGCCCGATCCTCGTTTTCACAGGGAGCCTCCACGCCGCCATTGAAGAAGAAGGTCACATGGGCATATTTTTCTGTCTCGGCAATGCGCAGCTGGGTCAGCCCCTTATCCGAAATATACGCGCCAAAGGTGTTGGCCAGCGACTGGGGCCGGAACGCGGTATGAACGTTGGGCATCTTCGCGTCATACTGGGTCATGCAGACATAGTACAGCGGGAAGAATCCGTTTTTGCGCGGGAACCCCTCGAACGCCGGATCGACCAGCGTGCGGGTAATCTCTCTGGCCCGGTCCGGCCGGAAGTTGAAGAAGACCACCGAATCATTAGGGGCAATGCGTCCCTCTTTATCGCAAACCGTCGGAACGACAAACTCGTCGGTCACCTGCGCCTCATAGGATTTTTCCATGGCGCATACCGGACATTCTGCCGTTTCCCCTTCGCCGTAGACCATAGCCGCATAGGCTTTTTCCACCCGCTCCCAGCGGTTGTCACGGTCCATCGCGTAATACCGGCCCATGACAGTGGCGATTTTACCCACGCCGATTTCTTTCATTTTGGCCATCAGCTCTTCCACAAACGCCTTACCGGAGGAGGGGGGAACATCCCGGCCATCCATAAAGCAGTGAACATACACCTTTTCCAGTCCGGCCTTTTTCGCCATCTCCAAAAGCCCATACAAATGCCGGTTGTGGGAATGAACGCCGCCATCGGATAAAAGTCCCATCAGATGCAGGGAGCTGCCGTTTTTCTTGCAGTTTTCCATAGCGCCGCACAGCGCCTCGTTCCGGAAAAAGTCCCCGTCGTCAATAGCTTTGGTGATCCGGGTCAGCTCCTGATATACCACCCGGCCGGCGCCGATGTTGGTGTGCCCTACCTCCGAGTTGCCCATCTGTCCCTCCGGTAAACCCACATCCATGCCGGAAGCGCCGATGAGCGTATGAGGACAGCTTTCCATCAGCCGGTCCAGATTGGGCGTTTTGGCTGTATGGATCGCGTTGCCATAGTCCGCGGGATTGTGACCAAACCCGTCTAAAATAATCAGTGCAAGTGGTTTTTTCATGTTGATTTCCCTTTCTATCCGCTTTGCCGCTTTATCTGGAAGCCGCCTTTACGATAACGGAGAAATCCTCCGCCTTTAACGAAGCGCCGCCAATCAGACCGCCGTCCACATGCTCTTTGCCCAAAAGCTCTTCGGCGTTCTTGGCGTTCATCGATCCGCCGTACTGAACGGTCAGCGCCTGAGCCGCCTCTTCGCCGTATAATTTGGCCACTACGCCGCGGATAAAGCCGTTGACCTCGTCCGCCTGTTCAGCGGTAGCGGTCTTTCCGGTGCCAATGGCCCATACCGGCTCATAGGCGATGATGATCCGGGACAGCTCCTCTTTTGTAACGCCGCCCAAAGCGACCTTTGTCTGCATGGCGCAGATCTCTTCGGTAATGCCCTGTTCCCGCTGCTCCAGCAGCTCGCCAACGCACAAAATCACCCGCAGTCCCGCGTCCAGCGCCGCCCGAACCCGTTTGTTCACCGTCTGGTCGGTCTCGCCAAAGTATTGCCGGCGCTCAGAATGGCCGATGACCACGTATTCTACACCCATCTCCGCCAGCATATCCGCCGAGATTTCACCGGTGAACGCGCCGGATTTTGCCCAGTGGCAATTCTCCGCGCCTACCTTGATGTTAGAGCCCTTCACAGCCTCTAAAGCCGTTTCCAGA
Organism: uncultured Oscillospiraceae bacterium; assembly: GCA_910587335.1. GTDB lineage: Bacteria > Bacillota > Clostridia > Oscillospirales > Ruminococcaceae > UBA3818. The sequence continues at coordinate 167,099 of CAJUMG010000001.1, forward strand.
TTGGTGTAGGGCACGCAGATGACCACACCGCAGTCAGCGTCCTTGACCAAAGGCTTTAACTCCTCAATCAAAGCTTTTGCCTCCGGACGGGTTTTATTCATTTTCCAGTTGCCGGCGATAACCGCCTGTCTTTTTGCTTTGTTCACAATGCTTTCTCCTTTTTTCATATGGTCTTTACGGATCGGGGAAAAACCTCCCCATCACCTAAAAGGCAATGGGCACGGTTTTTCCCGTGCCCATCGGTTCTCTGCTTTTGCACAGGAAAAGCAAAGCCTTTTCTCGTCTTGTTTTAAGATTATTTGTCGTTTACGCAAACGATGCCGGGCAGCTCCTTGCCTTCCAAAAATTCCAAAGAAGCACCGCCGCCGGTGGAAATATGGGTCATCTTGTCGCCAAAGCCCAGGGTGTTGACCGCAGCCGCAGAGTCGCCGCCGCCGATGATGGTAATCGCGTCGGTCTCAGCCAGCGATTTAGCAACCGCGATGGTGCCTTTGGCCAAGGTCGGGTTTTCGAATACGCCCATCGGTCCGTTCCAAACAACCGTCTTGGCAGATTTTACCTCGCCCGCAAACAGCTCAGCGGTCTTCGGGCCGATATCCAAGCCCATTTTGTCCGCCGGAATCTTATCCGCATCTACAGCGGTAACCGCGATCTCACCGTCGATAGGATCCGGGAAAGCCTCTGCTACGACACAGTCTACCGGCAGCAGAATCTTAACGCCCTTTTCCTGTGCCTTTTTAAGCATATCCTTGCAGTAGCCAATTTTCTCCTCGTCCAGCAGGGACTTGCCCACCTCATAGCCCTTCGCAGCCAGGAAGGTGTAAGCCATGCCGCCGCCGATGATCAGCGTATCAGCCTTATTTAACAGGTTTTCGATTACATTCAGCTTGTCCGCGACCTTCGCGCCGCCCAGAATGGTGACAAAAGGCCGGGCCGGATTCTCAACCGCGTTGCCCAGATATTTTAGCTCTTTGCCCATCAGGTAGCCAACCGCAGCCTCTTTGACAAAGGAAGCAACCCCTACCGTCGAGCAGTGGGCACGGTGCGCCGCGCCAAACGCGTCGTTTACAAACACTTCGCCGCCAACCAGCTCCGCCAGCTCTTTGCTGAACCCTTCGCCGTTTTTGGTCTCTTCTTTGCGATAACGGGTGTTTTGCAGAAGAACCACGTCGCCGTCCTTCATAGCAGCAACCGCAGCTTTCGCATTGGCGCCGACCACCTCGTCGTCAGCCGCAAATACAACCTCTTTGCCCAAAAGCTCGCTCAGGCGCTTCGCAACAGGAGCCAGCGACAGCTCCGGCTTCGGCTCCCCCTTCGGTTTGCCCAGATGGGAACACAGAACGACTCTGCCGCCGTCTGCAAGCAGCTTTTTAATGGTCGGCAGCGCCGCGACAATTCGATTTTCATCGGTGATAACCCCGTTTTTCAACGGTACGTTAAAATCACAGCGAACCAATACCTTTTTGCCGGCGACGTTGATGTCGTCAACGGTTTTTTTGTCCAGATAGCCCATAGTTCTACCACCCTTTCGTAATATGTAAAAAAGTTATGCCCTTATAAGGATTGTTAATCCATGAACAATCCTTATTTATTCTATCGGAAATAGCTGCTTTTTGCAAGAGCCGAAACCATAAAATTTAATAACAAATGGTAAATTTTTCGCCCCTTCGGCTAAAGGCCCAACTCCTCTTCCAAAATTTCACAGGCTTTTTCCATAAAAATCGCACAGGGGCGCTTCCCCTGTTCCTTTGTTAAGGATAAATCATATTTATTTTCCCCAATGTTTTTAAGCAGCGTCCGGCACTGACTGGACCCGAACGCCTCTTCAAAACGGCTGTTGAGCTTTTTCACATTCGCTTTCAGCTCATTTTTCTTTTGCAGATCGGCCCCGTCAAAGCTGCCGAAAGCAAGGCCCGCCGCCATAATCATGGCCGTGACCGCACCGCACTTCTCTCCCAGACTCATGCCGCCGCCAAAGCCGCCGGTCAAAGCCAGCATGGTCTCCTGGGAAAGTCCCAAATCCTCACAAAAGGCTGCTAATACCACCTGACAGCAGTTGTTTTTCATCTGCAGCTGGCGGTCAACCTCTTTTTGTCTCTCCGGTTTCATGATAACGCTCCTTTATTTTCGACGTTCGCCCATCACCATGCAGCCTGCCAGCCTTGGACCTGCGTTGATAGTGATGGAGGCGCCCGCCTCCGCCACCCCGGCAGAATGCTTGCCAAAGGACTTGATCATCATTTTCTCCAGCTCTTCTCCCACGCCGTCCACATCTGCGCGGATGGCAAAGAAGGGGGTATCCTCGCCCCGGCGGCGCTTTTGGGCAATCTGTGCCAGCTTGGGAACCACTGCTTTGTCCCCTCGCACCTTTTCAATGATTTTGATCTCACCATTGATGATGGACATAATCGGCCGCAGACCCAGCATCTCTCCTACAAAGGCAGCCGCCGTGCTGATCCGGCCGGACTTTTTGGCAAAGTCCAGATTGTAGACCGAGAAATAGGTCTCTGCCCGGGAAAAATAATCGTCTAAAAACGCCAGAATCTCTTCATAGGATTTCCCCTGCTCCGCCATTTGGGCCGCCTGTACCACCGCAAAGCCGTAGGTATAGGTGTAGCAAAGGGAGTCGATAACCGTAATCTGCATGTTTTTTGCCAGCTCCGGGTATTCCTCCGCGAACAATTCCTTGCCCATGTTGGCGGCGTCAAACATATTAGAGCCCTTGGAATTGATGGTCACATTGATGATTTTGCGGTACCCATCCTCCGCCGCATGCCGGTACACATCCGCGTAACGAGTGTGGGGAATGTGGCTGGTCACCGGGATGTTCGTAGCATCTGTCAAAAGCTTGTAAAATTCCCGCGCAGTAAAGTCCACCCGCTCCTGATAGTCCTTCCCGTCAATGGCGATGGGAATGGACAGCACCTCGATCCCATGCGCCCGGGCCTCATCCTCCGGGATATCGCTGGCAGAATCGGTGATAAATTTAATCTTTTCCATGTATCGTATCCTCCATCGGTTGTTGTTCACATTGGTTTTCTTCTTCCGGCCAAATGTAGCGGGAAAGCTGTCCGCGGTTTTCCAGCTCCGGGAATCCCCATTGGCGCAACGCCTCGTAAACGCCTACCGCCACCGTGTTGGACAGGTTCAGACTTCGCAGTCCGCCTTTCATCGGCAGCCGTAAACACCGGTCCGGATTTTTTAACAAAAGCTCCTCCGGCAGTCCCTGGTCCTCCCGGCCAAAAATTAAATAGGCATTGTCCGCATAGATATTTTCGCTGTAATTTTGCCGGCCCTTGGTGGTAAAATAGTAAAAAGGTCCGCCATTTTTAGAAAAAAAGTCCGCCAAGCCGTTATAGTAGCTGATGTCCAGATAATGCCAGTAATCTAACCCCGCTCTTTTGAGCTTTTTATCGTCCACCGAAAAGCCCATGGGCCCTACCAGATGCAGCCGCGCACCGGTTGCGGCGCAGGTCCTGGCAATATTCCCCGTATTCTGGGGGATCTGCGGTTCTACCAAAACAATATTCACTGTAGGCAAAAAGGGCGCCTCCCCATTTTGTTTCTCAAAACACTTTCTATATCATTAAACTATAAAATGTCCCTTTTATCAAGTGTTTCTGAAAAAAAGCCCGCCTGAGGACCGTCGTAAAGAAAACGACAGTTTCTTCCTTGATCCGACAAAGCCGGCATATTTGCCCTGTGGTCTTTTCAAATGATTTCGCCCACCGGCTATCGTGCTGGATCAAAGCCCCTGCCCCACAGCAAGCAAAAAGCGGCCCGACCATCTAGTCGTTCCGCTTTTTGGGGGCGCTTTATTTCATCATATAGGATACATTGCCGGCCAGATCTTCCATCACCTTCATGGCCTTTCCGGCGCTGCGTTTGAGTTTTTTCACCGTGCGGTGTTTTTTTCCGGAAAACAAATAGACAGCGGTACCCGCTGCCAGGGCCACGGCGGCGCCCGCCGCCAGAGAGTTCATGCTTTTGCTCATAGGGAAATCCTCCTTAAAATTTTATTAGGATTATTCCCCGGTCCGCGCCAGTCATACGAAAGCCGGGCCCGACAAAAAGAAAATCTTTGGCCTGTATTTTTTCCCAAAAAACCGGAACGAAAAAAAGGGAAAAACGCCGGTAAAAACGCCCAAAAAATGAACTGCTTTCACTGGATTTTCCCCCTCTTTTTATGAATTTTTTACTGTTTTTCGCCCTCTCCCAGCCGGTCCAACAGCGGCATGATATCCAAAAGGGTATCCACCTTGTTAGAGGCAATGGCCAAAAGCTCCTCGGTGGCGGGGATCATATCCGGGATCATGACGGTATACATGCCCGCCGCTGCGCCGGACCGGATGCCGTTGGGCGAATCCTCCAGCGCCATACATTCCTGAGGTGGAACCTCTAAAAGCTGCGCCGCCCGCAAATAGATGTCCGGCGCCGGCTTGCTGCGTTCGATCATATCGCCGCAGACCACCGCGTCAAAGCGCCCCTGAATGCCGGTCACATCAAAATTATGCATGACCTTTTCATAGTTGGTAGAGGTTGCCACCGCGATTTTGTAGCCATGCTCCTTTAGGTAGTCTAACAGCTCGATCAGGCCGGTTTTGATGGGCACGTTGTCCTGCTGTCCCCGGTCCTGACGGTACTGGCGGGTTTTTCCCCAGAACTCCTCCGACGTCATCATATGCCCGTAGCGCTGCTTAAAATTCACCGCGATACTGGCGCTGGTCGCCCCCAGGCACTCCACGCTGAAGGTTTCTATATCCGGCATGTTTAGCTCTTTCCCCACAGCCAGCATTGCTTCTTGGCCCTGCCGCTCCGTATCGAACATAATACCGTCCATATCAAATACAACCGCTTTGATCATTTAACTGCTCCTCTCTCTTTCCTTACGGGGATGCGCCCGGCACCTTTTTCGTCTGGTTGTCCCTTTCCGGCGCCGGAAATATTACGGACATTATAACACGTTCTATTCCCTTCCTGCAACTTTTATTTGCCAAATACACCGGTTGGGTTTATACTGATTGTAATTGTTTTGCTGCACAGACGAATGGCAGATTTTATATACGGAGGAAGACGGCGTTCTGGCTGGGTCTGTGTGCGTTTATTCGAAAAGGCCCTTTTGCTGCAAAGCCATTATGCCAAAAATCACCGCAGCAGAAAAATGGAAAGCTTATAAAAAGGACGGTTTTTTTATGCACCAGGAAAACAAGCGGGTAGCGGCTATCCACGACCTTTCCGGCGTGGGACGCTGCTCTTTAACGGTTATCATGCCCATTCTTTCGGCCATGGGGGTGCAGGCCTGCCCAGTACCCACCGCCATTTTATCCACCCACACCGGCGGCTTTGGAGAGGTGGCGTTTCAGGATCTGACCGATTATCTCCCCCAAGCTCTGGCCCATTATCAGCGGCTGGGTCTGGATTTTTCCTGCGTTTACTCCGGTTTTCTGGGGTCCGAGGCGCAGATTGACCATTGTCTCGCTTTTTTTAGAGCGTACCCCGACGCGCTGGCGGTGGTGGACCCGGTTATGGGGGATCAGGGGAAAAGCTACCGCACCGTTACCGCGGGCATGCGCCGCCGAATGGTTGAGCTGGTGGGGATTGCGGACGTGATCACCCCCAATCTGACCGAAGCCTGCATTCTGCTGGGGGAGAGCTACAGCCCCATGCCTTTGACCCGCACCCAGGCCAAGAGCATGCTGGCCAGGCTCAGCGAAAAAGGCCCTGGCGGGATTGTGGTCACCGGGGTTTCGCTGGCGGAAGGGAGCATGGCCAACATCGGCTACGACCGGGAAAACAACTATTACTGGTGTGTCCCCTGCGATTACGTACCGGTTTCCTATCCCGGGACCGGCGACATCTTCGCCTCGGTATTCACCTCTTCGCTGCTCACCGGGGACAGTCTCCCCATCGCCATGAGCCGGGCCTCCCGCTTTGTGGAAATCGCCATTAAAACCACCTTTTCCTATGGAGGGGACACCCGCTTGGGGGTTATGCTGGAATCGGCCATGCCGTTTTTGATGCAGAAAGAGGTGCCGCAGAATTTTCATCTGCTGTAACGGGAATTTTTCGCTTTAACCTACAAGAAAAAAGCTGGATGGAAAATTCCATCCAGCTTTTTTGTATGCAGCGCGTTCGGCGGCAGGGGAACCGGCGCGGCCACTTTTCTTTTTGTATGTACGCCCGATTATTTTTGCTCCGGTCCGGCAGGATTCTGCGAAGGTCCGGCAGGCTGCTGGGGCGGAACCGGCTGACCCGCTACAGGAGGCTGGCCGGGCATGGGCTGACCGGGCTGATTATACGGCTGCGCGGGGGTCTGGTAGGGCGCCTGTCCCGGATACTGCGCGTAAGGCGCGGCGGTTTTGGGCTTTGTCACAAAGATCAGCACGGTGAACAGCACGCACAAGGGCAGCGCCAGAATCAGGCCAAGGATAAACCCGCCCACCAGGCAGGCGGCAAAGCCGCCGATGGCAAGGCCCACTCTCTTTTTGATCAGGCCGCAGATGAGCGGGACCAGACCAAACACAAATCCGACGAGTAAAGCGCCGATGATCGAACCGATTAGATAAGCAGCATCATAACTAGACATTTAAAGCTCTCCTTCCTTCTGTGCCCGCGGCAGGTACACTCTTGGCACCCGTTTGCCGATCAGGCACATAACCTCATAATGAATACTTTTTTCATCCTGCGCCAGATCCTCAATGGGGAGCTGGCAATCTTTATTTTGGCCGAACACAGTGACCTCGTCCCCTGCCCGTACGTCCGGAATGCCGGTTACATCCAGCATCAGCTGGTCCATACAGACCGTTCCCACCACCGGGGCCGGCTGCCCATGGACCAGCATATTGGCCCTATTGGAATGGGTACGGCGATATCCGTCGGCATAGCCGATGGGCACGGTAGCAAGGGTTCGGGGCCCAGGTGCGGTATAGGTGCGTCCATAGCTGACCTGGGCGCCCTGGGGCACCTGTTTGACCATGGCGATGGTGGATTTTAGCTCCATCGCCGGGACAAGGTCCAAAAGGCCCGCACAATCCGGCGTGGGGTTTAAGCCATACAAAATCACGCCGGGGCGCACCATATCCAGGTGCATTTGGGGAAAACGCATGGTCGCGGCGCTGTTGCAGCAATGGTGCAAAGAAAACCGAACGCCCTTTTCCTCTAGCGCCACTACCCCCTGCTGGTAGCGGCAAAACTGCTGGAGGGTAAAGCGGTTCGAATCCTCGTTGTCCTCATCGGCGCAGGCAAAATGGGTAAAGATGCCGGTACAGGCAAGGCCGGGCAGCGACACCGCCTCGGCAATCTCGGCCATAGAGCGGCCAAAATGGTCCGGATCACACAAAAAGCCCAGCCGGCTCATGCCGGTATCCAGCTTGATGTGGCAATCCACCGCACCGCCGCAGCTTTGGGCCTCCCGAGAGAGATCGCGGGCGTAATCCAGCGAAAACACCGTCTGACTGATCCGGTTGGCAAAAAGCTGCGCCGCCCGGTCCGCCGGGGTAAAGCCCAAAACCAGAATCGGCCGGACAATCCCGCTCTGGCGCAGGCGCATGGCCTCTTCAATATTGGAGACGGCAAACCAGTCCGCCCCCTCGTTTTGAAACACCTGAGAGACCTGCTGATCTCCGTGGCCGTATCCGTCCGCCTTGACCACCGCCATAATCTTACAGTCGGGGCCAACCCGGCGGCGGATCTGCCGGAAATTATGGGACAGCGCGTCCAGCCGGATCTGCGCCCAGGTGCGCTTGAGAAAATCCATCCTTCCACCCCTCTTTGTGGTACTGGACGGCAGTGATCTGCCGCCTTTTTCTCTATCTTATGTTAAAACGCGGTCTTCTTTTCCAAAAAGTCTGTCAAGGAATCAATAGAAATTCTCTCCTGCGCCATGGAATCCCGGTCGCGGACGGTCACGCAGCCGTCGGTCTCCGAATCAAAGTCATAGGTGATGCAGAAGGGGGTGCCGATTTCATCCTGACGGCGGTAGCGTTTGCCGATGGAGCCGGCGTCGTCATAATCCACCATAAAGCGGCTGCGCAGGGTATCATAGACCTTTCCCGCCTGCTCGCCAAGCTTTTTGGACAGAGGGAGGACGCAGGCTTTAAAGGGGGCCAGCGCTGGGTGCAGCCGCAGCACGACGCGGGTATCGTTCTTTTCAGCGTCCACCACCTCTTCGTCATAGGCGTCGCACAAAAAGGCCAGCGCCACCCGGTCAGCTCCCAAGGAAGGCTCTACCACATAGGGAAGGTACCGCTCGTTTGTCTCGGGGTCGAAATACTCCAAGGATTTGCCCGAGGCGTTCTGGTGCTGGGTCAGGTCGTAGTCGGTGCGATCGGCCACCCCCCACAGCTCGCCCCATCCAAAGGGGAACAGGAACTCAAAATCGGTTGTCGCTTTGGAATAGAAGGACAGCTCCTCCGGCTCATGATCCCGCAGGCGGAGGTTTTCGTCCTGCATGCCCAAATTTAGCAGCCAATCGTGGCAGAATTTGCGCCAATAGGCGAACCATTCCAGATCGGTGCCCGGCTTACAGAAGAACTCCAGCTCCATCTGCTCAAATTCCCGGATGCGGAAAATAAAGTTGCCGGGGGTGATTTCGTTGCGGAAGCTTTTGCCGATCTGCGCCACGCCAAAGGGGACCTTTTTGCGGGTGGTGCGCTGGATATTGGCAAAATTGACAAAGATTCCCTGGGCGGTTTCGGGACGCAGGTAAATCTGACTTTTGGCGTCCTCGGTCACCCCCTGGAAGGTTTTAAACATCAGGTTAAAGGAGCGGATATCGGTAAAATTCTGGCTGCCGCAGTCCGGACATTTGATCTGATGCTCCTTGACATACGCCTGCATCCGGTCAAACTCCCAGCCCTCGGGAGAAACGCCGGTCTGATCCTCGATCAGCTTATCGGCGCGGTGGCGGGTTTTACAGTCCCGGCAGTCCATCAGCGGGTCGGAAAAGCCGCCCACATGGCCGGAGGCCACCCAAACCTGGGGATTCATCAAAATCGCGCTATCCAATCCCACGTTATAGGGAGATTCCTGGACAAACTTTTTCCACCAGGCTCTTTTTACATTGTTTTTGAATTCTACGCCCAGCGGGCCGTAATCCCAGGAATTGGCCAGACCGCCATAGATTTCGGAGCCAGCATATACATAACCGCGATTTTTGCACAATGCGACGATTTTTTCCATGGTTTTTTCGTTGTTTTTCATTTTTTGCCTCCTTGTTTTTCTATTAGGGTCCGCCGCTTGAGCGGCTTTGCTCAGCAAGGCTTAGGGCAAACGGCTGTACGGCGCTTTTTCATCCGCCTCCATAAAAAATGTCCCGCTTCATCCGCCTGATCAAACAGGCGGACGCTGGGAAGACAACCCGCTGGGCGGCTATATTTTATTGTATCGGCTGCGGACGCACAAGTCAAGAAAATGCTTTCCCCATCTTCCAAAAAGCTCCAGATTCTATTCATCCAAAGCAGACGGCTGCGGCCGGCTCATCTTCAGGAGCGTTTCCACCGTTCCTTCCTGCAGGCGCTTTTCTCCCGTAAAGGAAAAGCCATGCTTTTTGTAAAAACGGATTGCATGTATATTTTTTTCAAGAACCCATAAAAAGCGGCAATGCATTTGGCCGGTGGCAAATTCCATCAGCTGTGCGCCGATCCCCTGATTCGCAAAAAAGCTATCCACGTAGAGTTCCGCGATTTCGGGGCCGTTAATATGGATCATTCCTTTGACAAAATCATCGTCGTAGACCCAAATATTTTTTAGTTTATCAGGATAATCGATCAGTTCTTTTGCCAACGGGTAAACCTGCATTTCGCCAAAGGAAACCACATCGTTCTGAAAGATCTGCCTGTAATTCACACGCTTTGTAAAAATCAATATTTCCGCTATTCTCGACGCATCGTTTACCTTTGCACGTCTTATCATTTCTTTTCTCCTTCTTCACTGATTTTTAACCGATCTGTTTGATTATAGCACGGTCTGTTTAAAGCTTCAAGGCGCCATTTCAACTGAAGAGGGCGGATCTTCGGTTGACAAATCCTTTTGTCTATTCTATAATAGACTAGACATTTTTCTAAAAAGCATCGGGGTGTAGCGCAGTTGGTAGCGCGCCTGCTTTGGGAGCAGGATGCCGCAGGTTCGAATCCTGTCACTCCGACCACCAGGCAATGGCCTGGAGCCAAATCGCGCTCCGGGCCTTTTCCATGTCCAAAAGGAAGCGCCCGCGCCCCACACATAGTGATTTCGACCGGTTGCTGCAAAAATCCCTAGAGTTTATGCGGCTCTAGGGATTTTTACTTTTATGGATATTTCAAATTTGTTAGTAACAGAAACAATAAGGCTTCGGGGCGAGTGCAATCTTCGATTGGCAGGAACATTTTAGATGGCGCTTACATGTGAATACTATGTTGGGACAAACGAAAAAAGTCCAGACGCAAACTACGTCTGGACTCAGTCTGGTGGGAGAAGATGGATTCGAACCATCGAAGCGAAACGCAACAGATTTACAGTCTGCCCCCTTTGGCCACTCGGGAATTCTCCCATATTCAGTTAAAAAAGAAAGTGGAGCTGGTGGACGGACTCGAACCCCCGACCTGCTGATTACAAATCAGCTGCTCTACCAACTGAGCTACACCAGCAAATCCAGCAACAGGACTTATTTTAACAAACAAGTGCGCTGTTGTCAAGCACTTTTCCGAAATTCTTATCAGAATATCCCGACGGAGAGATCTTACCGCTGAACCACATATCGGTAATGGGGCATATCTACCCCTCTATAATGCTTTATCCAGGTATCGGCTTTGGTCATGCCGTTTCTGATGGCTACGTTTTGAGACGGAAGATTGGTGTCCCTGATAATGGAGCAAACCTCGTCTGCCCGCAATGCTTCAAACGCATAATTTTTACAAGCTCTGGCCGCTTCTGTGGCAAAGCCCTTATGCCAATAGGCTTTATTGAAAAGATAACCGATTTCAAGAACCTCCGACTCTTTCCACGGCTGCATAGTAAGTCCGCACTGACCGATCAGCTTGTTATTTTCTTTTAAAATGACAGCCCATAAACCGAAATTCCATTTATGATAACGGAAAATCTGCCTATCCAGCCACTCCCGTACTTCAGGATCGCTGAAGGCGCCTTCATACGCATACATGGTTTCTTCATCTTGCAAAATTTCACACAAGGCGCCAAAGTCCGCTTCGTTCAGCTCCCGCAGATACAGCCGTTCGGTTTCCAGTATCATTTCTTCCTCCCAAAAGTCCATTTTGTTCTCCATTATAGCATAGCCTATTCTGCACTTCAACCTGTGGGCAAGGAAATTGCCAGACTTTACCCCGGCAATTTTGAAAGGAAAAAGGGACGAAAAATATCCTTTCTTGAAATATTCGGCAAATACTCTTATAATAACCATATTAAGTGAGAAGGAGATCGAGAGAATATGGGCGGACTGTTTGGCGTGGCGTCGCGTACCGATTGTGTGTTCGACTTGTTTTTTGGTACGGATTATCACTCGCATTTGGGTACCCGCAGAGGCGGGATGGCCGTTTACGGAGAAAAGGGCTTTGACCGGGCCATTCACAACATTGAAAACTCCCCGTTTCGGACCAAATTTGAACAAGAATCGGTAGAGATGCACGGTCATTTGGGCATTGGATGCATTTCGGACAACGAGCCTCAGCCGCTGATGGTCCGTTCCCATCTTGGCACCTTTGCCATTACCACGGTGGGCCGGATCAACAACAGCGCCCAGCTGGTGGAGGAAGCTTTTCAAAACGGAAGCATCCATTTTCTGGAGATGAGCGGCGGCAGCATCAATCCCACCGAGCTGGTGGCGGCGCTTATCAATCAGCAGCCAAGCATTGTGGAAGGCATTCGCTATGCGCAGGAGAAGATCGACGGTTCCATGACCATGCTGGTGATGACCTCTCAGGGCATTTACGCCGCCCGGGACCGGGTAGGGCGCACGCCGCTGGTACTGGGAAAAAAGAAAGGGGCGGTCTGTGCCTCCTTTGAAAGCTCCGCTTTTATCAATTTGGGCTATGAGCCTTATAAAGAACTGGGGCCTGGCGAGATCACGCTGATTACGCCGGAAGGGGCCGAGACGCTCAGTCCGGCCTTGCCCAAAATGAAATTTTGTACCTTTATGTGGGTGTATTACGGCTACCCCACCTCCACCTATGAAGGGGTCAACGTGGAGGCAATGCGATACCGATGCGGGGAAAAGCTGGCCGCCAGAGACGATGTGCGCACCGACATCGTGGCCGGCGTTCCGGATTCCGGTACCGCCCACGCGGTGGGCTATGCCAATCAGTCGGGCATTCCCTTTGCCCGGCCGTTCATCAAGTACACCCCCACCTGGCCCCGCTCCTTCATGCCGCCCAACCAGACCCAGCGAAACCTGATCGCGCGGATGAAGCTGATTCCGGTCAGCGACCTAATCCAAAAGAAAAGCATGGTGCTAATCGACGATTCCATTGTTCGCGGCACCCAGCTGCGGGAAAGCGCCGAGCTTTTATATCAAAACGGCGCGAAAGAGGTTCACATCCGGCCGGCCTGTCCGCCGCTGCTGTTTGGCTGCAAGTATCTGAATTTCTCCCGCTCCAACTCGGAGCTAGAGTTAATTGGCCGGCGGGTGATTCAGCGCCGGGAAGGGGTTACCGATTATGACGCTCTGCTGGACTACGCCAATCCCGACAGTACCAATTACAAGGAAATGGTAGAGGAAATCGGCAAAGAATTAAAGTTCACCTCTCTGCGCTATCACCGGTTGGACGACATGATTGATTCGGTGGGGATTGACCCATGCCGCCTTTGCACCTACTGTTGGAGCGGCCGGGAATAAAACCAAATTGGGATGAGAAAAAGCGGGTCCGATTTTTTAAGTCACCGCAGATATTTTTATAAAAGGAAAAATTTTCCTTGCCATACTCCCGCTTTTTTGGTGCATACTAATTGCGAAATCCGATTTTTGATTTCATAAAACCTATCATGGAGGTCCTATCATGAAAGCGAAAAAAATATTTGCTCTGGCCTGTGCCATTGCAATGCTTCTGGCCTTGGGCGGTTGTACCTCCGGCGGCAGCTCTTCTTCCAGCCGTTCCAGCAGCTCTTCCGCTTCTTCTAAGGCCAGCTCTTCCTCCTCAGCTTCTTCCTCTTCTGCAAGCTCCTCTCTTTCCAGTGAGATCAGCGATCTTTTCGACGATATGGAAAGTGGGTTGGACAGCAGTCTGGACGAGTCCGCCTCTCCGACCATGAGCACCGATTTCAGTGAAATCGGTGCTCTGGACTCGGAGGCTTTGGGATGGGGGCCAGGCGGTCCGGTAGACAGCGAAAACCGGTCGCAGGGCGCTATCGCTTACCAGGAGAAATACGGAAAATACGACGCGTATTTTATCGCGCCATCCTCGGAAAAAATTTATCTGACCTTTGACGAAGGCTATGAAAATGGATACACCGCCGACATTCTGGACACTTTGAAGGAAAAAGGCGTACACGCGGTATTCTTTATCACCATGCCTTATGCCAAGGAACAGCCGGAGCTGGTCCAGAGAATGATTGACGAAGGCCATATCGTCGGCAATCACAGCAATAAGCACATCACCTATCCGTCCCTTTCCCTGGACGAGGCAAAAGAGGATTTAATGAGTCTGCATCAGTACATGCTGGATACTTATCAATATAAAATGTCTGTTTTTCGTTTTCCGGAAGGGAATTTTTCCGAGCAGGCGCTGGCGCTGGTTCAAAGCTGCGGGTATAAAACCTTGTTCTGGAGCTTTGCTTATAAGGACTGGCATACCGACAATCAGCCGGACCCGACAAGCGCTTTGGATACCATGCTGAAAAAAGCCCATCCCGGTGCAATTTATCTTTTGCACGCTGTATCCTCCACCAACGCGCAGGTATTAGGGGATTTTATTGATGGGATGCGGGAAAAAGGATTTGTTTTCTCTGATTTCGCATGATCCGGATTTTTGCCTTTATTGGCGCATAGGTATGTAACAAACCCCGCATATGCGGGGTTTGTTACATAGATGTCGAAATTCTTGGTAGAGGAGTATTACATATGAACTGGATGAATTTTGCTTTGATCGCGGGCGGCCTTTTGGGGAGCCTGGTTGTCGGGTTAATTGTCGGGCGGGTAGTTGCCGGTATTAAATATCCCAATCCGGATAAACCCCATATTTTCACCCCAAAACAATCGGCTATTCTTCTGGTAGCGGTACTCGTAGCAATTGCACTGGTCATTTTTGCCATATTGTACCAGCCAAAACCCCAAACAGCCGGTGATGATCCTCTTGTCGGGACGGATGGGATGATGGGTCCGGACGGAATGATGAATGACCCCGCGGTTGGTTTGCCGCAGGACGGTCTGAAGGAAGGCGATCCGGCGCCGGTGGATGTAATGCCTGGCGGCGGGGAGGATCTGCCGGACGGCGATCCCGAATCTGTTGACCTATCTGACAGCGAAGGCGAAGAAGAGGGATCGGACGGAGAAAATTCCCCTGAAGATGGAGCCGATCCTGACGCGGGGCAGCCGGACGAAAAGGAAAATCCTGTCACTTAATTTGGTAAATTCCTTTTTTATTTGGAAAAAAATCCTCTTGACGGGAGTATTTTTCGTGCTATACTAAAGTAGGCGTTTTAGAAGACGCTCTATTTTAGTCTTTAGGTATAAGAAAGGAAGGTAATCACGATGAAAAGACAAATTTCTATGCTGCTTGCCATTTCTCTGCTTTTGACCGCATTGTTAAGTGGCTGTGGCAGCAAACCGGTAGAAGTTTCCGCTCCTGAGTGGGCGACCACCTCTGGCTCCGCTGGCGGTTTCTCTTATGAGGTTCCCGCTGACTGGACCACCACAGCGGATGTTACCGGCCAGGGCACCACGATTTATATTCCTGCTAACGCAGACGTTAACGCTGGAACCTCTAACGTAAACATCCTGGTACAGAACGCTTCTGGCCAGAAAGCTGTTAGCATGAAGGACATGAAATCCACTCTGGAAACCGGATTGGAAGCACAGCTGCTCGCCAGCGGTTTTGAAAAGGTGGAGAACCTGAAGGTTGAGGAGCTGAAAGCTCCGATCGGCGATGTATGTGTTGTTTCCTACGATACTTATGTCAGCGGTACAAAGTTCACCCAGAAACAGTTCTACCCGCTGATCAACGACTACATTGTTGTTGTTACTTCTACCAATATCGGCGACTCTATCGAGCCTTCTCCTGAAGATGTTGCGGAATATATCGCCCTGACTTTGAAGAAGGACTAATTGTCTTTTCCAACAAAATAAGCTGTGCGGACCAAAAGCTCGCACAGCTTATTTTTGTTTAAGACGCTCTTTATAGGCGACAAAAAGGACCTCCCCGAGGGAGGTCCTTTTGTGTTTCTTTATTCAAAGGTAAAGTATTCATCCAAAATAGTCTGAACACTATCATAATCATCGCAGACTACCAAGATCGCGTAGTCACCGGAGGTCAATACCAATGCGTTTTTGGTATTCTCATCGTTTCCATTGACCGGGTAAAACTCAAACTCTGAAATGCGGTTTTGCTTTCTTTGCTCCAGCGCGGCTTTTACATTCTCGACCTTGCCTTCTTTGGCCTGGACCACCAGGATATCAAAGGCCAGAATGTTGACCATGGACATTTCTCCGACATATGCTTCCACATCCTCTGGGGCGACCATATAAAGATCCTTGAGCATATCGTCGCCGATTTCTTCCGTATATATTTCACTGTATATCTCTTTGACTGCATCCATAAAACCATCCATAGTTTTGCCGTCCTTCATTCCGGTTCCGGTGGCGGTAGCTTGGGACTCCACCTGAGAGGATGTAAGGTCTGCCTCGCTCTGAGAGGATTCCACCATACTTTGGGAAGAAGCTCCCTGGGAAGAAGAATTTGTGTTGCCACAGCCTGCCATGGTGGCGACAAGCAGCGCCGCAAGGGCAAATGCGAATATTCTTTTCATTTTTTAATCTCCTTTTCTTTGGTCTGCTTTATAGGTGGCCATTCGGGGGAAAATTTATGCATAAGGATCGAAAGTTAACAAATTATTCATCTTTTTCCAAATGCTCTTCCGGTTCGGCCGCAGTGACCACCGCTTTCTTTTTCCAACGGCCGCTATAATAATACACAATCGCCATGGCCACGCCGATCAGCCAACCTCCGCCATAGCTGAAGAAAATATACTCCTTGCCAAAAAAATGCGCCATCAGGTACGCCATTGGCAGTCGGATGAGCCACAAGGACAAAAGGCTGGTGATCATGGGGAACACCATATCTCCGGCGCCCCGCAGCACCGACAGGAAGGTATTCATAACCGCAAACAGTAAATAGCAATACATAACCGGACGCAAATAGTCCATACCCGCCTGGACAACAGCCGGCTCCTGGCTGAACAGGTGCATCATATTGGGACCCCAGACAAGCACCAGAGCCATTGCGCCGATGCCGCACAGAATGCTCATGACCATGGTCGCGCGCAGTCCCTCTTTGACACGGTGCATTTTCCCCGCGCCGATATTCTGTCCCACAAAGGTCGTCAGCGCCATGCCAAAGCTCTGAGCCGGGAAAAAGGCAAACATATCAATTTTATTCGCGCCGTTAAAACCGGCCATAAAATCCGACCCATAGCTATTGACCAGGCTTTGCAGCGCCAATGTCCCCACCGAGAACAACATCTGCTGCAGGCCATTGGGCAGGCCCAGCTTGATGATTTTGCGGAACAGCTCTTTATCAAAGGAAAATTTCAGCAGATTCACATGTAAATAGGTATATTTGCGGTTGAGGAGAAAAAGGCCCACAATCCAGGCGATAGCCTGGGCCAGAATCGTCGCGACAGCAACGCCTGCGACTCCCCAATGAAACAGAATGACGAACACAAGGTCCATCACCACATTCAGCCCACAGGCAATGGTCAGCAGCAAAAGGGGCGTCTTACTGTCCCCCAGCGACTGCATAACCGCACTGTTAAGGTTATAGCCCAAGGAAAAAATCATCCCGGCAAAGATGATGATCATGTAGAGCCGGGCGTCGGAAAAAGCGTTTTCGGGCGTATTGATTAACCGAAGCAGCGGACCCGAAAGAAGAATCCCCACAGCCGCTACCGGTACCGCACCCACAATGCCGGCGGTATAAATCGTATCGACCGTATCCGAAACCTTTTTTAAATTCCCCGCGCCAAAATACTGGGAGATAATCACCGCCGCGCCGTTGCCGATTCCCATAAACAGCGCCACCATCATATAAATGATCGGGAAGCCTGTCCCCACCGCGGCCAGCGCGATTGTTCCCACATAGTTGCCGACCACAATGCTGTCGACCATATTATACATCTGCTGCAACACATTTCCCAGCAGCAAGGGGATGGAAAAAGCCAGAATCAGCTTGGCCGGACTGCCGGCGGTCATATCCCCACGAACCGTTTTTGACTCGCTCATAAAGCTCTCCTTTCATAACGTCATAAGATGATTATTCCAATTATATCCTCTTTCGTCTTTGAATGCAATACGGCTTTGCATAATCCTTTTTTATCCGGTCCAAAATAGGGAAAAGCGAAAGGAGCATTTGCCATGAAATTAGAAGGAAGCAAAACAGAAGCAAACCTGATCGCCGCGCTGGCTGGAGAGAGCCAGGCCTCGGTCAAATACCAGCTATATGCCCAAAAAGCCCGCCAGGACGGTTACGAGGAAATCGCGCAGGTTTTTGAAACCACCTCCCGCAACGAACGGGCCCACGCCCAGCAGTGGTACGAATTTCTGCACGGCGGGCAGATGGCGGGAACCGAGGAAAATTTAAAACTGGCTGCCAGCGGTGAGCATTATGAATGGAGCGACATGTATCCCGCTTTTGCCAAGATCGCAGAGGAAGAGGGCTTTACCGAAATCGCCAAAAAAATGCAGCTGATCGCCTCGATTGAAAAGGATCACGAGCAGCGTTACCAGAAGCTGGAGCAAAATCTGCGGGATGGAACAGTATTTCGGAAAAGCAGCAAGGTTTCCTGGGTCTGCCGCAACTGCGGATATATTTACGAAGGGGAAGCCGCTCCGATGGTCTGCCCGGTTTGCAAGCACAAGCAGGCTTTCTTTGAGGTGAAGAAAAGCAATTGATCGTCCTCCCAGCCCAAACGAAAAGGAGCGTGCCAAAAGCACGCTCCCTTTATTCTTTTTTGGCTGCTACAATCAGCATCATCGGGCGGCGCATTTCATCTTTCATGCCGGGGATATCCCACATGTCCTTTGGGGGCTGCGGCTCCGCCACCCGGCGAACCGAAAAACCGTTTTGCAGCAGTCCGTCCAGATAGGTGGTCAAGGTTCGGTGGTATTTTTCGATCTTTTCCCCCAAAAAGACCGCCTGGCGTTTTCCCTCGTAAAAATAGCGGTCCACCGGGAAATGGAGAATTTCGCCGTTTTCCCCGTAATACCAATCCTGGTTGCCGTAAGCGGTGAAGACCGGATGCTCCACCGAAAAGATAAAATCCCCGCCCTTTACAAGACAATCCCGGACCTTTTGGGCGACCGTCTCAAAGGATTCTATATAATGAAGCGCCAATGAGCTTAAGACGATGTCAAAGCTTTCGGGCAAAGCGGTAAAATCCTCTATCGCGCAGCACCGATACTGCACCTGGGGAAACTTTGTCTTTTCCCTTGCTACCGCCAGCATCTTCTCGGAAAGATCGATCCCGACGGCAGAGGCCGCTCCCTGCTCCATGGCGTAAATACAATGCCAGCCATAGCCACAGCCCAGATCCAGCACCCGTTTCCCGGTGAGATCCGGCAGCAGGCTTTGAAAGGTCCGCCACTCTCCCGCTCCGGATAAGCCTTTTTTGGAACGATCCATCTGGCTATACTTTTGAAAAAATATTTCGTCGTCATACCGATTTTCTTTCATAGCACTTTCCTTCCAGCCAAGCTTTTGGCCTATTGTAAATTGGCCCCTTTTTTCTTCGATTGTGAAAGACCCATTTTCATTCTCTTTCAGTATAGCATAAAAAATAACTGGATTGCATAAAGAGGCATCCGAATTCTGTAAAAGCACAGAATTTTAGTCCTATTTTCATAAAAATTGTCATAAATATGTAAAATCATTCCATATTTTCTACAGTTTCATCTGCCTTTTTTATTGAGAATCCCCCTATTCTGGTGCTATACTTTTCTTGCAGGAAAGTTTTTCATCTCTGCAAATTTTTACATATGGAGGCAGTCGTATGAGCTGGTCAACTGAGCTATTTAAAACTTCCAAGCCGATTATCGGGCTTTTACATTTGGACCCCCTTCCCGGCGATCCTTTTTTTGAAGGTTCAATGGAACAGGTGGTGGAGAATGCCAAAAAGAATCTGGAGGCGCTGCAAAAGGGCGGCATCGACGGAATTTTAATCACCAATGAATTCAGCGGCCCCTTTTTCACCGACACACCTAAGCCGGTATTTGGCGCCATGTGCCGGGTATTCGGCGAAATTCACAGCCAGATCTCTGTACCCTATGGGGTGGAAACCATTGCCGACGGGGAAGGCTGTGTGGAAATCTGTGCAGCGACCGGAGCTTCCTTTACCCGCTGCCTGTTTACCGGCGCGTGGGTCAGCGACACCGGCTTACAGCAGCGCAACATTGCGCGGACGCTACGATTGCGCCGGGAGCTGGACATGGATGATCTGAAGCTATGCTATTTTATCAACGGCGAAGGCTCCACCGCCATGGACACCCGTCCGCTGGCCCAAAAGGCCAAATCGCTTATCAGCGGCTGCCGGGCGGAATGTCTGGTGGTATCCGGCGCGGGACCTGGGAGTCAGCCGGATGTATCCCAGATTGTTGAAGTGCAAAAGGTAGCCGGCGATACCCCTGTTTTCTGCGGGACCGGGTGCAGCGAAAAAAATCTGGAGGCGATTTTGCCCGTATCGGACGGCGCGTTTGTCGGCTCCGCCTTTAAAAAGGACGGCATCTTCACCGGTTTAATCGATGAGGAAAAGGTTTCCCGCTTTATGCAAAAGGCGCGGGCGCTGCGAAAGGACTGATCCAATGGACAGGGAAAAACGCCTTTTTATGGGCATTGACGTGGGCACCTATGAAAGCAAGGGCGTACTGGTAAATGGCGATTGCCAGATTCTTTTTACCGCTTCGCAAAAGCACGATTTGGAAAATCCCCGGCCCGGCTGGTATGAGCAGGACGCGGAAAAAATCTGGTGGGGGGATGTATGCAAAATTTCCCGGGAGCTGCTGGAAAAGCTCGGCGGGGATCCGGCGAGGATCGAATGTGTGGGGCTGTCCGCCTTGGGTTGCGACTGCGTGCCGGTTGACGAAAACTGCCGGCCTTTGTGCAATGCCATTTTGTACGGCATTGACTCCCGGGCGCAGGCGGAAATCGAGCAGATCAAGGAATACTATGGAGACCGGTATCCGCAGGTGTTTTCCCATCCGCTGGTATCCTCCAGCATTTCACCCAAGATTCTTTGGATTAAAAACCATCTGCCGCAGGTTTATGCCAAAACCGCCAAATTTCTCACCGCTTCTTCCTACCTGACCGCCAAGATGACCGGCCGGTACTGCATTGACCGGTATTTAAGCGGCTCGTTCGATCCGCTGTACGACCAAAACGGGATCAACGAAAAGGAATGCGGTTTATTCTGCCGGCCTGATCAGCTGGCCCAGATCACCCGCGCAACCGATATCGTCGGCACAGTGACACCCGAGGCGGCAGCGCTCACCGGTCTTTGTGCCGGTACACGGGTGCTTACCGGCACAGGGGATTCGGGGGCAGAATCCTTCTCCTGCGGGGTCTTTACCCCCGGCACCCTGATGATCCAGCTGGGGTCCACCTGCTTTTTCATCTACAATACAGACAAACCCCTTTCCGGCGGTTCTGTCCAGACCGGTCCGTACCTAGTTCCCGGGACCTATTGTGCCGCTGCTGGGACCAACAACGGCGGCACCCTGACCAGATGGTATCGGGACCGGATTTTTCCGCAGCTGCTGGAAGCAGAGGAAGGGGGCGGCGAAAATGCTTATGCCGCCATGGCCAGGCTGGCCGAGGCCATCCCCGCCGGAAGCGAAGGGCTTTTTACCCTGCCCTATTTTGCGGGGGAAAGAGCGCCCATCAACGATCCGCTGGCCAAGGGGATGATCTTTGGGCTTCAGTCCCATCACACCAGGGCCCACCTGTATCAATCCGCGCTGGAGGGGATTGGGTATTCCATCGCCCAATATTTTGACCTTTTGGAGCAAAACGGTCTGCCGGTTCAAAAAATCATAGCGGTGGGCGGCGGCACAAAAAATCCCCGCTGGCTACAGGTGATTGCCGACATGCTGGACCGGGAGGTGCTGGTACCCCAGGTGACCATTGGCGCCTGCTATGGGGACGCTCTTTTATGCGCGCTGGCCTGCGGCTGTTACGATAGTCTGGCCGCATTGGGAGAGAAAATTCGAATTACCCAAACGGTCCGCCCCATCCCGGAAAACCACGCCGTATATCAAAAAGGAAAGCCGGTATTCCGGGCTTTGTACGAATCCACAAAAGATCTGATGCATCAGACCCTTTGAGCTTTTAAGGAGGTGTCGCCCTTATGAAAATACAAAAACAGCAGATTGCGGGTATGAATCTCTGTTATAAATTCTACTCCTTTGACTATTTTCTCGACGCGATGGAACGGGCGGGATATGAATCCATTGAGATACTGCCCAACGCGCCCCATTTTTATCTGCCGGATCTTTCCTCTGACGAGCTGGCGGCCATTCGCCGAAGAATTGCGGATCACCACCTAAAGGTCATCTGCTACACGCCGGATCAGTGCAGCTATCCGGTCAATATTTCCTATCACAGCGAGGCGGCCCGCCGCCGGTCCCTTCAGGACCTGGCGCGGCAGATTGAAATCTGCTCCTATCTTGGCAGCGGGCAGATGCTTTTAACCTCTGGCTACGGCTACTTTGACGAGCCGAAGGAGACCGCCTGGGCGCGGATGATCGACAGCTTAGGCCAGCTTTCCCGCAAGGCGCAGGAGGAGGGCATTGTTCTTGTGCTGGAACCCATCCGCACCGACGAAACCAATCTGGTCACCGATCTGCCCAGCTTAAAGCGGGCGATTCGAGAGGTTGACTCCCCTCATCTAAAGGGGATGCTGGACACAAGCCCCATGTATTACGCGGGGGAGTCTATTGCCCAATACGCCAAGGAGCTGGGAGATGATTTGTGGCACATTCACTTGATTGACGGGCGCCCTGCCGGCCATCTTGCCTGGGGGGACGGGATTTTCCCGCTGGATCAGTACATCCGGGAGATTGAAGATGCGGGGTATAGCCGGTATATGACCATGGAGCTGACCTCCGCCGAATATTACAACGACCCAAATCCCGCTATGGAAAAATGCATGAAGGCCTTGCAGCCCTACTTCGGTTAAGGCTAACCGCTTGTGGGCCGCGTCTTTTTCTTCGCTATGCAAAAAGGATACCGGAGGGAATACTCCGGTATCCTTCTTTTTGTATGCCGGAAAGGGCGTGCTACCGAGGCAATTGGTCCGGCTGCCGCCCGGTGGATTCTTTCTTTTCCCGCATACGCAGGCTGCAAAGATACATCGACCCCAAAAACTCCTCCGTAACCGCGGAGCAAAGAGTCCGAGCCGCTGCGGGAGATACGCTGCCCTCCATCATGGCGTCCAGGCAGCGGCAGCAGTACAAAAGAATCCATCTTCGCTCCAGCCCTTTCAGATGGGCGGCAAGCTCTTTGGCAGATCGGTCGGCCAAGATCTGGGGGATTTTTTCCGCGTTCTGCTCCAGCTGGGCATAGCTTTCCAAAAGATTTTTTTCCATGGAAACCGCGGTATATTCTTCTAATGGCGTTATGCCAAGCAATCGGGCAGCCGCTTCGCAACAGGCAAGGCCCATATCTTCCTCTGTCAAACGGCCCTCCGGCTTGTCCAAAAGCTGTCTGAATTTTCTTTGGGCTCTGGCCTGCGCCGGATAGGTGTTCCCGGGAATCGGATACAATCCGCTTTTGGCCATCAATAGCTCCGCTTCCCTTTCGATTCTCTGGTACAGACTTTTTACCTCACCCGGCAAAAAGGTATACAAGCTCCCTTCCCGCTTTCCAAAGGCTTTCAAGGTTTCCAAATAGCCAAGGCGGATGTTGTAGGAGCTCATATCACGATCAAACAGCAAAAAGATTCCCAAATCCCACCGGCTTTTTAAGTACCGCAGGCGTACACCAGGAAAATCCATTTTCCGGACAACGCCAATCGCTTCCAGGTCCACCGCCACAATATCGTCGGCCCCCAGCTCCACCGCCATTTTTACCGGCACATTATCGGAATATCCGCCGTCGATATAGGTTTTTTCATCAATGGTTCTGGCCCGCATGGCGGGAAAACAGGCCGCGCTGGCCATCAGGTAATCCACCAGCCGGCCGGGAGGAACGGTCTGCTTTGTCAAGGGCTTCGGCTCCAACGAGGGATACTCCACCGTGACAAAGCCAAAATCCACCGGCGACGCCCCTATTTTTTCTTCGTCGATATACAGGCGGAGCATTTCCTCCAGCGGGCGAGGGTCCGCACCGCCGTTTTTAATCATCTCTGCCAAAAAGGTTCCGGCTTTATCGGTAAAATCCCTGGGGCCTTCTACCTTATCGGTAACAGATACATCCATGACGTCCCGGGTTTTCAGCTTTTGCCACATGGTTTGGGCCAAATCATAGTCTTTTTGCACCATCAGCGCGCCGTTGAGCGCCCCAACCGAGGTACCGGTGACAATCTCGTAGTCAAAGCCCAATTCCAGCAAAGCCTTCCACACACCGATCTGATAGGATCCCCGGGAGCCGCCGCCGCCAAGGACCACCGCTTTTTTGCCCATGTGATTCCCTCCTTTTTTCTTGTATCCAAAAGAGAACAGGTCTGTAAAAATCTTTCTTTTTTGACAAAAAATTTATTGCCATCCCATTGACAGAACCCCTTTATTTTTGCTATACTGGTCCAACTACCTAATACCTGTTAATACAACTTTCACCGCTCTTTTCTGTTCGTCCGCAGAAAAGCCAGAACAATTTTATCACACAGAAAGGAACTGTTATGTCGAAACTAAGTATAAGAAGCTTTTTTGGCGACAAGCTTTTTTACAAAGAGGTCACCGGCATTGCGCTGCCCATTATGGCCCAGCAGTTTGTCACCTCTTTTGTCAATCTGATTGACAATGTCATGGTCGGCGGTGTTGGCCAGACGGCTCTGACCACCGTTACAGTCGCCAACCGGTTTTACATGATCGCCTCTTCGATCATGTTCGGTCTTTGCGGCGCTGCGGGCATTTACATCGCTCAAAACTATGGTGCGGGTAAAAACGAACGGTGCCAGAAAATCCTGAACATCAACCTGACCGTTGGTTTTTTGCTGATGGCGCTATTTACCGGGGTTTTATTTGTCGCGCCTGCATGGACCATCCATCTATTTTCCCGTACGCCGGAGATTGTAGAGCTGGGACTTGAATACATTCTGTTCGCCAAATACACCTATATTCCCTATGGGATTTCTATATCCTGCATGATGGCAATGCGCGCCATTGGACTGAACAAGATTCAGCTAAAGGTCGGCGTTATAACTGTATTAACCAACACCATTTTAAACTATATCCTGATTTATGGCAAGCTGGGAGCCCCTGCTATGGGTGTAAAGGGCGCGGCGCTGGCCACCATGATCGCCCGGCTGTTGGAAATGGCCATTTACATCGCGCTGCTGATTCGGCAGAAGCATTTTTACAAGCTGGATCTCAAGGGCCTTATTTTCCTGGACTGGCCTTTGATGAAAAGTATGCTGGCCAAAGCGATTCCTCTAACGGCAAACGAGCTATTTTTCTCTGTGGGTACTTCGCTGGTCTTTAAATCCTACATGCGCACCGACGAGCTTCTTGTGGCGGCCATCTCGGTAGTGGATACGGTGATGAATCTGGCCTTTATTGTGTTTGGAGGTCTATCCTCCGCCATCGCGATCTTTATCGGCGGCAAGCTGGGCGCAGGCAAGCTGGATGAGGCAAAATCGGACGCGAAAAAAATCATCACCTTTGGCGTGATGGTCTCTATGGTACTGGGCGGAATTCTTTTCTGCGTGGCGCCCTACATTCACAATCTATATGTACTCAGCGACGACGCCATTTACGTGTTGGAGGTGCTCATCCGCATTAAAAGCTGTCTGATGCCCATCTATGTTGTCAACGTCTGTACCTTCTTTGTCCTTCGGGCCGGGGGAGACGCTTTCTCCACCATGCTGATCGACTCCGGATTTCTCTGGGTGGGGCCGGTTGCTGTTTCTACCCTTTTATCCATCTTCACGCCTATCGAGGTGGTTCCTTTGTACATCACGGTTGAACTGCTGGATCTTGTCAAAATGTTTATCGCGTTCTGGTTTTTAAAACGGGGTCACTGGGTCCGCAATCTGGCTGCCGACTAGCGATCCCCACAGACACGGTGGTTTTTGCCGGCGGATTGGAGGTTTTTTATGCCGCTTGACGATACGTTATCCACTTCTTTTGGGGCATATGTGGAAAAGATCAGGGATGTTTACAATGCCCGCGGCATTGCCGTTGCCATTGTGGACCAGAACGGGCCGATACAGGAGCTGTATTTCGGATTTCGGGACTGGGAGAGAAAGCTTCCCATAGATGAAAACACGATTTTCGGACTTGCCTCGGTCACCAAGTCCTTTACCTGTCTGGCCATTCTTCGCTTAGCAGAGCAGGGAAAGGTGGATTTAGACGCGCCTGTAAGCCGCTACATCCCCTCTTTCCAAAATGCACACCGCACAGAGCCTGTACAGGTCCGGCATTTGATGAGCCACACCGGCAGCTTTTGGCCGGTGGAGAGGAAAACAGTAGAGCCGCTGGCCCGGCGGATGGGCCTTTGGGGCAAAGGGATCGATTTGGCCTACAGCGTCCCCTTTTCCAAAGAAGCGGTGCGGCAGGTTTGTGCCGGGCTGGACGCACAGCAAACACCATTGGGGCAGCCGGGGGAATACTTCAGCTACTCCAACGACAGCTTTGGTCTACTGTCCGATATCATCCGGACACAGGGCGGCGAGGACACCTATGGGGCGTATTTGAAAAAGGAGATCCTGCTTCCCTTGGGTATGGAGCGAAGTGGCTGCGGCTTTCTGGCCCCTGCCGCCGACTCAAACAGCGCCGTCCTTTACGAGGAGCGGGATGGCAGGCAGCTGATTACCCGCGACTATCACGACAGCGCTTTTGTGATGATGGGCGGCGGGGCCATGAAATCCACCATCCGGGATATGGGGCGTTACCTTCGTCTATTTTTGCAGGAGGGCGCGCCGCTGATTGGTCCCGACTTTTTTCGGCGTATGGTCCATTCCTATGCCTCCTACCGGCCCGGCGTGGGATACGGGTACGGTCTTGCGGTGGGCAGGCTTGACGGGCATCTGGTCTTTGGACATGGCGGCAGTCTGACCGGGGTTTCCTCCGCTATTGGCGTTTGCCCCGACGCGGGCTTTGGCGTTTGCGTTTTGTGCAACACCACCGGGGTTCCCGCTTCTTCCATTGCAGAAGCGGCGCTGCGCGGTTGTCTTGGGCAGGAGCCCCGCGCCAAAGAACCTGCTCCCGGTCGTCCCTGGCCGGCGGATGTACAGCGCCGGGTTTGCGGGACCTATCTTTCCCCGGAAGGCAGCGAAATAAAAATCCAGATGGACGGGACCGAAATGCAGGTTCTCTCATCCGGAAAGGCAAAGGAGTACCGATTTGGGGACGAGGGTGTTTTATTTGTAAAATCCAAAATGACCTGGTCAGACCTTACGGTTTTTCCCGGCAAAGATGGGGAAATCTTTGCGCTACGCTATGGTGGGCGGATGTTGGCGCGAAAATAACGTCCGACAAGGAACCTTTTATCAAGATGCAATAAAAAGAGGAAAGCAAAAACTTGCTTTCCTCTTTTTGCGTTTTTATTAGAGCTTATAATAATCCACAGCGCCCTGGAAAATCGAATCCTGCAACATTTTGTCCGGGACGTTTTTATAAAGATCTTTTCCGTAACGCTCTGCATGGCCCATTTTTCCGAAAATGCGGCCATCCGGAGAGGTGATTCCTTCGATAGCCTGGACCGAATGGTTGGGGTTAAACCGGATATTGGAGGTGGGGTTCCCCTCCAAATCCACATATTGGGTCGCGATCTGCCCGTTTTGCGCCAGCTTTTGCACCAGCGCGTCCTCCGCCACAAACCGGCCCTCGCCATGGGAAATCGCAACGGTATGGATGTCCCCTACCTTACTGTGCATCAGCCACGGGGACTTGTTGGAAGCCACCCGCGTCCGCACCAACATAGACTGATGGCGGCCGATGGTATTGAAGGTCAGCGTTGGACAATGCTCGTCCGTGTCAATGATCTTGCCAAAGGGAACCAACCCCAGCTTGATCAGCGCCTGGAAGCCATTGCAGATACCGCACATCAGGCCATCCCGGTTATTGAGCAGCTCATGGACCTGATCCTTGATCCGGGGATTCCGGAAAAAGGCGGTGATGAATTTACCGGAGCCCTCCGGCTCATCGCCGCCGGAAAAGCCGCCGGGAATGGCGATGATCTGGCTGGCGGCAATGGCTTTTTCAAAGGCGGCCGCCGACTCCTCGATATCCTGAGGGGTCAGATTGCGGACAACGAAAATTTCCGGGTCCGCACCCGCGTTGGCAAAGGCCCGGGCCGTATCATATTCACAGTTTGTCCCTGGGAACACCGGAATCAGCACCCGGGGGCTTGCTTTCTTAAAGGATGCTTTTGCAGGGGCGGCGCAGGAATAGGAGAAGGTCTGCACCGGCTTGGTATCCTCTTTTTCCAGATAGGGGAACACCGGCTGAAGCTTCTTTTCATAGATTTTTTGCAGATGGTCCATATTGACCGTGACCGTTTCGGTCCGCAGCGAATACCCTTTAGCCGTTCGGCCCACGAGGATCGCTGAGCCGGGCAGCTCCAAGGGTCTATCCGTTTCAAACAAAAACGCGCCGTAGCAAGGGGTGAACAGCTCGTCTTCGTCAAAGCCTTTTGCCAGCTCAAAGCCGATATGGTTGCCCAACATCATTTTCATCAGGCCCTCTGCTGTGCCGCCGGCCCCAAGGGTCCAGCAGGACAACACCCGGCCTTTGGAAATCAGATTTTCCATCTGCTCGAATGCCGCTTTCACGCTTCCAAAATCCGGCAGGCCATTGGGATAATAAAACGGCTGAATCAGGTAAACCAGATGATCCTCGCCTTTAAACTCCGTAGAGACGATCCGCTCGGAATGGGCGGTGGACACGGCGAAGGAAACCAGGGTCGGCGGTACGTCGATATCCTCGAAGGTGCCGGACATGGAGTCCTTTCCGCCGATGGAGCCGATCTCCAACTCCAGCTGGGCTTTTAACGCGCCCAACAGCGCTGCAAAGGGTTTTCCCCACCGCTTTGGGTCGCCCTGGGTCCGCTCAAAATATTCCTGGAAGGTCAGCCAGCAGTTTTTCGCACTGCCGCCGGCGGCAACCACCTTGGCCACCGACTGAATGACCGCCATCATCGCGCCATGGTACGGGCTGCGGCTGGACAGGTACGGATCAAAGCCCCAGCCCATTAAGGAGCAGGTGGAGGTTTCCTTGCCCAGGACCGGAATTTTCGCCGCCATCGCCTGGGAAGGGGTTAGCTGCCATCTGCCGCCAAAAGGCATAAGCACCGTTCCCGCGCCGATGGTCGAATCGAACCGCTCGACCAAACCCTTCTGGGAACAGATATTCAAATCCTCCGCCAATCTTTCCATCCGGGTCCCCAGATCCAGATATTCCAGCGTTTTGCACTCGGCCGCCGGCTCCGGGACCGAAACCCGGGTAAATTTCTTCGCGCCGTTGGAGTTTAAAAATGCTCGGGACAGGTCCACGATGGTACGGCCATCCAGCTCCATGACCAGGCGGGGCTGTTCGGTCACCTGGGCCACAACGGTAGATTCCAGATTTTCCGAAGCGGCCAGAGCGCGGAAACGATCCACATCCTCTTTGGCCACCACAACCGCCATTCGCTCCTGAGACTCGCTGATGGCCAGCTCGGTGCCGTCCAAGCCCTCGTACTTTTTGGGAACCTTGCCCAAATCAATCCGCAGTCCGTCGGCCAGCTCGCCAATGGCTACCGAGACGCCGCCGGCGCCAAAATCGTTGCAGCGCTTAATCAGCCGGGTGGCCTCCGGGTTGCGGAACAGCCGCTGGAGCTTGCGCTCCTCCGGCGCGTTGCCCTTCTGCACCTCTGCGCCGCAGCTTTCCAACGAGGTCAGGGTGTGGGATTTCGAGGAGCCGGTCGCGCCACCGCAGCCATCGCGGCCGGTACGGCCACCCAGCAAGATGACCACATCCGAGGGCTGGGGACGTTCCCGGACCACATTTTCTTTTGGCGCTGCTCCCAGCACCGCGCCGATTTCCATCCGCTTAGCCGCATAGCCCGGATGGTAGATTTCGGTCACATGGCCGGTGGCCAAGCCGATCTGGTTGCCGTAGGAGCTGTATCCGGCGGCGGCGGTGGTGACAATCTTCCGCTGAGGGAGCTTGCCCTGCATGGTCTGATCCACCGGTACAAGCGGGTCCGCCGCACCGGTTACCCGCATGGCCTGATAGACATAGCTGCGCCCGGACAGCGGATCGCGGATCGCACCGCCCAAACAGGTAGCTGCGCCGCCAAATGGCTCGATTTCGGTGGGATGGTTATGGGTCTCGTTTTTAAACATTAAAAGCCAGTCCTGCTCTTCTCCGTCCACATCCACCTTGATTTTGACCGAGCAGGCGTTGATTTCCTCCGACTCGTCCAGATCGTGCATTTTCCCCGCAGCCTTGAGCGCCTTGACCCCAATGGTCGCAAGATCCATCAGCGTAACCGGTTTATCCTGTCGGCCCGCGTACAATATTTTGCGCAATTCCAGATAATTTTCATAGGTTTCCCGGATGTACGCCGGCTGGATGTCCGCCTCTTCGATAATGGTGCCAAAGGTCGTATGGCGGCAATGGTCGGACCAATAGGTGTCGATCATGCGGATTTCTGTGATGGTGGGGCAGCGTTTTTCTTCTTCTTTAAAATACTGCTGACAGAATTTGATATCGTCCAAATCCATCGCCAGTCCAAATTTTTTAATAAAGTCCTGAAGGCCCTGATCGTCCAAGCTGTTGAAATCCTCCAGCACCGCCACGGGAGCCGGTTTTTCATAAGCCTGGCGGATGGTTGCGGGCTTTTCCATAGCTGCCTGTCTGGCTTCCACCGGGTTAATCAGCGTCTCTTTCACCTTCGCCTTTTCTTCATCCGAAAGCTTACCCTTTATATAGTATACCCGCGCGGTTTTCACCTCTGGCCGCTCTTTACAGGTGGAAAGCTGGATACACTGGGCGCAGGAGTCCGCCCGCTGGTCAAACTGACCGGGCAGATATTCCACCGCCAGCACCCACTCGTCCGCCGCTGGGACAGGGGCCTTTTCTTCGTAAATATCGTCAACCTGCGGCTCGGACAAAATCGTTCTTTGGGCCATGCGGTAGTCTTTTTCGTCGATATTTTCGATGTCATATCGGTTCAGCACCCGTACGCCGGTGATCGTCTCGGTGCGCAATGCGGTTTTCAGGTCGCCCAGCACCCCTGCCGCTTCCACCGCGAAGGGTGTTTTTTTCTCTACAAAACAACGATAAACTGCCATTTTCCACTCTCCTATTTTTTGCCGATATCGGTGCGGTAATGGGCCCGCTCAAAGGTGATGGTCTTTACAGCGCCATACGCTTTTTCTAACGCCTGCGAAAGATCCTTCCCCAATCCGGTGATGCCCAAAACCCGGCCGCCGGCGGTTAAAAACCGGCTATCCTGCCGCTTGGTTCCCGCATGGTACACGACCACGCCGGGGTGCTCTCCCTTTTCGTCCAGCCCCTGGATGGGAAAGCCGGTTTCGTATGTCTTTGGATAACCGCCGCTGGCCAAAATCACACAGGCGGCCGCTCCGTCGGACCACTGGATATCCAGCTCGCTCAGCCGTTCTTCCCGCACAGCCTTTAGAATCGTGAACAGGTCGGTTTTTAAAAGCGGAAGGACCACCTGGGTTTCCGGATCGCCAAAACGGCAGTTATATTCGATGACCTTTGGCCCTTGCTCGGTCAAAATCAGGCCAAAGTACAAGCAGCCTTTAAAGGGGCATCCCTCTTTTTTCATGGCCTCGATGGTGGGAAGGAAGATTTCCTCCATACACCGGCTGGCCGCTTCCTTTGTATAGTAAGGGCTGGGGGCGATGGTCCCCATCCCGCCGGTATTGGGGCCTTGGTCATTGTCATAGGCCCGCTTATGGTCCATGGAAGAAACCATGGGAACGACCGTATGAGAATCGGTAAAGGCCAGAACGGAAACCTCTTTACCGGTCAAAAACTCCTCTACCACCACCTGGCTCCCGCTTTTGCCAAAGATTTTGTCCTCCATTATAGAGCGGACCGCCTCTTTTGCCTCCTCCAGATTCTGGGCGATGACCACCCCTTTGCCCAACGCCAGTCCATCCGCCTTAATCACCGTCGGAAACTGGTTTTCCAGCTGGATGTAGGAGATCGCCTGGGCAGGGTCGTCGAACACCTGGTATTTTGCGGTGGGGATGCCGTATTTCTTCATAAGGTTTTTGGCAAAAACCTTGCTCCCCTCGATCTGGGCAGCCGCTTTGCTGGGTCCAAAAGCGGGGATACCCGCCGCCTCCATCGCGTCAGCCATGCCCAGCACCAGCGGATCGTCCGGGGTGACCACCGCAAAGTCGATCCCCTCATCCTTGGCAAACTGCACCATACCCTCTAGGTCGGTGGCCTTTATGTTCACCGGCTTTGCCAGCACGCTGATGCCGCCGTTCCCTGGGGCGCAAAAGAGCTGGTCAATTTCCCCATTTTCTTTCAGTTTCCGGATCACCGCATGCTCCCGGCCACCGGAACCGATTACCAAAACTTTCATACCGCTTCCTCCCGCTTGGCTTAATGGTGGAACAGGCGAATGCCGGTAAACGCCATGGTTATGCCATACTTGTTACAGGTTTCGATAACATGATCGTCCCGGATGGAGCCGCCTGGCTGGGCGATATAGGCCACGCCGCTTTTGTGGGCCCGCTCAATATTGTCGCCAAAGGGGAAAAACGCATCGGAGCCAAGGGCAACACCGGTCAGGGTATCCAGCCAGGCCCGCTTCTCATCCCGGCTCAGCAGTTCCGGCTTATGGGTGAAAAACTGCTCCCACATGCCGTCGGCCAACACATCCATATAATCATCCGAGATGTACACGTCAATGGTGTTATCCCGGTCTGCCCGGCGGATGTTTTGCTTAAAAGGCAGTTCCAGCACCTTTTTGTGCTGTCTTAAATACCACACATCCGCTTTATTGCCCGCCAGGCGGGTACAGTGAATACGGGACTGCTGCCCTGCGCCCACGCCGATCACCTGTCCGCCCTTTGCGTAGCAAACAGAGTTGGATTGGGTGTATTTAAGGGTGATCAGCGAAAGGACCAGATCAATTTTCGCTTCCTGAGGCAGGTCATGATTCTCGGTAACGATATTTTCCAGCATTTTCTCATCAATGCGCAGATCGTTGCGGCCCTGCTCAAAGGTCACGCCATAAACCTGCTTGCGCTCTACCGGGTCCGGAACATAATCCGGGTCTATCTGGATGATATTATAGCTGCCCTTGCGCTTGGACTTTAGAATTTCCAGCGCTTTCTCTGTATAGCCGGGCGCGATCACCCCATCGGAAACCTCTTTATGGATCAAATTCGCGGTATCCTCGTCACAGATGTCGGACAGGGCGATAAAATCGCCGTAGGAGCTCATCCGGTCCGCGCCCCGAGCCCTCGCATAGGCGCAGGCCAACGGGGAAAGAGGCTGATCGCCGGTAAAGTAGATTTTCCGCATCACATCGCTCAGCGGCAGGCCAACTGCGGCGCCGGCGGGACTTACGTGTTTAAAGGATGTCGCCGCCGGCAGGCCGGTAGCCTCCTTCAGCTCCTTGACCAGCTGCCAGCTATTAAACGCATCTAAAAAATTGATGTAACCGGGCTTGCCGTTCAGCACCTGGATTGGCAATTCTCCATCGGCCATAAAAATGCGGGAAGGTTTTTGATTGGGATTACAGCCATATTTCAGTTCCAGTTCCTTGGCCATCGTTCTTGTCTCCTTATTTATTCTTATTGTAAAGCTTTGTCTGGGTTTCGCCGCTTTCCAGATCGATAGACCGGACAAAAAGGGAAACCTTATTTTCCCCATTCAGCGCGTTCCACAGCTTTTCGCCAAACGCCGCAAAATCATCCGCCATCTGTACCGGCACCGGCTCCCCTTCAAAGGAGGGGATGGGGTTTCCGTTCTCCCGATAGGTATGAATTACATGGCCCTGTCCCGGCAGCGCGTCGGTATAATCAAAGAAAAAGCGGTGCGCCGACGCAGGGTCCCCCTCAGCGCTTTTCAGGATGGAAAGCTGGTACCCCGCGCCGCGGACCACGCCGGAGATACGGGGGGTAAAATTGGGTCCGTCCGGCTCGAAGGTGCGGGTCCGAAGAGCATCTTCAAAGCTTTTGCCCTTTGCCATAAAATCATAGATGGTATCCGTCTGGTCGCCATTGGTCACAATGGTCGTTTCTCCCAGCACCCGCACCGGCGAATAGATGATGAGCGATGGGTCCGACAGCTTTGCCGGGTCGAACGCCTCGGTCCGGATGCCCTCTCCCTCGCTGACAAAAACCCGGTTGCGGCTGTTCTCACTGCGGCCCATAATAAAGTATCCGATCAGCATTTTGCCGCCGTCCAAGGTTCTGCCCAGGACAATTCCCCGACCGGGATATGCGTTACCGGAAAGATATTCGTATAGATTGGTTTTTTTCATCCTATAGTTTCCCCTTTCCATTTATCCTTTGTTTTCCTTTTGATCCAGCTGGCGGCACAGCATGGCAACCGCCTGTGGCAATATTTTCCATTCCGCTTCTTCCATCACCCGGCGCTGTAAAATTTCCGGCGTATCCTCTGGCTGGATCTCCACCGCTTTTTGCAGCAGAATACGGCCGCCATCGGGGATCTCGTTGACCAGGTGCACCGTTGCGCCGGTTACCTTGACTCCATAATCTAACGCCGCCTGATGGACCCGCAGCCCATAAAACCCGGCGCCGCAGAAGGAGGGGATCAGGGAAGGATGGATATTGATAATACGATCCGGATACGCATCGATCACCGGTTTGCCCAAAATGCTCAAAAATCCCGCCAGCACCACCAGATCAAT
Source organism: uncultured Oscillospiraceae bacterium (assembly GCA_910587335.1). GTDB lineage: Bacteria > Bacillota > Clostridia > Oscillospirales > Ruminococcaceae > UBA3818. The sequence continues at coordinate 201,301 of CAJUMG010000001.1, forward strand.
CTGACGGCTTTGCAGCGCCTTTACAATCGCGCGGTCGTATTCCGCCGGGTCATCGAAGCTTTTGCGGCTGATCACCGCCGACTCAATCCCGGCGTTTTTGGCCCGCTCCAGCGCATAAGCCTTTTGGTTAGAGGCCAGGACCAGCGCAATTTCCCCGTTTGGAAAAGCGCCTGCATTCTGCGCGTCTATCAAAGCCTGCAAATTGGTCCCGCCGCCGGACACCAATACCGCGATTTTTATCATCCTTTTGCCCCCTTACCGAAAGCGGACCGTATGCTCGCCTTTTTGGATTTCGCCGATAATCTTTGCCTTTTCGCCGCAATCGCAGAGAGTCTGCACCGCCTTTGGCGCATCCTCTTTGGAAACGACTACGCACATGCCAACGCCCATATTAAAGGTGTTGAACATATCCCGCTCCGGGATATTCCCCACCTCCTGAATCAGGCGGAAGATCGGCAGTACCTCCACCTGATCCCGGTCGATAACCGCCTGAAAGCCTTCGGGGATTGCCCGCGGGATATTTTCATAAAAGCCGCCGCCGGTGATATGGGAAATGGACTTTACCTGTACCTGCTCCAGCAGCTTTAGAATCGGTTTTACGTAAATCCGAGTGGGGGTCAGCAAGGTCTCTCCTAGCGGTTTGCCCAACCGGTCGGCATAGCGGCCGAGATCGCTGTGTTCTACGTCGAACACCTTGCGCACCAAGCTGAATCCGTTGGAATGAACACCGGAGGAAGCCAGTCCGATGATGGCGTCCCCTTCTTTTATCCTGCTCATGTCCAGAATGCGGGATTTGTCCACCGCACCCACCGAAAAGCCGGCCAGGTCGTACTCATCCTCTGGGTAAAAGCCGGGCATTTCGGCCGTTTCGCCGCCCACCAGGGCACAGCCTGCCTGGACGCAGCCTTCCGCAACACCGGAGACGATCTGGGCGATTTTTTCCGGATAGTTTTTTCCCACCGCCACATAATCCAAAAAGACCAAAGGCTTTGCTCCCGCGCAGATAATATCATTGACACACATGGCCACGCAGTCAATGCCGACTGTATCATGCTTGTCCAGAAGAAAGGCCAGCTTTAGCTTGGTTCCCACACCATCGGTGCCGGAAACCAGAACCGGCTTTTCCATCCCGGTCAGATCCAACTCGAACAGGCCGCCAAAGCCGCCAATACCGGAAATACATCCAGCCGTCTGGGTTCGGGCAACATGCGCCTTCATCAGCTCCACCGCTTTATAGCCCGCGGTAACGTCTACCCCCGCGGCTTTGTAGCTGTCGCTAAAACTCTTTTCCATACAATACTCCCTTCTTCTTTGCGCCGCATTGCAATCGCGGCAGACCGCCAAAGTCCACAATAAAGACAGACGGATTCACCGGCGGTCCCGGCTACTATTTTTTGATTTTCTGCTCAAATTTAGATTTTTCCATCTGCTGCGGAACCGGCGCCGGGTACTCTCCGGTAAAACAGCCGCAGCAAAAATCGCAGTTGGTGCCGGCGGCAATGCGCCGCACGCCGTCCACGCTTAAATACCCCAAGGAATCCGCGCCGATTACCCGGCAGATTTCCTCTTTGCCCATCTGGCAGGCAATAAGGTTTTCTTTGGAGTCAATATCCGTGCCGTAATAGCAGGGACTGATAAACGGCGGCGCCGACACCCGCACATGGACCTGCGTCGCCCCCGCCTCCCGCAGCAGTGTTACAATGCGGGCGCTGGTTGTCCCCCGGACAATAGAGTCATCCACCATGACCACCCGCTTGCCTTTGACTACCGAGCCCAGCGCGTTGAGCTTGATGCGCACCGAATCCTCCCGCTGTCCCTGCTCCGGCTGGATAAAGGTCCGGGCGATATAGCGGTTTTTGACAAATCCCATGCCGTAGGGAATCCCCGATTCCTCGGCGTAGCCCAAGGCCGCATCCAGCCCTGAATCCGGCACCCCCACCACCACATCCGCTTCTACCGGATGCTCCTGCGCCAAAAACCGTCCTGCCTGGCGGCGTGCCTCGTGAACCGATTGTCCCTCGATAACCGAATCGGGTCTGGCAAAGTAAACGAATTCAAACACGCAGATATGGGCCTTTCCTTTACAGTGGGTACGAATGCTGTTGATGCCATTTTCCCCTACTACAACAATCTCTCCCGCTTCCACATCCCGGACAAAGGTAGCGCCGATACTGTCTAACGCACAGGTTTCAGAAGCAAATACAATCTGCCCCGATTGCATACGGCCCATACACAGCGGCCGAAAGCCGAAGGGGTCCCGCACGGCGATTAGCTTTTGGGGCGACATGACAACCAGACTGTAGGCGCCCTCCAGCTGAAACATCGCCTGCTCGATGGCCCGCTCGATAGAAGGAGTATTCAGTCTCTCCCGGGTAATAATATAGGAAATGACCTCCGAATCGTTGGTTGTGTGGAAGATGGCGCCGGTCAGCTCCAGCTGGCGGCGCAGCTCTGCCGCATTGGTCAGATTTCCATTGTGGGCCAACGCCATCTGTCCCTTTACATGGCGGACTACCAGCGGTTGGGCGTTGGCCCGGCTCACACCGCCGGTGGTAGAATAGCGGGTATGCCCAATCGCCATCTGACCAAGCCCCAACGCCGCCAGATGATCCCGGGTGAACACATCCCGAACCAGCCCCAAATCCTTGTGAGCGGTAATCATGCCAAGATCGTTCACCGCAATGCCGCAGCTTTCCTGTCCCCGGTGCTGAAGGGCATATAGGGCATAGTAGGCGTTGGCCGCCACATCGGTCTTTCCTTCCCTGTCGTAGATGCCAAAAACGCCGCATTCTTCATGGACTTTATTTTGCATCTTTCTTTTCCTCCTGAACCATGAGCAGGGCCGGCGTTTCCCGGCCCTGCCAATTGCATCCGAACGGCTCTATTCACCCAGCAGGCGTTTCATGATTTCATGGTAAGCGCCTTCCACATTTCCCAAATCCCGGCGGAAGCGGTCCTTATCCAGCTTTTCACCGGTAACGCTGTCCCAGAAGCGGCAGGTATCCGGAGAAATTTCATCCGCCAAAATAATGGTTCCGTCAGGTGTTTTGCCAAATTCAATTTTGTAGTCGATCAGCTCGATGTTCAGGTCCTTCAGGTAGTCGGACAGCAGCTGGTTAATTTTAAAAGCATAGTCCGCAATCAGGTCCAGCTCCTCTTTGGTGGCGGCGCCCAGCGCGTAGATGTGATACTCGTTGACCAACGGATCGCCCAGCGCGTCGTCTTTATAGCAAAACTCCAGCACCGTATGCCCAAGCTTTGTGCCCTCTTCCATTCCAAGCCGCTTTGCCAAAGAACCCGCCGCGATATTGCGGACGATTACCTCTAACGGGATAATAGTAACCTTTTTGACGATGGTTTCCCGCTCGGAGATCTCCTCAACCAAATGGGTGGGAATGCCGTTTTTCTCCAGCATTTTCATCAAATGGTTAGACACCCGGTTATTGATGACGCCCTTTCCCTCGATGGTACCTTTTTTTAGGCCGTTAAAAGCAGTGGCATCGTCTTTATAGTCCACGATGTACAAATTGGGGTCGTCTGTTTTAAACACTTTTTTGGCTTTTCCCTCGTACAGCTGTTCCAGTTTTTTCATCGGTCATTTCCTCCATCTTGCAATAATGAAAACTGCCTTTCGGCATTTTTACAGTGCTTTGATTTCTTCCTGTAGCTTTTGATCCTTTTCCAACACCTGTTGGGCCATTTCCCGCTTTTCCGCTTCCAGCTTGTCCGCCAATTTCGGATCAGAAACAGCCAAAATCTGCATAGCCAAAAGCGCCGCATTGTCCGCGCCGTCTATAGCAACGGTGGCCACCGGTACGCCTTTTGGCATCTGGACGGTGGCCAAAAGCGCATCCATTCCGTCCAGCACCGAGGCTTTCATAGGCACGCCGATGACCGGCAGGGTGGTATGTCCCGCCAGAACGCCCGCCAAATGCGCCGCTTTTCCGGCGGCGGCAATGATCACGCCGAAACCATTTTCCCGGGCCGACGCTGCGAACTCGCCCGCCTGTTTTGGGGTTCTATGAGCGGAAAGCACATGCACCTCCACCGGGATTCCCTTTTCCTTGAGCGTTCGGACCGCGTTTTTCATCACCGGAAAATCGCTGTCGCTGCCCATTATGACCGCGACTTTTTTCATTTTGATTCATCCTTTCTGAAAAAAGAAAACAGCCCGCGGATTTGACACAGGCTGCACCTACTTTGCTTTTATAGATACACTACTCCCAAATAAAAAATCCAAGCAGCGGCACTTTTCCCCAAGGGTCTGAAAAAACGCAAAAATATGGCCGGAACCGCGCTGTTTTTCTCCCACTGGCAATACCATGTTGTTTTTTGTCATAGCTTTGCACATCCTCCTTAAGTCCACTGACAGACCGCTGCATGAAAAGGATTCTTACTTTATATTGGGATCTATTTTAATAGTATACGAAAAACAAAAAAAAGTAAAGCCTGTCTGGAAAAATCGTCGAAGAATGCAACTTTCCCAATCGGTTTGCACACCGGTTTGTATACTCTGTCTTTTGCTCCGGGACAGAGGCGTACACCCTTTTCAGATGATCTCTTTTTGCCTTTTATCCGGGCGTTTTTATAGAGAACTCACTTCTATATCCCACGCTTTTCAATAGACTTTTGTTAAAAGATTGCAGAATAACAAAGAGAATTTGCCGAATGATATTCCAGATATCGGAATAAAATGGTATAATAGAGTGTCCGATTCTTTGCATATAAGAATGATTTCGTTTTCATTGACCGGGCCTTTTCCAAAATTAAGGCGGCGGTCAATCGGGAGAAAAAATAAACATGTCAACAAATCAAAAAAATGACCTGCTACGGCAGGGAAGTATTTTAGCGATAGCGGGAATTCTGGTTCGCCTGATCGGAATTCTTTACCGTATTCCCATGTCTAATCTGCTTGGCGACGCAGGAAACGGCATTTATTCTGTAGCCTATGGGATCTACAGCGTTACGCTGACCCTTGCCTCCAGCAGTTTACCGCTGGCAGTATCCAAGCTGATTGCACAGCGGTCTATTCGAAAGCAACACCGAAACGCCTTTTTCCTCTTTCGCGTTGCACTGATTTTCTCTTTGATCATTGGCGCGGCAGCGGCTTTATTCCTTTTTTTCGGCGCTGATTTTTTAGAGGGGCTTTACGCCAGAGAGGGATTGGCCAGGCCTCTGCGGATTGTCGCGCCAACGGTTCTGGTCATGTCTGCCCTTGGGATTTTCCGAGGATTTTTCCAAGGGAAAAACACAATGGTCCCGACGGCGGTTTCCCAGCTGTTAGAACAGATTGTCAACGCGCTGGTCAGCATCGTGGCGATCTCTTGGATGATGCATGCTTTTGAGGAGTCAGAGGATCAGTCGGCTTACGGCGCGGCCGGCGGCATTATGGGTACGCTGGCAGGCGCCCTTACAGCTTTGATCTTTTTGCTTTTCATCTTTTCTGTCTGTCGTCCTCACCTTTATCGCCAGATCCGGCACGATACCCACGGTTCTACCGAAACCATCCGGGACATCCTTAAGGCGCTGATGATTACCGTGATTCCGGTCATCCTCAGTCAAACAGTTTACCAAATTGGCTTTACGCTGGACGACCTGCTCTTTGGCAATTTGATGGATGCCAAAGGCATCGACAATAATATAATTAGTTCATTACAAGGCGTTTTCAACTCTCAGTATAATATTTTAATCAATGCCCCGGTGGCGGTGGCTACTGCGATGGCCTCTTCCACGATCCCGAGTATTTCCGCCTCTACTGCGGCGGGGGACTGGCGGGAAATTCGCCGAAAGGTACGCGGGGTGATTAAATTCAACATGGCGGTTGCAATTCCCGCCGCAGTGGGACTAGCTGTCCTTGCCCGTCCGATTCTTACCCTTCTTTTCCCCTCCCTTACGGAATATCGGGATCTTGCCACCAATCTGTTGGTTTACGGCTCCTCGGCTGTGGTGTTTTTTGCTCTTTCGACCATTACCAGCGCAGTGCTGCAAAGTGTAAATCAAATGCGAACACCGGTGGTCCACGGCGCCATCTCCCTGGCGCTGCATGTGCTGATTCTTTACTTTCTACTAAAATATACGGATTTAGGCATCTATGCGCTGATTATCGGCAACGTCTCCTTTCCGATTGTCATCTGCGCTTTGAACTGGCGGTCGGTTGGTATTGCCCTTTCCTACCGGCAGGAGGTGCAAAAGACCTTTATCATCCCTCTCATTTCCTCGGCCATTATGGGATTGATTGCCTGGGGTGTTTATAGCCTTCTATTTTCCTGGACCGAAAAAAACACCCTCAGCGTTGTTATCGCGGTTGTTGCCGCTGTTTTGGTCTATGGTTTTTGTCTTTTGCGCTTCTACTGCTTTACCCGGCAGGAACTGTACGACCTGCCGTTTGGCGGTCGGATCGTCCGTTTGGCACAGCGGATGCGTCTGCTGCCTTGACGGGACGCAAATCTTTTTTAGCAAAAAACAGCCCTTGCTCTTTTGTGGCAAAGGCTGTTTTTCTGTTTATTACAAAGAGTTATAAACTGTCACAATTCGATTCCAGGTAATTCGTCCGATGATGCCATCCGTATCAAGGCCAAACAATCGCTGGAAGGTACGTACTGCGCCCGCCGTAGCGTTTCCGTATATCCCATCTGCAACCAGCGTTGGAATGCTTGTATAGACCCTTCCAATCGAATTGAGGTAGTTTTGCATGATTCGGACGTTTTCTCCCCGCGATCCGACCCGCAATGCCACCCCCGGATAAACAGGCGGTCCACTTGCCCCGGCATTGATGTCATTTTCCAGGTTGCCGTATACACTTTTTAGCTGTCTCCACGTCATGGGGCCGACAATGCCGTCTGACGTAAGGTCGAAAGTATTTTGGAACGCCTTTACGGCGTTTTCCGTCGCTGTACCAAAGATACCGTCTACTGCGGAAATAACCGGGATGCTCTCATAAAACCGCCCGGCAGCCCGCAGCCAAACCTGCAATTGCTCGACAGATTCTCCGGTGGAGCCAATCCGCAGGGGATATCCGGGATATTCTCCGGCGGCCGGTGTGAGGAAGCTTCCCTCAGAGGACAGTTCCGCCAGCTTGGTCACCGCCACATAAATGTAGGAAATCTTGTACCAGGTGGATTTTCCCACAATGCCGTCCTGGGTCAGGTTAAAGATTTTCTGGAAGGTGCGAACCGCTCTTTCGGTATCGCTGCCAAACTGCCCATCCACCGTCAGCTGAGGAATCGCCGGATAATTTCTTCGAATGCGGTTTAATTGCTGCTGCATGACCCGCACCGCGCTGCCGACCGATCCAAACCGCAGCGGACTGCCGGGATAGGACTGGGGAACGCCGGAAATCTGGGTTGCCTGAACCAACGAGATATTGTACCCGTAATAATACTGCAAAATGCCAAAAGGAGTATAGCCCTGGTTCGCCAAGGTTACCGTTCCCCATTGCTTCAGTCCCGGGCAGGTTACCTGCCGTCCGTCACAATACTCAGCGTAAAAAGGCTCTGTAAAATTACTCTTTTGGATATACGTATCAAAAATTTCATCGACAATTTTGCTGATGTTTGTAAAGATATCACGGTTGTTGACAAAAGCCTGGTCATAAGAGGTAGAATTGGTGATGTCAAAATTATACCCACGGCTTCGATACCATTCGGTGAAAACCCGGTTAAGGGTCAGTGAAATCTGACAGTAGATATTGGCCCGCAATGCGTTTTCCGGCCAGGTTGGATAAATTTCGCTGGAAGCTACATTTTTGATATAGTTTCGAAAGCTCACCGTAACATTAGATGCCGAGGTATTAGACGGCCGCCCCAGATGTACAGTTATATACTGGGGGATGACCACCCGCGCCAAAACGCGACCGGTAGAATAGTCCGTTAGATTGGGCTGGGGCGGACCTGCCAGATTATGAATCGGAATTTCAGAGATTGCCACCTCTGGCTGCCGTCCCTGAACAGGAGCTATCTCAATCTGCTGCAGCGCTTCTACCCCGGCAAAAATCTGCACACCCAAAATAAGCTGGGTCTGATAGCCGCTTTGCTGCACCAAAATGTCATAAGTACTATAGGGTATCACCCCGTCGTGTGGGCTTTGGGACAGATCCGCATCCGGTGCCTCCAGCGTAATCGCCTCGGTCTGCCCGGAACTGTCTGTTATCAGGCGGGCGATGGGCGTACCCGTCTGCCATTCATTTTCTCTGTAAACCTCTACAACTGCTTCGGCAAGCGGCAGCGCCTCCCGCGCAACATAGACTTCTACGCGTAGTGTTCCTGTGCTCAAAATGAAATTCCCCCTATTGGCTGAATTGAAAAGGCGCAGGGCCTTTGTTCATTCTATGCGCAGCCGCCCTGCTCTGCCACCGAGAGGGTGAAAAGAAAAAGGCGCTTATAAAGCGCCTTTGGGGAAATTTTTGTATATCTAGTCCTGAATCGCTTTTTTCCATTTGCCGGTACGATACCGCAGGAAAAACAAAAGGCAGCGAACACACTGGTCGGCGCACATGGCAAGACAGGCGGCCTCCAAGCCAAAATTGAGCAGACGGATCCCCACAACCGTTCCCAAAATTCGCACACCCCACATGGAAACGGTGATGATGATAAAGGTCCATTTGGTATCCCCAGCGCCCCGCAGCGCACCGGCCAAAACCTGCGCCAGCATCTGTGGGACCTGAATAAACGCATCGTATTCCAGGCAGATTGTGCCCAAGGCGATGACCGCCAGGTCCGGGGTAAACAGCCGAAGGATCGGTCCGGCAAAGATATAAAGCAGCGCACCCATGAAAAACATGACAACACCCGCGATTTTTGCTGTCATTTTCACGTATTTTTCCGCCAAGTCCGGCCGTTTTGCCCCTAATGACTGGCCGACCAACGTTGTGGCGGCGGTGGCAAAGGCAAAGCCCGGCATAAAGCACATCGACTCCGCCGTCAGATACAGGGAGTTGGCCGCTACGGCTACTGTCCCCAATGTCGCAATGGTACTGGTGGTGATAATGCCGGCAGAGGACATGGCGATTCGTTCGAATGCCGCCGGAAGGCTGATTCGAAAGACGGTCTTTAGAATTGCCCAATCAGGCAGATACCGGCCCTTTATGCTCAGCTGCATCGGACCTTTCTTTAGGAAGATGACCGTCAGCATAATCAGCGTGCCGATCGTTGCTGAGCCGGAGGTGGCGGCGCCGGCGCCGGCGACACCCCATCCCGCGCCAGGCATGGTAAATTCTGTTCCGAACAAAGACAAGGTGCGGGTCGGATAGATCAGCAGAAAGTTGCCGATGACATTGACGATATTTACGCCGATATTGACAAACATAGGGGTCTTGGTATCCCCATATCCGCGCATGATAGAGGTGATAATCATCGACATGGTTCGAAAAATCAACGACGCCGCAATGATTCGGTTGTAGATTGCTGCATCGGACAAAATTTCCGGCTGAGCGCCCATCCAAAGGGGAATTTTCTCCGCCAACAGCAAAAGCACGCACATCAGCGGCAGCCCCAACGCCACTACGACCAGCAGCGCTTGCCGCATTAAGTCTTTGGCCCGCTGCAAATCCTCTGCGCCGATCGCCCGGGAAATCATGGCGGTAAAGCCCACGCCGATTGCCATAATCGTGCCGTTCACCAACATATTAGGCGAATTGCTGATGCTGACCGCTGCGGTGGCGTTCGCGCCCATCGACCCAACCATCGCCGTATCTACATAGCTGACCAACGAAACCAAAATCTGTTCGATAAATACTGGCCAGGCAAGCATGACAATGGTAAAGCTGGGTCTGCGGTTTTCATCCACCACGCTGACCTTTTGTGTTTTCAAGCTAACCCTTCTTTCAAAGACATGAAAATGCTTAAAATTTTGACAGCTTTAGTCATTTTAGCACAGCTTTTTCTCTTTGAACATGGGACGATTTCATAAATATTTCCCTTGTAATTGTTATATTTAAATAAAAATCGACAGAAAAACGTTTTCTTTTTCGGCTTGGAAAAAATCTTTTCTGACAATTTTTCCTCTTTATTCGATTCTGTTTCCCTATTTTCTTGCCATATTTTCCGTTTTTGATTATAATAAAGAAAAAAGAAAGTCAGGTGTATTCTATGTCCTCTAAGGAAAAGGCTCTTGCCATTTTATCCTATTTTGGCCCTCTTTTTCTATTAGCCGTGTTGTTTGCTCCCGGGTCTCACTTTGCAAAATACCATGCCAATCAAGGGCTGTTGCTGTTTCTCGCCGAGGTTGTTGTCAGCGTAATCATCTATCTTGGCCGTTATATTCCTTTTATTGGCTGGACCTTCCGCTTGCTTAATATTCTGCTTGTGGTCCTTTTCTTCCTGGGTTTAAGTCATGCCATTCGGGAGACAGAGGAGCCGCTTCCCTTTATTGGTGAATTTGTGATTTTAAAGTAAAAGGGCCGCACCCCTTTGCATATGTTTTGAAAAAATAAAAGGCTTGAATCTAATTGATTCAAGCCTTTTATTTTTGAATATCAAGCATTCTGACTGTGTTTTACGTCGCGACGGGTCATGAAAAACATATAAATGCCCATCCCGCAAATGAGTATATACCCCAGGATACTATAGCGGTCCGGCAGCTGATGAAATAGGAAAAAGCCTAGCAGCGCGGAAAAAATCACCTGCGTATAGTCATAAACCGATATTTCTCTGGCTGGAGCATAGGTATATGCTGCCGTGATGGCAAACTGTCCGCCAGCGCCGGCAACGCCCGCTAGCAGGAGGAACAGCAGCTGCTGAAGCTCCATGGGATGATAGGAAAACAGCAGGTATGGAAGGGTCACCAAGCAGGAGAAGCCGGAAAAAAACAGAACGATCAGCGGGCCTTTTTCCCCGTTTTCCCCCTTCATCCCCAGCTTTCGCACCATGGTATAGGCGATTCCGGCGCCTACCCCTCCGATAAGGCCAATAATAGAGGGGCCCAGATCCATATTGGCAAAGGTAGGTTTAATAATAAACAAGCTGCCTATAAAGGACCCGATCAATGCGATAATTTGGTACAATTTTAAATTTTCTTTTAGCAGAATAAAGGAAAAAAGAATGGCAAAAAACGGCGACATTTTATTGAGCATCGTGGCATCGGATAAAACCAGATGATCCACCGCGTAGAAATTACAAATCACGCCAATTGTGCCCGCTGCTGCGCGGGTAAACAGCAGCCAAAAGTTTTCTTTCTTCCAGCGCACCGGAGTACCGGCCCGCTTTAGAGCTATGTAAGCACAAGCCAGCGCTACGATATTGCGAAAGAACGCTTTTTGTATAGCCGGCAGATCCCCTGAGGCCCGGACACTGGCATTCATAATGGCGAAAAAGAAGGCGGCCGCCAATACGCACAGGACGCCTTTATACTGTTTACTCATCTTCTCCCTCCCGTTTTTCATCGTTTTAACCAAACAATCTTACTTTATGCCTTTTTTCGAAAAATGTCAATCACTGCGCATCACAAATTTTCTTTTATAGCTGAAGGTGTTTTTATCTTTATTCTTTGAACAAAATGATAAAAAACGGATGCAGATTTTCTGCATCCGTTTTTACAGGCGAAGCTATACCAGTTCGATAATTGCCATTTCAGCGGCATCGCCACGGCGGGGTCCGATCTTGATGATACGGGTGTAACCGCCGTTTCTCTCTTTATATTTGGGAGAGATTTCATCGAATACTTTTTTCGCCACCGATTCTTTCGTGATAAAAGAATAGACCTGACGTTTTGCGTGGAGGCTATCGTTCTTGCCGATTGTTATAATTTTCTCGGCCATGGAACGAACTTCTTTTGCTCTTGTTACAGTGGTTTCAATCTTGCCGTTTTCCAACAGATAGGTAACCATTGCTCTGAGCATTGCTCTTCTATGATCAGTCGTTCTGCCGAGCTTTCTTGCACCTGGCATGGAAATTCACTCCTTTACCTGGAATAGTAAGAATTATTCATCATCATGGGTGAGGTTAAAGCCCAGAGATTGCAACTTGGAGATAACCTCTTCCAACGATTTTTTACCGAGGTTTCGAACCTTCATCATCTCTTCCTCGGACTTGCTGATTAGATCTTCCACTGTGTTAATGCCTGCGCGCTTAAGGCAGTTAAAGGAACGCACAGACAGGTCAAGTTCTTCAATGGTCATCTCAAGGATCTTTTCTTTTCCGTTATCGTCCTTTTCCACCATGATTTCAGTGTGATAGGTTTCGTCGGAAAGATCAACAAACAGGTTGAGATGTTCGTTGAGGACCTTGGCGCCTAAAGAAACGGCTTCCTTTGCAGAAATCGTACCATCTGTCCAAACTTCTAGCGTCAGCTTATCATAGTCGGTAATCTGCTCGACACGGGTATTTTCCACAGTGTAATTTACCCGCAGCACGGGAGTATAAATACTATCGACCGGAATGACACCCAAAACAGACGGGCCGGTGGCAGACTGTATCTGCTTGTTCCGCTCCGCGGGAATATATCCGCGGCCGCGATCCAGGGTCAATTCCATATACAGTTTAGCCCCTGCGCCCAAGGTGGCAATATGCATCCCGGGATTTAAAATTTCAACCTCTGAATCCGTTGTAATGGAATCTGCGGTTACTTCACATTCGCCCGCTGCATCAATCACCACCGTTTTAGGACCATCGCAGAAAAGTTTTGCGGTTAGGTTCTTGATATTGAGGACGATTTCTGTTACATCTTCCTTCACACCGGGGACAGTAGAGAATTCATGCTGAACACCGTCAATTTTTATCGACGTTACAGCAACGCCAGGGAGCGAGGAGAGAAGAACCCGACGAAGGCTGTTGCCCAGTGTGGTGCCGAAGCCGCGCTCGAGTGGTTCAACGACAAATTTGCCGTATGTGCCGTCGGGCTTTATTTCAGCCGTCTCAATTCTTGGCTTTTCAATTTCAATCAAAGTAAACCCTCCTTATAAGGACAAACATCGGGTTTGTCATGTTGATCGCGTTCCCTTGCCGATTATCTAAAACACGCATTCCAAATAGCAAACAATTCCAAGCTGCCAAAAGCTTCTTCCCTGGCAGCGCAAGGCTTTGCTTTATTTGGAGTACAACTCAACGATCAGATGCTCCTCAACCTCAAGGTCGATATCCTCACGGTTAGGCAGACGAACAACCGACGCCGTCATCTGGTCATTATTTTTGTCGATCCACATAGGAACCGGACGGGCGCCATTGATCTCAACGATCGATTTCAGTTTTTCACTGTTTTTGAACGCATCAGCAACAGCAATCACATCACCCGCTTTGCAAAGATAAGAAGGAATGTTTACCCTTTTGCCGTTTACAGTGAAGTGACGATGCAGAACCAGCTGTCTTGCTTCTTTTCTGGAGTTTGCAAAGCCTGCTCTGTAAACAATATTGTCCAAGCGGCTTTCCAAAAAGCGCAGCAGATTTTCACCGGCCATACCGGGTCTTCTCTCTGCCATTTCATAGTAATGATAGAACTGATTTTCAGATACGCCATAAAAACGCTTTGTTTTTTGCTTTGCGCGCAGCTGAATTCCATATTCAGAGACTTTTTTGCGGCCCTGACCATGTTGGCCGGGGACAGCGCCTTTACGGGTTACGATTGCACATTTATCGGAATAGCATCTCTCACCCTTCAGGAAAAGCTTTTGGCCTTCTCTTCTGCACAGTCTGCAGGAAGCGCCAGTATATCTTGCCATATGGTTATACCTCCTTGATGGTTAGACGCGTCTTCTCTTAGGCGGGCGGCATCCGTTATGGGGAATCGGGGTCACGTCTTTAATCATGCTGACTTCCAGACCAGCTGCCTGCAGCGCACGGATTGCAGCCTCGCGCCCAGACCCAGGACCCTTTACATACACTTCAACGGTTTTCAGTCCATGCTCCATCGCAGCTTTGGCGGCAGTTTCCGCAGCAGACTGTGCAGCATACGGTGTGGATTTTCTGGAGCCTCTGAACCCCAGGCCGCCGGCGCTTGCCCAGCTGAGCGCATTACCCTGTACATCGGTAATGGTTACGATGGTATTGTTGAAAGTGGACTGGATATGAGCCGCACCGCGTTCGATGTTTTTCTTCTCACGGCGTCTGCGGGTGGCCTTTTTTGTTACGGCTTTTGCCATCTCAGTTATCCCTCCCTAATTTACTTCTTCTTGTTGGCGATTGTCTTCTTCGGGCCTTTGCGGGTACGCGCGTTGGTTTTGGTGCGCTGTCCTCTTACGGGCAGGCCCCTTCTGTGCCGCAGACCGCGATAGCATCCGATTTCGGTCAATCGTTTAATATCCAGAGCGACAGCACGCCGCAGGTCGCCTTCTACCTGCAAATGCTTGTCAATATACTCACGCAGCTTGGACACATCATCTTCGGACATATCCTTTACTCTGATATCGGGGTTTACGCCGGTTGCCTTGAGAATTTCGTTCGCCGTTCTGCGACCAATACCAAAAATATAGGTCAGTCCGATCTCAATACGTTTTTCTCTGGGCAAGTCAACACCAGCTATACGAGCCATACTTTTGTTGCACCTCCATTATATCGGTTGCCGCGTCGGGCCGGCTACAGCAAACAGCCTGGGCAGGACGCGGGTCGCGCCGTTAGCCCTGGCGCTGTTTATGCTTAGGGTTAGAGCAAATTACCATAATGCGGCCTTTGCGTTTGATGATTTTACATTTTTCGCAAATGGGTTTTACGGAAGGTCTGACTTTCATTTTCAAATACCTCCTTGTACCTTTCCGAAACAGAACCTATTTTGAACGCCACGTAATGCGTCCTTTCGTCAGGTCGTATGGGGACATTTCGACCGTGACTTTATCGCCGGGCAGAATACGAATAAAATTCATCCGTAATTTGCCGGAAATGTGTGCTAAAATAACGTGCTTATTCGGCAATTCAACCTGGAATTGCGCGTTAGGCAAGGCTTCGAGGACTGTACCTTCAATCTCAATAACGTCTTCCTTAGACAAGTTAAATCCCTCCCTTAGGTGCGCGAAGCTTGTGTATTTCCCTCTTGCTGCCCCGCAGGGTAGTTGAAGGGGTGCAGCAGCCGTCTCAATTGATTGTTGGTTGTAAAATCTTCTACCCGGACCTGTAGGTTGGTCTTTCTCAGATGTTTTGGATTTTTCCGTTTGGGTTTTTCCAGCGGACGGATCTTTCCATCCACAATCCAAAGAAAGTCTTTCTCCGCCTTAATCACCAGGTAAAAGCGCTCGGCATCTCTGCCGGAAATGGATTTTACAACGCAGCCTTTTTTGATTTCCATGTCCGACCCCCTTAAGGTGTCGTCAAAATCACCGGCCCCTGCTCAGTGATTGCAATGGTATGCTCAAAATGAGCCGACAAGCTTCCGCTTTTGGTAACGACTGTCCAATCGTTGTCCAGGACACGGACGCCTTCACCGCTTTGGTTTACCATCGGTTCAATGGCAATAGTCATGCCGGGGACCAGGCGGACGCCATGTCCAGACCGGCCAAAGTTGGGAATTTCCGGCGCTTCATGCAGATCACGGCCTACGCCATGACCCACATACTGGCGAACAACGGCGTAGCCATTCTGTTCCACCAGCGATTGAACCGCAGCGCCAATATCTCCGACCCGCTTCCCTGCCAAAGCCGCTTCTATCCCAAGATAGAGACTTTTTTCCGTTACATCCAAAAGCTTCTGCGCCTCTGGGCTGATTTTACCCACCGGGAATGTAAACGCATTGTCGCCATGAAAGCCATCGAAATACGCGCCCACATCCACGCTGACGATATCTCCTTCCTGCAAAACGCGCCCAGA
Source organism: uncultured Oscillospiraceae bacterium (assembly GCA_910587335.1). Taxonomy (GTDB): domain Bacteria; phylum Bacillota; class Clostridia; order Oscillospirales; family Ruminococcaceae; genus UBA3818. The sequence continues at coordinate 217,023 of CAJUMG010000001.1, forward strand.
TGAAGGAATACCGTGGATCACCTCATTATTAACCGAAATGCAGGCTGTTCCAGGAAAACCATTATAGCCTAAAAACGATGGCTTTGCACCTTGGCTGACTATAAAATGGTGGATGATTCGATCCAGCTCCTGGGTAGTCATACCCACCCGGATATTTTCACCCGCTACCCGCAGCGCCTGGGAAGAAATCTGACAGGCTTTTTTCATCCTCTCCAGCTCTGATTTGTTCTTCAGCTGAATCATGCCTTATGCCTCCAGCGCTTTGAGTACCAGCGCACTGGTAGCGGCCACTTCTTCCTGACCGTTAATGACCACGAGTTTTCCAGTCTTTTTGTAGTAATCGCATAAAGGCTCGGTCGATTCATGATACGTTTTCAGTCGCTCCCGTACCGTCTCCGGCTGATCGTCTTTACGGATTACCAACTTGCCCGCGCATTTGTCGCACACACCCTCTTTAGCAGAAGGTTTGAAATCCAAATGATAGCTGGCTCCACAGCTTTCACAGACCCGCCGGCCGGATAAACGCTTTTGAATCGTTTCGTCCGGAACCTCGATATCCAGGACCTTATGGATGACAATTCCCATCGCATCCAAAGCCTCGGCCTGAGGGACTGTTCTGGGAAAACCATCCAAAATAAAGCCATTTTTGCAGTCTTCCTGTGCCAATCGCTCTTTGATGATGGCGATAACAACCTCGTCCGGAACCAAAGCGCCCGAATCCATATAAGATTTGGCTTTCAGTCCCAGCTCCGTACCATTTTTCAGCGCCTCACGGATAATATTTCCTGTACTGATAGACGGAATTTTTAATTTTTCGCAGATTACCTCTGCCTGTGTGCCTTTACCCGCGCCAGGCGCGCCCAACAGGATCAAATTCATAAATTCGTCCCTCCATTATTCTAAGAAGCCTTTATAATGACGCATCATCATTTCAGACTCCAGCTGACGAACCGTATCCAAAGCAACACCGACAACGATCAAAATCGAGGTACCGCCCAGCGAAATGTTCATGCCGGTGATAGCTGTAAGCAAAATCGGCAGGGTAGCGACCAGACCCAAGAACAAAGCGCCCACCAGGGTGATTTTGGAAATGACCCGGGTGATGAACTCTGTAGTCGGCCGGCCGGGACGAATACCGGGGATTGCGCCATTATTCTTTTGCAGATTATTGGCCATTTCCACCGGGTTATACTGAATTGCCACATAGAAATAGTTGAACATGATGATCAGAATAATATAGATCATCGCATACCAACCGGTATTGTAGTTAAAGATGCTCAAAAACTTATATAAAAGACCGTCCGTATTCAGCGGAACAAACGCCTTAATGGTTCCGGGGATTGCCAGAATAGAGCTGGCAAAGATAATCGGCAGCACACCGGACATGTTGACCTTAATCGGCATAAAGGTCGACTGGCCGCCATACATCTTTCGTCCGACTACCCGTTTGGCATACTGTATAGGGATCCGACGCTCCGCAGAGGTCATAACAACAATAAATACAATCATGACCAGGAACAGGATCAGAACCAGCGGCACATAGAAATAGTACTTTGTGGATTCCGCGCCCATCTGGAAATACCGCCACATAGTCAATACAGCGGAACCGCCACGGGACAGAATACCCGCGAACAAAATCATAGAAATGCCGTTGCCAACGCCTTTTGCATCAATCTGGTCTCCCAAAAAGACGATCAAAGACGAACCCGCGGTAAAGGTCATGATGATAACAGCTGCTGAAAAGAATCCGGCAAAGCCTTTGGTATAGACCAAAGCACCCTGGCTTTTTAGCAGGAACCAATAGGCCAGCGCTTGGACAAATCCCAAACCGATACCGGTGTACCGGGTGATCCGGTTCAGTCTTTTCCTGCCGTCCTCACCCTCTTTGCTCATCCGCTCCAAAGCAGGGATCGCAACCGTTAAAAGCTGGATTACGATAGAACCGGTGATATAGGGGCTGATGGACATGGCGAAGATGGTTGCGTTTGAGAACGCACCGCCGGTCAGAACGTCGATATAGCCTAACAGGTTTCCATCGCCCGCATTGGACATCCAGGTCTGCATAACGCTGGCATCAAGAAACGGGACAGGAATGGCGCTTCCGATACGGAAGACCAGCAAAATGAAAGCGGTGAACAGAATCTTCTTTCTCAGGTCCGCGATTTTCCACGCGTTTCTAATGGTATCGAACATTCTTATTTCACCTCGGCTTTCCCGCCTGCCTCCTCAATTTTCTGCTTGGCAGACGCGGAGAAAGCTGCGGCATTCACAGTCAGTTTCTTGGTCAGCTCGCCATTTCCAAGAATCTTTACGCCGTCCAGCGTTTTCTTCAAAAGACCGGCGGCAAGAATGGCGTTTGTGTCCACAACCGCGCCGTCCTCAAAGCAATTCAGATCGGCTACATTGATCGTAGCGTATTTTGTCGCGAAAATATTGTTGAATCCTCTTTTGGGGACTCGACGTGCCAACGGCATCTGACCGCCCTCAAAGCCAGGTCTTACACCGCCGCCAGAACGGGCATTCTGACCCTTATGGCCTTTGCCCGCCGTTTTACCGTTGCCGGAACCGTGACCTCTACCCTTACGGAAGACGTCCTTGTTGGAACCAGGCGCCGGAGAAAGCTCGTGCAATTTCATAGTACTCGCACCTCCTTGTTTTACGCTTCGGTTACCTCAACGAGGTGAGAAATCTTGGCAATTTTGCCGCGGGTTGCCTCGTTATCAGGCTGTGTTGTCTCATTACCGATTTTTCTGAGTCCCAGAGCATATGCAGTGGCAATCTGGTCTTTTTTTCTGCCGTTCAGGCTTTTAACCAATTTGATTTTCATAGCCATGCTACCTCCTTAACCCAAAATCTGCTCGACAGATTTACCGCGGATTGCCGCGACTTCGTCGACACTTTTCAAAGACGCCAATCCTGCAATGGTGGCGCTTACAACGTTGCAGGGATTATTGGACCGCAGGCATTTTGTACGAATATCGCTGATGCCCGCAACCTCCATTACCGCACGAACCGGACCGCCGGCGATAACGCCTGTACCGCGGGGAGCCGGTTTCATCAGCACCCGGCCTGCGCCGAACGCGCCAATCACTTCGTGGGGGATGGTTGTTCCCCTTAGGGAAACGTGGATCAGATTCTTTTTGGCGTCCTCAATTCCTTTGCGGATCGCGTCCGGAACCTCGGAGGACTTACCCAATCCAAAGCCGATGGTGCCGTTACCGTCGCCAACAACGACCAGCGCGGCAAATTTGAAGATACGGCCGCCTTTAACCGTTTTAGATACGCGGTTAATGGCAACGACCTTCTCTTGCAGGTCCAAAGTAGAACCGTCAATTCGAGCCATGTGTTCTCCTCCTCCTTTAGAATTTCAGGCCGCCTTCACGGGCGCCTTCTGCCAATTCCTTCACGCGTCCGTGGTAGATATAACCGCTTCTGTCGAAAACGATTTCAGAAATGCCTTTTTCCTGTGCTTTTTGGGCGATGGCCATACCGACCTTTTTCGCCGCTTCTTTATTTCCGCCAAAGCCCTCGAACCCTTTTTCCATCGAGGATGCGCTAGCCAGCGTTACACCGGCCACATCGTCAATCAGTTGGGCATAGATGTGCTTTGTGGAGCGGAAAACATTCAGGCGCGGACGAGCCGCAGTACCGCTGATTTTCTTGCGGACTCTGGCGTGTCTTTTCAGCCTGGCGGTATTTTTATCCGGCTTTTTCACCATTTGTGACTCACTCCTTTAACTACTTCTTGCCTTTACCAGCCTTACCCTCTTTGCGGATGATTACTTCATTCGCATATTTAATGCCCTTGCCCTTATAAGGCTCCGGCGGGCGTTTCTCGCGGATTTCGGCTGCAAACTGACCAACTTTCTGCTTGTCAGGTCCGTTGACAATAATCTTGTTGGGGGCTGGAACATCGATGGTAATCCCTTCGATTTCGGGAACGATTACCTGATGAGAAAAGCCCAACACCATAACCAAATTTTTACCCTGCTTAGAAGCACGGTAACCTACGCCGTTTACCTCCAGCTCTTTGCTGAAGCCATGGGCGCAACCTTCAACCATATTGGAAACCAAAGTACGGGTCAAACCGTGCAAGCTTCTGTGCGCTTTGTCATCGGTGGGGCGTTTTACTTCGATCACGCCGCCTTCCAGTGTGATTGCCATATCCTTGTTAAAGGTTTGGGTCAAGGTTCCTTTCGGACCCTTCACCGTCACGGTGCTGCCGTCGATCTTTACATCGACACCGGCGGGAACCGTAATGGGTTTTCTACCAATTCGAGACATATTCGTGCACCTCCTTGCTTACCAAATATAGGCCAATACTTCGCCGCCAACATGCTCCTTGCGGGCCTGTTTATCGGTCATCACACCTTTTGATGTGGACATAATGGCGATACCAAGGCCCTTCATCACTCTGGGCATATTCTCGGTATCCGCATAGATCCGCAGACCGGGTTTGGAAACACGGCGCAGACCGCTGATGACCTGAGATTTATTCGGACCATATTTTAAATTGATATGAATGATACCCTGCTTGCCGTCTTCAACAATCTGGAACGATTTGATGAAGCCTTCGTCCAACAGAATCTGGGCAATTGCCTTTTTCATGTTGGAAGCGGGCACATCAACGGTATCGTGCTTTGCGGAATTCGCATTTCTGATACGAGTCAGCATATCAGCGATTGCATCGGTGATGTGCATGTAATCAACCTCCTTTGCTCGTGCTTACCAGCTAGCCTTTTTAACGCCCGGGATCTGGCCCTTATAGGCCAATTCTCTGAAACAAATGCGGCAGATGCCGAATTTGCGAAGATAGGCGTGGGGTCTGCCACAGATTTTGCATCTGTTATATGCTCGAGTGGAGAATTTGGGTGTCTGCTGTTGTTTATTCACCATGGACTTTTTAGCCACCTACAAAACCTCCTTCTTACTTGGCAAACGGAGCGCCCATCAGAGCCAGCAGCTCGCGAGCCTCTTCGTCTGTGTTTGCGGTTGTGACAAAGCAGATGTCCATACCGCGTACTTTATCAATTTTATCATAGTCGATTTCAGGGAACAGCAGCTGCTCGCGCAGCCCCATGTTGTAGTTGCCCCTTCCATCAAAGCCGTTGGGGTTGATTCCTCTGAAGTCACGAACGCGGGGCAGAGCGATATTGAAGAGTCTATCTAAAAACTCATACATTGTCTCACCGCGCAGCGTTACCTTTGCACCGATGGTCATGCCTTCACGAAGCTTAAAGTTCGCAACGGATTTTTTTGCTTTACAGGGTACCGCTTTCTGACCGGTAATTTTCCCTAAATCAGAAATAATAGCGTCGATCACCTTGGGATTATCGCGTGCTTCACCGCAGCCTACGTTGACAACGATTTTCTCAAGTTTCGGAATCTGCATGACGCTTTTATAGCTGAATTTTTTCATCAGAGCCGGAGCTACGTCTTTCACGTAGTAATCTCTCATTCTGGCCATGTTTTTTCCTCCTTCTTAGAAAGTTTCACCGCAGTGCTTGCACATACGCATTTTCGAATCGCCATCCACTTTGTGGGCAAGGCGGGTGCCTTTGCCGCACTTGGGGCATACCAACATAACTTTGCAGGCGTACAGCGGGGCTTCTGCTTTCACAATGCCGCCGGGCTCACCCATTCTGCGAGGCTTAACATGCTTGGTTACCATATTGCAGCCTTCGATAATGACTTTACGTTCGGCGGGGCTTACTTCCAGCACCTTGCCCTTTTTGTTCTTGTCCTTACCAGACAGGATGATGACTGTATCGCCTTTTTTGACGTGAACCTTATTCACTTACAGCGCACCTCCAATTACAGAACCTCTGGGGCGAGGCTTAAAATTTTGAGATAGTCCTTCTCACGCAGTTCTCTCGCAACCGGCCCAAAAATACGCGTACCCCTTGGGTTTTTATCTTCTCTAATAATAACTGCCGCATTCTCGTCGAAACGGATATAGGTTCCATCATCGCGGCGAATGCCTTTGGCAGAACGAACAATTACTGCTTTCACAACGTCGCCCTTTTTCACTACGCCACCGGGAGCCGCTTTTTTCACCGAAGCTACCACTACATCACCGATGTTGGCGTATCTTCTGCGGGAGCCACCCAGCACACGGATGCACATCAACTCTTTGGCGCCGGTGTTGTCCGCTACCTTCATCAAGGTCTGCATCTGAATCACAGAATGTTCCTCCTTTCGATTATTGACATTGGTGTAAGATTATTTCGCTTTCTCAATGACCTGGACAACGCGCCAATTTTTATCCTTGGAAATCGGGCGGGTTTCCATAATCATGACTCTATCACCAATTCCGCATTCGTTCTTCTCGTCATGAGCTTTGAACTTCACGGTTCTTTTGATAATCTTTTTATAAAGGGGGTGTTTTACATTGTCCTGGATGGATACGACGATGGTTTTGTCCATCTTATCGCTGACAACCTTGCCGACCCTCGTTTTTCTGAGGTTTCTTTCCACAGCTTAAATCCTCCCTTCGTTTACTGCGCGCTCTTCATTTCCAACTGGCGAAGAACCGTTTTGATACGGGCGATGTCTTTTTTGACCTCTTTCATCCGCATCGGGTTTTCCAGCTGGTTGATGGCGTGCTGGAAGCGCAGGTTGAAAAGCTCGGCTTTGAGTGCGGTCAGCTTTTCATTTAGTTCGACATTGCTCAACTCACGAATCTCCGAAGCCTTCATTACTCTTCACCCTCCTTCGCTTCCTGTTCTTTTACAACAAATTTGGTTTTAATCGGCAGCTTGTGGCTTGCCAGACGGAACGCCTCGCGGGCCAATTCCTCGGAAACGCCGCCGATTTCAAACATCACTCTGCCGGGTTTCACAACGGCAACCCAGTATTCGGGAGAACCTTTACCAGAACCCATTCGGGTTTCAGCCGGCTTTTGTGTGATTGGTTTATCCGGGAAAATTTTAATCCATACCTGACCGCCACGCTTGATGTAACGGGTCATGGCGATACGGGCCGCCTCAATCTGGCGGGAAGAAATCCAAGCAGGTTCCAGCGCCTGGAGGCCAAAATCACCGTAGGTAACGGTATTGCCCCGTGTCGCTTTACCGGTCAGGCGCCCTCTGTGGACTCTGCGGTATTTTACTCTTTTCGGCAGAAGCATTAGTTTTTGCCTCCTTCCTTACGAGACTGTTTTTTGCTGTCGGCCAGAACGTCACCGGTATAGATCCATACCTTTACGCCGATCTTTCCGTAGGTGGTATCCGCCTCTGCAAAGCCGTAGTCAATATCGGCGCGCAGGGTTTGCAGCGGAATGGTACCTTCATGGTAATGCTCGCTGCGGGCGATTTCTGCACCGCCCAAACGGCCGGATACATTTACCTTAATGCCCTTGGCGCCCAGCTTCATGGCGCGGCCAATGGCCTGCTTCATGGCGCGGCGGAAGGATACACGGCGTTCCAGCTGTGTGGCAATGCTTTCCGCGACCAGCTGCGCGTTTTTGTCCGCTTGTTTGACCTCAACAATGTTGATCAGGACCGCGACCGGCGTTTCCTTATTCTTGTTGATCATTTTTTCACACTGCTGGCGCAGCTTTTCAATATCTGCGCCGCCGCGGCCGATTACCATACCAGGGCGCGCGCAGTGAATGTGAATTCTAACCTTTGCAGCGTCCCGCTCAATCTCGATGCGGGGAACGCCGGCGCCGTACAGGGTTTTCTTTAGAAATTTGCGAAGTTTGTAGTCCTCGACGAGGATATCGCCGAAAGCATCATCCTTAGCAAACCAGCGGGAATCCCAATCTTTGATAATGCCCACGCGAAGACCGTGGGGATTTACTTTCTGTCCCATAGTTTACCTCCTTCTTTCAGCTTATTCCTTTTCCTTCAGGACCATGGTGACGTGAGAAGTTCTTTTTAACACCCGGAACGCGCGGCCCTGCGCTCTGGGTCTAATCCGTTTCAGGGTAGGGCCAGGGCAGACGTAACATTCTGCAACATACAGATTATTTTTATCCATGTTGAAGTTGTTCTCGGCATTGGCAACGGCCGAATTCAGAAGCTTCTCTAAAGGCTCACAAGCAGCCTTTGGGGTGTGCTTGAGTATTGCGCGAGCCAGCTGCGCATCCTTGCCGCGGATCAGATCCAGGACAATCTGCACTTTTCTGGGTGCAATACGGGCATATTTCAAATAAGCCCTTGCTTCCATGTTAATCCTCCTTTCGGCCTACTTTCCGTTATTCGATTTCTTGGAACCGGCGTGGCCTTTATACGTTCTGGTAGGGGCAAACTCACCGAGTTTGTGTCCGACCATATCTTCCGTTACATAAACCGGAACGTGTTTGCGCCCGTCATGCACGGCAAATGTGTGGCCTACGAAATCCGGGAAGATGGTGGATGCGCGGCTCCAGGTTTTCAGAACCTTTTTCTCGCCTGTTTTGTTCATTTCCTCAACGCGTTTGAGAAGTACCGGCAAAACGTAAGGTCCCTTTTTCAGACTTCTGCTCATGAATTTTTGCCTCCTTTACTTCGCGTTGCGACGTTTTACAATAAACTTATCGGAACGGTTATGATGCTTTCTGGTCTTGTATCCCAGCGCGGGCTTGCCCCACGGGGTTACAGGGCCCGGGCGGCCTACAGGAGACTTACCCTCACCACCGCCGTGCGGATGGTCGTTGGGGTTCATAACAGAACCGCGTACAGTCGGTCTCCAGCCCATATGACGTTTACGGCCAGCCTTACCATAGGATACGTTTTCATGGTCGATATTGCCAACCTGTCCAATGGTGGCCATGCAGTTGGCAGGTACGTTGCGCAGTTCACCGGAGGGCAGACGGATTAGCGCGTAGGTGCCCTCTTTCGCCATCAGCTGCGCCTGAATGCCGGCGGCTCTGGCCAGCTGCGCGCCTTTTCCGGGATACAGCTCCACATTGTGGATAAAGGTACCTACCGGGATGTTTGCCAGCGGCAGCGCGTTACCAGCGATGATGTCCGCTTCGGGGCCGGAAACGACCTTATCGCCGACCTTCAGGCCGTTGGGTGCGATGATGTAGCGTTTTTCGCCATCCTCATACTGCACCAGCGCGATATGAGCGGAACGGTTGGGGTCATACTCCAGGGTCAGCACCTGGGCGGGAACCCCTGCTTTTTCTCTCTTAAAGTCAATAATGCGGTATTTTCTTCTGTTGCCGCCACCACGATGACGGACAGTGATTCTACCATAGCTGTTGCGGCCGGAGTGGGTCTTCAGAGACTCGACAAGGCTCTTCTCCGGAGCAACCTTGGACAACTGCGAGTAATCCGTAACAGTCATCTGACGACGAGCCGCGGTTGTCGGTTTATAGCTTTTAATAGCCATTCGGTTTCACTCTCCTTGTTCACTGAGCTTTGCGGGATGATCTTTCTCGCTATCCCAAAACTTACATCATGCTCTCAAAGAATTCGATTCCCTTGGAGTCATCTTTCAGCGTTACGATAGCTTTTTTCCAATCCGGCTGATAGCCGCCATGCATTCCCTGACGTCTAAACTGGCCGGGGACATTCATGGTGTTCACCTTTTTAACCTTTACGCCGAACAATTCTTCCACCGCTTTGGCGATTTCAATTTTGTTGGCATCGTTCGCAACCTTGAAGGTATACTTCTTGTTCGCAATACCGGACATAGAAGCCTCGGTAATAATCGGGCGAAGGATGATATCCTGTGCCTTTTTCATTATGCGTACACCTCCTCGAGTTTTTCCACAGCGCTCTTGACAATGATAAATTTATCATGGTTCAAGATATCGTATACATTGATGGTGTTAACCAGCGCCGTCCGCACGCCGGGAATATTGCTGGCGCTTTGAATGAGCTTATCGTCTACCGAGGGCATTACGATCATGGCTTTTTTCTCTGCGCCCAAGGCTTTGAGCATTGCAACGACTGTCTTGGTTTTATATTCATCCATGCTGATGTTATCCAGAACGATCATATCGCCGTCCTTCACCTTAGAAGACAGGGCGGACAGCATGGCCAGCCGTTTTACCTTTTTGTTCAAGGAATATCTGTAATCACGGGGTTTCGGGCCCAAAGCAACGCCGCCGTGTCTCCACTGGGGAGCTCTGATGGAACCCTGTCTTGCATGGCCGGTGCCCTTCTGTCTCCAGGGCTTACGGCCGCCGCCTCTGACTTCGGTTCTGGTCAGGGTGGACTGGGTGCCCTGCCGCTGGTTGGCCAGGTAGTTGACCACCGCCGCGTGCATTACTACACCGTTGGGTTCGATTCCGAATACGGCATCGGAAAGGGCGATATCGCCGACCACTTTGCCGGACATATCATATACGTTTACATTTGGCATCGTGCTTCCTCCTTCCCTTATGCCTTTTTGACGCTGTCGGTCAGATAAACGATTCCGCCTTTGGGGCCGGGAATCGCGCCCTTCAGCGCAATCAGGTTGTTTTCTGCATCCACCTTGACAACCGTCAGGTTCTGAACGGTAACCCGCTCAACACCCATATGGCCAGGCAGCTTTTTGCCCTTCATAACTCTGGAAGGGTCGGAACACGCGCCCATAGAGCCTGCATGTCTTGCGACAGGGCCGGAACCGTGTGTCTCTTTTAGTCTTGAAAAGTTGTAGCGCTTGATTGTACCGGCGTATCCTTTACCTTTAGAAGTGCCGCAAGCGTCAACTCTGTCCCCCGCCGCAAAGGTATCCGCCTTGATGATCTCGCCAACGTTTACGCCAGAGCAGTCGTCAAGTCTGAACTCTCTGAGCACGCGCTTGCAGGCGACATCCGCCTTTGCGAAATGACCTTGCAGGGGCTTGGAAACCTTTTTCTGCGCAATGTCGCCAAAGCCTACCTGAATGGACTCATAGCCATCGTTCTCGGTGGTCTTTTTCTGGACGACAACGCAGGGACCGGCTTCCACGACGGTAACAGGAATAAACTTGCCTGTTTCGTCAAAAATCTGGGTCATGCCGATCTTCTTGCCTACGATGCATTTTTGCATTCTTTTTCTCCTCCTTTGGTTATTGGTTGACGGCATTTTACCGCCAACTTGACCTGGCAGCGCATGAAACTGAGAAATTAAAGCTTAATTTCGATTTCTACGCCAGCCGGGAGCTCAAGACCCTGCAATGCCTCAACAGTTTTGTTGGAAGGCCGCAGAATGTCAATGAGTCTTTTGTGGGTTCTCATCTCAAACTGCTCACGGCTGTCTTTGTACTTGTGTACCGCGCGCAGAATGGTCACAACCTCTTTTTCAGTGGGCAGCGGAATGGGACCGGAAACCCGGGCGCCGGTGCGCTTTACGGTTTCAACAATTTTCTCCGCAGCACTGTCCACCAACTGATGGTCATAACCTTTGAGTCTGATTCTGATTTTTTCTTTGACTGCCACTACCATCGCCTCCTTGGGATACTTTTTATTGGGACGACGACTTAAGTTGAACACTGTTCCGTGTGTTTCGCACATTCACATTTAAAAACCGGCCAAAGCCATGCTCCTTCTAAGAGCGCAGTTTGTCCGGGACTTGACAGGTAAAGTGTCAAAGCACGACAGGGTGAATGTCCTTTATAAAAAGCACATCCGGCATGTCAACAGTATTTTTTGTCGCCCGGTTTGAAATCGGACATACTCGGCAGAAATTCCCCGCCTAAAAGGCGGCAACCTCCTGCTTCATCGCATATCTTTGTGCAGTCACGCTTTATTATAATAGCATGGACATCCGGCAAAAGCAAGTTTTTTTTCTTCAAAATCTTGCGTTTTTTGGAAAAAATCATCTGTATTTTTGTCATCCATTCCGCCGGGTGTTTCTTCATGGCTTTTTTGGCTTAAATACATGCTTTCTTTACGGATTTTTTCTTTTTTCCGGCGCTTTTTCCGCCGAAGTGGACCGTATCTGCCAGCTACAAAATTTTGCCCTTTCTTTTAGCGTATGAATTTAATAGGAAAAGCATCTAGAAAAATGGCGCTCTTCCTTAGGACGCTTTTTGTCCTTTCCCCGCCTTTATAACCAATCCCCGGCGTCCACACTGAAAAAGTAGCGTTTTCGCTGGTCACTGACGTAGAAGGTCAGCAGATTCCCCTGTTTATCCGCAAAGGTTCGGAAGGTCGCTTCCTCTTTCAGGTCAAAGCGGATCAAGCGGTAATCCTCCTCTATCACGTCAAAGGCGATAAAATCCGCAGGATATGCGCCGTTGTCGTCCAGCGCCGCGGCAAACAAAAGGTATCTGCCGCCGACCAGTCCACTGCTGATGCGCCGGGAAAAACGGACGCCGCTGTCAAGGGGAAGCTCTGCATATCCCTCTGCTGTTCTCTTGAGGACAACCGGCTTTAGCTCATTGGTCGGAAGGGCGCTGCCGGCTGTATAATAACTCACAAAGATGTAATCTCCCGCTACGTCAATCCACTGGATGTTTGTCTCGTGCCTCCACCTCTGACTAAGAAGTTCCACTTCGTCCTCGTACAGGATCTGGCCATCCCGGTCCAGGCAGGTTAAAAAGACCGCGACCTCGCCGTTGATGCGCTGTTCCTTGGCAAAATAAATCCGCTCGCCGTCGGCGCAGACCGCTGTAATCTCCTGTCCGGTGGTCTTTGCATCGTCCCAAACCCCTTCCGGATGCTTGCTGACGATTTTGCAGGTATCCTCTTTAAAATCATAAACCCCCGTAAACTCGTATTTTTCTTCATCCTCAATTCCGTTATAAGAGAACATCACCGCAGAATCTCCCAGGGGGTACAGATAGCTGCGGTAATTGGTCAAGGGCGCGGAATAGACGATCTTCCGGGTTTTATCCCGCAGATTGTAAACGGTCAAGCACATGTTCATCGTCTCGTCTTCTTGCGCAATGCCAACCAAAGAAAAATACAAATCGCCGATTACCAGGTCACCGGCAAAGCCCAGATCCAAGGGGTACTCGCCGACCGCTTCGCCATTTTCATAGAGCATCGGCGTTCCATCGCCGTTCTTCCCCCTGGCGTAGATGTTTCCATCCGCAAAAGCTTCCAGATCATAGCCCTGTTCTATCTGAACTCCCGGACCCTCCAGGGGGATTTTCTCCGGCTCCGACGTGCGGCATTTTATCACATCTGCCTGTTCCGGCTGGCTTTGGAAAACTGCGCTGCTATCCAAGCTGCTGATCGATTCTGCCGGTTCGAAATAGGATGACCCCACATCTTCCCCGCTTTTTTGTGCGCCGCATCCTGCAAAAAGGCATGCCGCTATTCCAAAAGCTAGGATGCTAAACCATTTTTTCCTCATTTTCCCTCTCCTTCCAAAAATAAACGACCGCCTGTTTTTCCATCAGGAAGAACCGGCAGCCGCTCGCTTTTGTTTCAATTGACTTAGAAAGAAAATGATTTACTTTTTCATGATGGTTTTCATCCGCTGGGCGTTGTCCAAAATCCGCTTGCGCAGCCGGATGTTTTTGGGGGTGATCTCCACCAGCTCGTCATCCCCGATAAACTCCAGCGCATCCTCCAGACTCATGCGGCGGGGCGGCGTCAGGCGCAGCGCATCGTCGCTGCCGGAGGAACGGGTGTTGGTCAAATGCTTTTTCTTGCAGACGTTGACCGCGATATCTCCAGCCTTGGGCGACTGTCCTACGATCATTCCCTCGTATACCTGCACCCCCGCGCCGATAAACAGCGAGCCCCGCTCCTGGGCGTTGTACAGGCCATAGACCACCGCTTCGCCTGTTTCAA
>CAJUMG010000001.1:230680-236220 GCA_910587335.1 uncultured Oscillospiraceae bacterium
GATCAGCGAGCCTGTGACCCGCCGGGGAATATCTCCCTTGTAGGGCTGATACCCGTCGAATACCGAGGTCATGATCCCCTCGCCGCGGGTGGCGGTCATAAAATCGCTGCGGTAGCCGAACAGTCCCCGGGAGGGGATGGAAAATTCCACCCGCATCCGGTTCCCCTGGGGCGCCATGTGGATCAGTTCTCCCTTGCGCCGGCCCATTTCCTCCATAATCGAACCCACCGACTCCTCCGGCACATCCACCACCAGATGCTCCACCGGTTCATGCAGCTTGCCGCCGATCTCCTTAAACAACACCCTAGGGGTGCTGACCTGGAATTCGTACCCCTCCCGCCGCATGGTTTCAATCAAAATGGACAGGTGCATCTCGCCGCGGCCGGACACCTTGAATGCCTCGGTGGTGTCGGTATCCTCCACCCGCAGGGAAACATCCTTTAACAGCTCCTTGTACAAGCGGTCCCGCAGATGCCGGGAGGTGACAAATTTTCCCTCTTTTCCGGCGAAGGGACTGTCGTTGACCGAAAAGGTCATCTCCACCGTCGGCTCGGAGATTCGGACAAAGGGCAACGGTTCCGGGCAGTTGACATCGGTGAGCGTATGACCGATGGTGATGTTCTCCAGCCCCGAGATGCTGATGATATCCCCTACTTTTGCCTGCTCCACCGGCATTCTTTTTAGCCCGTCGAACTGGAACATGGTGGCAATTTTTCCCCGGATGGTTTTATCCTTTTGGTAATAGTCGGTGATCGCCACCTCCTGTCCCACCCGAATGGAGCCCCGGTCTACCCGGCCGATGCAGATGCGCCCAACATATTCATTGTAGTCCAGCGAGGATACCAGCATCTGTAAAGGTGCATCCTCCTCTCCCTGAGGTGCGGGAATATATTCCAAAATCGTTTCGAACAGCGGCTGCAAATCCTTTCCCGCCTGATAGGGGGACATGCTGGCCACCCCGTCCCGGCCGGAGCAGTATACCACCGGACTGTCCAGCTGCTCCTCCGATGCGTCCAGATCCAAAAGCAGCTCCAGTACCTCGTCAGCGATTTCGTCGGTGCGGGCGTCCGGCCGGTCAATTTTATTGACCACTACAATGACCCGATGTCCCAGGTCCAACGCCTTTTGCAGGACAAAGCGGGTCTGCGGCATGGGCCCTTCGAAAGCGTCCACCAAAAGCAGCACACCGTCGACCATCTTCAAAACCCGCTCTACCTCGCCGCCAAAATCCGCATGGCCAGGGGTGTCAATAATGTTGATCTTTACGTCCTTGTAATAAGCTGCCGTATTTTTTGCCAGGATGGTGATGCCCCGTTCCCGCTCCAGATCGTTGTTGTCCATGACCCGGTCGGCTACCTCCTGGTTTTCTCGGAAGACGCCGCCCTGCTTAAGCATTTCATCCACCAAAGTTGTTTTACCGTGGTCAACGTGCGCGATGATCGCAATATTTCTCAAATCATTTCTAATCAAAACCGGTTCCTCTTTCCTTTGCCAAAAAATTTCTTTTCGGGCCTTTGACCCTGATTTTAGTCATCCTTGGCCTTGGCCCAATCATATGAGCGGCCTTTTTTGCACTGACAGTTTATTATAGAACTTTTTTGGCCGCTTTTCCACAAAAACCTTAAAAAAATTTGTTTTTTCCCTTTTCCTGTATTTTTAGGGGTTTACCAAATGCCTTACTGTCAGAAATGCTGAGAAAAAGCAGCCATCCCGCTTTTGGAGAATGGCTGCTGATTTTTAGACCATACAAAGAAAAACTATTCATAAAGGCGCAGGCAGGCGATTACCTTTCCCAAAATCGCGCAGGAATCGACGATAATGGGGTCCATCGTATCATTTTCCGGCTGTAAACGATAGTGGCCATTCTCTTTATAAAAGCGTTTCACCGTCGCCTCGTCCTCTACCAGCGCTACGATGATTTCCCCGTTATCGGCCGTGGCTTCCCGTCTTGCGACAATGATATCTCCGTCAAGAATTCCTGCGTTGATCATGCTTTCACCCCGCACATGCAAGGCGAATAGATCGCTCCCATCCCCATATTTGGTTTGGAACGGGATGTATTCTTCAATCTCTTCCACCGCCAAAATCGGCTGACCAGCCGTTACCGTGCCCAACAAAGGAACCTTTACCGCGCCTGCCCCCGGCAGCCGGATTGCGCGATTGAGATTTTCCTCCCGCACAATATAGCCCTCTTCTTCCAATTCCTTGAGATATTTGTGGACGGTGGAGGTGGACTTAATCTGCAGCGCGGCACAAATTTCCCGCACCGATGGCGGGACGCCGTCGCCAATCTGCTTGGTGATATAATCTAAAATTTTTCGGGCTTTATCATTTAGCTGGCTCATACAAGGGCTCCTTTCAGGCAAAGAGGGGCAGCTTTTTCTTTATCATACCATATCTTCTTTTAAATTGCAAACATACGTTTAACTTTTTCCTATAGTACAGCTATTTTTCAAATCGGGGATCTTTCCGCTGCAAAAAAACAGCAGTCTGTTCGAAAAAGGACGAAAAATCTTTTTGTCACGATTTCTTCACACGAATGGGTAAAAATGTTTATTTTTTGTTCACTCCAAAACAACACTTCCGGCCTGGGAATGGGTATAATAAGATTGTACCCGATAAACGCAGCCGCAGCGTTTGGGTACGAACTCTACCTTCCTCAAAAAACACACCTCAAAACGCAAAAGGGAGCAGGCAAGCCTGCTCCCTTTTGCGTTTTGCTTATTTTCACGATTGTTCCTCTTTGCTAAAGCCAACGGCCGAGCTTTTACTCCGCCTCATCCTTTAAATATAAATCAATCCATTTGTCCGCATCACGCAAAATCTGCCAAAGGGGATCCTCCCAATCGCTGCCAGAGCCGATATAGGCCCGGTTGGCACTGATTAAAAATTGCAGGGCGCTCCTCAAGCGGCTGTAACCTGCCTGCTGATCTTGCAGGACAGATCGAGCGTTTTGGTAACGGGTATAGAGCATGGACAATAAGCCATCCTCATAAAGCTGCTCATAGCTGCACTGTCCCTCCAGATAGCCGATGGTTTGTTCAACCGTATCCTGTAACCGCTCTTTGATCTCTTTTTTCTCCAACTTGCATCCCTTCCCGTCTATCCGGTATTTTATGTGTATTATACCAAAAAACAAAAGAAATTCTACTGTTTGAAAGGAAAATTCTGGCTGCCCCATGCCGGGAAAATGCCTTTTTCCATCTCGACCCTTCGTTTTTTGTGGCAGAAAATCGGATACCTTTGGCAATTTATATATTTTATCCAATATTCTCGTTTATTCTCTTTGCTTTCTGTTAAAATATATGATATAATAAGGCGAAAATTGTAAACTTGTTTTTTCTATTCTCACAGGTATATTTCCGGATAAGGTCAAATTGTCCGGCCACCGGAAAGCAAAAGAAAGGATCTGGGTCGTTATGAACGATTTTCTGCTGCAAAAAATAAAAGATGTCGTTGTCCCCGCCACAGGCTGCACCGAGCCGGTGGCAATCGCCTTAAACGCGGCAACCGCCCGAGACCATCTAAAGGGAAAAATTAAGTCGGTCCGGGTTAAAATGGACATCTGCCTTTTAAAAAATGCCATGGGCGTCGGCATTCCCGGCGTACCGGAGCGCGGCGTGGCCATGTGCGTTGCCGTCGGTTTGGCGGGGGGCGACGCTTCCCGTGGGATGGATGTGCTCGGCAGCGTTACCGAGGCCCACCATCAACAGGCTTTGGACCTGCTTCCTTTGATCGAAGTAAAAATGGATGACACGCGTACAAACCTGTATGTGGAAACGATCCTGGAAAGTGAGGAGGATATCGTCCGGGTGATCACCGATGGCAACCATGACCGGATTGTCGCGGTTGAGCACGCGCCCTTTGAGCCGTATATCTCCCAAAATTTCACCGATGACAGTCTGGAAGCCTATACCCTTGCGGACTTCCGCCAGTTTGCGGATACTGTCCCGCTGGACCAGCTGCAATTTTTAAAGGAAGGGGTAGAAATGAATCTGGCTGTTTCCAAGGCCGGAGAAGGACTGCCCTGGGGAAAATCCATGGAGACCTTAGCGGAAAAGGGCTATATGGGCGACAGTCTTCTTTTAAATGTGCAGCGGGTCACCTCCTGTGCTTCCTTTGCCCGGATGAGCGGTGTACAGCTGCCGGTTATGACAACGACCGGAAGCGGAAATCAGGGTATCACCTTGATTTTAACCGTCGCGTCTACTGCCATGCAGCTGGGGATCCCGGAAGAAAAGATGCTGCGGGCTATTGCCTTTGCACAGGCGATCAATCTTTATGCAAAGCATTACCTTGGAACGCTCTCCTGTCTGTGCTCCTGTAGCGTTGCTTCCGGTCTTAGCGCCTCCGCCGGCATTGTTTATATGCTGGATGGCTCGGACCAGCAGGTTCTTGACACAATGCGCAACGTCCTTGGCAGTATATCCGGTATGATCTGCGATGGAGCAAAAGAAGGATGCGCTAGCAAAGTATGTCTGTCCACCGGGCTATCGGTTATGTCGGCGATGATGGCACTTAACGGCATGAATACCAAACCGGCCGATGGCATTTTAGCGGATAATCTAAAGGATTTATTTATGAACCTTGGCAACATCGCCAATGTGGGCATGGCGCCGGCTAACGCCGCCATTGTGGACATTATGTTACATAAATAAAGCAAAAGCAGTTTTTCGGATAACAGATAATAAATCCCCAAGCTTCATAAGCCTGGGGATTTTCTTTTTAGAAGGATTTTACCGCCTGTATCATCGCCGTATAAGGGTCGTCTGGACGATAACCTATCAGTTCCACCTTTGCGAAACCAGCATCCCGCATCGCCTGCATCTCATGCTCCAAGGTCAAAGGTGTATCGAAATGAACGAATTTTTCCGCCGGAATATGGTCACGAATTCTCCTTCTGCTACATTCGGCAAAAAGAAGATCCTCCATCTCCTGGGTAGCTGCAATATAGTCACACTCTAAGAAAACACCGCCAGGGGCCAAACTATCCCGAATTTTCGAAAAAATTTGCTGTTTCTTCTGAGAAGTAAAGTGATGAAGCGTCTCAAACGCGACCGCTGCATCAAAAAAATTCGCAGGAAAGGGGTAAGAAAAATAGTCAGCCTGAATAAGAGAAAGAGAAGATGAAAAATGCTTTTGAGAAAGCCTTGCAAGCATTTCGCCTGACAGGTCAATCCCCGTCACAGAAAGGGAAGGGAATCGTTTAAAAATTTCATCAAGCTCCAAACCGGTTCCGCAGCCGATATCCAATAATGTTTGTATCCCTTTGGGGAGCAATGACGCCATCCATGAATAATACTCCTTCCAGGGCGACATATGGTCCTCGTATCCATCCATTCGCGCATTGAAAAAGGCTGCCATATCCTCTAAAGGCTCATCTTTTGTTTCTTCCAGCCAAGTCTGTAATGCTAAAAAATCCTGATTTGCCAAGCTTCTCATCTCCACATATAAAAGAAAAAGCAACTGTTTTCACAGCCGCTCTTTCCGAAATGGCTCCCCAAGTAGGGCTCGAACCTACGACCCTGCGGTTAACAGCC
>CAJUMG010000002.1:0-91494 GCA_910587335.1 uncultured Oscillospiraceae bacterium
TGTAATCGGGGCTATACCGCCTAATCTGAAATTACTTCCCTCTAACTGAAAACATTTTGGCAACTGGTTTTTCTTTTTTGTAAAAACAATTCTATTTTTTCTGCCCTGAAAACGGTTCCTCTTTCATCATCCCTTCTAGCTGTTCAATGGGAAACGGCGGAGATGCAAGCGGCTTTACCGCAATGGATATGAGCTTTAAGGGATTGTCATCGGCGGCAACACGGTTCGAATGAAAAACACCGCACTGGCGGCAGCGGTGGATAATCGCCCATTCGCCGTTTTTTCGCACCCATACGCCCACCGGATCCATCACGCCGCCGCAGTCCGCCGAACGGTCCCCCGGCAGATCGTCCAAATGGAGGCTACAAAGGCAGACCGGACAGTGGTTTCGCTGGCGGCCTCCCCCAAGAATGGGTCCAACAGCAGCGCCACAGACCCTGCAAATAAATTCCGGCCGCAATACAGGATCGTTTTTTTCGTCTATTTGACTGATAAAATCGTTCACTAAAAAATCCTCCCAAAATTTTAAAAAACGCTTTGAGAGGTTTTGCAAAAATCAGTTCGCACAAACCTCCCGGTTTACTGCAATCACCGATTGAAGGGTTTTCGACATACAACTGCTCTCCTTTATAAAAATATCCGCTTTTGCGGTCAAGAATACTCTATCACAAATCGATCTGACTGACAAGGCAAACCGCCTTTGGAAGGTAAATCTTTCCTAAAAAAGCCTTGGAAACTCGCTATAGGAGCTCGCCAGCATAGAAAATCCCGCTGGTAAACAGATAAATAACAGCCATATTGCTAAAAGACGACAAATCGGGTATAATTTTGTCATTAAACTTTAGGAGGAATTTTTGATGACCGTAACAAAAGATACGTTAATCGGCGATTTGCTGGCAAATGATATGAACGCTGCGCGTTTCCTGTTCGAAATGGGTATGCACTGTGTCGGCTGCCCGGCTTCTGCCATGGAGAGCTTGGAGGAGGCCTGTGCCGTTCACGGCGCGGATGTGAACGAGCTGGTCGGAAAGATCAACGACTATCTGGCCCAGCAGGCGTAATGGTTTGGGAGAGCCAGCAGGCTCTCCCATTTTTCTCCAAGCCTTCCCAGCTGTTTTTCCCAAAGCGGAGGGCGGCAGCATCAGCCGCGTCTTGATTAAACGATCAAGCAAGCCGGCGTATGCATCATCACATCAGGAGGTTACATATGAAAAATCAATCGACAAAAAAGATGATTTTGGCGGCGCTGTTTCTGGCTCTCGCCTATCTTCTGCCCTTTCTGACCGGGCAGATTCCGGAAATCGGCAGCATGCTGCTGCCCATGCATCTGCCGGTTCTGCTGTGCGGGTTTGTCTGCGGTTGGCCTTATGGGCTAGCGGTGGGTCTGGTCGCGCCATTGCTTCGCTCTTTAACCCTGGGAATGCCCCCCATCTTCCCCACCGCGGTGGCAATGGCTTTTGAGCTGGCAGCCTACGGGGTGATCACCGGCATCTGCTACAAAAAGCTGCCGAAAAAGCCCCTTTTCCTCTATGCGGACCTGTTGACCGCCATGATCGGCGGCCGCGTTGTTTGGGGCATTGTCACCATGATTTGCTTAAGTGCCGGCGGCGGGGCTTTTACCTGGACGGCCTTTTTGTCAGGCGCGCTGCTCTCTGCGATTCCCGGTATCATTTTACAGCTTGTGCTGGTGCCGGTGGTGGTCATTGTCCTGCAAAAGGCAAATTTGATTCCCAAAGAATAGCGTCGCGCCTCCTTCGCACACTGAAAAAATCCTCCGGCATAAAGCCGGGGGATTTTTTTGCTTGGAATGGCTCCCTATTTTTTATCTGTATTCTTTTTTCCTGTAAGCTTTTCTCGTACCCGTTTGAGCATCTCATCATGCCGCTCGGATTTTGCGTTGGGGAAAGCTTTCAGCAGCCGGACCGGCATTTTTTCCTGCATGATCCTTTCATACTCCTGGGAAAGCTGTACCAAGCGGGCCTTTTTCTCCTCGATTGAATCCAAAAGCGCCTTTTTTCTTTGTTCTGCCGTGAGGGTAATTTCCTCTTTTCTGCTTTTTATTGCGCCGTGCAGCTCCTCTCTCCTTTGTCCCGCCTGCTCCCGCCACTGAGCGGAAGATTCCTTGACCTTTTCGCCGGTCTGGGCCAATTTCAGCGCCTTGTCAGCTAAGCCGCCGCCGATTTCCTCCGAAATCTGGTGCATCAGGCCGCTGACCTCCTCCAACCGTTTGAGGTGCCGGTTCAGCCGCAGGATATTGGTCACCGTTACATAAAAATCGCACGCAAAGCCAAAAAGACAGACGCCTAAGGCAATTTTTCCAACCAAAAGGGGAATCCAATGGACAAACCGAACGATCGGCGGATGAACCAAATCCATAACCATAACACAGGCCAAGCCCCACAGAATCGAAAAGCGCAGGCAGATGTATCCACCAATATTAAACGGCTCATCGGTGTAGTCCCACCAGCTGGTGTGAAAAACCTTTTTTAACACATAGCCGGTAATCCATTCCAGCACGCTGGTTAAAACCATCGACCCTACAAACAGCAAAATCCAGTTTTCCCGCAGCGGCGTCAGGCAAAACACCACAATCACCATGCCAAAGCCATAGATGGGACAGACCGGACCGCTTAAAAAGCCGCGGTTGACAAAGTGTCCTGTGCTGATGGTGTTGAAAATCACCTCGGCGCACCAGCCCAAAAAGGCGTAGATGACAAAAAACGCCAGATACTCATAGAAAGAATACATAAGACTCCCTCTTCCTCCTTTTTTCTACCCCTATTATAATGCGTATTTTGCAAAGCTACAAGCCCGGAAAAACAGATAGCGCTGCAAAATGGGATGCGTAACAAAAAAGGGCATAATGGGGTTTTTGTTCATAGAAGTTATTGTAGAAATCTGGGCGGGGACAGGCTCCCAGGGCAAAGCGATTTCTTAAATAAAGAGAGCGGGAAGCAGCGAACATTCTCAGAGCTTCGCTGGTTCCGGAAGGGATGTGCAGAGGATGAAGGAGAAACGGTGGCTGCGGATTTTGCTTGTTTTTTGTTTGATGCTGGCGATTCTCCCTGTCAGCGCCAAAGGGGCGCCGGTCTGCGCCGTATGTGGACAGGCGCATGCCCAGGGGTGCCCGGTGGACTTTAACGCGGCTGGGAGCCTGCCTTCGGCCGACACACTGTACGCTTTCCGGCAGGCGGAAGAAACTCCGTCCGGACAGAGCCTAAATGCCGATGAAATGGCGTCGGCAAATCCCCAAAAGCTCACGCTGTTAGCAGACCCCGCCGAGGCTTTAGACGCGCCTCAGACTATTGTCATCGAAGAGGATGGCATTGTGCTGGACTTACAGGGGCGCACCGTCACCGGCCCGGCAGACGGTCCGGCCATCTGGGTGAAGGGGCAGAATGTAACCATCCAAAACGGGACTGTACTGGGCGGGGCCGGCGAAACCGGTCAGTCTGGAGGGGCCGGTATTCAAAATGACGGCGGACTGACACTGGGAAAAAATCTGAAGGTTTTTGGCGGCAACGGCGGCGGAGCAGATGCCGTTCAGGCTGCTGGAAACGGCAGTGCGGCTATAATCAATGGCGGCAGGCTGATGATTTCTGACGCAGCCCTTATGGGGGGCAGCGGCGGAGATGGCTCGGACGAGAATCCCCAAAGCGGGAATGGAGCCGCGGCGATTCAAACCGCTTCCGGCGCATCTGTCGAACTCTCTGCCGGGACGATCACCGGCGGCAACGGTCTTTTCGGCGGAATGGGGATCCATATTCCGTCCGGCGGAACCCTGACAGTGAAAGCCGGCAAGGTGACCGGCGGGGACGGGCAAGCGGCCGGCGGAGAAGCGATTGGGTTTGAAGGCGCTGCTTTGCAGATTGAAGGCGGCAGCTTTGCCGGCGGAAACGCTTTCTCTGGAGCCGGTGGAGCCGGTCTAGCCGTTTACGGACAGGATGAAAAGGTCGTTTTATCCGGGGGAAGCTTTGCCGGTGGGACCGGTGCAAGCCCTGGCAAAGCCATAACTTCTTCCGGCGCGGTGGCGGCGCTTTTGGGGGATTTCTCCCTTTGCAAGCTGCTGGATGGCAGCGCGGCGGATGTCACAGCGAACGCGGTCGAAGCACCGGTCCAGATTGATACGCTGCCACCGCAAGCCTATATTGACGGGACGCCTTATGCCAGCTTGCAGGAAGCGATAGACGGCGCGGCGGATGGAGCGGTCATCCAGCTGACACAGGACCTTTTGTTAGACAGTCCCCTTACAATTGACCGGCCGGTGACCTTAACCTGTCAGCGCGGCGCGGTCTGTACCCTGTCCCGCCAAAGCTCCTATGACGGCAGTCTGATTCTGGTCAATGCCACCGGCAGTCTGACGCTGGAAGGGGTCGTCCTGGACGGCGGGGCGGTTTGGAGCAATTCCGCCCGAGGGCAAAACAGCGGGATTTCGGCACAGGCTCCGTTGGCGGAGGTCAAAGGCGGTTCACTCATTTTGAAATCCGGGGCAGCATTGCAAAACAACGACAACACAAAAGCGGAAAAACCGGCGGCGGGGGGTGTACTGGTCACCGGCGGACGGTTAATTCTCACCGGTGACGGGACAATCCGCCAAAATCGGTCAGCGGCCAACGCAGGCGGCGTTTACCTGGATGGTTCCGTTTTGCAGATGGAGGAAAACGCCGCAATTACCGGGAATCTAGCCGCGGCCGCGAGGGAGGATACCCTGATGTCCTGCGTAGGCGGCGTGCAGGCGGTATCCACTTCCCAGATTCTTCTGGAGGGCAAGGCCAGTATTTCCGGCAACAGCGGAACCGGCGGAGGCATCACCTTATCCGATCGCGCAATACTCAAGCTTTTCGGCGGGCAGATCAGCGGCAACCGCGCGGTTGCGGGAACACTGGCGGGGAAAACGGTCCATACCGCAGGCGGCGTGTCCGCCCAGATGCCCGGATCTGTAGAAATAAAGGGAGCGGCGGTCATTTGGGGAAACACGCTGACCGACGCCAGTGGAAAGCAGCTTGCAAACAGCAACCTTCTATACCTGGAAGAGGATGCATCGGCCCGGGAGGGGATCGCCGTTGTGGGGGCGTTGGATCCATCTGCAAAAATCGGCGTAACCCGCTGTCAGGTTGACAGCAATCTGGCCTTTATACCGGTTCCCGGCCCCATTGTCGTGTTTATCGACGAAACCCAAGCCGCTGCCAGCGGATCCGCTTTTGTCAGTGACAACAGTGATTTTATCCTTTCGCGAAAGGGCTCCTCTCTTTCGGTGCAGCTGCCGGCAATTTCCTATGATCTGACCGGCTTTATCACCCGAAAGGGCGCCCCTGCCAGCGGGGCGAAGCTTGTTTTTCGAAGGGGTGGGCAGGTCATTGCCGCCGCAACTGCACAAAAGGACGGCAGCTATGGGATCGAAACCCTTCCGCCAGGTCTTTATAATCTGGAAACCTCTTTGGCGGATGGATCGCTGGTTGTAACCAGCTTGGTCCAGATCACCGATCAGACCTCTTTATTAGATGTGGTGCTGCCCGAAAAAAATACCAGCAGTATCGCCAGATTCCCTGCCGATTCCCAATGGCTGGTAGGCGGGCTGGATGGCATGTTTGCGCCGCAGCTGGCAGTAGATAACAGTCTGCCGGCATCCGGTGTCACCCAAAAGGATTTGACGATCGCCGGGACCGGCGGCGCAGTATCCCTTTGCTTTGTAGGGGAAACCGTTGACGGAACACAGCCGGAGGACCAATCGCTTGCCAAGGCTTTAAAGGACCACAAGACTTTCCGGCAGCAGCTGTTTGTGCGTATGTGGATAGAAAAACAGGTGTCCGAAGCTGGGAAAACCTCTGTAATTCAGGTGACACAGCTTCCACAGACGCTGGAAATTCGCATTCCCTTTGTGTCGGACCAAAATGCCCTCAATCCCATCGCTTACCGGATACAAAATGGCCGGCTGGAAGCGGTTACCTTTCAAAAAAATAGCGACGGAGAATACCTGTCCTGGGATCATGACATGCTGGTCCTGCATCTGCGGCAGTTTTGTTCTTACGCCATCGGTTGGGAGCAAGCGCCGGACCAGGAGAAAGTGGAGGAACCGGAAACCTTTGACGATAGACAGGGTGCTTTTTGGCAAAAGATCGCTGATCGGATTCGGCTGGCGCAGGGCAAGGAAACCATCACCGCCGAGGCCGGAGATTTTACCCATATGAACTGGCGGGTTATGTCCGCTCTGCGCGACTGTACCGACGTATCGCTAAAGGTCCGCTGGAACGGCGGTAAGGACTTTACCATCCCGGCGGGCAAAGCGCAGGATGACAATGGGCTAAGCTATTACCCGCTATTCCGGTTGGCGGAAATTTATACTGCGAAGCCTCCAGCACAAAGCAGCTCGTCAGGCAGCAGTGTGCCGCCTGCATCCTCCTCTGTGCCGGCGGTTTCGCCCGGTCTTCCCTCCAGCACACCGTCTTCCAGCAGCTCTGTACCGGAACAATCCTCTGCGCCGCCAACCGAGCCAGAAGAAAGCAGAGCAGAAGATTCCGTTTCCCGCCCGGACGATACGCCGGTTCCCGTAGAGGAAGAGAAAAAGCGTTTTCCGGTCAGCCTGGGGGTCGCCTTGACAGGCGCCGGTGGAATCACGGCACTCATCGTCGGCGGATGGATGGTTATGTCCCACCTGCGGCGGCGGAAATAAGGTACATAAAAAGCAGTCCTACCAAAGATAAGGACTGCTTTTTTCTGCGGCAACGACAAACTGTCTCCCCGGTCCAGCTTGCGGCCTGGCACAGGATTTGTTACAATCAGAAGAAAGGGGGCAGCGGTATGCCAAAATCCACCGGTCAAAAGAAACGGATCTTGTATCTTGCGCGAATTTTGTTGGAGCAAACGGATGAGGACCACCATCTTAGTTTGGCACAGCTTGTACAGCAATTGGAACAGTATGGGATAGACGCAGAGCGAAAAAGCTTTTACGATGATATAGAACAGCTGCGTCAGGTGGGACTGGACATTGAATTTGTCCGGGGTAAAGGATATCACCTGCCCAATCGCACCTTCCAGCTGGCGGAACTGAAGCTTTTGGTGGATAGCGTGCAGGCTTCTAAATTTATTACCCACAAAAAATCCATGGAGCTGATCAAAAAGCTGGAAAGCCTCACCAGCGTTCATCAGGCGCAGCAGCTGCAGCGGCAGGTTTTTGTGTCCGGCCGGGTCAAGACGATGAACGAAAGTATCTACTACAACATCGACCGGATTCATGCGGCGATTGGCCAGAATCGGCAGATTGGGTTCCGTTACTTCGAATACACGGTGGAAAAAAAGCGTCAGTTCCGGCACGGTGGCGCCAGGTACTGCATCAGCCCTTTTGCCCTGGCTTGGGAGAATGAAAACTACTATATGTTGGGCTTTGATCCGCAGGCGGGCATTCTCAAGCACTATCGGGTAGACAAAATGAGCGATATTACTACGCTGGAGGAGCCTCGTGAAGGAATGGAGCAATTTCAAAAGCTGGATATGGCCGATTACTCCCGCAAGGTTTTTTCCATGTTTGGCGGACAGGAAGAGATGGTCAAGCTGCGTTTTCAAAATCATTTGATCGGGGTAGTGATGGACCGTTTCGGCAAGGATATTACGGTTTTCCCGAAAACAGACGGTGTTTTTGAGATCTATACCCGGGTGGTTCTCAGTCCCCAATTTTACGGATGGATATTTGCTTTGGGAGACGGCGTGCAGATTTTGTCGCCAGAGGCGGCGATACAGGGGATGGCCAAGCAGCTGCAAAAAGCCTTGTCTCTCTTCCCTCTTCCTCGGGACGCATCACAGTAAAAAGACAAAATTTCACATAAAAAAGCCGCCCGTAAAGGCGGCTTTTGCTTTTGTTTGTGAAACCTACACAACCAGGAAAAATTTCACCAGGAACAGCGCGGAAATGATGTAGGTTACAATGGATACATCCTTGGCTTTGCCGGTGAAAACCTTGATAACCGTATAGGCGATCAGGCCCAGACCGATGCCATGTCCGATAGAGCCGGAAATCGGCATGGAAATCAGCATCAGCGCAACCGGAACAATCTCGGTCAGATCGTCGAAATGCACATTCTTCAGTCCGCTGAGCATCAGAACGCCTACATAGATCAATGCGGCAGAGGTAGCAGCAGCGGGGATAATCGCGGCGATAGGGGCGATAAACATACACGCCAGGAAAAGCACGCCGGTCGTCAGTGCAGTCAGGCCGGTGCGGCCGCCCGCCTCAACGCCGGAAGCCGATTCCACAAAGGTGGTGACAGTAGAAGTACCGGTAGCGGCGCCAGCGATAGTACCCACAGCGTCGGCGATCAGCGCTTCCTTCATCTTGGGCATTCTGCCATTTTTATCCATCATGCCCGCCCGGGAAGCAGTACCCACAAAGGTGCCGATGGTATCGAACATATCAATCATACAGAAGGTGATAATCAAGGTGATTACCGTAAACCATCCAATGGAGAAGAAGGTTGCGAAATCAAATTTGAACAGGGTAGTCGCGGCCATATCGGCAAAAGGCGGTACGAAGGACGCGCTGGCCAGCGAAGCAAACGGGTTATTGCCCAAAAAGATTATCTCCCCTGCCCAGTAAATGACACAGGAAATGAGCATACCCAACAGCACAGCGCCTTTTACGCCCAGCTTTGCCAGAATGCAGATTGCGAATAATCCAACAAACATGGTTACAACCGTCAGAACCATTTCCGGGTAAGCATCCCCCATGCTCCCTTTAATCACCGAGGGGGTCAACGCGCCAAAAAAGTCGCGCATAACGTAAAAGGGACCGCCGTCCGCCGAATAGATGCCCACGTTCGAGCCCAAACCAATGTTCATCAGCATCAGGCCAATTCCGGGAGCAATACCCATCCGAACGCCAAGGGGAATCGAGTCAACGATTTTTTCCCGAATGTTCAGCAGGGACAAAATCAGAAATACAATCCCTTCAATAAGAATGATGCACAGCGCCGCCTGAAAGGATTGCAGATAGGAAACACCAGCCAACCCCGCAATATTGGCTACCACGATCGCAAAGAAGCTGTTGAGGCCCATACCGGGCGCCAGCGCAAAGGGTTTGTTGGCCAAAAACGCCATGACGAACATTGCGACAGCGGAGGCGATGCAGGTGGCCAAAAACACGCCGTTCCACAGCTGGCTGCCTACATCAAAGCCAGTGAGCAGATTGGGGTTCAGCGCGATGATGTACGCCATGGTCATGAACGTGGTCAAGCCGGCCAGGAGCTCGGTCTTTACATTTGTACCGTTTTCCTTCAGCTTAAAAATTTTCTCCATTCTTTTTCTCCTTCTTCAAAATTCCTAGTGGAAATAACACCACCGCTGGTATTATACTAAAAATTGACAAAATTTCCTATAGCGATTTTATACAAACTTAACAGGGCTTTCTATACAGAGAAAAAGAAAAGCAGCGATTTTTCATCCATAATTTTGAGCATAGAAATACGCCGCCCCTTTTTGTAGAGAAAGGGACGGCGTATGATAAACCTTGTCATACGCTTAAGACACAGAATCTGGATTCTCTATCTCTTTGACAGGATCGGGCATTCTCAGGCCAAGTGCCTCGTCCACCGGGAGGGAAAATACGACTCCATGCTCGCCGCTTTTCTCCAGAATCCGGTTACAGATGGACTGCATCACCGTTTTTTTGATCGAAAGCGGAACGATTGTAAAAACCACTTCCTTTTCCGGCTGGATGGTAATATGGAAAAAACGGCTAGCCTCTTCGGCGCCTAATGCGCGCGCGCGGACCATCGTTCCGCCTCGGGCGCCAGCCGCACGGGTAGCATCCACCACCAGATCCGATTCCCCATGGGGGACGACTGCGGCGATCAGGGCAAATTGTCTGTTTTCCGGCATGACAGGGGTAGCCTCCTTTTGTATCATGGTTCGCACATTGTTTTGGGGATCAGCATGGCTGCTTGCCGCCGCGCTGATGCTGTCCAGAGAAAGGGTAAATGCAATTCCCTTTCCAGGCGATGACAGGGACAAATTCTCCCCCAGTGCCTGTAAAAACCGTTTTTCCAGCGGTTGAGGAATCAAGCTCATAACGATATCCTTTTCCGGCTCATCCAAGCCCAGACAGTCCATGATCTCCGAGCTGGCGGTGCCTTTGCCAAGACTGATCATGTGGATACTTTTATGGATTCGGTTCAGCGTTTCCACCGCCGCTTCTCCCCTGCCCCGGTCTACAATGGTAATCAGCCATTTTATCGGGGATCGGCCCATTTTCTGTTCAGACATTTTCCGGTTCCTCCTGGTGAAAATCAATGATTTCATCCTCGGTCGCTTTTTCCGGTTCGGCCACGGGAACGTTCCCTGTTTTTAGCCGGTACAAAAGCCCCAAAAGCTGGATGGTAATCAAGGGAGTCATGGCCACCATGGCCACGATACCAAACGCGTCGGTCAAAATATTGCCGCCCACCGCGTCACATGCGCCCATGGCAAAAGGCAGCAGGAAGGTGGCGGTCATCGGGCCGGAAGCCACGCCGCCGGAGTCAAACGCGATGGCGGTAAAAATATGTGGGGTGACGAAGGAAAGCCCCAAAGCCAATCCATAGCCCGGGAGCAAAAACCACAGCACCGAAAGGCCGCTTAGCACCCGTGTCATGGAAAGGCCCAAGGAAACTGCCATGCCGATGGACAGAGCGGTCATCATCGCCCGCTGGGAAATGGCGCCGCCTGTGACGTTTTCCACCTGCTTGTTGAGTACCAGCACCGCAGGTTCGGCCTTGACGATATAGTAGCCAATCACCATTGCCAGCGGGACCAAAATCCACCGGTAGGAAAGCTGAGAAATCTCCCCGCCCAGAGAATAACCGGCGGGCATAAAGCCCACGTTGACGCCGGTTAGGAACAGCGTCAGTCCCACAAAGGTATACAAAATGCCGATGAGAATCTTGATCAGCTGGCGGCGGCGCAGCTTGAGGAAAAAGACCTGAAGCAGCAAAAATAATAGGAGAATCGGCGTCAGCGCCAACACGACCTCTTTGGCATAGTCGGGAAAGGCGCGGCCAAATTCCAAAAAGAGCTCCTTTGTGCTCCCCAGCGCCGGGATTTGCAGCGGCGTATAGCTGGACCCGGCGGGATTGTATAAAAATCCCAGAATCAGCACCGACAAAATCGGTCCGATGGAACAAAGGGCAACCAGACCGAAGCTGTCATCCTCGGCGCCTTTGTCGCTTCGCACCGATGTAAGGCCCAGGCCCAACGCCATAATAAACGGCACGGTAATCGGTCCGGTGGTTACGCCGCCGGAATCAAAGGCGACGGCCAAAAAAGAATCCGGCACAAAAAACGCCAAAAGAAAAACGGCTATGTAAAAAAAGATCAGTAGATAGGAAAGCTTCCAGCGAAATAAAATACGCAGAAAAGCCAGAACCAAAAACAGGCCCACTCCCACCGCCACCGTTAAAATCAGCACCATATCCGGTACCGCGGGGGTCTGCCGGGCCAAAACCTGAAGGTCCGGCTCCGCAATGGTGACCACAATGCCAACGGCAAAGCAGGAAAGAACGATCAGCCAAAGCTTTTTGGTACGGGTCAAATGCTCGCCCGCCTGCTGGCCAATCGGCATCATCGCCATGTCCGCCCCCAGGGAGAAAAAGCCCATACCGACTACCAGCAGCACAGCGCCGGTGAGAAAAAGCATCAGCGTTTCCAGCGGCATAGGCGCCACCGTTGTGCTTAAAAGCAGAACGATCAGCGTGATGGGGATGACCGACGAAAAGGATTCGCCAATCTTTTCTTTGAGTTTCTTATTCAATGATACGCACCCCTCCTAAATGTCCAGGATGATCAGAAAAAACTTCCTGTAAGCATAAGGACCTGTACGCCGCCGAATCGGACAGCGCCTCTGGACCAAGAGAGGATGGCGGCCCCGAACAAATCAAATGCGTTTGGCCGTTTGCCGCCAAAAGCGGCGTCCGGCTAAAAATCCTCCATATCCGTCCGGCGGACAGACCCAGGAGAGGAAAACAGAAGTTTTGTTCCTTTTATTATAACATGAGCATCGGGGCAAAAATGTTAAGAAAATGCAAAAAAGAAGTCTTAATCGCCAAAAGCTAGGTCAGATAATCCATAACCTCTCGGCCGGCGACAGCATCCTTCATCTGCTCTTTCACCGCCAAATGCAGCGGATGCGTTTGGTAAGCTTCCATCGCCTCCCGGCAGGTAAATTCGGTATAGAGAATCATATGGTGATCCCCGTCCGGCGAAAGATTCAACCCGGTTTCCGCCTTCAAAAGGCCGTCCACCTGGCCAACCATGGCGCTAAACTGCTGGTTGAGCTTTTCTACAAGATCTTTCCATTCATTTCGCGGAATGTGGGGAGAAAACTGCCACAAAACCACATGTTTAAACATAGACGACTCCTCCTTTGGGACGAGTATAGCACAATTGACAGAGAAAAAAAAGAAGCGTATCATGGAAAAAGTGTTTTGATCCCGAAGGCGCGGGCAATCATATTGTAGAAAGCGGGGCGGTATTACTTGGAAAAAATTTTGCTGGATTACGGTCAAACAAAAGTCGAGGCGGCGTTTGACGGCGCTCGGTCGGTGACCTATCTGGAACCGGCTGCACAGCCGGCCATTGAGGATATCAAAGCGGTATTCTATCAAGAGGCGGTCGTCCGTCCAACCGAAAGCGAGCCTTTGGACCGGCTGATTGCAAAAGAGGATCTGGTGACCATCGTCATCAGCGACATCACCCGTTTTTGGTCCCGGCAGGATCTGGTGTGTCGGGAGCTCACCCATTTTCTGCATGAAAAATGTGGCGTTCCCTATGAAAATATAGCGGTGCTGGTGGCTCTTGGCACCCATCGCGGGCAGAGCGAGGCGGAGCTGCGGCAGATCGCCTCTGAAGAGGTCTACCAAAAGGTACAGGTGGTCTGCCACGACTGCGAAGGGGAGCTTGTCTATCTTGGCAAAACCAGCTTTGGCACCCCGGTTTGGGTGAATCCTTTGGCGGTGGGGCGCAAGGTGATCACCATCGGCGCTACGGTTCATCACCTTATGTCCGGCTATGGCGGCGGCAGAAAAAGCATTCTGCCGGGCATTAGTGGCAAAGAGACGATTTTGCATAACCACATGATGTGCCTGGACCCGGAAAAGCCCTGCTCCTCCGGCCGCATCGGCATGGGAAAACTGGAGGATAATCCGGTGCATCTGGACATGACCGAGGCGGCGGCGATGGTCGGTC
The DNA here is from genome assembly GCA_910587335.1 of uncultured Oscillospiraceae bacterium. Classification (GTDB taxonomy): domain Bacteria; phylum Bacillota; class Clostridia; order Oscillospirales; family Ruminococcaceae; genus UBA3818. Next base: position 13,207 of record CAJUMG010000002.1, read on the forward strand.
CGGTATTCGGGATCAACATCGTCATGAACAAGGATGGGCGCCAGTGCCGGCTGGTCTGCGGCCATTGGCTAAAGGCCTGGGAGGAAAGCTGCCGGATTGTGCAGCAGGTCGCAGGCGTTCCCATCGAAAAAAAGGCGGACATTGTCATCGCCAGCTGCGGCGGATACCCTAAGGACATTAACCTTTACCAAGGCGTCAAAACCCTTCTGAATATGGGGCAGGCGGTAAAGCCCGGCGGAATCATGATCTTTTTGGCCCAGTGTCCCGATGGCGGCGGCGCACCGGACTTTTTCGATTGGAGCCGGTCGCTTAAAACCGATTCGCTGGACGCGGACCTGCGGGCGGGCTTCACCATAGCCGGTTATATTTTTTACGCCGGGTGCGAAACCATCCGCAAGGGCCGAGTGCTGATGCTCACCGAGCTTTCACCCGAAACCCTTAAAGACATGGGGATCGAGGGATACACCGATCTGCCGGCGCTTCTTTCCCAGGTGGATTTTGCCGGGAAGGACGTAATCATCCTGCCTCACGGCGGCAGTACGGTGCCGTATCTTTCGAAAAACGAATAGGTCTTGTGGATACAGCTTTGGGATTCCGACAAAAGAAAACAAGCACAGTCGGGACAACGCGGTTTTTCTGGCGTATACTAAGGTCGCAGCGGAGGTGAAAAATCTGTGGAATGGGCAAAGGCTATAGGAGAAGCGGTCCGGTATATAGAAAATCACATAACGGAGGATATTACTTTATCCAGTGTGGCAGAGCATGTAAGGATTTCCCCTTTTTACTTTCATAAAGGATTCAGCATATTGTGTGGGTATTCTGTTATGGAGTATGTAAGAAACCGCCGGATGGCGCTTGCAGGCGAGGAGCTGATCACCAGTAATATTACCGTTATCGATCTGGCTATGAAGTATGGGTATGACTCCCCGGACAGCTTTACCAAAGCTTTTTCCCGTTTTCATGGACATACGCCGTTGGCGGTACGCAAAAACAAAACAATGGTTAGGACCTTTGCGCCGCTTAAGCTGACGATTTCGTTGAAAGGCGGTTCTGTTATGGACTACAAAATTACAAAAAAAGAGGCCTTTTGTATTTTAGGGGCTTCGAAGGAATTTTCTTACGAAAACGCAAAGCGGGAAATCCCCCTGTTTTGGCAGGAGCATTACGCTTCCGGCAGGGGAAAGCATGTCTGTGGAATGTTCGGCGTCAATATCGATCCGCAGATGGCATATGAGAAGTTTGAATACCTGATCGCAGATGTTTATAATCCATCTGTAGATATTCCGGATGGCTTTACTGTGCGGACCATCCCCGCTTTTACCTGGGCGGTCTTTCCATGCAGGGGCGCTCTCCCTCATGCTCTACAGGACATCAATGCCAAGATCTTTTCTGAATGGCTCCCCGCTTTGCAGGATTACGAATTTGCGGCAGGGTATTGTATAGAGATGTACGACGCGCCCGATAAATATCCCGGCGGAACAAGCGATGAAAACTATTATACAGAAATTTGGCTTCCCATCCGGAAAAAAGCGTGATTTCTGCGCGGTCGCCTTTGGGTGAAAATATTCCCTTTTAGGAGAAAATGAAAAAAGCTCTTGACAAACCGGCCGGATTGTGGTTTTATATTCTCAAACCAAAAAGCAAACCGATGAAGTGGAGATAAAACGGTTTACGCGCTTTCAGAGAGTCGGGGCAGGTGTGAGCCCGGCAGAGATGCGGAACTGACAAATGGACCACTGAGGGTGCGGGGAAAAGGACGCTTGTCCCTAGTATTCCGCAACGCTGCGCCAGCGTTAAAGGGCGGGGAGTGTGTCGGCACTCCGCAGAGGTGGGCGCGCTTTTGCGTGTCAATCAAGGTGGTACCGCAGATGATCTTGAGCATCTGTCCTTGTTTTTTCAAGGACGGATGCTTTTTATTTTAGTAAGCACTGCCTGCGAAAACCTCGGCTTCTTCCGGCAAAAAATGATTCAAAAGGAGAAACCTATGATGAAAAGAAAAAAACTTTACAAAATCACATCTATTCTCGCGATGCTTTGTATGCTGCTCACCCTTTTTGCCGGCTGTAGCCAGCAGAAAACGGACAAAATGGATATCGGCATTATCCAGATGATCGAAAACGGCGCGTTCAATGACATGCGCGAAGGATTTATCCAGCAGATGAAGGACAAAGGCTATGGGGACGACAAGGTGAATTTCCATTATAAAAATGCCCAGGGAGACGCTACCAATCTAAACACCATCTGCCAGGAAATGGTGGATGGCGGCATGGACCTGGTGGTGACCATCGCCACCCCTGCTTCCCAGGCGATGGTGAATCTGGAAAGCGATATCCCAGTATTTTTCATCTCGGTTTCCAATCCGGTGGGCGCACGGATCATAAACGATATGGAAAAACCGGATAAAAACGCTACCGGCACCTCCAACGCCATCCCGGTCAATGAGATTTTTGACCTGGCCGATCAGCTGACTCCCGGCTGCAAAACCTACGGCTTTTTATATTGCACCAGCGAGATCAATTCTGTGACCACTGTGGAGGACAGCAAGGAATATCTGGGGTCCGTCGGCCTTTCTTTTGAAGAAGCGGTGGTGACCAATTCCTCCGAAGTGCAGCAGGCCGCCCAGAGTCTGGTCGGCAAGGTGGACGCTTTCTTTATCCCCAACGATTCGGTAATCCAAAGCGCGATGAATCTGGTCGCGGAGGTGGCCCGGGAGGCAAAGATTCCCGTTTATTGCAGCTCCACCACCACCGTCGAATCCGGCGGATTTGCCACCGTCGCCATCAGCGACAAGGAGATTGGCGCTATCACGGCGAACATGGCCATCGAATACCTTGGCGGCAAGGCCATTGGGGATATCCCCTCCATCATCGTACCGGCTACCGAAATTGTGATCAACCAAACCACTGCTCAGGCTATCGGCGCTACGATTCCGGACGAAATCATGACAACAGCGACCTTGGTAGAGGATTAAACCGGTCCCAAGGCCGACCTATGGCGCTAAAGCCAAAAACAGGAGGAGAATGGATATGACCTTGATTATGGGCTCTTTGCAGCTGGGCTGTATTTATGGGCTGCTGGCAATCGGCGTATATATCGCATTTCGCATTTTGGATATCCCGGACCTGTCCGCGGAGGGGACCTTTACCTTCGGTCTGGCGGTCTCCGCGGCGCTGACCGCAAAGGGGCTCCCTCTTCTGGGAATTCCTATGGGCTTTTTCGCTGGATGTCTGGGCGGCGCCATTACCGGCTTTTTTCAGACCAAACTGCGCATCCACCCCATTTTGGCGGGTATTCTGACCATGAGCGGGCTGTACTCGGTCAATCTGGCGATTATGGGATCTAGCTCCAACATTTCCCTTGTGGGGCTGGATACTTTGTTCCGCATGGTTTTCGCTCTTTTTCCCGGCGTGGACAAAGAAATTCTCAAGCTGGTGCTGGCGCTGTTGTTCTGCGCGGTGACGGCAGCGATCCTTGCCTTTTTCTTCAAAACCCACATTGGTCTTTGCATACGGGCTGCCGGAGATAACGAGGACATGGTTCGGGCCTCCTCCATCAATGTGGATACCACCAAAATTCTGGCGCTATCCATTGGAAACGGCTGTATCGGCCTTTCCGGCGCGCTGCTGGCACAATACCAGGGCTTTGCGGATATCAGCTCTGGCATCGGCATTGTGGCGGTTGGATTGGCTTCGGTCATCATCGGCGAGCGGCTGTTTGGCCAGCGAGGGGTGACCTGGGGTCTGGCGGTCACCATTGCCGGCTCGGTTGTTTACCGGCTGATCATCGCTTTGGCTTTAAAAACCAATCTCTTCCCGGCTTATTTTCTCAAGATCGTTTCAGCGGTGATTGTGGCCGCCGCCCTGGCAGTTCCGGCTATAAAAGAGATGCTGGCACGCAGAAAAATCAAAAAGGAGGGGCTTCGCAATGCTGTATATCCGTGGTCTTTGTAAGACATTTGCACCCGGAACACCTAATGCGCACACAGCGTTAGATCACCTGGACCTGACGTTGACGCCCGGGGAGTTTGTTACAATCATCGGCTCCAACGGCGCTGGGAAATCCACCCTCTTTTCCGCTATCAGCGGCGGATTTTGGGCGGACAGCGGCAGCATTTTCCTGGACAGAGAAAATATCACCTACCAGCCGGAGCACAAGCGGGCGGCAAAGATCGGCCGGCTGTTTCAGGATCCCATGAAGGGAACAGCCCCCCACATGACCATCGAGGAAAATCTGGCTTTATCCTATTCCAGAAGCCGCCGCAGGGGCCTGCATCTGGCGGTGTGCAAAAAGGATCGGGACCTTTTTCGGTCCGCTTTAGCCGAATTTGGCATGGGACTGGAGGACCGCATGGATGCCAAGGTCGGGCTTCTCTCCGGCGGGCAGCGGCAGGCTCTGACCCTTTTGATGAGCACCATTGTACCGCCAAAGCTGCTTTTATTGGATGAGCACACGGCCGCTCTGGACCCGGCTACCGCCGAAAAGGTCATGGCCATTACCAAGCAGATCGTCGCCAAAAACCGGCTGACCACCATGATGATCACCCACAACATCCAGTCCGCTTTGACCTGTGGCAGCCGCACCATTATGATGGAGCAGGGACGGATTATTTTAGATTTGTCCGGCGAGGAGCGGGAAAAGATGACCGTTTCCGGCCTGATGGAGCTATATGCCGCAAAACAGCATAAAACGTTAGATAACGACCGAATGCTGCTAAGCTGATTGAAAAAGGAGAGGGCTATCGGGCCCTCTCCTTTTTCGTTAAAAACTGGCGTAAAACCTTTATCCACCGTTAAGACACTTTCAGTGTCAGACGCAGCTTATCACTGAGCATTGCAATAAACTCGCTGTTGGTGGGCTTTCCGCGGGAATTATGGATAGTATAGCCAAAATAGGCGTTGAGCGTATCCACATCACCCCGGTCCCAAGCCACCTCAATGGCGTGGCGGATCGCCCTTTCTACCCGGGATGCTGTTGTGGTAAACTTTTTGGCCACCGTAGGATACAGCACCTTGGTCACTGCGTTCATCACTTCCGGGTCCTTTACCGAAAGCAGAATGGATTCCCGCAGATAATGGTATCCCTTGATGTGGGCTGGTACGCCGATCTGATGAATCATCTCGGTCACCATCAGCTCCATATCCTGTCCACCGCCGGAAAAAGGGAGCGTTTTTCCGCCTTTTCCCTTCTCTTCCTCCGGGCTGCTGATCAGCTGTACAATCCGGTCCGCCAAAACCTCTGTGTCAAACGGTTTCAGAAAATAATACCGGGCGCCGGACTGCATAACCTCTTTTTGCAGCGTCATATTATCAAAACCTGACAATACCATAAATTGGGGCTGGGGCAGATCCTCCTGTTCTCGTACCCGCCGCATGACACCGATCGCGTCGCAGTGGGGCATAAACACGTCGCATAAAACAGCCTGTGGCTTTTGCTCGAGAATTGCTTCATACAACGCTTCTCCATCCTTCGGCACCAACACTGTCTCTACGCCAAAACTCTTTAACAAAGCTGCACAGGGAACAGCAAATTCCCGGCTTTCATCTGCAATTATGACCTTTCTTGTAATTCCCATGTCGATGATTCCTCCAAAAACGTTTTTCCCGCAACATTTTGTCTATCCAAATACTATCACGTTTTCCCTCGACATGGCAATGAATGGACTGCATGAACTTTTCTGGGAAAGTTTGTGGGTTATTTTTGCCCCTTGACAAACGCTTTTTACCTGATTCCGATTATTTTTCCACCATTTCGACAAAAGGCTACAAAGCAAATGTCGAAATCAGAAGAATTCCTTTTTTTCCGCTTTGGGAACAGGACAAAAAAACGATATCCATGAAAATACTTCTTTCGGCAAACCGGTCCTTATTTCCCCTTTCTTCTATCGGCGGCGATATTTTGCCACGCCCCAAATCGCCAGCAGCAAAACCAGCAAAAGGCCGCCTAAAAACGGCAAATTTTTGAATGGGTCAGAGGGTTCCAATTCCTTATTGGGAACAGCATGCGCTAAGCCCTCTTCGGGCAAATTCTCAGGCAGGGGCGTTTGCCGCCGTTCTGCGCGATCGGAAGAGGTCTAGTCCTTTTCCGGGTTCGGCTCGCTTTTCTCTGCTGCTTCTTCCCTATTTGAACCTTGCGAAAAGGATTTTTCCTCTTCGATAAGCGATTCTGCCGACTCGTTTGTCGAAGAACCTGGCCGCTTCCCTTCCTCAGCCGGCAGATCAACAGCAGGGGGACTCTCGGCATCTGTACCGGGATTTGGCGGAACCTCTGATTCGCCTCTTTCGCCCGGAGGCTGATTAGGCGGTATCTCCTGGTCCGTGGGATTCTGTTCCGGTGGCATAAAACCGTCATTCGGGCGATTTGGCTTTTGCATATCAGAAAAATCTGCCTGTCCGCCGGGACCGCCGCCCATCATGCCGCCCATTACCGTCAGATCAATGGCGGAAACATCCGGCAAAAAGGAGGACTCCTGTTTCTGCTCCTCGTGGGTGGCGGGGATTCTACCCGAAAGCTGGCCCAAAACGCTTTCGGCTCTTGCTATGACCGTTTGATACAGCATCTGTGCCGCCGCGTCGTATTCCTCATAGGAATAAAACGCGGTGGGATCCTGCGCCGCCAGCGTGTCGATCTGGGAGCGGATGTTCTGGTAAAGCGTCTCAAACCGTCCACCGTTTACATATTCCTGCGCCAGCTTTTCTAAATAGGCATGATACTGCGCACGATACGCCTCCTGGTTTAAAAGCGTCATAAAAAACTGCCGTTCTTCGGTGGATATCCCCGCAGAAAAGGGAGTATCCACCGGAAAATGAATGACAGAGGAAGCATCCCCCGACTGAAAGCCTCCAAAGGCCAGGTTGTAGTCCCATGGAACAAGGCTCAGCTGACCGTCCTTTTCATAAAGATAATAATTGTGGGCCATGTTGCCGGTGAGTCCGTCAAGATTTACCACAAAGGTCTGAACCGCCAGATAACGAAGAACCCGGTCCACATCCATCGAATCCTCCAGATCGGTTCCCTCGCTGATGTTTTTTAAAGCCTGTACCACCCGCTTATGGTCGCTTTTTTTGCTGGAAAATACCTCTGCGTCCCAAATCGCCGAATAGCTGTCCAGATCATCCCCCACATAATTCAGTGCAGCCGCGCCGCCGGAAGAGCCGTCCGTCCCCTCAAAAGGACCGTTGCCCGGCGAGAAATCGTTCCCGTCCCCCTGCTCTGGAGGTACTCCTCCTTCCGCGCCTGGAAACCGGCCGTCCAAAGGAATATCCCCATCGGAGAAGGACCTATCCTCTGTCGCTTCAGAGCCATCCGCCGCAGCCTTTTCAGGGTCAAACCATTTTTTTACGCTGTCCGGGTCCAGCTGCTCCATTCTGCCGGGACCGCCCATCTGTGTGCCGTCCGGCTTATACAGCTTTCCGTAATGGGTTCCGTAATTGCGCAGAGCAAAGGATTCCTCTACCGCCTCTAGCGCCAGATACAGCCCCCAGTACTCTCCGTTTACCGAAATTTTCGCATAGGTGAATAGGCTGGCGGGAACCTCCAGAAAAGAGAACATATCATAGACAACCGCTTCCTTCATCAGCGTTGCGTCGGCATAATTGTTATTGAGTACCAGCTTATCCAGGCCATAACAGGTCTGGCCATCCACATATTCATCAAACTTGATTTTAAAGCTGTACCGGTCCGAGCCGCTGGCGGCAACCATCGAAAGACTGGTGTTTCCCTTGGCACGGATGCCAACTCGATAATAGCTTTCGCCGTTAATGGTCAGATCGCAGCTGACATACTCTTCCGAAAGCGCCGTGTCCAGCAGCTCCTGCCATTGGTCCGGATCCATTTGAATATCCACCGTCATCACCTGGTCGGAGCCAAACAGCTCCTGCTCATAGGATAAAGAGATCCCAGGCGAAAAACGATCCGAAAAGGCGGCAAAGATTCCCAGCGCCAATACCGACAGCAGCACCACCGCCAAAATTGCCCTATCCATCCATCTGTTTGTCATCATGGGTTTTTCCCCCGATCAGGACATATATTCGCCGTTGTAGCTGACCAGCGACGCACTTTGTACCCCTTCCACCGCGCTAATAGCATGCATAAACCCGGTAGACGCATCCTTCAGCTTTACTTCCACAGATAATTCGGTACCGTTTTGGCTGACCGTCTTGGCCTTTATCTTGCTGCGGCAGCCAGAATCCTTTAAAAGCGCCATGGCGCCGTCTTCCGCTTTTTCGTCCGCACAGCGCAGCACCAGCATATAGGGATTATCGTTGTACTTGCGGTTGGCAAGCAAAAGAAGCATCCCGCCAATCACAATGGACCCGATCACCGCCAACGGAATCATCCCCGCGCCAATGACGATACCGGCAGCCAGCGCCCAAAACAAAAAGACAATTTCCACCGGCTCCTTAATCGCCGCCCGGAAACGGACGATGGACAGCGCACCGACCATACCTAAAGACAGGACCACATTAGAGGTAACGGCCATGATCACCAAGGTGGTCACCATAGTAAGGCCCACCAGCGTCAGCGCAAGTCCTGACGAATACAGAATGCCGGTCAGCGTTTTTTTGTAGATCAGATAGATAAACAGGCCCACGACCAGAGAAAAAGCCAAGCCGATCAGCGTGTCCAGAACGGAAAATTCTGTAACGCTCTCCAGAAAACTTGATTTAAAAATATCGTTGAAGCTCATAAAAAAATCCTTTCTGCTCTGCGCAAGATTTTTATCGACAGAGCGCTCAAGACGCTCACGCAGTCCGATTGACCGCTTAATAAAGCTAGAAAAATGCCCGGCAGGCGGCATATTTGGAAAAGGCGCCCATTCGTATAGACCCTAGCTGCAAAGCGTCGGCAATAAAGGACGGCAAAAAGCTGTCGTACTTCACCTCCAGGATCATCCGCTCAGAAGGCATAACCGAAACCGCCGCCGGGGAAGGATGCAAAAAATCCGTACCGGACAAACCGCTTTGGATATTCCGATCAAAGGTGATCCGCACATTTCCCACCGGATAAATATACGGCTCCCGCAGATAAGATACCAACGTCCTGGGCCGGAGCAGCTGGCTTTTCATCTGAAAATCCAGCTCATGTAAAAGCGGGTGCCCATCCTGCGGCAGCCAATCCGGGTCCTCTGCCAGCAGCCTTTCGCAAACCTCTGGCGCTATCCGGCAGCCGGTTTTCAGGCACAAGCCGTTTATCTTCTGCTTTTTTTCCAAAAACAGATTGTGGAAATCGTCATTATACCGGCGCAGACGAAATTTTTCCCGGCGGTTTATCCCATCCCTCTTTTCCCGCAGCGCCTTATCAAAGCAGTTGTCAAAATAAAGACTGTGTATCCAGTACCGTCCGTCCGCCAGGGCATGGGAATCTTTCTCCATCATGGCGGACAGCCGCATTCTAAGCGTCTGGTAAGAAAAAACGTCGATTTCATATTTGCATTCATGCCGAAAGCTTCGCGTGTTTTTCACCATAGCTTCTTCTCTCCTTTCTCCGGTTTCTCTCCCTGCGCGCTGGGCAAAACCGAAATTTTTAAGACACAAGATCCGCGGTCTTTGGCCTTGTTTATCTTACCGGACGATTGTAAAAAAAACAAAAACGAATCTTGAAAAAATATCCGGTTTTTATGGGAATTTACCGTTTATTCATACAAAAATGAATTTCTTTTCAGATGAGAAACAAAAAAAGGCCGGAACCTTTTGGTTCCGGCCTTTTTTTCCCGAGCTTGAAAACAGTATGCCTTATGCCTGCACAATCCGGTAATAGGTTTTGGAGGTTTTGTGGTAAACGGCGTAGTATGACAGAGCAAAAAGCAATATGACACAAACCGTGCAGCCCAAAAACAGCGTTTGGTTCGCCATATTAAAGGCCAGCAGCAGCTTGCACAATACCGGGAAAGCCACCGCTATATGCACCACCGCCATCCCCAGCGGGAGGAAAAAGACCATTAAGACCTGTTTATTGATGGTACTTCGAATCTCCCGGTCGCTCAGCCCAATATTTCGCATAATACGGAATCGGTCGTGATCATCAAACCCCTCGGTAATTTGTTTATAGTAGATGATCAGCACCGTCGCGATCAAAAACAGGGCGATAAAGAAAATACCAACGAACAGCAAGCTCCCATAAATCTGGTAAAAATCCTCCCGAGCCGTATCCATACTGCCGGTTCTGAGCAGTCGGGGAACCGTTTTCAGCAGATCCTCCCGCAAGGTGGTATAAAACGCGGCGGGAACCTCTCCGGACAGATCATAGTTGTAGTAGTATAGCAGGTTATACCGTCCGCCATCTACTCCTTCCATCCGTTGGACCAGGCTTTCCAGGTGGGAAAGGTCCGGCAAAATCGCCAGCACGCCGGGATAACCGCTCATCCGCCCCAAAAAGTCCGGCATCTCAAGCCGCTCCCGAATTTGGTAAGCCGTCCCCTCCAGCCAGATTTTGTCGGTATTCACCTCCATCTGAAATACGGCAATCGCCGCCTCGTCCTGCTCCAAAGACAATCTTGTTCCCATAATACGGTTATAATCCTCTAAAGTAATAACATCCACTTCATACACAGATCCTGTAAAAACATTCGATGCTGTAATGCTGCCATCCTTGTATCCGGCAGGATAATTGAGATTGGCATATCCCACATCATTTTGCGGCGATACGCCATATCTTTCGGCGTGGCGGCGGGCTGCCTGAACCAGCTCCGGCCCGCTTTGTGCGGTTTCGATTATGCAGCTGGTCATAATCTGCCGGGGATACTGGACGCGCAGAATGTCCTCCTCGCCCATAAACAGGCTGACGGTGGAGGAAAGGGTGACCAGCACGCAGGTGGAAAGAATGCAGATATTCGCAAGGCCAACGGCGTTTTGCTTCATCCGGTACATCATGCCGGAGACAGAGATAAAGTTTTTCGGCTTATAATAAAAGCTTTTCTTCTTCCGCAAAAGCTTTAAAAACAGAACGCTGCCCGCCACAAACAGGCAATAGGTCCCAAGAATAACCAGGAGCACCGCGGGGAAAAAGACGGTCAGCGCATCGGAGGGAGACTGAACCGTCAAAGCCAGCAGATACCCAGCGCCCAATGTCAAAAATCCCAAAAGCGCAATGGCCCATTTGGTTTTCGGCTCCCGTTCCCCCACCTTATCGCTTCGCAAAAGCGCGATAGGATCGGTACGGCAAACGCTTATCACATCGTAAAAAAGCAACAGGAAAAAACCAAACCCAAATAAAATCACCGTTGCCGCTACCTCTCCAAAGGGGATTTGGAACTGCAAGGCCGCCGGAAGTCCGACAATCTTTAACAGCAGCAAAAACAAAAGCTGGCCCGAAAGAGCGCCCAGCAAAATTCCACATAAAATGCTGGCTGCACCGGCAAAGAGCACCTCCCAGATCATCACTAGGCAGATATGCCGTTTTTCCATGCCCAAAATGCTGTAAAGACCAAATTCCTTTTTGCGCCGTTTCATAATAAAGCTGTTGATGTAAAACAAAATCGCCAAGGATAAAAGCCCGCAGATCCAGGAGCTCATCTGGAGCATCGCTCCCATCGTCGCGCCGCCGGCCACATTGCCGGAGACCACCATTGCACAAACGGAGCGGAGACTGTAAAACAGCATAACGATTAAGGAGCCGGCCAGCAGATACGGCAGATAAATATTTTTATTGTTCCGGATATTTAACAGGGCGATCCGGGAGTAAAAGTTCCTATTCAATCTCTTTCCCTCCCGTCGCCAATACTGTCAGGGTCTGGGCAATTTGCTGATACATTTCCTCATTGCTCATCCTGCCTTTATGCAGCTGATGATAGACCATGCCGTCTTTGATAAACAGCACCCGGCCCGCATGGCTGGCCGCCCGGGTGGAATGGGTGACCATTAAAATGGTCTGCCCCTCCTCGTTGATCTGCTGAAAAAAATCCAAAAGGCTGCCGGTGGCTTTGGAGTCCAGCGCGCCGGTGGGTTCGTCCGCCAGCACCAGCTTCGGGGAGGTGATCAACGCCCGAGCTACTGCCGCGCGCTGCTTCTGTCCGCCGGACACCTCGTAAGGAAACTTTTCCAAAAGCTCGAAAATCCCCAGCTTCTGCGCAACGGGAACTAACCGCCGCTCCATTTCGGGATAGCTTTTTCGGGCCAGCACCAGCGGAAGCAAAATATTGTCTTTAATCGAAAAGGTGTCCAAAAGGTTAAAATCCTGAAAGACAAAGCCCAGGTTGTCCCGCCGGAAAGCGGCCATCTGCCCGTTTGGTATGCGGACGGTATCCTTTCCCGCCAAAAGAACCTGGCCGCTGGTGGGCTTATCCAGCGCCGCCAAAATATTTAAAAGGGTGGTTTTACCCGAACCGGACTCACCCATGATGGCGACATATTCCCCCTCCTCCACCGAAAAATTCACATCGGTCAAGGCCTGTACCTGATTGGCTCCAAACCTGGCAGTATAAATCTTCTTCACATTTCTGACCTCTAAGAGCGTCACAACAAATCCCCCTTACAAACGGTTTTTCTCTTTTTAGTTTAAGGAAAACGGCGCCGCTGTTCCATCGAATCAGCTTACATTTCGCCGCTGTTTCCTTACAATTTTGTAAGGTTTAAAGAACTATTCAACCTCCAGCTCCCGCCTGGAAAGACCAATGACCACCGTTGTGCCCTGTCCCGGCACAGATTGAATCGAGATGGTGTGCCCCAACAGATCCAACGCTCTTTTACAAAGGTTGAGCCCAACCCCGGTGGACCGGGAGGTTCTGTGTCCATTACACCCGGTGTAGCCCCATTCAAAAATCCGAGGCAGATCCTCTGGGCGGATACCGATTCCCGTATCCTGGATGTACAATTTTCCCTGTTTGCTGTAAACCATAACGCTGCCTGAAGGGGTATACTTAACCGCATTGCTCAGCAGCTGAACGATAGCAAAACGCAGCCACTTTTCGTCAGTGAGAACCGTCTGGGACAGATCCTCTAAAACCAGGTGGATCTTTTTATAGATAAAAAGGGCCGACACTTCTTTGACCGCCTGTTTTACAATCGCCTCCAGCGAACAGCGGCACAGGACCAGATCGGTAAAGGACCCGCTCAGCCGCTGGTATTGCAGCGCCATGTCCACATACTGCCTGGCCTGGAAAAGCTGTAGCTCCAAAAGGCTCTTGTCCGGCTCTTTTTCCTTTAGCAGAAGGTCGATGGCTGCCAGCGGCGTTTTCGCCTGATGGGACCAAAGGGTATAATACAAGGCTGTATCCGCCTTTTCCTGCTCCCACTTCCGCCGCTCATCCCGGCAAAGGTCCTCCGCCTGCTGTAGGATTTCCCAGAACAGCTGCTCGTCCAGATCCTCTACCTCCTCCAAGCCATCTGGCCGGCAGGAAAACTGTGCCTTTTTCTCCTCCAGCCGCCGGATTCGGTGGAAAAAGCGCCAAAAATCCGCCAACGTGAACAGAAAAAATAGCGTCACCATTAAAATAGCCGCGTATTCAATTGGTTTTAGGGGTATGCGGTACAGCCAACAGACCAAAAACAGCAAAAACAGCTGAAGTGCAATCAGCAAAAAATACCGCTTTCGGCTTTTGCCATATCTGGCCAGCAGCGTCCAAGCCCTCATGCGCCGGTCCTCACAAAATAACCAAGCCCTTTTTGGGTGCCAATCAGCGACCGAAGCCCCATTTCCTCTAGCTTTTTTCGCAGACGAGCCACGTTGACCGTCAGGGTATTTTCGTCGATAAAGCTTTCATCCTCCCACAGACTTCTCATTATGCTTTCCCTAGAGACAATTTCCCCACGGGATTCCAGCAGCATTTGCAAAATCCGGCTTTCGTTTTTGGTCAGCTGGGCCTTTGCCTCTCCACGCCAGACGGTCCCCTGACCAGGGTTTAAGGAGATATCCCCAAACCGCACCAGATTTTTCTGTGCGCCGAAGGAATAGACCCGGCGCAGAACCGCCTGAATTTTCGCCAGCACCGCTTCCATGCAAAAGGGCTTGGGGATCAGATCGTCCGCTCCTTGGTTGACCGCCATGATCAGATGTATGTCATCGCTGGCCGAGGTCAAAAACAATATGGGCGTTTGGCTGATTCGGCGGATTTCCTCGCACCAATAGTATCCGTCAAAAAACGGCAGAGAAATATCAAGCAGCACAAGATGGGGTTGGTATGCCTCAAACTGCGCTAAAACATCCTGAAAATCCTCTGCCAGCTGTACCTGATATCCCCGGTGGGAAAGCTGCCGGGACAGTGCTTCCCGGAAAACCACATCATCTTCGACAATAAAAATTCTATACATTTTCCCGCTCCTTTACCCTGACATTTTACAGCGCCTTTGTCCGAAACAAAAGATTCCCCTTTTTTTAAACGATATGGCGAAAAAATTTTTGTCAAATACCGTTTCCCTTTCAGCAAAGAACCAGTCTCCCCCGGCCAGCAAAAGGCAGGTGCTAAAAAAGTACCGTCCCCACGGCGAAAAGCCTCGCCATCGCGGGACAGTGCTTTCTATTTTCCCGGAAAAAGCGTCACCGAAGCAATCTCCTTCGCGCAGACGCACAGCGTATACCCTTCGCGAAACGGCACAAAGAAAAGCTTTTTGCCCTTTGCATAAGGCAGCAGCCCATGAGCGTCCGCAACCGAAAAGCGACTAAAATGGCCGTCGATCCCTTCACCGGAAAGCTTTACAAAGCTTTCCTTGGCTGTCCAGACCCGGTAGAAGTCTCTGTATTCGACCGATTGCAGGTATTCGTCCTCCAGCCGGTGGAAAAAACGCCGGGACAGGGCCTGCCGCCGGACTTCCTTGTGAATTTGCAGGTCCAGCCCCAGCGGCTGACCGGCAAACCCGCCCAGCCAATATTCCCCGCTGTGGGTTACCGAGCAATGAACATGCGGCGCAGATGGAAAATAGGGTTTGCCTTTTTCCTGACGCCTTATCTGCCAGCGGTCCTGCGCCCCCTGGACCGATTCGCCTGCAAACATCGCCGCGCTGCGTACAAGGCACTCCTTTGAAGAGGGACGATTTGGCCCGTACCAATAGACGATCACCTTGTTCATCCGCCTTCCCTCCTCCTTTTCGCTTTCTTTCGTGGCTGGCCTGTTCCAAAAACATCATGCCAAGCTTTATGGCATACAGTCCGGCCTATCGCACTGCAAAAAGGGACAGCGCCAGGCGGCAAGCCCATCTGTCCCCCTAAAAGTCAGATCCGGTTTTAAAGCTTAAGATACATAAAAGCCAGGCCATTTGGCCCCTATTTTGGATAAACCAAATTTTCCTCTTTGATACAGTATAGACAGGTGTCGAGATATTTTTTCGCCTGCCATTTAGCCATCATAAGATTTTGGTCCAGATAGTTTCCGCAATCCTTTGCAGCAGCACCGGGGATTTCCCCTTCAAAATCGCGGATAAACTCGAACATGCCGGTAACCAGCTCGACCATATCCCCAGAGGTATAGTCGCCGTTTACAATCAGATAATTGCCGGTTCGGCAGCCCATTGGCCCAAAGTAGATAATCCGATCCGCCCAGGTGGGGTGATTGCGCAGATAGGTAGCGCCCAGATGCTCAATGGTATGCAGCTCCGCCGTATTCATCACCGGTTCCCGGTTGGGCTTGGTCATCCGCAGATCAAAGGTGGTCAGCACCGCATCTCCAGCCTTGTCCTTTCGGGATACGTAAATACCCGGCAGTAAATCTAAGTGATTGATGGTAAAGCTTGCAATTTTCTGCATAAAAGCACATCCTTTCACAAATACAAAACAGCGTTTTTTATCAAGGCTATTATACTCCCGACTGGTCAAAACAGCAAGAAAAATTCCCTGCGCTAAAGAAAAAGCAGGAGGGTTTTTGCAAAAAATAGGATTCATCTGCTGCGCTCAAAACGCGCTGTAGACAAAGGCAACTTCGCCCCCCGGGGCAAAGAGCCAGAAGGCCAGGAGGGCCAAAATCGCCAGCAGATACCAGCCATACCGGGCCGCAGGATGGGCAAACACCCACCCTTTACCCTTCGTAATAATAGTCGATAAGCGCTTTATCAACCGCCAGCCACCCCTTCCAGCCGATGTGCATCACATCACATAGAAAATATTCCTCGTACTCATACCCAGTGAGGTCCAGCATCTGGACGCCATATTCCTCCGCGATCTCCCGGACATTTTGGTAATACTCCTCCCGCCGGTCAGCGGGAAAGCCGGTGTAGTCGCTCCACTTGCCATGCAACGGCACATGGACAAACAGCGGCTCGATCCCCTTTTGGCGGCAGATTTCAAACAGCACCCGCAGGTCGTCATACTCCTTAGAAACCGAGTAGCTCAGATCCCTGTCCCGGTCCCGCTGCCGTTCCAGCCGGGAGCCGATGTAGGTGGTGTAGTAATCGTCCAGCATCCAAAAGTCGTTGTTGCCGCTCATGGCCTTGCCTTGGGCGATGGCGTTCTGTTCCTCCGCACTCCAGTCGATGGCGGGCAGGTTTGCCGGGGCAGAAAAATCCTCCCCGGCCGCCAATATCTTCCGGGCGGATACCTTGTCCTTTAGCTCGTTCAGATACCGGCTAACAGTGTAGTAGGGGGTCAGCACCATGTTTTTCACTCCGGACAAAAAGGTGGGCTCTGCCCGGTGAGCCGCCAGTGCGGAAATGGCCGGGTCCACCGGGGCGGCATTCGGCAGGGCCTGGTACTCCTCCAAAAGCTCCGCCACCCTGCCTGAAAGATAGGTTTTCACCTCATCGGAAAGGGTATCGTCCGCCAACAGCTCCAGGTACTGCTGGGGGGAGAAGTTCGCCATAAACAGGTCCGGCGCGATACCTTCCGGCACATAGGACTGTGGGGAGGTGATGAGCACCACCTTTTTCCCTCGAAGCGCGTCCCCGGAGGCGGCGATTTCCAGCGCATGAATCAGTGACTGGCAGGAACCCCGACCGATAATGTCCACCTGGAACCCTGCCCGTTTTTCGGCAAAGAAATTGGCCGGATGGGTGGAAATTTCGGTGGTGCGCAGCTCGCTGGAGCCAAAGATGAGCAGGGTGTCCTCCTGGGCGGCGGACTGCTCCACCAGATACCGGCCGGTGATCTTCTCGGTGTGGTTCACATTCCCCACGCTGTCCCGCCAGGGGGGCATGGTATTTGTGATCACCGCTCCAGCTCCCCAAAACAGCAGGGATATTGCCAACAACAGCGCCACAGCCGGGAGCAGAACCGCTTTTGCCGCCGCCCTCATCCCAGTTTCTCCCGGATCAGCCTGGCGATGGCGGCGGGGGTGGCGATGCTTTCCCGCGGCAGACTGGCCATATCCAGGGAAACACCAAAGGCGTCCTCCAGCTCCATCACCAGCTGGATGGCGGCGAAGGAATCCAGCAGGCCCTCCTCAAACAGGGCCAGCTCCGGCTCAATCTCCTCCGGCCCGGCTCCGCATATTGCCGCAAGTATCTCAGCGATTTTTTGTTCCATGCTCTCACGCTCCTTTACAGTAATCTCCCGGAAAAGATCAGCAGCCCAAAGGCAAACAGGTGGAAGGTCACCGCCATACAGCACAGCTGGCTCCAGACCTGCCTTTTCAGCTTTTTGAAGGGCTTCCAGTGTAGATCAAGGTATTCGTTGAGGCACATCAGGGCGCTGTGGTAGGCCCCGTACAACAGGTAGTGAGGGGCCAGCCCGTGCCAAAGACCCATGGTCATCATGGTGAGGATATACCCGATATAAGAGGCGGTGCGGGGATTTTTGAACCGTTTGTTCTTGAGGGACGCCATCACGAACCGGGTATACACATAGTCCCGCAGCCAGCCGGAAAGGGAGATGTGCCACCGGGCCCAGAAGTCCTTCATGTCCACACTGAAAAAGGGCTGGTTAAAGTTTTCCGGCACCTGGATGCCCAGAATGTACCCCGTCCCGATGGCCATGCTGCTGGACCCGGCAAAGTTGAAAAACAAAAACAGGGTATAGCCGTACATATAGGACAAGGTAGGCAGAATACCTTTTGCAGGCAGGGAAGAAAGCCAATACTGCCAAATCAGTCCGCTTAAAACGATAGCGGAAAAGGCCCCGCCAATGAGCTTCCAGACCCCTTGCCGCAGCAGGAGGATATATTCCTGCTGGGAGTTTTGGCCCTCTAAATCGGCGAGGAACCGGCGGCACCGGTCAATGGGACCTGAGCTGACCGAGGGGAAGAACAGCAGGAAATAGCTCCACCGGAAGAGGGAAATTTCTTTCACCGTCCCGTCGTGGAGGTTTAACAGCACCTCCACCCCTCGGAAGGTCATGTAGCTGACCCCCAGCAGCCGGAACACGGAGAAAACCGACCAGACCTCCCCCAGTTTTACAAAGGCAAGGGGCAGCAGGGCCAAAATCATCGCCAGCCAAAGGACGGGGCGTTTTCCCTTCCACCGGCGGAAAGCCAGGAATACCGCTCCCTGCCAAAGATAGAAGAGGATGAGCCATCCCAACTGTCCGCCCTCCCCAAAGACGATGCAGAGCATGACGAGCGAAAAAGCAAAGCCATACTGTTTGAGGGATTTCCCCATCAGCCCCAGCATCACAGCGGGGGTCAGGAACAGCGCCAGCAGGTAGAAAAACAGCAGACCGGAATAAGGGGTCATGGCGTTCCCTCCAGACTGGCAGCAAGGGCCTTACGGTCGATTTTCCCATTGACATTGAGGGGGAAGGACTCCACCGCGGTCATCTTCCGGGGGATCATGTAGGCGGGGAGATACGCTGCCGCCTGTTTTTTCAGAGCGATGGCCCGCTTTAACGGGGTGAGGCCATCTTCCTCCCGCAGCAGAAGGAACGCCGCCAGGTACTGGACCTTGCCATCCCCGTCCCGCACCGGCACTACCGCTGCCCGCCGGATGTTGGGCAGTTTTTGTAGGTTTTCCTCCACATCCTCCAGCTCGATGCGATAGCCGTTCAGTTTTAGCTGGTTGTCTGCCCGGCCGCAGTAGTAGTACAGGCCGTTTCTCTGATAGCACAAATCACCGGTGCGGTATCCCCGCAGGCCGGTGGTCGGGTCGGTGAAAAACGCCTTTTCGGTGAGGTCCGGGCGGCCAAAGTAGCCGGGGCCTACGGTGGGGCCGAGGATCAGCAGTTCGCCGGGTTGTTCCTCGCCGGTGACCTCCGCACCGTCTCGCTCCAGCTGCAAAGTCACCCCGTCAATAGCCCTTCCAATGGGGATGGTGCGGCTGTCCCGGCGCATTTCTTCGGTGATCTCGTCGGCGGTCACTAAGACGGTGGCCTCGGTGGGGCCGTAGGTGTTCAGGATCCGGGCCGCAGGGAACCGTTCCGCCAGGGTATCACAGAGGGTATGGGGCAGCACCTCTCCACAGAAAAGAAACTGCCGCAGCCGGGGCAGAAGCTCCTGGGAAAAGCCCCTGGACTGGGCGCATAGTTCCCCGAAGGAGGGGGTAGATACCCACAGGGTCAGCCCCGATTCCCCCAAAGCCGCAAAAAGCTCCTGCAAATTCCCGGTCATGGCGTGGTCTACGGTGAACAGGGTCATCCCCCGGCTGATGCCGGCATAGACCGCGCAGCCGGAGACATCGAAGGAGTAGGACACCTGATGCAGCACCACTCCGCCATCCGCTGGGTAATAGGGCAGCAGTCCCCGGCAGAAGGCGTCCAAATTCCCGGCGGTGATGGGCACCCCCTTGGGCCTGCCGGTGCTGCCGGAGGTAAAGAGGATGTAGGCCGGGCCGGCATCCCCCACCCAGTATTGCCGGGAGATGGGGGCCGCAGAGCCGCCCAACAGCGGGGCGAGGTCAGCGGGTGACAATACCACAGCGCCGCAGTCTGGCACCCTGCCGGTAAAGTCCACCACCACCCGGGGCTTTACATCCCCGATGATCTGCCCAGCCCGGCCCTCCGGCACCACGCTGTCAATGGGGACATAGGCCCGGCCGGATTTCAGTGCGCCAAAGAGGCAGCAGAGAAGGTCCGTCTCCTTGTCCCCACAGATCACCACCGGGGAGCGATCCGCCCCAAAGGTATTCAGCAGCCAGGCGGCAAAGGCGTTGGACCGGGCGTCCAGCTCCCGGTAAGAGAGGGTTTCTTCCCGGTTCACCAGCGCGATCCGGTCGGTTTTGGCAAAGAATTTCAGTTGTTCCAGTACAAGCATGGGCGGCCCTCCTTTACACTGGGTCCACGGTGAGGAACACGG
The DNA here is from genome assembly GCA_910587335.1 of uncultured Oscillospiraceae bacterium. Taxonomy (GTDB): domain Bacteria; phylum Bacillota; class Clostridia; order Oscillospirales; family Ruminococcaceae; genus UBA3818. The sequence continues at coordinate 33,287 of CAJUMG010000002.1, forward strand.
CGATGACGGTATCATTTTCCAGCTCAAAGCAGAGGGAAGGAGCGTTGACATCCTCTCCGGCCCGGTAAATAAGGATGTATTCATCCGATTCCGACGGCTCCCCATAAGCGGCAAGAACATCTCCTTTGGCCGCGCCTGGGGAGAGCCCCTTGGAGGTGGCAGTCTCTGGACTTTCGGAGTAGATCTCGCTGAGAAGGTCTCCCTCCGAAAGCGGATTGGTGTAGAAGGTGGCGGCGTCATAGGTATAGGTTTTGTCTAAGCCATCGTAGTTGCAGGATTTTCCCTCAGCGTATTGGTAGCCATCGCCTAAATTTTCAATCACCGTTTGGACGTTGTCGCGGGTGTGGTATTCCTTCCCCGCCACGGTGAGTACCAGATCGCTTTCCGAAAACCCGGCGGTATTCTGCTGTCCCGAACAGCCGGGAAAGACGATTGTAAAGCAGAGAATGGCAAACAGGATGGCAAGTTTTTTCATAGCGTCCCTCCTTTATCCCTGACAGGCAGGCAGGATGTAATTGGTAAAATAATCGCGGGAAGCATAGCTGCTCTGGGGACCGGGGCTGGCAATCACCGTCACCAATTCCAGTTCGGGGACAACAAAAATGTACTGCCCCCAGGCGCCGAACGCATAGTAAGTATCGTATCCGTTAAACTGCCGGGTCCACCACTGGTAGCCATACTGCCCGGTTCCGTCGCCCGCGCCATTATTTTTGGCAGTGGTGGACTCGGCCACCCAGTCTGCCGGGACCAACTGCTCACCGTTCCAGACGCCGCCATCCAAAAACAGCTGACCAAATTTGGCCGCGTCCCGGGCGGACAGAACCACTCCGTTGCCGCCGTCGGCAATCCCCTGTGGATCTGTCCCCCAGCTGGCGCTGTCCATCCCCATAGGGTCGAAAAGCTTTTCTTTCGCGTAATCAAACAGACCCTTGCCGGTCGCTTTTTCCAAGGCCGCTGCCAGCAGATGGGTATTGCCGGTGCTATAGTTAAAAACGCTACCTGGATCGTAAACCAGACGGCGGTCCAAAATATAATCCACCCAGTTTTCCGATGAGCGAAATTCCTCCCAGTTGCTGTAGCTGCCACCCCATTCATACCACTCCAATCCGGAGGTATGGGTCAGCAGATGACGCAGGGTGAGAGAATGCTTTCTGGTATCCTCCAGCTGTAGCACCTGGGGCAGATAGTCGGAGAGCAGATCGTCTACACTGCCGATGTACCCTTCTTCCATCGCGATGCCAAATAGGGCGCTGGTCATGGATTTGGAGGCCGAATGGAAGGCGTAAGCGCTGCTTTCATCGTACCCCTCCTGGTAGTATTCGTCAACAATCACACCGTCTTTTACCGTCAGCACTGCATAAACCGGCGCATCCTTTAGCGCCGTATGCATCTGCTCCAGCAATGCCGGTTCCATCTGATGACTTTCCGGACTGTCCGATTCCCATTCATTCTTCGGATCGGGCTCGGGCTCCGAAAAAGACATCGTTTCGTCTGAGATGGCAGAAGCTTCTATGGCAGAGGAAACACTTATAACAGTAGAGGGACGATCTTCCTTAGCCGAACAGGCGGACAGCATACAGGCGCCGGCCAGCAGCGCGATCAAAAGTCTCTTCATTGAATCTTCCTTTCTTTTATCCTTCATCTGCCGGACCGTACCCCTCCAGCCCAAAGACCGGCGGCGTGGTGTTCAGTTCCATTTCGGGCAACGGTCCGTTCTCCGCTTCCCAGGCGGCAATCTCCTTCTCGGCCTCCCTTTTTATCCCCTCCAAATCCAAAGCCGCCCCATCCGGGATTGCACTTCGGTCCGGCCTTGGGTAGTCCTGCGGACAGGATGGCGTCAGCCATCTCTGTGCGATTTCAGCGTTCTGCTTTGCTGTCAGCAGGCCGGAGTCGATGAGGTTTTGCCCCCACCGGTGGGAAGCCGACAGGGTAGCGTCCCCCCGGAGGAAATATTTGTATCGTACCGAGCCGCGGCGGGAGATGTTGTCCTCCAGCTGGCTGTCCAGATGATACCAAACCTCGTCGATTTTCACCATCGTCCAGGCGTGGTCCACCAGGTTCCCCTCTGCCGAGTAGGTTAGGCCGGGGACATATTCCGCCTCCAGCCCCATTTCCCGCAGCAGCAGTGTCAGGGCGGCGGCATAGTCCTCGCACATCCCAACCCCGAACCGCAAAGGGCTCAGCGCCCGCTGCTCCAAAAAGGGGATAGGCTGGTCACCGCCGCCGTGTACCCGCCAAAGAGAGAGTCCCTCCGGCTCTTCGATTGCCGTATGGATAATCATGTAGTCAAACGCCGCCTTGACCCTATCGTATTCGCTCATCTCCGGTTCGATAAGGTCGTTTGCAGCCGTTTGCAGCAGCTGCTGCACATAAGGGTGGATCCCGTTTTGGGAAAGGGCTTCCTCCTCTATCCGGGAGATGGAAGGACCCTCCCAACAAGCAGCGCCGGAAACGACCGCCCTGGCATTCTCACCGGCAGAAGAGCCGTTTGGCCTTGACAGCTCCGACTTCTGCGAAGTACAGCCGGAAAACAGAAGAAAAACAAGAAGAAACAAGAGAATTTTCAAATCTTCACCACCCACATATATCATTTTATCTTTTAACCAACTGTATTTCTATTTTGTTTCCCCCTCTGCCCCGTTTTCCTCTAGGCTCTGTGAGTCATCATTTTAACTGAAAATGCAAAAAACAGCAAATACTTATATCTGATGTGAATGTATGCCTAGAGGGCATGTCTCTATCCATTGGCAGTGTTGTCACAGCTAAAGTATAGCAAAAAGCTATTCAGTATAAAAGGACGTATGCCTTGTGAAAAAGTGTGGCATAATCCGGCATCCAACCTTTTCAGCTTTATCCTATCTACTTTAGCAAAAAAGGGTATAAGAAAGCTACCCGAATGCCTTTGGCAAACAGGCAGTATGATCCGGTCTTTTCCCTACTTCTTCGAAAGTGTCTCTACCAGCAGGTTAAAAGCTTTCATCGCCTCTCCCCGTTCCTTTGCCGAAAGCTTTTCAAATCTCTCCAGCAAATCCAAAAGCAGCCAAGCAATCCTGAATTCTTCGGTATCGTAGTCCCCCGCCAAAAGAACCAATGGTGAAACGCCTAACGCATCCGCCACCTGTTCCACCGTTTCCAGCGTTGGATTGGCTCCTCCTCGTTCTATATTTTGCAGTGATGTTTTACTGATCCCAAGCTTTTCCGAAAATGCTTCCAACGATACTCCCTCTTTCTCTCGTAATCCTTTGATCGTATTGCACAATGTCTTTGTCAGCTCCGACATTTTGACATCCCTCCCACATTTACGATAGGGTCATCGTTTCCGCGGCGCAATACCATCTTATTGTATATTATATCATTTTATTGTACTCATTGCCAGTCAACCGGAATTTGGATGCCGGACAGGCCATGTCGATTGGGTTATCAGCAACTCTGGAGAATCGTCTAAAAACCTCTACGTCTGCAAAATGCTCTTTAGGAATGTTTTTCGTACAACTTGCTTTTAAGGCATGGCTATGTTAAGCTAGCCTTGATAGATGATAGGAGGTGTCATGATGGAAATTCGGGTGCTTCGATACTTTTTAACTGTGGCGCGGGAAGAGAGCATCACCAAAGCTGCAGATGTTTTACATATTACGCAGCCGACCTTAAGCCGGCAGCTGGCGCAGATGGAAGAGGATATGGGCGTGAAGCTGTTCGACCGCGCCACGCGGAAGATCATCCTGACAAATGAAGGCTTGCTGCTGCGCCGTCGGGCAGAAGAAATCCTGGCATTGGTGGATAAAACAGAGCAGGAACTCACCGAACAGGAGGATACCGTGGAAGGCACGGTATCCCTTGGCTGCGGCGACCTAGGGGCTGTTCAACTGCTTCCAAAGCTGTTTCAATCGTTTCACGAACGCTACCCTGCTGTTACCTTTGAGCTGTACACCGCTACGGCTGACCATGTCTGTGAGCAGATGGAACGTGGATTGATTGATGTGGGGCTTTTGCTGGAACCGATCAATATGGAAAAATACGATTTCATTCGTTTAAACCAAAAGGAAAACTGGGTTGTGGTAATGCCAGCCGATTCCCCTTTAGCTCAAAAGCAGTCGATTACACCGGCAGATTTGAAAGATTTGCCGCTGATCCTGCCTCGTCGGCTAAGTGTTCAAAGCGAACTGGCCAGTTGGTTTGGAGATGATTTTGACAAGCTGCATGTCCTGTTTACCAGCAATCTGCCTACAAACAGCTTTGTTATGGTACAACATAAGCTGGCATACGCGATCATCATCCAGGGTTCTACCTCTATGGCTGATCAGGAGAAAATCGTTTGCCGTCCATTGAACCCCGCATTGACTGCCAGTAGTGTATTGGCTTGGAGAAGGCAGCAGCCGTTTGGTCTGGCAGCATCGAAATTCATTGAACATATTCGAAAAACCTTCCTGCATTTGGTATGAAGAAAAGCACGTTTCCTTGCAAAATCCATGCCTTATGGACATTTAAGTTTATGAAAATTAAGTATTAGACATGTATATCGTCCAAACCTATAATGTAAGTGTAGTCATAAGGAGCGGTTCGCTCGTTCTAACGACACTTACATTATTTTTTATCCAATGGGAGGTTTAGAATGACTCTGCAAGAAGCGAGCAGACATTTTCACGTTGAGATGGAAACACTGGACTTCTACAAAGATAACGGTCTGTTAAAAGGAACCAAAACAGATGATGGCTGCACAGAATATCCAGAAGCGGAGCTGCAACGTACCCTTCAGCTTCGTTTTCTACTGAAGGCAGGAATGAATCTGGATACATTCAAACAGCTCCTTCATTTGATGAATGGGAAAACACATACAGAGGCTGAGCAGGTACAAATTCTGCGTAAGTGCCGGTATCAGCTGTTGGAAGAAATTCACGGAAAACAACAGTGGCTGGATCAGGTGGATTATCTGATTCACGAGATAAAAAGCCGAAAGGTCAAGGAAGGATAAAGGTCATGTCCGATTTACATATTTTTGATAAGCTTCCTGGCAATGTGGACATTCCCTTTGCGTTGGCGGAGTAATTCACATGCTTATAAAGCTATTGGAGGTAATTTACAATGAAACGAATTTTGACATTTTTATTGGCGGGGTTGATGGCTGTTTCCCTGGCAGCGTGCAGCGAAACAGCATCCCAAGAAAGCTCTCAGCCAAGCTCAGCGTCGAGTAGTTCACAGGCTTCTGAGCCGGAGGAGACTTCTTCCTCTGAGCAATCGCAAGCCTCATCTTCCTCTGGGAAGGAAACGCCGGAAGCTGACGGCGGCGAAAGCAATATGCTGGTTGTCTATTTTAGCTATGCGGAAAATGCAGATCTGCCGGAGGGCGTTGACGCTTTTGCAACAGCGAGCATTCAAACTTGGAATAATACGCTTACCGGCAATACCGGCGTTGTGGCCAATATGATTGCCGAATCCACAGGGGCCGACCTGTTCTCCATCCGGACAGTGGAAAAATATCCTGCCTCCTATGATGAAACCCTTGACCAAGGGCAACAGGAACAGAGAGCAGATGCCCGCCCTGCGCTTACCGCGCTCCCGAAAAATCTGGAGGATTATGACGTGATTTTCCTGGGGTTCCCCAATTGGTGGGGCGATATGCCCATGGCACTGTACAGCCTCTTAGATCAGGTGGAGCTCTCCGGCAAAACCATCGTTCCCTTTGTCACCTCCGGCGGCAGCGGATTTTCCGACACAATCCGGACCATAGAAAGCTTAGAATCCAACGCAACGATCCAAGAGGGACTTGCCCTGCAAAATTCCAGCGCCGCCGGCGCGCAGGAGCAGGTCGACGAATGGCTGTCCGGCTTGGGTTACGCCGGGTAAAAAGGGGTAAGGAATCATGAAAATGATATTTTAAGTTGGCTGAAAGAAGTCGGCTATTAAGCAATCCGGCTTTAATCGTGAAACAGGCAAAGCGAGGCGTTATCCTTTTGTTTTCCAAGCTTGGCCTGATGGTCAGCGGGGTCATCCTGTCCAAAGCTGTGTTTGCGTTTCTTTCCATTGATGGCGGCATGGGATTTGCCCGTATCCTCCACATGCTGGCGGCCTATTGGGGATTTATCCTGATGAGCGTTCACCTCGGATTTCACTGGAGCATGGTTATGGGAGTGATACGAAAAGCCACAAAACAAAATAAAGCACCCAAATCATCCATCTGGGCTTTGCGGGCGCCGGCTTTTCTGCTCTGTGGGGTTGGCGTTTATGCTTTTCTCAAAAACGATTGGGCGTCTTACCTGTTTCTAAAAAAACAGTTTGTGTTCTTTGACCTGGAACAGCCGCTGATTTTGTTTTTCACCGAATACATAGCGATGATGGGCCTATGGGCCTGCATTGCTTATTATGCAAGCAAAGTGTTTCAACAATTTTGTAAGGAGAAATGAGAAATGGACGAATTAAAACAAATAATAGCTGATTTCCAAATGGATCAGCTGAGCGCTTATGGAAATCTGCCCGAAAGAACAAAGCGGCTGATTTCCTTTGCGGTATTGACAGCCCTCGGCACACTGAAGTCAATCCCCCAGGAAGTAGCACAGGCACTATCAGCAAAGGTGACACCAGAAGCTATTGCAGAGGCAATTTTTCAGTGTGCGCCATATACCGGCTGCACCAGGGCATTGGAGGCGCTGGAGGAAGCGGAACGCGCAATGCACAGCCAGGGCATCCGGCTGCCACTGAAAAGCCGGGCTACGGTGACAAAGGATACCCGTCTAGCGCAGGGACTCGCTGCTCAGTATGCCATTTTCGGGAAAGGGAACATTGACCGTAATTGGGAGAGCGCCCCGCCGGAGCTGCGGCACATTCAGGAATATTTATCCAGCTACTGTTTTGGTGACTTTTATACCAGAGGCGAGCTTGATTTGTGCACGAGAGAGCTGTTGACTTTTTGCGTGCTCTGTACACTCGGCGGATGCGAACCCCAGCTAAAAGCGCATATCGAAGGAAATCTTCGGGTGGGCAACGATCGTCAGACACTGCTTTGCGCAATCAACTGGTGCATTCCCTATATCGGCTTTCCGCGAACTTTAAATGCCATTTCCTGTATCAACGAAATAACAAACAAGTAAAGATATTTTTTCAAAAGTGTTTTAACCTGCACCTTTGAATGGATGTCCCGACCAAAAGCTTGCTGAACGCAGGCTAGCAGCCGCAGGACATAAAATGCGAAATCGCCGCGTTAGGATCAGCCGATGTCCGTAAGCTGTGTGGCGTTTCGCCGGCGACAGCGAATCGGATACTGGCGGGATTGGCGAAGGATGGAAAAATCATTAAATTTTATGAAAAAGGACACTGGGCATACAGATTATCTGCTGTTTGATTTGGGGTAAAGAAAAGCACCTAATCCACAGAGGGACTAAGTGCTTATGAGTATAGGGGAATTTCCAGGGCGGAAAGCTCGATACTACTGGGAATCAGATCCACCGTATAGCTGTAGAGGATGCAGGAACCTGTGTCCACCTCCTTATCCTCACCGCAGGCCCGCATCAGGTCGCAGATGGTATGCTCCAGCTCATCCTGCTGGTCGATTCCGTAAAGAATTGTCAGAATGGCCTGGGGGCGAGTCCACCAGCAGGACGCGCTTGCCGGCATCGGACAGGCAGGCCGCAAAGTTGTAGGAGGTAGTGCTTTTGGCAACGCCGCCTTTCTGGTTAAAAGTCTTTTTCTTGTGGCTCATAACCAACCCGAAGGTCGTAGGTTCGAATCCTGCCTCCGCAACCATCAAAAATCCGTATGGCTAAAGAGTTTTAGGGTTACTTTTTAAAAATTAGTAATATCATAATACTTTAAGTAACTGCATATTAAAATCTATATCTAAAAATTTTATTGTATTTAGGGATGTTGCCCATTCCTCTATCAATTCGGACTTCCATTCATCTAGATATCTAATGTTATTTTTAATGGTTTTGTTCCTTAATAGAATTAACTTATTTAAAATTGCTTCATTATACTCCAACAATCTTTTTAGATCATATCCTTTGATATAACCTTTTTCATTTAAGAAAATCAATCTGTTTTTCATCATTATTTTTTGATCTACTAAGTTGTGAATTAATCTCATATCTTTTGCTTTACTTAAAAATTGTTCTAAAGTTTTGTCGTAATACGATATGCCAAACCAATATTTTTTATCATCTATTAAATTAAATCGTTTATTACTATCCTGGGAAGATAAATAATCAATTACTTTTTTCTTAAATTTTTCAACATCAAATTTATATGTATAATCTATATCGTATTTTATTAATGTAATATTTTTTGCATATTTATTTGTTTCGACTTCAGATGCTATCCCTTTTTTAAAGTCACAAAAATTTATTTCTATTTTTCTATAAAAACCATCAATAAAACCAGCAGCAAAAAATTTATGACTTGACATATTATAACCATAAATTAAAATGACATCATCAAAATTCTCATTATTATATTTTTTGCTCTCTGGAATATAATAATGATTCATCCATCCAACAAAATAATAATTTAAATCTAGTAGTTGAATGACATATTTAAGGACATTAGATTCTTGAAATAGAATTTCCTTATTAATACATCTAACATAAAAAAAGGGACAGTAAATATATAATGGCAAAAATCTCAAGCCTACCTCCAAATCATACAAAGATCCTGTCATTTCGTGCAGGATATTACTTTTATTTATGTTTTGGTAATAGACCATCTGAAAAAAATTGGAATAAATAAAGTCTTCAGTATTCGGATAGGATTCTAAAATACCCAATGTATTTGCAATCCCTGCATATGATGTAATCTGTGGATCTGTAAAGGGTAACATTTTTTGCATTTAAATTCATCCTTATTGTAGAGTAGTAGTTTTTATAGCCCCTCTCCAAGGGCTGTATTATTTTAAAAGATATTGCAAATCTCTCAGAAGCCAGTCTTTCCGCTGCAGGTGTTTCAGAAGGATTCTGTCCAACTTATTAAAGTACTTTAATTCTTCATCCAATGCTGCTTAATCGTATTTAAATATAACTTATCCCTTTTGCTACTTGGATGATAAGGGTAATATACTTCTTTGTCGTATAATCTAGTACTTCTACCATTGTGTACGAATAAGTATACACCTATTTTTTATGCAATATTGCTTTTATCTTCGTAAATTCCAATATATTGCTGAAATTTATCACAACGATACAGGTGATCAAAGATGAAGTATATTATTGACTTGAAAAGGTTATATACCTATATAAATAGATACTGTAATTGCGCTGATCATGGTCAAAATGCTGGTTTAAGAATAACGCAGAATATGGTTTAATAAAAATTCCCTTAATCCGTATGATCATAAATGACAATAAAATTTTTCAAAGAATATTAAAAGCACTTTCTATCAATCCAAATCCTGAACCATTTGCATAAAGAAAGCGTTCCGCTTTCGTTTTTGTATCTAAATAGTCAGCGCTTTCTAGTTTCTGTAAATCACTATCAGCTATATTAGAAGTCAAATCAATTTGAAATTTGTAATACACGATCATTTTAGATACAAACATTTTTCCTTGTAGATATGTTGAACAAAGATTAGCGCATAAAATAGATAATAAAAATATAACTAGATAAAGTAAAAGTGTCGTTATACTTTGTTTTTCCATCAATTCATCAATGATAAATTTAGGCATAATGATAGCAATTAATGGCGTTATAGCTGTAGTAAACTGATAAATCAACGCATAAAGAATGTAAATCTTGTTATACTTATATACACATTTTAGTAAGAATTTTATAGATTTGAACATATATGAAATTACTCCTATCTCTATAAATTTGAAAACGGAAATATAAAACAACTGAGTTGATCGTATTAGTGCTTAGTATAATTTCTTTTGATTTCTCTGGGTAGACACCAAAAGGCTGTATCGTTGAATGTTGGAATAAGCATATTATAAAAATTTGCAAGTTTCTCATCAGATTTAGCGGCATTTAAAAAAGCATCTGAGTGATATGTTATCGGGATCAAATTTAGCACTCTTTGTTTTCGATAGTGCAAAGGATCAGTTAAATTGAACAAAAAACTGTCAAACTGATAAAAACTATCACAAATTAAATAATAATGAAGGAGGTGCGATCATTGCCTGAGAACCAATTAAAATAATATCTTTTCCAAGCATTTCGATTTTCTTAATTAATTGATTTATGGCTAATGCAGTATCACTACCTTTTACTTCTACAGTAGAGTTGTATCCAAAAGGAAAGGCTGCATCTGCACCAAATAAATAGGAAGACGCTTCTGTACCTATTATCCAGTATGTCTACTTCACAACCATGAAGTTCTAAATAGGAGGCAATGTAACCTATTCCTAAATTAGCTACATTAAAACCGCTGTCAATGTACTTATGCTGGTAAAAAACATCATCGATTACATACCGTGGATTAATTAAACAAATTCTTATTGTAAATTCCTCTAAAAATATTTCATATTTTTAATTATTTATATATAAATTTCTATTTTTCTATATTATATAACTAGATAAGAAATAATTCAATCGCATATTTAACCATAATTTGGTAAAAGTTTCAAGCGATTTATACGAATATCCACATATATATATAATATTAAATAGATATTTTGCTTGGATTATAACTGTAAGCGTACCCCCTCCTTCCATGCTACAATAAAGCTGTATTTCAGCCCTTGGATTTGGCGGCGATCTTTTCTTCCACCTGCCGCATAGCCGCCTCAAAGAGGTTAGCGGGCTGGGGGGCCTGTTTGCTCGTCGTTTTGCGGGCAGCGGGCTTTTTCATCGCGGGGGCGGTTACGGTCTCCGGCTGGCTTTCGGCGGCTTTTTCTTCCGCCGCGGGTTCTGTGGGTTTCTCTGCGGGAAGAGGGGCGGGTTTCGGCTCTGCTTTCTGCTGGATGGAATCCGACCGGTTTGTCACCAAGGCCCGGAATATCCTGGAGCGAGTGAGATTCACTCCCACAGCTCCATGCCGGCAAAGCTTTCCAGTATTGGCGATGCGGACCAAAGGGCCACCCGCCTGTACCCTGTCATGGAGAGATTGGATCAGTATTTCCCCGAAGTCACCGCCCGTATCTCTGGCGGCGGGACATTCCTGCCCGTCCACTCCGGCGATGTGCTGGAGGGAGTCCCAAGGGGTTCCCCGACTGGTGGAGCGGCACACTGTACGCCCGTCTCTACGGCATAGATAATAAGACCGCCTACCGCCAGCTTTGCGACCAAGTAAAAGGCATTATCACAATACCCCCCCAAACTCCCGCCGCAAAGCTGGCGTCCCTGGCCCTGGTCATGATGTTGATTATGACCTTCCAGATTTATTGACCCTTTCAGATCACCAGAAGCAGTATTAAAAATAAAGTCAGGTCCAGGCTCATAAAGCCATTGCTTTCTGCCATGCCGCTGGTACAATCCTCTTTTTACCGGGGCCAGGATGGGGGATGTTCCTCGGTAAGAAATTTTTTCGCAAAAAAATTTGGGCCTGCAACGAAATTGCAACGACCCAAATGAGCATGAATATGGTGTTGTTTTTATACAATCCCGTTGCAGCTCTCCCTTACAAACCGAAAAACGCCAACTGCAACGAGATTCCGAGAAAAAGCCAAAAAGAAAATCCGCAAAGCCTTTCGCCATGCGGATTTTTTGATGGTTGCGGAGGCAGGATTTGAACCTACGACCTTCGGGTTATGAGCCCGACGAGCTACCGGACTGCTCCACTCCGCGATATAAACACAGTTTAAACTGCCTTTCTACTATACTACAGCTTTCTCTGTTTGTCAAGTATTATTCACAAGCTTTCTCCAATTTTCTTTCGAACAACAAAGAAAAGACCGCGATACCAATCTAACAATAGCCTATCTTGCCAGAGGAACCGCCTTTTAAATCAGGGCTGCTCCTGAGCGGAATCCGGACAAGCTTTGCCAAATACCGCTCGAAGCCGCTGCGCCATTTCTTTCCGCCGGCGCTGGGTCTCCTCCGGATCAATCTGCCATTCTCCGGCATTCTGGAACAGGCAATCTCCCTCTTTGATCTGGGGAGGCAACTCCGATAAACTCCGCTGCATCCAGGACCCGTCCGGTCCTTCCAAAATCGCCTGTCCTTCTTCAACCCGGTCAACGCTCCAGTAGACCATCAGCCCGCCTCCCTTTCCGTTTGGACTGTAATATCCTTTCCGTCGGTGGAAAAAACCACCGACCCTTCCAAATCGGTGCGGTATACCGTGACATTCCGCTGAGAAAAGCTGGCCATAATCTCTTTATGGGGATGTCCGTAATCATTGCCCTCTCCACAGGATATGGCCGCAATTTTGGGAGATACTGCATCTAAAAATGCTTCGCTGGACGATGTGCTGCTGCCGTGATGTCCCGCCTTCAGCACATCCGCCCGCAAATCGGCTCCCACACGGATCAGATCCTGCTCCACCCGCTTTTCCGCGTCGCCGGTAAACAAAAAGGAGGTCTCCCCGCTGTCCAAGCGGCACACGACTGAATAATCGTTCAAATCCTCATAGTCGTCTACAGGGGACAGCACGGTCAGAAACACTTCCCCACCCAGATCATAGACAAGGCCCGGCTGTGCCGCGGTGGCCGAAATGCTTTGCTTTTCAATCGCCTCCATCAGCCGCCGGAACACTGCCGTTGTGGGAACCATATCGTCAGTCAGCCGCGGCATGAGAATTTCGCTGGCCGAAAACTGCTCCAGCACCTGCGCCAAACCGCCAATATGGTCCGCATGGGGATGGGTCGCAATGACCAGATCCAGCCTTTCCACCCCGGCGGACTTCAGATAATCGCAGACCGTTTGTCCTTGGTCCCGCTCCCCGGCATCAATCAGCACCGTTTTGTCCCCTGTCTGAATCAGAATACTGTCACCCTGCCCCACATCAATCATGTGGACCGCCGCTGTTTGCTCCCCATCCAGCTGGACAGCCGGACTATACGGTTCTTCCACACCAAGGATATCGCTCCAGCTGGGCATGTCAAAGGGAAGCCAGCCCATTTCGCTCATGGTCATCAGGGTGAAAAGCGCCATGACCAGCACTGCCACCGTCAAAAATAGCCAGGTCGGCATTCGGTCAACCAGCTGTTGAATGATACGGATACCGCTTTTTCTGTTGCTCATCTTTTTGTTTTCCCCCTCTTGCCGCTGCTTCTTCCGCCGGATCCTTTTCCCTGTCCTCGGCCCGATTTTGCGCCCAAAGCCGTTCTGCCAGATGCCGCGCCCCTCGGCTGCGGCTTTTTCTCCGCCCGCTGGCCAGAAGCCGGAACCAAACAATCCGGTCCCGAACCGATTAAATCCCGGCGGCCCGCCGCTTCCAGCGCTTCAATCACCTGACCGCGCATTTCCGGCCGGTAATATTGCAGCAGCGCCCGCTGCATCGCCTTTTCCTTTTGGCTTTTTGGCACAAATACCGTCTTGCCGGTAAACGGATCCAGCCCCGTGTAAAACATGCAGGTGGATACTGTCCCCGGCGTCGGATAGAAATCCTGCACCTGCTCCGGCCGGATCCGGTTTTTCTTTAGATATAGCGCCAGCTGTACCGCGTCTTTTAAGGTGGAGCCGGGATGGGAGGACATCAGATAAGGTACCAGATATTGCTCCTTCCCGGCCCTCTCGGTCATCTGGTAAAATTTCTTCACAAACCGGCTGTAGGCTTCGATATGCGGCTTGCCCATCTTGTCCAGCACCGCCGCGGAGCAATGCTCCGGCGCCACCCGCAGCTGTCCGCTGATATGGTGCTCCACCAGCTCCCGGAAGAAGGAATCGTCTTTGTCCTCCAGCAGATAGTCAAACCGGATCCCCGAACGGATGAATACCCGCTTGACCCCAGGCAACGCCCGCAGCTTTCGCAAAATCCCCAGATACTCCTGATGATCTGCCACCAGATTTTTGCAAGGGGAGGGTGCTAGACACTTGCGTCCCCGGCACACCCCGTTTTTTAGCTGCTGCTGGCAGGAAGGACGGCGAAAATTGGCGGTTGGCCCGCCAACGTCGTGGATATATCCTTTAAAGCGGGGGCTTTTGATCATCTCCCGCGCCTCCGCCAGGATAGATTCTTCACTGCGGCAGGTGACCTGCCGGCCCTGATGGGTAGCGATGGAGCAAAAATTACACGCGCCAAAGCATCCCCGGTTGTGCATAATGGAAAATTCCATCTCCCCAAACCCAGGGATCCCACCCTTCTGCTCATAGGATGGATGGTAGTTTCGCTGAAAAGGCAAAGACCAGACCCAATCCAACTCCTTTTGGGTAAGCGGCGGCATCGGCGGATTCTGCACCAAAAACCGTTCGCCATGCTTTTGAATAATGGTTTTTCCGTATACGGAATCGTGCTCTTCATACTGAATCTTAAACGCCCGGGCATAGGCTTCCTTATCCTGTGCCGCCTTTTCAAAAGAGGCGCAGGATACCGCTCCCGGGATGGCCGGCGCCTCGCTTGTCAGATAGCAGCATCCCCGAATATCGGTCAAAGCCTGCACCGGCTCCCCAGCCGCCAGCCGCCGCACAATCTGGATGGTCTGGCGCTCCCCCATGCCATATATAAGCAGGTCTGCCCCAGCGTCCGCTAAAACCGAAGGGCGCACCCGATCGTCCCAGTAATCGTAATGGGCAAACCGCCGCAGCGACGCTTCCAACCCGCCGATGATCACCGGAACCTCTGGACAAAGCCTTTTCAAAATCCGGCTGTAGACAATGGTGGGACGGTCCGGCCGGTATCCTGCCTTTCCGCCGGGACTATAAGCGTCCTCGCTGCGCAGTCTCTTCGCAGCCGTGTAATGGGCCACCATCGAGTCGATGTTCCCGCCGGACACCATAAACCCCAGTCTGGGCCTGCCCAATGCCAGAAAGCTCTCCTCCCGCCGCCAATCCGGCTGGGCCAACACCCCTACCCGGAATCCCTGGGACTCGATCACCCGCGCGATAATCGCCGCGCCAAAGCTGGGGTGATCCACATACGCGTCAGCCGAGATCAGCACAAAATCCGGCCGGTCCCAGCCAAGAGCTTCCACATCCTTTTTGCAAATGGGCAAAAAACCACTCATTCTCTTTTCCTTTCCGCCAGGGCATTTGCCCAAAGCCGGCCATCCCTTTTTGGGGCGGACAGCGACAAACCCTTACTGCGCATCCGATGGCCCATTCCCATCCGATTGCATCTTCATCTCAATCCATTGCTGACGGCTGATCAGTACTTGCCGGGGCTTACTCCCCTCAAAGGGTCCCACAATTCCTCTGGCCTCCATCTCGTCAACGATTCGAGCCGCCCGGGCATAGCCCAGCTTCAGCTTACGCTGTAATAAAGAGGTGGACGCCTGGCCGGTTTCGATCACACATTCGATAGCCGCAGGCAGCATCTCATCCTCCGCGTCGAATCCACCGCCGCCAGAGCTGTTCGAACCGGATTTGCCCGTCGCTTCGGCCTGCCGTTCAATCTCCTCTAAAATTTCATCGTCATATTCGGCGGTCTGGGAACCCTTTATAAAGGATACCACCTTTTCTACCTCTTTATCGCTGACAAAGCATCCCTGAATACGAATCGGTTTAGCCGCTCCCACCGGGAAGAACAGCATGTCCCCCTTACCCAGTAGCTTTTCCGCGCCGCCGGAATCCAGAATGGTCCGGGAATCCACCTGAGAGGACACCGCAAAAGCAATCCGGCTGGGAATATTGGCTTTGATGACGCCGGTGATTACGTCGACCGACGGCCGCTGTGTGGCGATAACCAGGTGCATACCCGCAGCCCGGGCCATCTGGGCCAGACGGCAGATAGCGTCCTCTACATCGTTTTGCGCGGCAATCATCAAGTCCGCCAGCTCGTCGATAATAATGACAATCTGCGGCATCTTGGTCAAATTCCGGTCCGGCTGTTCCTCGGCCAACCGGTTGTATCCGTTCACATCCCGGACACTGTTGTCCGCAAACAGCTTGTAACGGCCCAGCATCTCACTGACCGCCCAGTTTAAAGCGCCGGCCGCCTTGCGCGGATCGGTCACCACCGGCACCAACAGATGGGGAATGCCGTTGTAAACGCCCAGCTCCACCACCTTTGGGTCCACCATCAAAAGACGCACCTCTTCCGGCGACGCCTTGTAGAGAATGCTCATGATAATCGAGTTAATGCAGACCGACTTACCGGAACCGGTGGCGCCGGCGATGAGCATATGGGGCATTTTCGCAATGTCCGCCACACACACGCTGCCGCCAATATCCTTACCCAAACACATGGTAACCTTGCTCTTTGCCTCTCTAAACGGCTCCGAGTCCACAATATCCCGGATCGGCACGATGCTGGTCTGCCGGTTTGGCACCTCAATGCCCACCGCTGCCTTGTTGGGGATCGGCGCTTCAATCCGTACCCCGCTGGTGGCCAGATTCAAAGCGATGTCATCCGCCAGGTTGGTGATTTTGCTGATCTTTACCCCCGCCGACGGCTGCAATTCATACCGTGTCACCGACGGACCGCGGGCAATATCGATAATCCGCGTCTGCACTCCAAAGCTCGCCAGCGCGTCCACCAACAGCTGTGCATTGGCCTTTAGCTCCTCGCTCAGATCCTGCCCGTCCGGCTTCTCTCCCTCTTTCAGCAGATACACCGGCGGAAATATGTAGCTTTCGGTAGCCTGTAATTTTCCCGCAGCGTCCAGCTCATTTGCCATCTGCTCCTGGGGATCCGCCTGCTCCTCCGACCCAGTCTGGCTTTCTGCCAGCGCTTCCGCTGGCGGCGCTGCCTCTGTCAAAGGCTGTTTTTCTTTTGATTCGGCCAGAACATTTTGGGTGACCTTCCCCACCAAATCGTCCAGCAAAGGCTGCTCTTTCTCCGCCGGCTTTTTCTCCTCCGGTTCCCGGGAAAGCTTTCTTTCCTCCGGCCCGGCAGCCGCCTGGATCAGTTTTTCTTTGGCTCTTTTGACCTTTTCCTTCTCCTCTGGCGACTGTTCCCTAACCTGCACCGGATGAGGCGGCAGCGGTGCTTCGTCCAAGGGTATATCAATATTAAATTGCGGACGGCGGCGTTCCTCCACCCGCTCTACATAGGTCTCTCCTATCTTTTTTACCGGTTTATAAGCCGACCGAATCACATCCAGCAGCGTTGCGCCGGTAATGAGCATGATAAACGTAAAAATCAAAAGCAGAACGGTCACCGCCGCCGGCGTTTTTCCAAAGGACAGCAACGGCAGCCCAAAAAGCCCCGCCGCCAAACCGCCGCCCTTTAGCTTGGTGCCGCTTTCGTACAGATAAGCGGCCTTTTCCACAAAATTTTCCCCTTCTACAGGATTTTGGGAAAAGATCTGCGCCGCGCCGCAGCAAAGCGCCACCAGTACAAGAGTCTGCCATACCTTATGCCCCAGCGCGCCTATGGGCTTGTCCATTGCGGCCATAACAGCGATGTAAATCAGCGCCGGCGCAATCAAATAAGCGCACCAGCCAAACAGACCAAAGCAAAAGGTGTGCAGCCAGTTCCAAAATCCCTGCCCGGGAATCAGCGATACGGCCAGAAAGAAAATCCCCACCGCGAACAAAATCACCGCCCAAAGCTGCCGGCGGGACCTGGCCTGCTCCTGGGCCAGACGCTTTTCCTCCGCTGTCTGCCGGCCGGTTTTCTTTTTTGCAGTGGCAGGCTTTTTTTTCGCCGCCGTCTTTTTCTGTACTGCCAAAGCTCTATCCTCCCTCTATTTTTCCGGATGCTAAAATGCTTTTTGCCTTATCGGAACGGCAGAGCCTTTTTGGGGGCTCCGCCGCCTGACAAAAGCCGGATCCATCCGAAAACCGTCGGACAATTTACCCGACAAATTTTTCTATTATTCCAATGACTACCGTCGCGGTACCCAAAATAAGCGTATACCAGGTAAATACCTTAAAATTGCCCGACCGGGCCAGCCAGCGCACCAGCTTGATCGCCAAAAACCCAACGACCGCCGCCACGATCATCCCTACCAACATGGGCAAAAGCTCCATCTGCGCTCCCGCTTCCAACGCGTCCTTCACCTCAAAAATGTTGGCCCCTAACACTGCCGGAATGCCTAAAATAAAGGAGAAGGACACCGCGAATTCCCGGTTCAGTCCCGCAAAAATGCCGGAAGAGATGGTAGACCCGGAGCGGGAAAGCCCAGGCAGCGGCGCGATCCCCTGCATGGTGCCGACTAAAAGCGCGTCCCGCACCCGCATGTTGGAAGCGTCCTTTCTTCCCGGGGTCAGGTGGTCCGCCAGATACAAAAGCCCGGCGGTGGCTAAAAAGCAGATCCCCTCCACAAGAATATCATTGTCGCTGGCAAGAGAGGTGTACCAATCCCGCAAAAAGAAAAAGACTAAAAGCGGCAGCAGCGCCACGATCAGCATAAAGATCATCCTGCGGCTGGGATTGTCAGTTTTAAAGGTAAATTTCCCTGTGAAAATATCGCCGATCATCCGAAAGAATTCCACGATCATCCCCCAGATCGTGTCCCAAAAAGCAACGCAGACCGCCACCAGCGTTCCCAGATGCAGCAGAATCGAAAACAGCCCCGCCGCCTCGCCGGACTGCCCGGTAAAATGCTGATACAAAGACAGATGCCCGGAACTGGACACCGGCAAAAATTCCGTTAAGCCTTGAATAATCCCTTGTAAAATCGCATCCCATAAACCCATAATTGTCCCCTCCATGATTGTCTTACATCCAAGTATAGCGCGTTTTTAGCATTTTTATGTAAAGGCCGGATCAATCCGGCTTTTAGAATTTTGGCTGGTACACCGCTCCCGGCTGATACTGCGGGTTCAGGTATAGCGCCGGATCGGTGGAAACAAGTCGGGTTACCGTCAGGCCGTTTTCCCCCTGCATCCCCTGCAAAAATCCGCCGGGCACCTGCCGCCAAACGCTGGGATCCTCGGTTCTCTCCAGCATTTCCAGCGGATCAATAATCGAATGAATGACCATGTCTATTCCTCCTCGCAGCTTTTCTTCGGGCGGGCTTCAATCAGCTCGGTAAGCTTTCCTACGGCCTGCGCCAGCCCGCCCAGCTGGTCGATTAACCCTTCCTCCACCGCTTGTTCCCCGTCCAGCACGGTGCCCATATCCATCACCAGCTCGCCGGTGTTCATCATCAGCTGGCGGAACCGCTCCGGGTCTACCCCGGAATTGTCGGTGACAAAGCGGACAATCCTCTCCTGCATCTTGTCAAAATAGGAAAGGGTCTGGGGCACCCCCAGCACCAAACCGCTCATCCGCACCGGATGGATGGTCATGGTGGCCGAAGGCGCGATAAAAGAATACTTGGCGCTGCACGCCAAAGGCACCCCGATGGAATGACCGCCACCCAGCACCAGCGACACCACCGGCGTTTCCATGGTAGAAATCAGCTCCGCAATGGCAAGGCCCGCCTCTACATCACCGCCCACCGTGTTTAAAATCACAATCAGCCCCTCGATCTCCGGGTCCTGCTCAATAGCCACCAGCTGTGGAATTACATGCTCGTACTTGGTGGTCTTGTTCTGGGCCGGCAGGATATAATGTCCCTCAATCTGGCCGATGACGGTTAGGCAATGTATCATGTGTTTGCCGTGGGTTTCGGTGGTTACCGAGCCGCTTTGGATAATCTGACGCTGTTGTTCCTCTTGTTCTTTCGGATCCTTTTCTTCTGGCATAGCTTTCCCTCCCGGACAGTTTTTTCTTATTCTGCCCGCCAAAGGAATCCGCTATCCCATAAACAGATTTATTATAACAAAAAAAAAGTTATTTCACAACCGAAAAAAGTCAAAAAAAGAACTTGTGTTCCTCCTTTTTTCCGTGGCCTCGCTTCTCGGTCCGCAGCCCAGGGGGATTTCTCCCCCTTTCGCATGGAATTCCCCTTTCGGGGGCAAACTTCTGTTTAGCGCAAAGGGAAGGAGGCGTCTTTTTTTGATCGAGCGAAATCGAATTTGGTTCTTAGACGAAACCCGCGGGCTTTTCATCCTTCTAATGGTTTTGCATCACGCCGCCTATGACGGGGTATTTCTTCTGGGTCTGCCGTTTGACTTTCTCTTTACCGGCTGGTTCGGCGTCATCCGCACCTTTTTCGCCGGAGGCTTTGTGCTCATCTCCGGCGCTGCCTGCCGCTTTTCCCACAACAATTTTCGCCGGGGCGGCAGATGCCTTCTGCTGGCTTACGGCCTTTCCCTGGTCACCGCTTTGGTAGTTCCCTCCCAGCAAATTCGCTTTGGGGTTCTTCATCTGTTGGGCTTCGCTATGCTGCTGTTTGCCGTTTTGCAGCCCTTGCTTGACCGAATCCCGCCGGCCTGGGGCGCCGTATTTGGATTTTTCCTCTTCCTTCTCTGCCAATCGGTTCCAATGGGGCGGCTGGGACTGGGACCCTGGCAGATTGCCCTCCCCACTTTTTTGTATCAAAACGCCTTTACCGCCGCGCTGGGATTTCCCGGTCCCCATTACTTTTCCGCCGACTATTTCCCCTTGATCCCCTGGCTGTTCCTGTTTTTGGCCGGATCCTTCCTGGGCGTTCCCCTGGGGCGGCGGGAAGGTCCCTGCTGGCTGTACCGGCAGCACAGCCGGTTTCTCGCGGCGGCTGGACAAAAATCTCTATGGATCTATCTTGTCCATCAACCGGTTTTGTTTTCACTGTTCTTTTTGATCCGCCCACAGTTTTAGCTTTACAAATCCTGTCTGGAAGAGTATGCTGGAAAAGGCCCGGCGGCAAATGCTTAAGACCGCCGGACAAAGGACTTTCCGCCAAAGGAGGACTCTTCCTTGACCGTTCATGCTCCGGTAAAGATTTCCAAACGGTATTTATTTCTGGATGAACTGCGAGGCGTCGCCATTTTAATGATGATCGCCTACCATCTTTTATACGACGGCGTTGTTTTCGCCGGGTGGGATGTCCCCTTGTTTTCCCCGCCGCTCTCTTATTGGCAGGACAGCATCGGCGCTCTGTTTATCCTGCTTTCCGGCTGTGTGTGTCTTTTCAGCCGCAGCAATCTGCGCCGGGGGCTGCGCTGTCTGGGAGCCGCCTGTGTGATCACTGCGGTCACCTTTTTCTTTGTCCCTCTTGTGGCCGACTGGTTTGGCGTCCTTCATTTTCTGGGCTGTGCCATGCTGCTATACGCCCTTGTCCATCCGCTTTTGGACCGTGTCCCGGCCTTGCCTGGAGCGCTAATCTTCTTTTTGCTGTTTTGGATCAGCTTTCCGGCCAGCTCCGGAAAGCTTGGCGGACTGCTGTTTCAGCTTCCGCTGCCCGCCTTTCTCTACCGCAGCTTCTTCACCGCTATTCTGGGCTTTCCGCCCTATAATTTTGCCTCCAGCGATTACTATCCAATTATTCCCTGGATTTTTTTGTTTTTCTGCGGTAATTTACTGGGCCGGATGCTCCTTTCCTGCGGGGAGCGGCCCGGTCTGTTTCGCTCCCGCTGCCGCTTCCTGGCTTTTTTGGGACAGCACAGCTTTTTCATCTACCTTGTCCATCAGCCGATTTTATATGGATTCTTTCTTTTGGCCGAATGGCTGTGAGCTCTGCCTTACAAAAAAGCGTAAAAAACGATCTGTTTTTTGTCGTTTTTCCCTGTTTTTCCGGGCGAAAATACCCGTTTTTTGCTGTCAAAATGTAAGGATTTTTCGAACTTTTTTCGACGTGTCTTTTTTTCTTCGGGCAAATCCGATATAATAAGTATATCTTTTAACAAACGCTGGCGGCATTTTTCCCCGGCGCTCGTTTTTATTCTGCGAAGGAACAAAATAAAAAGGGGGGACAGAATGAAAAGGTCTATCTGTATTTTGCTCACGCTGCTTTTTCTGCTGGCGCTGCCTTTGGGCGGTTGTGCGGATCAAACCGCCGATCAGGTTTTTCGGCTGGACATTCTGTCCGAGCCTGTTTCTCTCGATCCACAGATCGCCTCATCGGATGAACAGTATCTGATCCTACTGAACACCATGGAGGGGCTTTTAAAAATGGACGAGAACCAAAAGCCTGTAGAGGCTGCGGCCGAAAGCTATACGGTCTCTGCGGACGGGCTGACCTACACCTTTACACTGCGGGAAGGGATGCTCTGGTCCGACGGCAAAACCCCTGTCACCGCCTATGACTTTCAGTTTGCCTTCCGCCGGCTGTTTAATCCCGAAACCCAGTCGTCTACCGCTTCTAATTTCACCTGCATCCGCGGTGGTGCGGCCGCCATCTCCGGTCAGGGAAGCGTTCAGAGCATTGGCGTTTTCGCCCGGGATGCATATACGCTGGTCTTTTCGCTGGAGAGCGCCAATCCTTCCTTTCTTTCCCTGCTGACCACCCCCGCGGCCCTGCCCTGCAACGAGGATTTCTTTTTGGCTGCCCGCGGCAAATACGGTGTGTCAGACGAATTCATGCTTTTTAACGGTCCCTTTTTCATTTACAGCTGGGTGGAAGGGGAGTACATTCATATGCGCAAAAACACTTCTTACTACGCCAAAAATGCCGTCATCCCCGCCGCCTTTCGACTGTATATGAAAGAAGAAAGAGATCTTTCCCGCTTGCTGGACGGCGCAGTGGACGCGGCCGCCGTCAGCTTCTCCGATTTGGAAAAGCTGGATGAAGCATATGAAACCGTACAATTTTCCAACACGCTGTGGGCCATTCTCCCAAATCTGGAGCATCCAGCACTGGATAATTTGTCCATCCGGCAGGCGCTGGCCATCAGCCTGGAGCGGGAGGCACTTTCCCGCTATCTGGGAAAAAATCAGCAGCCGGCTGCGGCATTGGTTCCCCCTGCGGTCACCGTTGGGGGAGAAGCCTACCGGGACCGGGCGGGTGGGGCGCCCAGGCTGGCAGATGCAGGATACACCGCCGCCGAGCTATTCCAGATCGGTTTAAAGGAGCTGGAAATGGACGATTCGCCCTCTCTTACCCTGCTGTGTCCCGATTCTGACGGAATTCCTCTTTTGCTCAGTCATCTGCAGCGGCAATGGCGGGACGCACTGGGAATTTTTATCAACATTGAACCGGTGGACGCGGAAACCTTTTCCAAACGCCTTGCCGACCGGGATTACGATTTGGTCTTTTGTTCGATAACCGCCTCTTACGACAGTCCGGAAGCGGTTTTATCCCAGCTGTGCGGCGAAAGCTCCTTGACCAGCTGGCAAAGCGACCAGATGGACCGGTATTTTTCCCAGGCGAAAAACGCCACGACCTTAGGCGGCATTCTGTCCGCCTATCAGTTAGCTGAACGGGAATTGATGCAAAACGGCATTGTCCTGCCGCTTTTTTACGAGACCTCTTACTATGTCACCGCCCCGTCGGTTACCGGTCTGCGGTTCTCCCCCTTTGGCTGCCGGGTCTATTTTTCCGAGGGACGCAAGGAAGGGTAGCAATCCTCCAATCCAAAACGCCTTCCGGCAAATTGCCGGAAGGCGTTTTGGATTGGGGCAATATCCATTTTGGGCAAAAGCGGTCCACTTATTTTTTATCCGGCGATTTTCCGGACTCTACAAAAAGCGCATCATTTCGATTCGCACCTCGTGGTTTTGGGAATCCTCGTTGGAATAGTGGAACAGGTCAAAGCCGCCGATGGCATACCCCTGTGACTGGTAAAACCGGATGGCGGGCAGGTTACAGCTTTGGGTCTCCAGAACCATCATCCTGGCGCCGGCATTTTTCGCCACCGAAAAAGCGTGGGCCATTAAAGCGGAACCGACCCCCTGTCCCCGAAACGGCTCTTCCACAAACAGGTTTGTCACCCGCATCCGGTTGTTCCACCGCTCCAGATTCAGTTCCAGGTAGCCCGCGAGCTCCTCCCTTTCGGTCACCGCCGCAAACAGCTGGGGATCGTGCAGAAAATCCTGCATCCAGGACACCTCCAGCTCCTTTTCCACCGGTTTTGGGAAAAGCCGCGTGCAAAACGAAATCTGACTGATCCCCTGCCGCTCGGTCATCTGGATATCCAAATACCCTTCTGTCCAGTAGCGGAACAGACGGGTCCTTCCCTTCCAGGTTCGGTCCAGCTGCACGATTTGAAACGCGGCCATGACCCTTTCACCTTCCTTCAAAACTTCATTTAGCCGATCAGGGCCTTTACCGCCTGGGGGATATCCGCCGCTGCCGAAACGCAGATATCCGCCTCGTCCACCTCCCGGGGAAGATAGCCATACTGGCACCCCACAAAGGGAAGGCCGTTGTCCCGGGCGGCCTGCATATCGTGTTTGCGGTCGCCCACCATGACCGCTTTGTCCGGGCGGATTTTGTCCAGCACCATTTTCAGCGTATCCGACTTGGTGCAGCCGGGCTCCGCGCCTTGCAGATAGGTAAAATAGGGGGCCAGCTCCAGCGCCTGCACGATCTTTCGCACATAGCCGTTGGTCCCGTTGGTGCAGACCGACAGGATATATCCCGCGTCCGAAAGCTGCCGGAGCATTTGGGGCACCCCGTCAAAGGCGCCGTGGTACCGGTCGATATTGCGGTACTCTACCTCGGCGGTCAGCGCCATAAATTCGCCGAACCGCTCCATTGGCGCACCGGGCAAAAGCCCCTGATAGATCTCCTCGTCCACGCAGCCCATCAGCCGCAGAACGGTGTCATCCTCCACCTGGGTACCCGCAAACTTTTGCAAAACCTCTTTATAGGTAGGGATGATAAACAGTTCGATGCGGTTTAAGGTGCCGTCCATATCAAAGACAACCAGCTTTTTTTCCTTCATCCCAGCACCCCTTATTCACCTAAAATAAACCGTTCCACCACTGCCGCCACGCCATCCTCGTCATTGGAAACGGTTATGTAATCGGCTGCGGCCTTGACCGGCTCCTGAGCGTTGGCCATGGCCACCCCGAGCCCGGCAAACTCGATCATCGACCGGTCGTTAAAGCCGTCGCCGCAGGCGATCATCTGCTCTTTGTCAAGGCCCAGATGCTCTAAAAGCTTGCCCAGCGAATAGGCCTTGTCAATGTTCTTGGGCATGATCTCCAAAAAGAACGGTTCCGACCGCAGAACGCTTAAGGTGTCCCCCAAGCGGGCCTTGACCTTCTGTTCTACCTGGGCCAGATAGTCCCCGTCCTCCACCATCAGGCATTTGGTCACCGGGAAGTTGACAAAGGTTTTAAAATCCTCTACCTGCCGCACCTCCATTTTATTGATGCGGGATTCCAGCTCCACATACTGGTCATCCTTTTTAGGGGTGATGACCGTTTGGTCCAGATAGGTCATGATATTGGTTTTGTACTCCTGGGACAGATCGTACAAAAGCGCCGGCATTTGGGGCGGCAGGGTCTTTTGATAAATGGCCTCGCCGGTCTGGGCGTTGATGATCTGCCCGCCGTTAAAGGACAGAATGTATCCGCCAAAGCGTTCCAGCTCCAGCTCCCCGGCCACCGGCATGATCCCGTAGGTGGGGCGCCCGGAGGCCAACACAACCTTGACCCCCTTTTCCTGAGCCTTTCGCAGAGCCGCACGGGTGCGGGGGGTGATCTCTTTTTTCGAGTTGGTCAGGGTACCGTCGATATCCAGCACCAAAATTTTATAATCCATACTGCTTCTCCATTCCCATCCGATTGATAAAAAATACCGCAGTCAGTATAGCATATTTCTGCCCTGTATGTCCATTTTTTCACCGGAAAACTTGACTTTTTCCACCGGTTTAGTAGACTAAAGACAGAAAAGAGGTGTGCGCTTTATGCGTCGTGAGGACTTTTTTCCGCGGGTCTGGGAGCTGGTCGCCGAAATCCCCTATGGAAAGGTGGCCACCTATGGCCAGCTGGCGGATATGCTGGGTTATCCCCGCCACGCCAGATTGGTAGGGGCAGCCATGCGCTATGCCCCGGAGGGTCTGCCCTGCCACCGGGTAACAGCCGGCGACGGACGCTGTGCGCCTTCTTGGCCTGAGCAGCAAATTCTGCTTTGTCAGGAAGGTGTTGCCATTTTACCCGGCGGCAAGGTAGATCTTGCTCATCTCCGCTGGCAGGGTTTATGAAAAATGGCAAAATCCCGCCGAAATGGCAATTTCTTTGCATTGAAGCAAACGGTTTTTTCGTGTTAGGCTGAGCTCGAACCGAAAGGTCAAATCAAAAACGGAGGAATCCTAATGAAAAAACTGTTTGCATTTTTGTTGGCGGCGCTGGCCGCTCTATCTTTGACAGTCACCGCCTTTGCAGAAGAGGGCGAAGCGTCTGTCGCTTTGTCGGTGACAGGGGCTGACGGTCTGGAACTGGACGGCAGCGCGCTGCTGCGTCCCGGCGAAGAATACCGCTTTCCGCTGATGATTGCGGAAAACGGCGGACAGGCCCGGCCCATGACCGTGGAGGACATGGAAAACTACGATATCAAGGTCGCGGCCAAATCCGGCGGCAATATCATGACCGAAGCGGGACGGCTGGAATCCGGACGGCAGCAGTATCTGTCCCTGACCCCCGGAAACTATTTCGGCGTATCCTCTCAGCAGGTACAGTACACCGTATCGCTGGTCAAAAAGGGCGGATCGTCTGTTCTGTCCCAATGCTCTGTCAGCTGGAAGGTAGGATACCCTGCCATGGACGACGATAAGCTTGGCGCTTCTACCCAAATTGATCCGTCCGCACCGGTACTGACCCGGGAGCAGCTGGCCGCCATCCAGAAGATCACCGGCGCGGGGCAGGCCTCCTTTGTCGGAGACGGCTGGCAGTTCAGCGTTCGGCTGCTGGATCAGTCCGCGGTCAACTTCCATTCTTCCGCCGCCAATATTCAGGCTATCTCGAATAAATACCCGGACGCGGATTTCCGCTTTATGAGCTTTGGCGGCAAACCGGCCTTCGACTTTTCCGGCCGTTTGACCCTGGACGTATCTGAAATGCTGGATGAATACGGCGACATTTACCTCTATCGCTATCTGGACGGTGTGCTCTACTCTCTGGGCTATCAGCTGGACGAGGAAAACGGGACCATCTCCATTGGAACCAAGCAGCTGGGCAGCTACGCGGTTTCCAACCTGAAGATTCCCAACGGCACCGTAGTAGGCGGCGCTGTGCCGGGCAGCTCCAGCTCCGGCTCTAACTCCGGCTCCAGCTCTGACGCCGATAAGGGCAACCCCTCCACCGGCGGGGCGGACTTCACCGGTATCGCGCTGGCAGTAGGCTTTGTTTCCCTGGCAGGCGCTGCCGCCGCGGTAAAAGTCCGCAAGAAATAATCTGGCCTTGCAAAATTGTGCATGGCAGACCCACAGCAAAAAATGCGCGGGACAAAAAGTCCCGCGCATTTTCTTTATGCACCTGTTTCCTTTGATCCGCCGCATCGTCCAAAAACCGTTCGGGCTTCGGTCCTCGGGAAAGCTTAATCCTCCTCGGCAAAAACGGGCAGCGGAGCCAAAAACAGAATATCCTGCCGGTTGGCGGCTTCCCCTTCGGCCAGGACGGCCGCCCGGCCGGCGATGGACCCGCCCGCCTTGCGGACCAGCTCCTCCAGCGCATGGAGGGACTCGCCGGTACTGATCACGTCGTCTACCACCAGCACCCGCCGGCCGGACAGATATTCCAAATCGTTCTGATCCAGATACAAGGTCTGCAGCCGGGTGGTGGTAATGGACTTTACGTCTACACCTACGGGGTTATGCATATAAAGCTTTACGCTTTTCCGGGCCAGGATATACTTGATGCCGCTTTGACGGGACATTTCGTAGGCCAGCGGAATGCCCTTGGATTCGGCGGTGAGGATCACGTCGAATTCCGGCGCCTTTTTCAAAAGCTCGGTGGCGCAGGCAATGGTCAGCTCCACATCTGAAAACATGATAAAGGCGGCGATAGAGGTATGGTCATTGATCGGGCAGAGCGGCAGCTGGCGGGTGAGTCCCGCTACCTGCAATTCATAGGTTTTTGTATCATTCATAAGAAAAACTCCTTTCAAAAATCAGACGCGCTGGGGCGCTGTAGACACAAGGGACGGTGCTGTAAATTTTCTATCAGGCCATGGTCAGGCTCAAAGGCCCGCCGCCGAGAATATGAAAATGCAGGTGAGGCACCGTCTGTCCAGAGTCTTTGCCACAATTGGAGATCACCCGATAGCCGCCGGAAAGGCCGAGCTTTGCGGCGATTTTGGGAATCGTCTCAAAAATATGGGCGACGACAGCGCTGTTTTCATCGTTGATGCCATCCACCGACGGAATATGCTCTTTGGGAATCACCAGCACATGGACCGGCGCCTGCGGCTCGATATCGTAAAACGCCAGAATCTCTGCGTCCTCATACACTATTTTGCTGGGGATCTCCCCAACGGCAATTTTGCAGAACAAGCAATCCATTTTAGCCGCCTCCCTTAATCTTTAATCATCTGGGCCAGCATGGCGGGAACGCCGGCCAATACTTCATCCAGCCTAAATATATCCGTAACGCCGCCCTGCGCCTGTTCGGGACGGCCGCCGCCTTTGCCGCCCAGCTGGGCCGTAAGCTGCCGGATCAAATTGCCCGCATGGGCGCCTTTTTTCACCGCCTCATCGCCACAGACGGCAAACACCGTTGCCTTTTCGCCTAAAAGGCTGGCAAATACGGCTACCATCTTGGGTGCGTTTGCCCGGACCTGGTCGCACATAGCCTTGACCGCTTCCGGCGCAGTACCGGTGAAGCCGGCGAAAATCACCTTACAGCCTTTGACTTCCGCTGCGCTTTCGAACAGACCTTCAATGCGCATATCGGCGATTTTATGCTGCAAAACCTCGATTTCCTTTTCCTTTTCCTTTAACTGGACCGCCATAGACTCCGCCTTCTGGGGCAGCTCCGAAGGACTGCCCGCCTTCAGGCTTTCACAGGTGCGGGCCAGCAGGCTTTCATTTTGACGGATCAGCTCCAGCACGCCGGTTCCGGTGGCCGCTTCGATCCGGCGGACGCCGGCGGCAACCGAAGATTCGGAGACGATTTTAAATAGTCCAATACGGGCGGTGTTGGAAATATGGGTGCCGCCGCACAGCTCCACCGATTTGCCGGAGACATTGCAGACCCGGACAGTCTCGCCGTATTTCTCCCCGAACAGGGCCATGGCGCCCAGCTTTTTCGCGTCGGCAATAGGCATCTCTGTAACCGTTACATCATATGCGCCCAAAATCAGCTGGTTGACCCTTTTCTCCGTCTGGGCAAGCTCCTCCGGCGTCATGGCGGAAAAATGGGTAAAGTCAAACCGGCAGCGGTGGTCATCGACCATCGAACCCGCCTGCTGGACATGGGTGCCCAGCACCTGGCGCAGCGCCGCCTGAAGAAGGTGGCAGGCTGTGTGGTTGCGCATGATGGCAAGCCGCCGTTCCTCGTCTATGATCGTTTCGACAGAGTCTCCCACATTCATCAGGCCGCTTTTCATCACACCCAGGTGTAAGAACTGGCCGGTAGGGGACTTTTTACAGTCCTTGACCCGGAAAATGGATTTACCATGGACGATGATACCGCTGTCCCCCACCTGGCCGCCGCTTTCCGCGTAGAACGGGGTGCGGTCCAGCACGATAGTAGCTTTCATGCCCTCGGTCAGCGATTCCACCGGCTTGCCATCTTCATCCAGTACAGCCAGGACCGTACCGGTATGCCGGGTCTTTTCGTAGCCGACAAATTCAGCCTTGCCCTCTACCTCCGGCGCGTCGTTGGTATCCCAGCCGCTGACATCCTTTCTGGCGTCTCGGGCGCGCTTTTTCTGCTCGCCCATCAGCCGGAAGAACGCTTCCTCATCCAGCCGCAGGCCCTGTTCGGCCAAAATCTCCTTGGTCAGGTCGATGGGGAAGCCGAAGGTATCGTACAAGCGGAAGGCGTCCTCGCCGGAGAAGACGGCGTTGATCCGGTCGGAGCTGATTTTATCCATGATACCGGTTAAAATCTCCATGCCCTGATCGATGGTTTTGGAAAAGCGCTCCTCTTCTACCTTTAACACCTTGATAATATAATCCTTTTTCTCCTCCAGCTCCGGATAGGCCGAGGCGTTTTCGGCAATCACCGTCTCGCAGACCTGGTACAAAAACGGGTGGGTAATGCCCAAAAGCCGTCCGTGGCGGGCGGCACGGCGCAGAAGGCGGCGCAGGACATAGCCCCGTCCCTCGTTGGAGGGGACCACCCCGTCGCCCACCATAAAGGTGGTACTGCGGATATGGTCGGTAATGACGCGCAAGGAGATATCCGCCTTTGCATCCTCGCCGTAATGGGCGCCGGCAATGCGGCTGATATGCTTCATAATATTCTGAACGGTATCCACCTCAAAAAGGTTGCCCACATTCTGCATCACGCAGGCCAGACGCTCCAGTCCCATGCCGGTGTCGATATTCGGCGGGTCTAACGGCGCGTAATGACCCTCGCCGTCGCTGTCGTACTGGGAAAAGACCAGGTTCCAGATTTCCATATACCGGTCACAGTCGCAGCCAACGCCGCAGGTGGGCTTGCCGCAGCCGAATTCGGGCCCCCGGTCAAAATAAATCTCGGAGCAGGGACCGCAGGGGCCGGAGCCATGCTCCCAGAAGTTATCCTCCTTGCCCAGACGGACAATGCGCTCCGGCGCAACGCCCACCTGTTTTGTCCAGATGTCAAACGCCTCGTCGTCATCCTGGTAGATGGAGACCCACAGCCGGTCCACCGGAATTTCCAGCACCTGGGTCAAAAACTCCCAGGCCCAGGCGGTCGCTTCCTTTTTAAAATAGTTGCCAAAGGAAAAGTTTCCCAGCATCTCAAAGTAGGTACCGTGGCGGGCAGTATGGCCGATATTGTCGATATCCGGGGTGCGGATACACTTTTGGCAGGTGGTCACCCGCCGGTTGGGGGGCGTTTCCTGCCCCAGGAAAAATTTCTTCATCGGGGCCATGCCGGAATTGATGAGCAATAGGCTCTTATCGTCGATGGGCACCAGCGGATAGCTGGGCAGCCGGGTGTGGTCCTTGCCCTCGAAAAAAGAGAGGAACTTCTCCCGCAGATCGTTTAAACCGGTCCATTTCATTTTGTTCATCCTGCTTTCTTTCGTTATGGTCTTTTCGGTGGCGGCAAAAGAAAACGCTCCGCCCCAGAAAATCTGGGACGAAGCGGTCAGCTCCGCGGTACCACCCGTATTACGCCGCCAAAGGTGGCAGCGTCGCTTAAAAGCCTGTAACGGAGGCCAGCCGTCGGCGCTTGATATCGCGCCGCTGCTCCAAGATGGCGTGTGTCCGCGCTTTGGAAGGGCTTACAGCCGGCGGCCCCTCTCTCTTTAGGCAAAACGGTCGGACACTGGTCTTTTCAGCGCATTCTTACAGATACTATTATAAACACACCACGCCAAAAATGTCAATGGGAAAGTTTTTGCAATTATTAGAGAAAGACGCTTTCACTAATAAATCCGCCTTATACCGTTTGGACTCGGTCCATCTGGAATTTACATTGGCGGAATAATCCACCCCTTGAACGGGCCGTTACGGATGCTTGTAACGGCCCGTTTTAAAATATGGGCTTCTTTTGTCCCTAACACACCTTTGGGACTGGACCGGCGGCTCTTCTGCTGCTATACTGGTTTATATCAGCCGGCGGGATTTTGGAAAGCGGGCCGGAAACTGGCAGTCAAGACAAAACGAGGTGCGAAACAACATGAAATCCTATATTGTAGCGTTAGATCAGGGGACCACCAGCTCCCGCTGCATTCTGTTCGACCGGGCGCAGAACATTGTGGGCATGGCCCAAAAGGAATATACCCAGTATTATCCCCAGCCGGGGTGGGTGGAGCACGATCCGATGGAGATCTACTCCTCCCAATACGGGGTGCTGATGGAAACCCTTGCACAGACCGGTGTAGCGCCGGAGGAGATCGCGGCAATCGGCATCACCAACCAGCGGGAGACCACCATCCTTTGGGACCGGGAGACGGGAAAACCGGTATACAACGCCATCGTCTGGCAGTGCCGGCGCACCGCCGGACTGTGCGAGCAGATCAAGGCGGACGTGGATTTGAGCGAGTATATCAAGAAAAACACCGGTCTTTTGGCCGACGCGTACTTTTCCGCCACCAAAATCAAATGGATCCTGGACCAGATTCCCGGTCTGCGGGAAAAGGCCCGGCGGGGAGAGGTTTTGTTCGGCACGGTGGACAGCTGGCTGGTCTGGAAGCTCACCGGCGGCAAGGTCCACGTCACCGATTACACCAACGCCTCCCGCACCATGCTGTACAACATCCGGGACCTTTGCTGGGACGAGCGCATCTGCCGGGAGCTGGACATTCCCATGCAGATGCTGCCGCAGGTAAAAAATTCCAGCGAAATTTACGGCTATGTCAACATTCAGGGGGTACAGGTCCCCATTGCGGGTATTGCCGGGGACCAGCAGGCAGCGCTGTTCGGACAAGCCTGCTTTTTTGAAGGGGATGCCAAAAACACCTATGGAACCGGCTGCTTTTTGCTGATGAACACCGGCGAGCGGATGGTCCAGAGCAAAAACGGCCTTTTGACCACCATCGCTGCCGGGTTAGGCGGAAGGGTCCAGTACGCATTGGAGGGAAGCGTTTTTGTTGGCGGCGCGGTGATCCAGTGGGTGCGGGATCAGCTTCGCTTTGTCGCCGAGGCGGCGGACACCGAATACTTTGCCCAGAAGGTGGAGGACAGCGGCGGGGTATATGTGGTTCCCGCCTTTACCGGTCTTGGCGCGCCTTACTGGGATATGTACGCCCGCGGAGCGATATTGGGCATTACCCGGGGGACCAGCCGGGAACAGATCATCCGGGCGGCGCTGGAATCCATCGCTTTTCAGACCTGCGACGTACTGCGCGCCATGGAGGAGGATACCGGCATGACCTTAGAAAATCTGCGGGTGGACGGCGGCGCTTCGTCCAACCGATTCTTGATGCAGTTTCAGTCGGATATGATCCGCCGGCCAGTACTGCGGCCCCGCATTGCCGAAACCACGGCATTAGGCGCGGCGTTTTTGGCGGGTCTTGCGGTCGGCGTGTGGGATAGTCTTGACCAGATTCAAAGCACCTGGAAGGCGCAGGAACAATATCTGCCACAGATGGAAAAGGAAAAGAGGGAGCAGCTGCTGCGCGGCTGGCATAAGGCGGTAGGCCGTTCCCAATTTTGGGCAAAGGACGAATAGCACATGGGGACAGATTACAAAACGGACGAAAGAAAGGGCGGCCCTTCCCTCCAGGAAAATAGAAGGATCATTCGGCGGCCGCTGTGTTGGATCGGGCTGATTCTCTTTCTCTGTGCGGCGGCGTTTTGTATTCTCTATCCGGGAAGTGGATGGCTGCTCCCTGTCTGCATTTTGTTGGGAACGGGCGGGATCATCTGTCTCATCCGGCAAAGGAACCGCCCCTTTGCGCCCTTTTTCTTCGCCGCTGTTTTCATGTTTGTGTATTGTGTTCTTTTTGGAAGGTTCGCCGCAAAACCGGCTCTTTCCCTGTCCGGACAGACGCTTTTTCTTTCCGGCGACGTAATCGAAGCCGGCGGGTCCTCCTTTCTGCTGGATGGCAAGACCCAGAGCGGTCAGCGTATAAAGGTACAGGTCTGGTGCAGTACGGATGAGGCGCCGGACCGGTTCCAACAGTTTTTCGGATCGGTGCAGCTATCCGAAATCACCGCCACCGACCGGTTTGACAGTGAAAGCTACTACCGCTCCCGCGGCGTCTATCTGCAAGGGCAGATGCTGTCCGGCGAATTTACGACGCCCGGCTTCTATCCACCTTGGACATGGCCAGGGCGGTTAAGCGATTCTCTCTGCCGTAAGATTCGATCCATGCTGCCAAAAGAAGCGAGCGGGCTTGTCTGCGCAGTAATTCTGGGCAACCGCTCCTATCTGTCGGAGGAATCCTATCAGCTGTTTCAGCAGCTGGGCATTGGACATCTTTTGGCGGTCAGCGGCATACATCTTACCCTTTTAACCGGGATGTTCTCTCGGGTGGTGAATCGTTTTCTCCGCCGAAGGACGGCAAAGCTTTTACTGTCCATGGGTTTTGTGCTGTTTTATATGCTCTTAACCGGTTTGGGTCCCAGTGTGTCCCGGGCGGGCATAATGCTGCTTTTGTCCTATCTGGCGCAGCTGATTTCCCGCCGGGTCGATCCGCCCACCAGCTTGGGCACAGCTGTTTTGCTCATGCTTTTATGGAATCCCTTTTTGGCGATGAACACCGGCTTTCAGCTTTCGGTCTGTTCCACCATCGGCGTGCGGATTTTAGCGGGGCCTTTAGTGGATAAGCTTTGCTCCCCAAAAGGGAGAAAGCTGCCAGTTCCCCTCTCCCGCTTGATCGAAGCCTTTTGCGTCGCCTTATGCGCCTACGCATGTACCCTGCCGCTGACGGTGCTGTATGACGGACAGCTGATCCCCATGGCCATTCCCGCCAATTTACTGCTTTCTCCCCTGTTCGTTCCGTTGTTGGCGCTATCCGCCGGATTCGTATTTTTTGGATCTATTCCGATTATAGGGCCTATTCTCGCGTATTGTGTGCGCCTTCTGGTCGGGATTTTTCTAAGGCTGGCTGGTCTTCTGGTTCAAATCGGACCAAAGCCCATTTACTGGAGCGGGGTGGCGCCGGTCATCTGCACGGTCTGCCTCGCGGCGGTGATCGCTTATGGCGCGGTGAAAAGAGACCGGCAGCGCTTTGCCGCTCTTTTGTGTCTGGCTGTGGTAGTCTGCGGCTGTTCGGTCAGCACACAGGCGCTGGTGGAAAACCGGCAGGTGTCCTGCTACACCGCCGCTTTCGACAAAAGGCTATTGCAGATTTTCTCCTATGATAAACACGCTGTGGTCATCGGACATCTGTCCAGCCAAGCCCAAATGGAACAGGCGGCGCTGGAGCTGAAAAGGGCGGGCGTTTCGGTCATCGACGCACTGATTCTTCTGCCGGTGAACGGCAGGCCGCGGGTATCTCTTTCCGGGCTGACAAGAGAATTTTCGGTCGAAGCGGTCCTTGTCTCCCCGGCGGACTCTCTCACCACCCAGGCGGAGGAAAGCTTGTCCGGCGCCCACATCTATGACTTTTCCGTTTGTGTCTCTTTTTGGCAGACAGGCAGCGTTCGTTTATCAGAAGATGGGGCGGCGGATATCCGCATCGGTACAAAAAAGCTGTTAATTTTACCCGCGGATTGTGCTATACTGTATGAAACAGATTCTTGCTGGGATCTTGCGGTCACCGCCTGGGACATCCCGCCGCCGGTAGAAGCTAAGGCGCTGCTTTGCGCCCGGAACTTCTGGGGAAAGGAACGGGAAAATCCCAACGCCTATCTGCTGTCCTATGGACGCGGAGTCCGTTACCGCATCCCACTAAAATAAGCCTTATTTCTTTTTTTAAGCACAAAAAGGAGGTCGGACCGGCCATGCGCTTTGAAGACGAGCAATCACTTTTGCGCCACATAAAAGAAGAACCCTGCCTGCCGGTTTACCTTTTGTACGGCCAGCAGAGCTATCTTGTGCGGCTGTATGCCAAGAAGCTGCGGGAAAAGGTTTTGTCCCCCGCTTCGGCGGACTGGAATTTTACCCGGTTCGAAGCCTCCCGCACCGGGATTGACGAGCTTTCCGACGCGCTGGAAAGCGTTTGTTTCTCCGGCGGGACTCGGTGTGTGCAGCTGACCGATCTGGAGGCGGACAAGCTTTCCGCCGCCGAATGGTCCAAGCTCAAGGAGCGGCTGAGCGCCTTTCCCCAGGATACGGTGCTGATTATCAGCCAACAAAATATCCCGGTGGACGCCAAAAAATCCGCCCGCTGGAAAGCCGTGAGCAAGGCGGTGGAGAGTCTTGGCGCAGTGGCCGTTTTAGATAAGCGCTCCCGGCGGGACACGGTCCGGTTTTTAACCGCTCTTTGCCAGAAAAGCGGCTGCGCCATTGCTCCGGCGCTGTGCGAGGAGCTGATCGACCGCTGCGGTGACGATATGCTGGTACTGACCCAGGAGGTCCAAAAGCTGTGCGCCTATCAGGGCGAAGGGGAGATCGCCGCCGCGGCGTTAGAAAAGCTGAGTATCCGCCAGCTGGACGCCAATGTATTCGATCTGGCCCGGCGGATTCTGGGGAAAAACCTTTCCGGTGCGCTGGAAAATCTACAGGAGCTATTGGACATGGGGAGTGAACCGGTGGCGGTTTTAGGGGCGCTGAACGCCTCCTTTATTGATCTGTACCGCTGTAAGACCGCCCGGGAGCAAGGGCTGTCCGCCGCCGATGTCACCGGTGCGTTTTCCTATAAAGGCCGGGAATTCCGGGTAAAGAACGCCATGCGGGATGTGGACCGGTTTACCCGCAGGCAGCTGGCCCGCTGCATTTCTCTGCTGGCCGAAACCGACTATCAGCTAAAAAGCAGCCGCACCGATCCCCAAATTTTGATGCAGGAGGCGGTGGTTCGCCTGTTTTTGACTTTGCACCGGCAGGGGGAAGCGGTATGATCCATCTTCGCCAAGCCATTGTGGTGGAGGGCAAATACGATAAGATCCGGTTGGCGCCTTTGGTGGACGCGCCGATTCTGGTCACCGGGGGCTTTCGGATTTTTAAAGACCGGGAGAAGCTGGCGCTTCTTCGCCGTCTGGCCCAGCAGGACGGCATTTTGATCCTGACCGACTCGGACACAGCGGGCTTTCGAATCCGCGGTTACATTAAATCCGCTATTCCAAAGGGGAAAATCTACCACGCCTATATTCCCGAAATTTTGGGCAAGGAGCCGCGGAAGGACCATCCCTCCAAGGAGGGGACGCTTGGGGTAGAGGGGATGAGCCGGGAGATCTTGGCCGCAGCGCTTAAAAAAAGCGGCGTACTGTTTGCCGAGGGGCCGAAAAAGGACCCGATCACCCGGGTGGATCTGTACGAAGCCGGCCTTTCCGGTGGGCCGGACAGCAGCAAAAAAAGGCTGGCTCTTTTGCGGGAACTGAACCTGCCCCGGTATCTGTCCGCCTCCGCTTTGCTGGAAGCGGTTAACGCACTGATGGACCGGGACGTTTTTTTCCAGACGATCGAACAGCTGGATTCGGAATGACGGCAGCGTATAGAAGGGAGAATTTTTGTGCTTTTTACAGGCTATTGCAAAACGTTTTCTACCCAAAATGAGGGTCAGTATGATACCATCGGCGCCTTCTGGGACCAAATGTCCGCCCGGTTTGGCCGGGAAAATTTAAGAGGGCTGGGCTTTGGCTGGAAACAAAACACCATCGAATATTGTATCGGTCTTCGAGAAGGGGAGATCGGTCCCGCTCTGGAGGTGGATGGCGCCGTTTACCGGCAGGTATCGCTGCCAGATGAGGGCTGGCTTTCCTATACGGGAAAAACCGATGAGCTGCCTTTGCTGTACGACGAAATTTATCGGGATGGCGCGCTTTTATATGAAATCGAGTTGTTTGGGGAGGACGGCGGCTGTCAAATCCTCATCTACCGTTAAAAAGTGCCGCGAAAATACAAAAAAGGGGGGATTTCATGC
Source organism: uncultured Oscillospiraceae bacterium (assembly GCA_910587335.1). Lineage (GTDB taxonomy): Bacteria > Bacillota > Clostridia > Oscillospirales > Ruminococcaceae > UBA3818. Next base: position 70,510 of record CAJUMG010000002.1, read on the forward strand.
AGCTGACATCGCTTAGCTTTCTTTATCTGTTTCTGCCCGCTTCCCTGGCGGTGTACTATTTGTTTCCCCGGCGGATGCGGTACGGTGTGCTGCTTGGAATCTCCTTTATCTTTTTCCTGCTGGCCGACCTTCCCGCCCTATTGCTTCTGTCCTGTTCGGTGACAGCCGACTATGGGCTGGGGCTTTTGATGGAACGCTTTGAGGAGAAAAATCACCTGCGGCGAGCCATTATGCTTTTGATGGTAGGCAAAAACCTCTGCCTATTTTTGGGCGTTTTCTGCTTTTGTCAGCTGCGCGGCGTCTCCGTTCCGTTGGGGCTTTCGGTCTGCACACTACTGGGCATCGGTTACGGGGTGGACATTTATAACGGCGAAGCGCTATATGAGCATAACTGGGCAAAATTCATGCTGGCCCACATCCTGTTTGTCAAGCTGCCTACCGGTCCGCTGGTCCGGTACCGAACCATTCGGGAGCAATTTGCCGAAAAAAAAGCAGATCTTGCGGGGATGTCCGAGCCGATCTGTCTGTTCATTCAAGGGGCGGCCAAGCAAATCCTTTTGGGTGCGCCTATGCAGCGGATGCATCAGTCTCTGATCGGTTTTTCTCCAGCGGAGCACTCGGTTTTTTCCCTGTGGCTCATGCCGTTATGCGCGGCTATGAACCTGTATTTTAGCCTGTCCGGCTACTGCGATATGGCCCGGGGGCTGGGTGGAATGTTTGGAATCGATCTGCCGCGAAATTTTTACTATCCCTATCAGTCCCGCTCGGTGACCGATTTTGTAGGGCGATTTAACATTTCGGTCACCACCTATCTAAAAACCTACATTTATCATCCGTTGGGAGAGGATTCAGGCGGATTTGTCTCTACCGCGCTCAACATCGGAGTCGTTACCCTTTTATGGGGGCTTTGGTTTGGCCTTCGGATCAACTATCTTTTATGGGGCGCCTATTTTGTTCTGCTCATTTTGCTGGAACGCTCGGTCTGGGGAAAAATCCTCATCAAGCTGCCCACTTTTTTTTCGCGGATCTACACCTTTTCTCTGGTGCTTTTTTCCTTTGTCATCTTTAACGGGCGAAGTCTTGGAGAGAGCCTGTTCTTCCTTCGGGGCATGTTGGGACTGGGCGGTCTTGAACCTGCCAGTCCGTCTGTGCTGTATCTTGCCAGCCAGTACGCCCCTTATCTCGTTTTGGCCGTTTTATTCAGCACCAGTCTACCTCATTCCATCAAAAACACGCTCAAAAAAAAGTCCCAGGCGGCGGCAGCCATTGCCGGTGCGCTCTGCTACGGCATTTTGCTGGCTTTAACCACCGGGTTCATTCTGCACCCATAGTCTGAAGGGAGGAAAATCTGTGCGCGCCCAAAAGCTCTTATCCCTTTCTCTGCTGCTTTTATTCTTTATCCCCGGTGTTTTCTTTCTTTTGGAAGGGGGATTGGGGAACTTTCCCCTCCCTTCGCCGGAGGATTTTTGGGGCAGTTTTGCCGCACAGGAGGCGGAAGCTGTTCTGGAGGAATCCTTTCCGGGACGGGACCAGCTGAGCCGTATGGCTGCGTCGCTGCAAACTGCGTTGGGACGCAACCAGCAAAACGGATGCTTTTACAGCGCGGATGGCATCCTACAAAATCTGCCGGACGCCGATGAAAAAATCACCTCTGAAAACTTAGAGGCCCTGCAAAATTATGCCGACAGCTCTTCTGCGCCCTGTTATTTTTTGCTGTCCCCGACCTCTGCCGCTATTGAGCAAAATAAAATTCCCAGTCTGGCGCTGGATTCTCTATTTAACCAAAAACAGTATATCCAACGTTGCTACAGCGCCCTCTCTTCCCGCTTTCGCACCATTGATGGGTATAATAGCCTATTTTCCCACCAGGCGGAATATTTGTACTATCGCACCGACTCTCGCCTCACCGCTCTGGGCTGCTATTATCTTTATGCCAGCGCCGGAGAAAAGCTGGGATATTCCGCCCGATCGATCAACGATTTTTCCATCTCCTACCCTCTACATGATTACTATGGAAATTTGCTGCCGCTGGCCCCTTACGCACAGGTAAAGCCGGACGTTGTCTCCCTTCTTTTTTACCAAAAGCGCAGCCGAGAAGTCCGCTTGGTCCAAGAGCCGTTGGGCGCTGCCGCAGAAAAAGAGATGTATGATCTTGACCTTTTGGAAAGTACCGATCCTTTGCAGGTCTACCTTGGGCCGGACAGCGGCGTTACCGATCTGGTGGCCAAGAGCACCCCGCAGGATGGACGCCTGCTGGTTTTTACCGACGGCAGCTGCAACGCCCTTTTTCCGCCCATGGCCATTCACTATCGACAGATTCGGGTGGTCAACCTTCTATTTGCCACATTGTCCCAACTGGAGCAAATCCATCCGGAGGAATTTGACCAAGTTTTGTTCGTCTTTTCGATAGACAGCTTTGGATATGACAGCACAATCAGCTACGCACTTGGGAACCATGCATCCTTGCACGGATCCTGAAAAAGAGATTTCGACGCTGAAATAGTACATCTAATTCCACTAGAAAAACACCCGACTGAACATAAGTCCAATCGGGCATAAATACACAGGAATTTTTAATTCCAGCAATACGATATTTTATTTCTGTTTTTAGGGTATAAGAGTGCCACGCAGAGGCAAAGATTTTTTAACAGGTTATCCTCGCTAATCTGTGGAGATGTGTAGAAAGCTGCTGCTTCTGATAAGCAGCGTTGCGGTGGTACTTGACCAACACATAGGAAATCCCTCCAAACCCAAATGGGTCTGGGGGGAAAGCTATCCACTTGGGCGTGAAGAAACAGCCCACCAAAAGTACCGTTTTTTATTTGGCGGGCTTGTTCCTTTTTTATTTATTTTTCCGTACTTATGAGTTTTACTTTATAGACGGTAGGATAATAAAAGATACTTTCTTCATCAAATGCGTTTTCCAAAACTACCATTACGGTATCACCTTGATTAAAATCTGTAATTGGTATTTTATTATCTGATTCATCTACTAACTCGGTGCTATCTTTAATCGAGAGTGAATTAAGCGGATTTCCGTAAATCTCTGTCGTCCGTTCAACAATCATACATATTTCGCCATCTGGTTGAGTAACAATCTCTTGAACAATCGCTTTAAATGACAGTTTAGACCACTTAGGAGCTTGACTGATTGTTATTGCAACAACAATAATGGAAACAAACAAAATAGCTCCGATGATAATCCATTTTTTCTTTCTCATAGTTCACTCCTTATGCCACTTGATGTTTCTTAAATCCTAATCTGGCAAGCGGCAGTGTTATTACTGTTAATGCAGCATATACGATTGTCCTCATAGAGAATGTGTCTAATACTAATCCTCCGAACTGATAAGAAATATATTTACCAAATTCTGGTATAGCCGCACGATAAGGCAATAAAAACAGTGTAAGATTATATGCTCCCGTTGCTCCGCTCGGTGTCAAGAATATTGGAATGAAAAGTATCGGTACAAGTACAATCAGAACAAGATAAGGACTTTTCATTTTAGCAGATAAAAGGAGTGTCAGACCAATCATTGCCAACTGTACCAAGTAAATAACACCTATATTGATTAGAGTCGCCTGCAAGAATGTAAACGGATATGGAATTGTTAAACCGGCAATCTGCAATGGTAAATTCCACCCGTCTACGCCAAATGAAATTAGCGGCAATCCACACGCAACAATGATGTGAAGCACAAATGCCATAGTACCGAACAAAAGAGAAGCTATAATTTTTGCCGTTATCAATTTTGTTTTTCCGTATTTTCCAGATAAAATTACCGCATCTGTACCTGCTTGGTATTCTCCAGAGAAAGCAGGAGCAATTACAATACAGATAGCCAATATAGCAAACATTAATAGTTCAAAAGAAGTTGTGATAATCTCCCAACCTTCATAATAGCCGTATTGCAATGGTATATCTATATTTCTTGCCATATTTCGCCAATAGTCTTTCTGTTCGTTTGATAAATCAGAAGAAGCGGCATTAAGTATCTTTTCCCTCTTGATTTCCATTGCTTTATAAAAATTTGCTCCTTTTGACACATCTAAATTTGGCATATGATTATAGCTAACATATTCATTGGGGTTGCTATAAGCTTTTGCAATTAGATTGAGCATTTTTTCTCCTGGTGCAATTTCGTTCCAATAAGCATCTCCTATCAAAAACTTTTCGTTTCCGTCCGTTCCTACATTATCTGGATTTTCAAAGAGCTCCTGCACTTCTTGGATTGATTCAGTTATATAATCTTCTGTCAAAAGCACGGAATAATTCTCGGATTGTGCCTTTTCGTATGCAATACCTTCTGTTCCCTTTATCACACCGTTTTGATTATAGGTTTGAAATTGCATAATAGGCAGACCAAAAAGAAATGCTGTCAAAACCAAACTGATTGCCATAACAATCAAAGTGGATTTTTTACGCAATATTTTCAAAAATTCGTATTTAACCAACATATTTGTTTTCCTCCTGCTCCTGTGATTCTTCTCCAAAATGGTACAAAAATAAATCCTCCAAACTTGGCTCTACCATATAGGCATCTGCTGTTGGTGCGGTTTCATTTACAATGCGTAACCGTACCATATTTTTTTCGTGATGAAGATTGACAACAGAAAAATGCCTGCTATATTCATCAGCCTTTCTTTCATCAACCAATAATTCCCAAACCTTTCCCTTTATGTGGTCTGTAACCGTGGTCATCGGCTCTTGCAAAATGAACTGCCCTTGTTTCATCATCAAAATTGTATCAGCGATATATGAAACATCTGATACAATATGTGTGGACAGGATAACAATTTTTTTCTTTGCAAAATCAGAAATAATATTACGAAAACGCACTCTCTCTTTGGGGTCAAGTCCTGCTGTCGGCTCGTCAAAAATAAGGATAGACGGATTATTTAGCTCTGCTTGTGCAATGCCTAATCGCTGTTTCATACCTCCCGAATAAGACTTGATTTTCTTGTCTGCTACATCTTTCAGATTCACCATATTTAGTAAATCTTTTGTTCTGGATACTGCCTGCCGTTTATCAAGGCCTTTTACGGCAGCCATATACATCATAAACTCACGGGCAGTAAAATCGGGATAAAACCCAAAATCCTGCGGCATATAACCTAAATGGGTATAATATTGTTCTCCTAACTCATCAATCGGCTTTCGGTCTAATCGGATACTGCCAGAGGTCGGCTTTAGCACGCCGCATATCATTCGCATAAGGGTTGTCTTACCCGCACCATTCGCTCCGAGTAGTCCATATACTCCAGATGTTAATGTCGCACTCACATTGTTTACAGCACATTTTGTTCCGTACTGTTTATTTAATTCTTGTAACTGTAATTCCATACAAAAACCTCCTGTTGCGTTTTAATAGGCATAAAGAAAAGGCAGCCTATGCTTATAGCATAAACTACCCATCTTAGGCGTGGCTTTTGCGTACCTTAATTTAACCTTAATTATTTCCTTTGTTCTGGAATGGAAATCTCAAACTTTGTTCCTTTTCCACGCTCACTGCTAACCGTAATATCTCCACCGTGAAGCTCTATAATTTGTTTTGCAATAGCAAGTCCAAGTCCACTTCCCTCAGATTTTTCTTTTGTACTTGTTCCTCGATAATATCTGCTAAAAAGTTCTGGTAATTCATCTTCACTTATACCTACGCCGTTATCACATATTGATATGTGAACATCATTTTGAGTATCCATACGAATAGAAATCAACACTTTCGTTTTGGGCGGATTGTGTGTCAATGCGTTTATGATAATATTTTGAATGGCACGACGGAATAAATCTGGGTCAATTAAAGCAGTACATTCATCAGCATTGCTTTCAAACTCAATATTGCGGTCTGAGAAAGCGGGGTCATTCACTATATCAATAATCAACTCTTTTAAGAAGCGTGTAAGCTGTATTTTTGTTGGATTATATGCAAAAGTACCAGAGTCCAATTGATAAGTCATTTTCAAATCGTTAATCAGCTTCTCTGTATGATTGACATTTCTTAAAATAATTTCTCCATATTCTTTTGAAGTTTCACTTGTGAAATTAGAACTATCTGCAAGCAGCTCTGCATATCCCTTAATTGGAGAAAGGGGAGTTTTTAAGTCGTGTGTAATATTGGTTATCCATTCTTTGCGTACTCGTTCTGTATCTTCATTTACTGTATCAGCGTGTCGAACATCAGAGTCCATTTTATTTAATTCTTGATAGACTTCACTGAATATACCATTTTCTTTTAATGGCGTATAAGTACGATGTGATATACCGCTTATACCTTTTGTAACCTTTGATAATTTGCGTGAAAGCCAAAAGCTATAACCAAGTATAGCAACAGAAAGAATACCGAATGAAGCAATTATAATAAAACGCATCGTAGGTGAAAGTCGTATAACTCGCTCTCTATTAAAATGTATCGTATACTTCCCTATATTATACGGAAAACCGATGATATAACTGCACACTTTGTCAGAGTCGTCCAGAGAATTTACAAAAACCGTATATCCATTTTCATATTCACTTGCACTAAGTTTCATTAGTTCGGAAGCTGTATATTTTGTTGGATAATTGGCAGGCTTATTATGAGCGAATATCTCTTCTCCAAATTCATCTATAAACTGTATCCACAAACCATATTCATCTAAGCGTTTCAGTCCAATATCTTCAATTGTAAGATTATCGTTCTCGTATGTTGTCCAAACTGAAAAGCTATTTGCAAAATCTTGAGGAAACTTTGCCAAACTTAATCCCTCTGGCTCTGGAATTGAGAATATATAGTAAAACAAACCGATTGCCGTTATAACAATTATTAAAATTAATGCCGTTAAAAATATAATTGTCCGAGTGAATAGATTAAAATTCTTTTTTCTTTTCATTAGGGTTCACCAACTTATATCCTAAACCTTTCATTGTAATAATATATTGTGGAGCAGTAGGATTATCTTCTAATTTTTCACGTAAATGGCGGATATGCACCATAACAGTGTTGTCGCAGCCAAAGCAGTCCTCACCCCATACGGTTTCGTACAAGCGTTCTCGGCTGATAACTCGCCCGACATTTTGAGATAAACATTGTAATATTTCAAATTCTCTTGCAGTCAATTCGATTTCTTTATTATTTTTCATTACTCGACAACCATCAGCGTCAATCATCAGTTCACCTATTCTGACAGCGAAGTCTTGTTTTGGATTTTGCTTGTATTCAACACGGCGTAATTGTGCTTTCACCCTGTATGCAATTTCTTTCGGACTAAATGGCTTTGTTACATAATCATCGCCGCCGACAGCCAAACCGAGTATTTTATCCAACTCATCATTTTTAGAAGAAAGAAATAGAATAGGGCAATGAGAAAATTCACGGATTTTCTTACACACCTCATAGCCGTCAATGTCTGGAAGCATAACATCTAAAACAATGATGTCTGGATTTATTTCTTTACAAGTATTTATAGCAGACAGTCCATTATCAATTTTAATAATATTACAATATCCCTCTATGGCAAGGGCCTTTTCAAGTAAGTCTAAAATATCTGGCTCATCATCAACAAGCATTATTTTATAATTATTCATCTGACAAATCTCCTTTCGCTTCAGTTTGTTTGTCTTTATTCACTTTATATCGGCCATCAGCAGGCTTATTAGCGTCTTTAGGTATCAGCCAAGTATTGCCCATTTTAGCTGCTCCCTCAATTCGATTAGCATTGCAATACTGTAAAATCCGTCTACTTATAAATGCCTAAGGGGACACTTCCTTATGGGAAGTGTCCCCTTAGGCCGGGCCTTTTGCTTCAATCATGTCATTCCGCCACAGATTTTCTAATTTTTTAAGCTTTGCAGCGGCGCGGGGATCCGTCCGCCGCGCTGGATAAACTTAGCGGGGCTCACCTGGTTTAAGGGCATGACCGGTCCGCTGCCCAGCAGTCCGCCGAATTCCAGCTCCTCCCCCTCTTTTTTGCCGATGGCCGGAATAATGCGCACCGCCGTTGTCTTTGTATTGACCATGCCAATAGCCGCCTCGTCGGCGATAATAGCGGCAATTACCTCTGCCGGAGTATCGCCAGGGCAGACGATCATATCCAGCCCCACCGAGCAGACAGCGGTCATTGCCTCCAGCTTCTCCAGCCGCAGGCAGCCGCTGCGAGCGGCCGCGATCATCCCCGCATCTTCCGAAACCGGGATGAACGCGCCGGAAAGTCCCCCTACATGGGAGGAGGCCATGACGCCGCCTTTTTTCACCGCGTCGTTTAAAAGAGCCAAAGCGGCGGTAGTTCCGTAGCATCCGCATTGGGCAAGGCCTATCTCCTCGAGAATGTAGGCCACCGAATCCCCTACCGCCGGGGTGGGGGCCAGGGACAGGTCCACAATGCCAAAGGGAACGCCCAGCCGGCGGGAAGCCTCAGCTCCCACCAGCTGGCCCATCCGGGTGATTTTAAAGGCTGTTTTCTTGATGATGTCCGCAATGTCGGTCAGGTCCCCGTCGGGACATTTGGTCAGCGCCGCCCGGACGACGCCCGGCCCGGATACCCCCACATTCACAACGCATTCCGGCTCGCCGGGACCGTGGAACGCACCGGCCATAAAGGGGTTATCCTCCGGCGCGTTGCAGAACACCACCAGCTTGGCCGCGCCGATGCAGTCCCGGCTGGCGGTCAGGCGGGCAGCTTCGCAGACCACCTTACCCATCATGCCCACCGCGTCCATGTTAATGCCGGTTTTGGTCGAGCCGATATTCACCGACGAGCAGACAAACTCGGTTTCCGCCAGTGCCCGGGGGATGGACTCGATCAATTCCCTGTCCCCAGCGGCAAACCCCTTGTGGACCAGCGCCGAATAGCCGCCGATAAAGTTAACGCCAACAGCTTTGGCCGCTTTGTCCAGCGTTTGGGCATATTTTACCGGATCGCCGCCGCTGGCCGCCACCAGCATGGCGATGGGGGTAACTGCAATGCGCTTATTGATAATCGGAATACCGTACTCCGCCTCGATCTGCTCACCCACCGAGACCAGGTCCTTGGCATAGGTGGTAATTTTGTCATATACCTTCTGGCAGGACCGGTCGATATCCGGATCGCAGCAGGACAAAAGCGAAATCCCCATGGTAATGGTACGAATATCCAGATGCTCCTCTTCGATCATCTGGACCGTTTCCATAATATCCTTCATATTGATCATGGCCGTGTCCCCCTTAAATGCGGTGCATCGAGTTAAAGATGTCCTCGTGCATCACGTGGATTTTAAGGCTTTTGTCCTCTCCCATCTTCGTCATCGACTGAGAGAGCCCATTGATGCCGCCGGACAGATGGTCGATGTTGACCAGCATGACCATGACGAACATCTCCTGTAGTACCGACTGGGTCACCTCGATAATATTGGCGCCATGCTCAGCGCAGATTCCGCTGACCGAAGCCAGAATTCCCACCGTATCCTTCCCCACTACTGTGATAATCGCTCTCATCTTATTTTCTCCTTTTTTCCAGTTTGAATCCCATCAAATAGGGATAAATCAGCAAAAGGGCAAACGGCCTGTTTGCCCTTTTTTCGTATCCATGGTTTTATGCTATTGACAGTTGTCCACCAGCCAGCGGAACAGGTTCACATAATCGCCAAAGCGCTGCGCCATATTTTCCGGATGGAACTGGACACAGAGGATCTTTTTGTCCATACACTCCATCGCTTCTACAATTCCATCTGCGGCAGTACCCGTAACGGTAAAGCCCCGGGCGATATCCTTGACTGCCTGATGATGGTAAGAATTGGTCATAATCTTCTGGGCGCCCATCAGCTCCCGGATGACGCTGCCCTCCTTCAGATCGACCCAATGGAACGGCTCGTCCCTAACCTCCATGCTGCCTACATGGGCCTGGGGGCTTTGGGTCTGGGTGGGAATATCCTGAATCATACTGCCGCCAAAAGCCACATTGGCCAGCTGCATACCGCGGCAGATGCCGAATACCGGTTTTTTCGCCGCCACACAGCCCTTGATCAGCTGCATTTCGAACACATCCAGGTCCATGTCAAAACGGCCCATCCCCCGAACCGGATCCTCGCCATACAGATGTGGGGCGATATCCCCGCCGCCGGGACAAAGATAACCGTCGATGGAATCTATGTACTGGGCTATCAGCTCCGGATCATTGGTCGCCGGGAGAATCACAGGGCAGCCGCCCGCCATCCGCACCGACTTGACATAATCGCCGCCGATTCCGTAATGGCCCCGGGGGCCTACCTTCTCCATAAGAAAACCGGTAATGCCGATTAAAGGTTTTTTACTCATTATGAAATTTCGCCCCTTTTTTCTGAAAATTGCCCAAAGGCCTGTCAGATGCAATCAGTATAGCATACCGGCACCCCGGTTGCAATTGTTTTTCGCCAAAGGACCTGTTTATCCCAACCGAAAGCCCTGGGGAAAGGCGCCTCCTTTTTCCATGACCGGCAAAAAAGCTTGTAACAACGGCGGTGAAATGGTATAGTAATATCAGCTTTAGGAGGCGATTTTTTGAAAACGAATAAAAGCTTCTGGCTTTGTCTTGGCGCCACGGCCGCCGTTATGCTTTTGCTTCCGTGGATAGGGCACGCCTTTTCCGGGCCGACAGACCTGATGGGCCTTGCGTGGCTGCTTTTTTTCGCGGTCGATCCTTTATGGGCGGCAGCGGTGGGAATTTTTGCGGGAATCCGTATTAAAGAGAGATGGAGTCTGCCGTTTTTCTGCGCTCTTTTGTATGTTTTAGGCGCGTGGATCTCTTTTGCAATGGGCGAAATGGACTTTTTTCTGTATGCGGGGGCCTACCTTCTTATAAGCCTTCTTTTTATGCTGGTCAGCGCGTGGATCCGCAAAAAGTCGGCAAAAGGCTAAACAAAATCCAAAAAGGAAAATGGCGGCGGGGAAAGCGTTTTAGATATGCGCACCGTTTTCACCCGGCCCTAAAAAAGGAGATTTTGCATGTATCTGAATATATTTGACAGCCACACCCACAGCGACACCTCCTGGGACGCACAGCACTCGATCACCTTTTTGTGTGAGACGGCGGTAAAAAAGGGGATTCTCGGTTTTGCCATCACCGACCACTGCGAAATCAACGAATACCAGAGCCGGGACATTGCATCCCGCATTCAACAGGGGCACTTTGAGATGCTCAAGGCTCGGGCCGCCTTTGGAAAGAGTCTCATGCTCTGTTACGGCATTGAGCTGGGGCAGATGAGCTACGATCTGGACTTAACCCGGCAGGTGTTAAGCGGCAAGCCCTATGATTTTGTACTGGGGTCGCTGCACTGCATCCGCGGCAACGAGGATTTTTACTATATGGACTTTAAGGATGAGGACCCGTATAAACTACTGGAGGAATATTATCAGGAGCTGTATGAAATTGCCAGGCTGAATTTGTTCGACTCCCTGGCCCACATCACCTACCCGATTCGCTATATGAACGGCAAGCACCACCTGGGGGTGGATCTTTCCCGGATGGACGACCGGATCGACCTGGTTCTGCGCACCTTGGCAGAGAACGGCAAGGCGCTGGAGATCAACACATCCGGCCTTAGAGGACCTATTGGCGAAACCTCGCCGACCCTCAAATACGTAAAACGTTTCCGAGAGCTGGGCGGCGAATTTCTGACGCTGGGGTCCGACGCCCATTCCGCCGAGGAGCTGGGCGAGGGCATTCCCCAGGCGATGGAAATGGCCCGTCAGGCGGGATTTGAATATTTTACCTTTTACAAAAAACGGCAGCCACGTCTGCTACAAATTTATTAGGAGGAATTTTTATGGATCGACTGCTTTCCCTTTTGCAAAACAACGCGCGTCTTACCAACGCTCAGCTGGCCGTTATGCTGGGCCGGGAGGAAGCGGATGTGGCAAAGGCCATTGAAGCATATGAAAAATCCGGCGTAATCCGCGGCTATCAAGCGGTTATCGACTGGGATAAAACCGATTCTCCGACCGTGTTTGCCCGTATTGAAATCAAGGTTACTCCTAAAAAGGATTTTGGGTTTGAGGAAATTGCCCGGACGATTATGGAGCTGGAAGAGGTCCAGTCGGTAAGCCTGATGAGCGGCGGATACGATCTGGCGGTGACCGTATCCGGCAAAAATTTCCGGGATATTGCCATGTTTGTAGCCCACCGGCTCTCTCCCATCGACTCGGTCAATTCCACCGCCACCCACTTCATCCTGAAAAAATACAAGGAACGGGGTGTGATTTTCGAAGAACAGGTCAAGGATGAAAGGAGGATGACGCTGCTGTGATGGATTACGACAAGCTTTTGTCCCGGCGGGCGGTGGCCATTAAGCCTTCGGGCATCCGCAAATTCTTTGACATTGCAGCGGAGATGGAGGGCGTGATCTCTCTGGGTGTGGGTGAACCGGACTTTAAAACGCCCTGGAGCATCCGCCATGCCGGCGCCGAGTCGCTGGAAAAGGGCCGCACCTGGTACACTGCCAACGCCGGACTGATGCCTTTGCGCTGCGAGATCGCAAACTATCTTGCCAGACGGTTTTCTTTGCAGTACGATCCAAAAAGTGAAATCCTGGTCACCGTTGGCGGGTCGGAGGGAATCGACATCTGCATTCGCGCGCTAATTAACCCCGGCGACGAAATTCTGCTGCCGGAGCCTTGCTTTGTGGCCTATTCGCCTATGGGCGAGCTGGCCGACGCCAAGGTAGTCCCCATTCCCACCCGCGCGAAGGATGGCTTTCGTCTGACTGCCGAGCAGCTGCGCGCCGCCATCACCCCCCGGACCAAGTTGCTGGTTTTGCCCTTCCCCAACAATCCCACCGGCGCGGTCATGCGGCGGGAACATCTGGAGGAAATTGCGCAGGTGCTGCGGGGAACCGACATCATGGTACTGTCCGACGAAATTTACGCCGAGATGACTTTTGGTCAAAAACGGCATGTGTCCATTGCCGAAATAGACGGGATGAAGGAGAGGACGGTGGTCATCAACGGCTTTTCCAAAACGTATGCCATGACCGGCTGGCGGCTGGGCTACGCCGCCGGGCCTGCGCCGGTTATCGCCCAGATGACCAAAATCCACCAGTTTGCCATTATGTGTGCGCCTACCACCAGCCAATACGCGGCGGTGGAAGCTTTAAAAAACTGCGACGATGAAATTGAGTCCATGACGGTACAGTACGATATGCGCCGCCGTTTGCTGGTCGATTCCTTAAATCAGATGGGGCTTTCCTGCTTCTCGCCGGAAGGGGCTTTCTATGTCTTCCCCAGCATTCAGTCCACCGGCCTTACCTCTGCCCAGTTCTGCGAGCAGCTTTTGTATGCGCAAAAGGTAGCGGTGGTCCCCGGCGACGCATTCGGTCAGTCCGGCGAAGGGTTCGTCCGCATCTCCTACTCCTACTCGGTGGACCATCTGCTGGAGGCGCTCCGGCGTATTCAGGCGTTTTTAGACGCACAAAAAAAGTAATTCCAGCCTTTTAAAGGGCCGGGCCTGTCAGCCCGGCTTTTTTACAGGGCCGGCTTTTTTATAAAGGAGGTTTGACCATTTTGCCCCAGGTCAGCGTATACAAAACCCCATCCTACGATCCCCAACAGGTACAGGCGGCCGTTTGTGCGCACTTTCAAGCGCTGGAGCTTTGCCGCCTCATCCGGCCGGAACAGAAAATCGTGATCAAGCCCAACCTGATTATGAAGCGGGATCCCCAGGACGCGGCTACCACCCACCCGGCGCTGGTCGAGGCGGTGATTCGCCAGCTACAGCAGCTGGGCGTCCAGGATATCACCATCGCCGAAAGCGGCGGCGGCCTTTACACCGAACCGCTGCTGCGGGGCTTGTACCAGACCTGCGGGATGGCCGAGGTCGCCCGCCGCACCGGCGTGAAGCTAAATTTCGACACCGGAAGCCGCCAGATCGACGGTGATGGACAGATCACTCGCCACTTTACGGTGATAAACCCCGTGGCGGACGCCGATCTGATTGTAAACATCTGCAAGCTAAAGACCCACTGTATGACCTATTTAAGCGGCGCGGTAAAAAATCTGTTCGGCTGCGTGCCGGGATTGATGAAACCGGAGCTGCATATGCGCTATCCGGAAAAGGAGGATTTTTGCCGGATGCTGCTGGATCTTTCCGCCGCACTGCCGCGGGTCATCTCCTTTATAGACGCGGTAGAGGCCATGGAGGGGGACGGTCCCACCGGCGGCCGCAAAAAACAGGTGGGGCTGACCCTTTGCTCCGCCGACCGGTATGCGCTGGATCTGGCGGCAACCGCCGTACTGGGTGTAAAGCCCGCTCAGGTCGTCACCGTCCGCCAATCGATAGAAAGGGGGCTTTGCCCCGATTCGTTGGAAAAGGTGGAGCTTCTTGGCCATCCGGATGCCCTCACCCAAGCGGGGCCTTTCCTCCCGCCCCGGTCCAAACAGACGGATTTTTCCAGTCAGTTTCCACCGGCGCTGCGGCCGCTGGTGCAGCGGGCCGTCCGGCGGATGGGCCCTCGCCCGGCCATCCGCAGAAAGGACTGCATCGGCTGCGGCAGATGCGCCGAAAGCTGCCCTGCTCACACCATCGAAATGATCAAACACAAAGCGGTTATTCACTATCAGGACTGCATCCGCTGTTTTTGCTGCCACGAAATGTGCCCCAAGCAGGCGGTGAACATCCGCCGGCTGGGAATTTTCAATCTGTAACAGGGCATACTGTTTTTGGTATTTTCCGGCACAACAAAAAGGGAGGGCGATCCATGATGAAAAAAAGCGTTCTTTTCTGCGTGTTGCTCGCCCTTCTTGCGGTTTTTGGGTCAGTCGCGATGGCGGAAGGGACCGGCAGCGGGGACAGCCAAATATCCGTCCGCGCCCGGGTGGAGGAGGTTTTGTCCGACGAGATGGTTTCCGCCTCCTACTCCGGCGGCGAAATCACCACCCGGGTGCTGACCTTGCGGGTCCGCATTCTGGAAGGCGCTTTCGAGGGGCAGACGGCCACCATCCGCCAAACCTTTGACGAAATCAGTCTCCCCAGCGCGTATCCCGCCAAAAAAGGGGACCTGCTGTTTGTCTGGCTGGAGCTGGACGAACAAAACCTATTGACCGGCTCCGCCGCCGACTATGTGCGAGATCTGCCCATCGGGCTGCTGACCGGCTGCTTTTTACTGTTTCTGCTCCTGTTCGGCCGCTGGAAGGGGGTTAAGACCATCCTGTCTTTAGCGGTCACCTGCCTGACGGTATTCGGTCTCTTTTTCCCGCTGGCGGTGCGCGGGGTAAACCCCGTATGGCTCTCCCTTGTCTGCGCGGCGATTATGACCGGCTTTACCCTGTTTTTGGTCTGCGGCTTTAACCGCAAGGCTGTTTCGGCGATTTTAGGCTGTTTGGGCGGACTTTGCGCCGCCGGAATTCTGGCCGTGGTTTTCTCCTGGTCCATGCGCCTGTCCGGCATTGTGGACGAGGAGGCGGCCTTTCTCCGCTTTATTTCCGACGAATTTACGCTGGATTTTCGGGGTCTTTTGTTCGCCGCGATCATCATCGGCGCGTCCGGCGCGGCCATGGACGTAGCGGTATCCATCGCCTCTTCCTTGGAGGAGCTGGCCCAAAAAGCGCCGGAGCTGACCGCCCGCCAGCTGTTTTCCAGCGGGATAGCCATCGGCCGGGACATTATGGGCACTATGGCCAACACGCTGATACTGGCCTATGTGGGCGGCGCGATCCACCTGATTTTGCTTTTGTACGCCTATCCGGTGCCGTTTGTCAACATTATCAACCGGGAGACAGTTGCCGCGGAGATTCTGATCTCTTTATGCGGCAGTATGGGTATGCTCAGCGCGATTCCGCTCAGCGCCCTAGCCGCAGCGCTTTTATATCGGCGCGGGACCGACACTTCCTTTACAGGTAAAGTTCCTGAATAATTTTTTTCTTTTGGTCTTTATTTTGAGAAAAACGCCGATTCTTCCTCCATTCTGGAAAAGAACCGGCGTTTTTGTTGTTTTTGAAAAGGCAGATTGTTATAATATTTTGGGTGAAATTTTCCAAAAAATAGGGTAAAGGTGGTTAGATCATGGAGCAAAGTCAGAACAAAGCGGCTGCATTTTTAAAAAAAGCGTTTCAGCGTTATTTTATCGACGCCATGAGCGCAATGGCCTTGGGGCTCTTTTCCTCTCTGATTATCGGTTTGATTCTGTCCCAGCTGAGCAAATTTTCCCTTCTGGGATTCGTATGGCCTTACGCCGACATCGTAAGCGCTTCCTCCCCTGTGGTGGGCGCGGCCATCGGCGTAGCCATTGCAAACGGACTGAAGGCCAAGCCGCTGGTCATGTTCTCCTGCGCGGTATCCGGCGCATACGGCTACGCGGTAGGCGGACCGGTGGGCGCCTACATCGGCGCGGTGTTCGGCGCGGAGATTGGCGGCCTGCTGGCCGGAAAAACCAAGGTAGACATTATCGTCAGCCCGATTACCACCATCATCAGCGGCTGTGCCTTTGCCCAGCTGATGGGACCCGGGATTCAGGCGATGATGAACGGCCTGGGCGCGATTATCAATTCCGCCACCCAGCTGACCCCTTTGCCCATGGGAATTTTGGTCTCGGTAATCGTTGGTTTGGCGCTGACCGCGCCCATCAGCTCGGCGGCGCTGTGTATTATGCTGGATTTAAACGGGCTGGCCGCCGGCGCGGCGGTGGTCGGCTGCTGCTGCCAGATGGTGGGCTTTGCGGTGGCCAGCTTTCGCGAAAACGGATGGGGCGGCCTGATCAGTCAGGGAATCGGTACCTCTATGCTCCAATTCTCCAACATTATGCGCCATCCCCAAATCTGGATTGCCCCGACTTTATCCTCCGCCATTTTGGGACCGGTTTCCACCTGCCTTTTCAAAATGACCAACACCGCCGCCGGCGCGGGGATGGGCACCAGCGGCCTTGTGGGACAATTCGGCGCCTTTGCGGCCATGGGTGGCGGCGTACAGGTTTGGATACAGGTGCTTTTGCTGCATTTTCTTTTGCCGGCTGCGCTGACCTTTTTGTTCGACCTTTTGCTGCGCAAGGCGGGTCTTGTGAAAGAAGGGTATATGAAAATCGCTTAGGTCCCTTGCCAGGCCCTTTGTTTCGTCTGGAACCCGTCTGCCCTGGGGGTCCAGACGAACACGGCTGATAAGATTCATCCTTTAAAATTTTATTCTTTTTGCTATGCGCGATGTACAAATCGGGATCTATTATCCTACATTTTATCATTGATGTGGTGGAAAAAATTATGGCTGCTGTTTCGTCATTATTAGGACTTGGAAAAACGATGGAAAAGAAACTTCACACGGTCGGCATACATTCAGCGGAGGATTTAAAAGAGATTGGCAGTAAACAAGCTGTGGCGCGCCTTAACGAGCTATATCCAAACACTTGTGTTGTCATTCTCTATCATTTAGAAGCTGCCATTCAAGGTGTTGAAATGAAGCAGCTAAGCGCCGCCTGTAAAGCAGAGCTAAAAGCGTTCTTTCAGCAGATATGAATCTGCAAATCCGATTTACAGTGTGCCGCACGAACGGTTCCAAAGGAAAAATCCTATAAATTTGCGCTGGATTTGTGTTCGAAAACGGGAGTTGTTTTTCAAAAACATAGAAAAATATGTAGAAAAACCTTGTCCGTGGCTTAACGACGATTGAACATCCCAAAAATTTATGCTATACTGGTTTAAAAGCGAGCGGCCGCGGACAAAAATTTCTCCTTGATCTGCAAAGAGCTGTCTTGCTGCCACGCTTCGTTGTATGGCCGCCCCCTGTGGCGATCACCCTTTTTCCCCTCTGGTGATGAAACGGCCGAACAGCGTGCGTTTTTCGCTTGACCGGTCCAAGCCAAAATAGGAGGAGATGTCATCTTTATGCGTAAGAGTATCAAACGAACCGTTGCGATCCGGATTATCGCGGCCCTGACGGCTGTCATGTTGTTCAGCGTTATGACAACAATCAACATTATCCGGATAGACCGAACCCAAGGCACCAATTTTCAGGATCAGGAGCTGCTGTCTCGGTGCCAAAAGGCACAGGCCGCCCATTACAAATGGTCCATCAACCTGAGCGGCGCCCTTTATGCTGGAACAGAGTTCACCGGCAGTACCGACCCCACTACCTGTGTGCTGGGTCAGTGGCTTTATGGCGACGCCAACACCACCGATCCCAAAATATTGGAGCTGCGCCAGAAGCTTGAGCCGCTACATAAGGAGCTGCATCAATCAGCGGTAGAAGTGCTGTCTATGTATGAAACAAACCCGCAGAGAGCGCAGCAATATTATCAGCAGACCATTCAGGCCAATCTGACCACCCTGGTTGGATATCTGGATGAGGTCATCGCCCAGGCCACTATTTTAATTGAAAGCAGCACCCAGGCTATGGAGCAAGCCATTCTCACCATGCATATTACAACGATCATCGGCCTTACACTGTCGCTGTTTTGCTTAATCAGCCTGGTGATCTATGTACTGAAGCAGGTGGTAAATCCCATGCTGCAAATCACCCAGGAGATCCATCCGATTCAGCAGGGCCGGTTAAATATTGATCTGAACTACAATGTGGACAACGAGCTGGGTGATCTGGCAAATACGCTGGAAAAATCCATTCATCTGATTCTTTCTTATATCGAAGACATCAGTCACATTATGAGCCAGCTGTCTCAAGGAAACTTTGATGTGTCTGCCACCGACTATATCGGTGATTTCCAAGCTATTGAGGAATCCATCAACAGCTTTACCGAAACCTTGTCCTCTGCTATGAAGAATATCCAGCAAGCCCAAAGTCAGGTTTCCGGCAGCGCAAAACAGCTCTCCAGCGGCGCCCAGGCGCTGGCCCAAGGCGCTACAGAACAGGCCAGCTCTGTACAGCAGCTATACGCTACGCTTGACAGCCTTTCCAAAAGCGCCAATCAGAATGTCAAAATGGCGGCTGATGCCCAGGAGAATGCCCGCCTGACCAGCCAACAGGTAACCATCAGCGGCCAGCAGATGGAGCAGATGGTCAGCGCAATGGCCGATATTACCGAGGCTTCTCAGCAAATTGACCGGATTATCACCACCATTGAGGACATCGCGTTCCAGACAAATATTCTGGCGCTGAACGCCGCGGTAGAGGCTGCCCGGGCCGGAGCTGCCGGCAAAGGCTTTGCCGTGGTATCCGAAGAGGTGCGCCGGTTAGCTGCTCAGTCCGATCAGGCAGCGAAGGCTACCAAGGAGCTGATTGATAACTCTGTCGCTGCTACAGAAAAGGGCAACCAGATTGTCGGAGAAGTATCTCAGACGCTGCAAAAGACCCTGGCGCTGGTAACCCAGTCTAACGAGGCCATTGGTTCCATTGCGCAGATGGTGGAAAGTGAAGCTGAGGCCATCAGCCAGGTGACCGAAGGAATCGGTCAGATTGCGACAGTGGTACATACCAACTCGGCCAGTAGCGAAGAGTCGGCGGCTGTCAGTGCTGAGCTTTTCGATCAGGTGCATCTGCTAGAAGAGCAGACCCAAAAGTTCCGGCTGAAAGAAGCTGTAAGATCTTAAACTCTCTGTCTAACCAAAGGGAACCGATTGATAAAACGGTTCCCTTTTTTCTTTTCCCCACCACTCCCCTTCTATAAAGCATTTGATCCGCTTTCTTTGCGTCCCGTCGTCTATGTTTTTTCCTGTTTTCTGTGCAAATAGACCATTGATGACCGGGCCTTGCTGTGCTATAATAGAAATATTCCAGAACAACGATTAGAGGAGGCGGCGGGAATGCGTATATTTTTGGTGTCTCTTTCCTTTTCTCCTTTTCTTTTTTGCGTTCGGTAACGGCATTTCTGTTGTTTTTCAGAAATGCCGTTTTTTACTGTTCGCCTGCTCTTTTGCGTTTTGGGCGGCTGATGGAAACGAGGTGTCTTCCTTTCGGTTCTGCCGGAAGGGCCGTGCTCCAAAGAGCACGGCAAGAAAACAAACAGGGAGGAATTTCAATGAGTAAACAGACCGCCTCCTCTGAACCAATCCGCGACGCGCGGGCATTGGGTACAGGGAAAATGCTGGTTTTAGGCATCCAGCACATGTTCGCCATGTTTGGCGCAACCATTCTGGTACCGATCATCACCGGCCTAAGCGTACAGGTTACGTTAATCTGCGCCGGCCTTGGAACGCTGTTCTTTCACCTTTGCACCAAATTTAAGGTGCCGGCTTTTCTCGGTTCATCCTTTGCCTTTTTGGGTGGTTTTACCGCTGTAAAAATGCTAGACACCGGCGTATATGCCGGTCTGAGTGAAGCGGAAAAGCTGCCCTATGCCTGCGGCGGCATTGTTGTGGCCGGTCTTTTGTACCTGGTCATGGCGGGAATTGTCCGGGTTGTCGGTATCAAACGCGTTATGCGCTTTCTGCCGCCGGTTGTCACCGGACCCATCATCATCCTGATTGGCCTGATTCTGGCTCCTAGCGCGGTTACCAACGCCTCGGAAAACTGGTGGCTGGCTGCTCTTTCTGTGGCGGTTATCGTCGTCTGCAACATGTGGGGTAAGGGCATGATTAAGATTATCCCCATTCTGATGGGCGTTATCATTCCCTACGTAGTGGCGCTGTGTTTTGGTATGATCGACTTTTCTGGTGTGGCCAAAGCAGGGATTGTGGGGCTGCCACCCTTCCAGCTAGCTAAGTTCGATCTGTCCGCCATCCTGATTATGGCGCCGATTGCCATCGCCTCCATGATGGAACACATCGGCGATATGTCCGCCATCGGTGCCACCTGCGGCGAAAATTACATCGAAAATCCCGGCCTGCACCGAAGCCTGATTGGCGACGGACTGGCCACCGCTTTCGCCGCTTTGTTCGGCGGACCGGCCAATACCACCTATGGCGAAAACACCGGTGTTCTGGTGCTGTCCCGCGTGTACGATCCCCGTGTAGTACGCATTGCAGCTTATGGCGCAATTATTCTTTCCTTCAGTCCTGCCTTTGCGGAAATCATCCACTCAATCCCTACCGCGATTATCGGTGGTGTCTCCTTTGTGTTATATGGAATGATCTCAGCAGTAGGGGTGCGCAACGTTGTGGAAAACAAGGTGGACTTTACCAACAC
>CAJUMG010000002.1:91504-177677 GCA_910587335.1 uncultured Oscillospiraceae bacterium
TCGCCGCGGTCATCCTTGTCAGCGGTTTGGGATTCAATGGATTTGGGGGACTGACCTTCAACGTCTTCGGCAGCAGTCTGACCCTGACCGGCCTTGCCATTGCCGCAATTCTGGGCATTTTGCTCAATGCCATCCTACCGGGAAAGGACTATCAGTTTGGCGAGGATTTACAGGGCGACACGGCGGTCACCTTCCAGAGCAATGTCAAAGAATAAAGCTTAACTTTTGAAAAAGACAGAAAAAAAGGGGAGCGCTTCCTGTAGAAGCGCTCCCCTTTTTTAAATAGATCGGGTGAAACGGATATAGCCAGAATACAGATATTTATACCATCCTAAATAATCTGCTGAATGATTGCAATAAACAGCTTGCCCAAAATGCGCTAATGATTTTTCATTCTCCATCAAACATAAATTGCAGTAATTTTTTTAGATTTACATTTCGTTCAAAGTGGGCAAAATGTAGCTCTTTTGCTCGTTTCCCCATTGATTTTCGCTCCTCATCAGTCAAAGCGTAAATCCGTTTAATATTCTCCGCCAATGCTTTTGCGTCACCAGAAGCACCGGCATAACCACAGCCATTTTCATTGATCAACCGGCCGGCCTCCCCATCCATTGCCAGAACAATGGGACGTCCCGAAGCAATATAAGAAAACACCTTTGCTGCTATAGCCACTTCCACCTGAGGGCTTTTAATTAAGCATGCAACAAAACAGGACGTAATGGGTGTGTATTTCGGAATATCTGCAATGGGTAAAAATCCTTCGAAAGAAAAAATATCTTTTAATCCCCGTATATGTACTTCCTGTTCAACGTCCTTTCTGGACATCCCATCACCCAAAATAACCCAATGGATTGGATACTTTTCACGATAGAGCTGTTCGGCCGCATCCAACATAATGGGAAAATCCTGCGCTCGATTGATATTGCCGGCAAAGACAACATTAAAGCGTCCGCCAAAACGCTCCATAATTTCTTTATCATAAATAGGGGTTTCATATATTTTTTCGCAGGATTGGGGAACCACGCAGAATGCTTGCTTTGGTTTTCCTGTTCGCTTCCTTAGAAGTTCAACTTCACTTTCCGTTAGACAAACCAGCTTGTCTGATTTTCTGTAAATCCATGTCGAAGACCGCATAAGCAAATTTCGGATCAACTTGTTTTTGAAAGGAATGACAGAGTAGAGATTTTCAGGCCATAAATCCATTACGCAGGTAATGACCTCTATCTTTTTTAAATGTCCTATGAGCAGTCCGGCCCAAGCCATATAGGCAGGGGAAAGCTCATAGATAAAAACCTTATCATATTGATTTTTTAGCAATCCAGGCACGCGAAGCAGACTGGAGAGGATAAAAGAAAGGTAGTTTAGACAAATTCGCAATTTTGAATTATTTCCTCTGCGAATTTCAAAGGTTCGATAAATATTGACACCTCGATGCGTCTGCCGGCGATTGCTAAAAGGGCCATAGCCGTCGTACCACTCACCTTTCGGGTAATTCGGTTGGCCACAAAGTACATCTACTTCAAAACCATTTTCGATAAATCCATCGCACAGATCATTTATTCGAAAGCTTTCCGGCCAGAAATGTTGACAGCCAAATACGCTTTTCTTGTACATGTCTCTGCTCAATAAAGTCCTAAAAATTTTATGTAGCCTTTATATTCATCAAAATAACTCCCGCTAAAATCAAAATACTGCCTATTATCTGCCATCCGTGCATGGTTTCTTTGAATACAATCACAGCGGACAGAAGTGTGCATATATACATAATTCCTGTTGAAACCGGCACCAACTGGCTTAAATTGCTTCGGGCAATCAGCCCCATGTAAAGCAAAAAACTAAAAATATAGAGGATTAGCCCTAAGACAGATAGCCAATGAATTTTTAGCGAAAAGAAAGAAGTGGAGAAACTCACCAATAACTCATCAGTGCTTCCAATTTTGAAGAAAACCACCCCCAAAACCGACGAAATTATATAAATTCCTATAATCACATAATTCACAGTTCATTATCCTCTCCTTTTTTACGCTGCCAGTCATTTTCAAATCTTTCCAAATCACGTACTCTCTTTTCCAAAAGGGCTATTGTCTGAATCAATATTTTTGTTTTTTCATTCAGTTTTGAAACGATAGCTGTCAATGACATGGCGATAATAATAACACAGAAAAATGCCATGGAAAAAAGTGCGTTCATTGGATCAAAAATGCCTACAAAAGATGAAAAACTTTGCAACAGCTGGGGAAACAGTACTAAAACCAGCATGACAAGGCCCGATGCCATCCACAGCAATGTATATTTTAAATTCAGTGTTTTTCTTTTCAAAAGCTGAAACACCAAAATAAAATAAACACCTACCGCTATCAGCAGTAAAATACGCAGTTTCGCTGTAATCATCTGAATTCACCTCGCAGTCAGCTGTGTCATAACCAGCGCGATAGAAACCTTTATCATGTAGTAGACAGATCGCAGCAGGTTGATCGAGCTTGTCCCACCCTGTCTCTCTCGCATAACCACGGGGACTTCCATTACCCTGGCGTTCATCATTCCGGCAGTGAGAATGGCTTCCGGCTCAGGATAGTCTTGGGCATAATTATGCGCATATTCCTCGATCATTTTTCGGTTAACCGCACGCATTCCGCTGGTGACATCACGCACGTCTATTCCACATAGGATCTTAATCAGTCTATGCAAAAAATGGATGCCAAAACGGCGTATGGAAGAGGACTGAAAACCCTCTTTTTCAAGAAAGCGAGAACCGATCACCACATCTGCTTGTCCCTTTTCTATGGGCGTAATGATATCTTTTATGTACTTGGGGTCATGCTGTCCATCCCCGTCTATTTGAACGGCTATATCATAACTGTGTGCTAAAGCGTAAAGGTAACCTGTTTGAACGCCGCCTCCTATGCCCAGGTTGTCTGGAAGGTCCAAATAATTTGCCTGGCAGTCCAGGAGAATCTCACGGGTTCGGTCCGTGGAGCAATCATTGACCACAATGTAATGATAGTTTGGATAATCTACAGTGAGACTTTCTATGAGTTTTTTAATGTTCTCTGACTCATTGTAAGCTGGAATAATCAGTAAAATCTTCATTTAACCACCCAAAAAATTTGCTTAAAGAGAAAGTTCTTTATAGCCGATAGTAACCACATGCCAAAGTATTCATCCCAACCGTTAACGCTATAACAGCAAATGCGGTAAACCATGTATTGATCCTTTTACTCTGGTTTTGAAAGGTTTTGTTGTGAAACAAAATATACACTAGCAAAGCAATCGGAATAAAATATCTCGATTGAAGCCCGGCAATTGATGTTGCACTTGCTTCTGTCCATCCGGTCAACAACGCCGCATAGGTCATTCCCCACATGCCGAGCATAGAGCAAAGGAGGATGGGCTTCTGTCTCCAGGTAAAAGGATGTTCCTCTTCCCGGTTGGTTAAAACCAGGAAAAGAGCCGACATCATTACCAAAGAACGTGTTATTCCAGACGTCCACTTAATCGACCAACCAAATCCATTTAAAAGTCCATCGCAAAAATCAAGCGTTCCTCGCAAATGAAATGTGTTCCAACACAGCTTCAATGCGCGAAGAGGTTGCTCTAATACCATGTGCAGAGTAAATACATTACAATCGGTCAAATGTGCTTCCCCGCTCAAGTAGGTGGGAAGTCCCTGGGCAATTGCCAAAACAAAGCCCAGCAGGATGACAAAGCATTTTAAGGTAAACGCGATCCGATTCCGGTTCAAAATACCACTGTGTATCTTTGCCAAAAAAGTGTTCTTTTTCTTTTTTGCCTCCAAAAAATCGAGTATTGCACCAAAGCTTTTATTGGGTATCAGCAGAACCAAAAGCGCGATTGGGAAATATGCTAACTTAATCAGACCAAGACAGATGGACAAAATCAATAGTTTACAATAATCCGTAAACGTAATGCTTTCTTTCTCAAGGGCATATTGGAAGGAAAGCGCCGCAAAAAGAAAGACAACTGCATTGGTGATCCAGTCCTGATTGATTGCCGCCGTTTGCTGAATGGTGATAGGAAAAAGGGCAATCATGAAGAAAATTCTTTTAAAACAAGGCGTATTTTTGATGGCAAAATAAAACAAAATGGTTCCAATGATAAAATTGATGAGCCGCCCCAATTGGAAAATTAAAATGGCCGGCGTTGGAATGACATGTGCAAGCATTACGATGAGTGTGGCCGGCAAATAGGCAAATTCGTTTTGAGGAATCGTATTTCTGCTATCCATCACCACCTGATCGCCCGTGAAATTAACAGGATTTTTATACCACGATAAAATATCCACCGGGGAATATTTTAAGTCTATATACATAATATTTTGTGAGAAAAAGGACAAAGCTTCGTTTGCCTCCTTCGGCAAAAGCACATAAACCTCGTCCTGTGTATTGGTATAAGCCTCTGCCATAGCGTAGCATTTCGCCTCATGGGCAAATTCGTCAGGAACATGCCCGATAGGCAAGATCAGCAGCATGGATATCCCATAAATAAGGGCTATGACGATATACACATTTTCAAGATACGAAGAAAGGACCTTTCGAATCCGGAACAGACAGTATCCCGTCAGGAGCAGGATGATGCCTACACTTGCTACCGGAGAGATATAAAGGCAGCCATAAACAGAAAAAATGCCTAAAATAAAAAGGTCTATACATATAAGGGGAATCATCCACCAACGGAAAGAGTGATCCTCTATCCGCGCAAGAAACAGGTGAACAAGCCAAAAGCCAATAAGTCCAAGAAGAAAAAACAGAGCAAACTGGAAAACAATTGCCTTTTTATGACTTCCCGCTGTTGTAAGAATGTATTTTGTTGTATTTTCACATTGATAATTCTCTGTGGTTACCGTAGAGGAATCCGAATAAAGATCGACAGAATATTCTTGTTCACCATTTGAAACATGCAAAATACCGGACCACGGGTGCTTTAATAATTCAATGGTCACCGTATCAAAAATACCCGTTTCGATTGTAAATTCAACATTCTGCTCATATGGAGAAAGGACCAGCGTTCCGTCCTCTTGCATCAATCCATAATCAGATAATTGATTTAAATCATACGGTGTTCCTGTAATTTTTATTTCGTGTATCCTGACCTCCGCGCCCAATGCCTCTGGATTTTTCACATTTTCTACGAAAAAAGTATAGTCGACTTTTGTATCTCCTGCTATCGCAAGCAAAGCTTGAAAGGTTGCCGCAAAAGCAAAAAACACGGCCAAAATAATACAAATTACATCATATACATCCACTCTTCTTAGCTTTTCTTTCAACTTGTCCTCATCCATTTCCATTCAAATAAAAAGTACTTCTTCTGCCCGGCGTAAAACGTCGGTACTATCATACTGATAATCTTTGAGTTCCTTGCTTACCTGTGCAATTTCTTCTGGATGATCCAGAATATGTTTTAATCCCCGATAAATATCGTCCTCGTTATTTTCTACCAGCCAGCCGGTTTTCCCGTGCTGAATCTGTGTTGAAACGCCGCCTACATTCGTAGCGATAACAGGCGTTCCAAGAATAAGCGATTCGAAAATGGTATTAGGCAACCCCTCATATTGGGAAAGCAGAGCAAATACATCCGCTTCCTTTACAATGGGAAAAGGATTCAGCATGCTGCCGGTCATGGTAACATAGTTTTTTAAATCGCTGCTTTGAAATAGGGACCGAATTCTGGTATAATCCTCTCCGCCGCCGATCATGGTCCAATAAAAGCGATAGCCATTTGCGTACAAGCGCTGCAAAATTGTAAATAGCCTGTGATAGGCTTTCTGCTCTTCAATCCGGCCGACTGTAACAAAATGAATAAAATTTTCATTTTCTTTGCGCATTCCGGCTTTTCGCAATATTTCCTCTGCCGGAATAATATTTTTATTGATAACCACCTTTTCTTCCAGGTGCGGATACAATTTTACAAAGCTATCCTTTATGTTCTGAGATAAGACGACAATCGTATCGAACGACCGGTACAAATCGCCATCGTTTTTCGTGATCCTTCGCGTCCAATCGTCCTGGATCCGCCATTGGCAATAGTCAATATGCATCCATTGAACCTTGTGCGCATTTTCTACCCTTGCGACAATCGGACGGAAGGGAGACCCTTCGCTCATAACACAAATGGTGCGATATCCGGAGAACAAATCTACAAGGCGGGGCAATACCATTTCTTCAAAAAGATCCTGATTCCTTTTTACCTTGCCCTCCCACGAAAGCTTCATTTTGTAGCTTTTATCCTGTCGGGACAGGCCTGCATCTGTAAGGCAATCCAGTAGGCGGCGATTAAACAGTCTATCTCCCGGAAAATCACCCCAGCTTAAAAATTTCACCCCTGCCAGCTCTGTCCGAAGCCCCACAGCCGGTATCGACGAGGAAAAAATCGAAATTTTGTGGCCTTTTCTCAAAAATTCCTGTATCTGCAATATTGTTGCAATATGTGCGCCGCCTTGATAATTGATATCATCAATAATGTATAAAATCTCTTTGTGATCATCCAAGCGGTGGCTGCCGGATGTAGGATCGTTTACCAGATCATCAAAAGACTGTAAAATCTCCTCTGTCTGGTCAAAATTCTTTATATTCTGCCGAATATTTTTTGCCAATTCTTTGTCAGCTAAAAATCTTTGGATCTGATCTGCAATGTGCGTTGTGCTAAAGTCTGTTAAGACGCCTGTCCTTCCATCCTCAATCTGCTCTAAAGCGCCGGAGGTTTTTGTTGAAATAACCGGCACGCCCAGTATTTTGGCTTCTGTTATCACCATCGACCAGGATTCATAATTTGACAATACCGTGACAGCATCCGCCTTTGACATGTATTTATAGGGATTTTTTCTTGTTCCAAGTAAAAGGAACCGATTTTCTAGCCCAAATTTTTTGGCATCCTCTAAAAGGGATTCGCAACGCTCCTTCTCTACGGTAGCGCCAATATTTAACCAGATAAAATCAATTCCTCTTTTTTTCAAAAGCGCCATAGCCTCTAGCTGACGCCGATGGTTCTTTTGTAGACGTACATTTGCACAGGTTACCAACACCGGCAATCCCATATCAAAGTATTTTTCCTCCACCTGCTCCCGTGCCTTTTCCCGGATATCCTCTACATCATTTATGTTATAAATGCTGGCGGACTTGTCCTTTATAAAGGGAAATGACGCCAGGCTTGACAGCATTGAGTGATTGGAAACAAAAATATACCGGTCAATCGCTTCATCATAACGGAAAAATTCATCGGCACCGAAATATTCAGCTTGGGATAAATCATTATGTATCCATACCGCCTTGTGTTTTGCCTTTACATAAAGCGCAGTAAAAGCCGGCGACCACCATTCCCCAACGTGAAAGGCCCAATCGTATTCCTTGTTCCGCACATACAGCAGCGCGGCAGACGGGGCCGACGATTTTGCGCGAGCCGTTATGAAACATCTGTCTTTTAAAGCTCTGACAGGAGAAAATCTGCGCTGCCGTTCCCAAACATCCAATACATGGATATCCGCCGGAAGCTCCGGAATGAGAGATACCTGTTCTTTTGAGGGCTTTTGATTCATAATGATAAAATCAATATGATATTTTGACCTGTCCAGTTTTTTAAACAGGTTCAACAGTGACTTTTCCGCACCGCCACTATAAAACTGACTGATAACAAACAACAGCTTCATCTATCACTACACAACCTCTCCATATTTAAAGCAAAGCAGACCGCCTCTACAGTTTTCAAACGCTTCTATTCTTCGATAAAACCAGATGGTCCCCCACCTGGCCGCTTTGACAGTCCGCCCTCATTTCCTATCCGGTCATGGACAAAATGTATAGGGAGTCTCAAAAATTGGTCTCATCGAACAAAAAAGAGAAGCGTTTTGGGACAAAATAAAAAGCCGGATAGGAACATTTTCCCTCCGGCCGTATTTCGTGTACAAAAAATAAGCCCAACCCTTGCAATTCTGCATTTTCTATGATAGAATGAAAACAATTTATGCGGAATTTTGACGGTAGAGCTCTTTTTTTGTCTCATTTATGTGTGAATTATACAATTTGTCTTCATTCAGGATACAAGCTGAAGCCGTTCCAGCTGCTTGGCGTGTTCCGTTCCAGTGGAAACAAGATAGAGCCGGGTTGTCTCAATGCTGGAGTGGCCCAGCACATCTGCCAGCTTTACCACATCTCGGCAGGCTTGATAGAAGGTTCTTGCAAACAAGTGCCGCAGATTGTGGGGAAAGACTTTACTCCGTTTTACCCCGGCTTTGGCACAAATCGCCTTCATTTCGGTCCAAATTTGCCGCCGGTTCAGCCCTTTACCGCTTTTGGTGAGAAAGATCTCTCCAGAGGCGATTTTTCTTTTTCTGGCATATTTTTTCAGCTTACGACAGAGCTTTCCCGGCAGCAGAATGGTTCGAATCTTCCCTTTCAGGGCAATGTCCGCACGGCCTGTCTGGACAGCTTCTGCCGTTATGTACCTCACCTCGGATACTCGAATACCCGTGGCGCAGATGGTTTCAATCAAAAGCGCCAATCTCTCTCGGCCCAGATTTCGGGCAGTTTCCACCAACCGGATATACTCTTCCCGGCTTAACTCCTTTTCCGTATTGCGAAACACCCTTCGTTGGATTTTTAGATACTTCACCCGGCACTCGTTCCAGCCTAAAAAGGAGAAAAATTTATTGAGGGCGGACAGCTTTCCGTTCACCGTAACCGGTCGATGTCCGGTCCTTTGCAAATATTCCTTCCACCGGGCAACCAGCTCCTTTGTCACCTTTCTAGCCCCGGCCCAGGAAAAAAACATTTCCACGTCCCGCAGATATTTCTCAATGGTCGACCTTTCCCGCTCATCTTCCAAAAGCCAACCGCGAAATTCTACCAGCTGCATAGCCTCCATTTCTCTTTCCATCTACAAATCCTCCCTATAAGCAAAATTATGGCACTATTTTATCGGGTTTGGGCGAGTGTTGCAAAACATCAAAAACTTTCACGGATGGTTTGACCCATGCTTTCTCTAATTCTGCCGAAACAGTCATAGAGGCAAATGGCCGTAATAAAGCTAAACCACGGCAGAGTCTAAAGTCCCCGACTATGCGACTGCCGGGCAGCCGGTTTTCCTATAAAGAACACAGGACAATAAAGCGACCCTTCTGACTATGCGCTGTCCCTTCTGGGCTCTATTTTTCGTAACAAAGACAAAAAAGGAGCGGTCTCCCGCTCCTTTTTCTGTAAGAAATTCTTTGCGTTTACAAAATCTTCACCACATATCCTTCTTTACGAGGTTTTGGCTGCGGCAAATCCCCATCTGGATAACCCAAGGCCAGTCCGCCTACGCCGACCAACGGCTTGGTAATTCCCCAACGGCTCAACAGCTCTTTTCCCTCGTCCGAGGCAAACATCTCCCGCTCCCGGTGAATCCAGCAGCTGCCCAGTCCCAACGAGTGGGCGGCAAGCATCATATTTTCCAGCACACAACTGCCGTCCTCCACCCGTGTGCCCCGCTCCTGATCCGCCAGTACCAACAGAACCGTCGGCGCGCCGTAGTAGGGATTCCCGCTGTTGCCCATGATCCTTGCGTTCAGCTGCGCCAGCCTTTGAATCGTCTGGGGGTCTTGTACCGCGATAATCACCGGCGACTGCATCCCCATGCCGGTAGGCGCCCAGGTGCCCGCTTCTAAAATCAGGTCCAGCTTTTCTGGCTCCACCTGCCGGGGCAGATATTTGCGGACCGACCGTCTTGTTTTCAGATTTTCCAATACCGGATTTGTCATGGAAAAGCCTCCTTTTGCATTCTTTTCATCGAACCGGCGGAATAAACCCGTCTTTCTTTTCTTCAGTATACACCACTTGGTAAAAAAAGCAAAGAAGGATACTTTTGAACCCTTAAGCAAAAATCTGTACCAGCTGGCGGCGGGTCGCCGCGTCCGGAACAAACACACCGTCCTTATTCCACCCGCCGGTGGGTGTATAGGCCTGTGCTGGCTCCCCACTGAGCTTGGATAAAAAGGTGAGGGCAGGCAGGCGGGATTCAAAATCCAGATAGGATATATTGGTATCCACAAGGTCCAAAAGGCCGCTGACCAGCGCCGGAGCGTTCTGGCCCAAAACCGCCTCCAAACGGCTGTTTATATAGCTGGCGATGAGATGCGCTCCCTCCCGGCACTGTTCCAGCTGTCCCTCCTCATAGTCTGGATAGCGCAGGATATCCAAAAATTTCTGTCCGTCTATCAGCTGCCGGCCGGCAGAAAGACTGATGAAAATTCCATTTTCGTTATAAGAAAGCGCCTGATCCAACTCGTATTCCGCTATCCCAATCCGGTTGACCGCGTCGATTAACGATTGACTGTCCCCATCCGCGTACCGGTCTACCGGCATCGAATAGGTTTCGGACAGCGCTTTTGATACCGCCGCGGCTCCTCCGCTTTGGTAAGCCTCTGCCAGAGAACCAAACCCGGTTTCCTCGTCCAAAGCCATCTGTTCGGGGAACAGAATGACCGGAATCCGGCCGCTGAGCATATCTAATCGGACCAGCGCGAAAAAAATCGCCTCTTCATTTTGGGGAGTATGCCCAACGAGGAGAACTGTCAGATTGTCCTCTTCTTTGGGCAGGTAAAAGGCATCGGCGGAAATCTGGCTGGAAGGGGTCTGCTCCTGTACCGGATTGAGGATAAAGACCACCATCAGACCCATCATGGCCAGGACAAAAAAGGACAGTGCAAAAGCCAAAACAAAAAAACGCACCTTTTGCTTTTTAGGGGATTGGTCGGACATTTTATTCTCTCCTTTTTTCATCTTATCTCTCATTTAGGCGCTGGCAAAGAGCTTCCCACCATTCCACCACCGCCAGCTTTGCCCGATAGTGGGGGAGCTCCTCCTGCTTTAGAAGCTCCTCGCTGATTCGTGATTCCTCCTCGGTGAATCCGGCTTCCGCCGCGTTGACACATAGCGGCGGGTAGAGAACGCACCACCAGTTTTTCCCCTTTGCCTGTCCCAATTCAATGCGGACAGCCGTGTAGGTGCCGGCGGGTAAAATGACATGATCATACTGCCTGGTTTCAAAAAACATATCGGTGACCGAAACCTTGACCGGAATGTCATATCCGTTGTGAATGGCGGTCTGCTGGGCGGTCTGCCGGATGTGGGAAATCTGCTTTTGCGCTGCCTCGATCATTTTTTCCCGCGTATCACAGCCGGAAAACAAATCCCCCGACTGGGCCAGCACTGCGTCTCGGATTTTTAATTTCAGCGCCTGGTCCGCGGGAGAATCCGAATTGGCCAGGATGTGCAGCCGCAATGTATTTTCACGGATGGAGGAGCACTGCTCCCCAAAGGCAAACATGGTCGAGCACAAAACACTCAAAATGCAGGCGATGAGTACAATCCATTCTTTTTTTCGCATATGTAAAACCCCGTCCTTACCTTCAATTTCTGAGCGTAGTATGGACGGGGTTTGATTTTTCTATTCAATTCGGGATGAAAAGGTTTGTCAGCCAGCGCTGGATTCCTGCCGGTACAAAAGCCTGGGACCATAGTCTACCGGTCGGACCAAAAAGACCGAGCCGCCATACTGATACATCTGCCTTGTACAGCGAAGGGCTCGTTTTTTATCCGCAAAAAGACCGAATACCGCTGTACCGCTGCCGGTCATGCGGCTCCCCAGCGCGCCGCTTCGGCACAGCTCCCGCCGGATGCTTTGGATCTCTGGCAACGGGACCGCCTGCTCCAAAACATTTTCCAAAAGCTCTCCCAGCCTGGGAAGATTCCCCAGGCGCCAAGCCTCCAGCGCCTGGGACGTGTCGGGATGCCGGACCGTATCCAGCGCGTCATAGGCGGCAAAGCAGCTGCCGGTCTTGATCCCCCGGGAGGGCTTGGCGATCACCAGCCAGGCATTTTCCAGCGGCGGCAGAGGGGTGATTTTTTCCCCGATTCCCTGTACCAGTCCTCCGCCTCCACGGATACAAAAGGGGATATCCGCACCCAGCGGCAGTCCGATTTGGCACAGCTCATCGGCAGAAAAGGGGGCGCCGGCCAGAATGTTGAGTCCCACCAGCACACCGGCGGCGTCGGCACTGCCGCCGGCCATTCCCGCTTCCATCGGGACTCGCTTTTCCACCTGGATCTCGATTCCCCTTTCCCGTCCCGTCGCCTCAAAAAAGGACTGGGCGGCCTTATAAGCCAGGTTTTTCTCCCCTAAGGGTACCGCCGGATTAGAGCAGGAAAGCCGGATGCCGGGCGCTTCCTGTTCGGTCAGGCGGATGGTATTTTCCAAGCTCACCGCATGCATGAGCATTTCCATTTCATGATAGCCATCCGGCCGGCGCCCCAAAATATCCAGCGTCAGATTGATCTTTCCCGGCGCGGACACAACCGCCATCGCCATTACAAAGCACCTCCCTATGTCCCTGCTGATTCCGCTTCCAACGCGTCTGCAATCAGCATTTCCAGATCCGTCAGCGTTTTTAAGGTACCGGTGCGCCCTCTGAGCCGGGCGGCTCCACGGACCCCCTTGAGGTACCAGGCGGCATGCTTTCTGGCTTCCTTCAGCGCCACACACTCCCCTTTATAGCCGGCCGCCAGGCGGGTTTGCTCCAGTAGATAGCCAAGCCGCTGCGACAGTGGAGGATCCGGCAAAAGGACTCCATCAGCAAAATAGCGGTGGATCTGGGTAAAAAGGTAGGGGTTGCCCAAAGCGCCCCGGCCGATCATGATCAGGTCTACCCCGGTTTGCTCATACATGCGGGCGGCAGACTGTACCGAATCCACATCTCCGTTACCAATAACAGGGATCGACACCGCCTCCTTCACCGCCTTGATAATCTGCCAATCGGCCGAGGGCGCGTACATCTGCTTACGGGTGCGCCCATGGATTGTAAGGGCCGCCGCACCGCTTTGCTCTGCCATTTTGGCAAACTCTACCGCGTTGACCGACTGCTCGTCCCACCCCTTGCGAAACTTGACCGTCACCGGCACCGGGACCGCCCGAGCTACCTCCTTGATGATGCGGGAGGCCCGCTCGGGGTCCTTCATCAGCGCGCTGCCGCCGCCATTTCCCGCTACCTTAGGAGCCGGACAGCCCATATTGATATCAATAATGTCCGGCTGATAGACCATCGACAGCTCGGCAGCCCGAGCCATGGTCAGCGGATCGTCCCCAAACAGCTGGATGCCGCCGGGGTGCTCCCCCTCCCCCAGGGTCAACAGGTCGGCAGTCTTTTTATTTTGGTAGGTAAGGCCCTTGGAGCTGGTCATTTCTCCCACAGTATAGCAGGCTCCCAGGCTGCGGCAAACCTCCCGAAAGGCCCGATCCGCCACCCCGGCCAGCGGCGCCAGCGCGGCGGTCCTTTGTATCTCGACAGTTCCAATTTTTATCGTCATTTTGGCCCATTGCCCCTTTGTTTTTCGTATCCAGGTAAAATCTGCCGCAGCAGAAGCTCGCTCGAGGCCCTACCGCCGCCCAGATGTTTCATCGTTTTTTATCATACCAAAAAGCGTTCTTTTTCGCAACGGGACACGAGGGGAAAAAATCGCCTGTCCCATGCAGAACCGGTTACAAAGGGGAGATTTTGTGGTATAATAGCCGTAAACTGGCTATTATACTGATTTTAACGGCCGCCTTACAGGCATGGCCCATTATCCCACTTCGCGCCTTGCGCTCGTGGTATAATAGCCGTAAAAACAGCTATTATACCAAATTTTAATGGCCGCTTGGCAGGTAGAGCCTATTCTCCATCGTGTCCGGCGCTGGTAAGATAATAGCCACACAGCGCAACCGAAAAAGACGGATCATTCGATCACTGAAGGCAGCCGGGGAAAAAATCGCCGGTGCCGCAAATATCAAATACACGAAACAAAAGGAGTTTGTATGAAGCTTTTAACCATTGACGGAAACTCCGTTCTCAACCGCGCCTTTTACGGCATTAAGCTTTTGACCACCAAAGAAGGGGTTTACACCAACGGCATCTATGGATTTTTAAGCATCCTGCTTCGGGTTCTGGAGGAAACCGCTCCCGACCGTGTAGCGGTGACCTTTGACAAAAAGGGGCCCACCTTCCGGCACCGGCAGTTTGACGGATACAAGGCCGGACGCAAAGGGATGCCGCCGGAGCTGGCAGGTCAGCTGCCGATCCTCAAGGAGCTGCTGACCGATCTTGGCTATGCGGTGGTGGAATGCGACGGCTATGAGGCGGACGATATTTTGGGCACCCTCAGCCGGGCCTGCCAAAATCAGGGCGGACAGTGTGTGATTGCCACCGGCGACCGGGATTCGTTACAGCTGGTCACCGATCAGGTACAGGTCCGCCTTGCCACAACAAAAATGGGGCGGCCGGAATCTACTTTATACGACATTCCGGCGATCCTGGAAAAATATTCGGTGCTACCAGAACAGCTCATCGATGTAAAAGCGCTGATGGGAGACAGCTCGGACAATATCCCCGGCGTGGCGGGCATTGGGGAAAAAACCGCTGTTTCCCTCATTCATCAATTCCACGATCTGGACAATCTATATCGCCATCTGGACGATCCGGCCATTCGGCCGGCGGTGCGCCAAAAGCTGGAAAAGGATAAGGAAAACGCCTATTTAAGCCAGGATCTGGCCCGTATTCGGCTGGACGCGCCGGTACAAACCTCTATGGACGCCTATGTAATTCGGCAGCCGGACCAGGAGAAGGCGGCCCAGACCTTAACGCAGCTGGAAATGTTCTCTATGATCGAACGATTGGGGCTGCATCCGGACAAAAGCATTCTGCACCAGGCTGACGAAAAGCCGCCCAAAACGCTTCTGCAAGCTTCGGCAGAGGAAATCCTGTCCGCCGAAGGGATGCTTTTTCTTTGCTGGGACGAAGGGTTTGCCCATTTTGCGCTGTCCGGGGCGGACAAGGTCTGCTGCTTCTCTTCTAAGGATTCGGCGGTTTTGCGGCGGGTGTTGGAGTCCGCCCGGGCCAAGGCGGTATCCGGGGCGAAGGACCTGTACCGTTTTGCGCTGGATCAAGGCATTGAGCTGGCTAATATCCGGTTCGACGCTTCCTTGGCCGGGTATCTTCTGAATCCCACCAGCGGCAGCTATGACCTGGAGCGGCTTTGCGCCGCCTATGGAACGCAGAATCTCGTTCTGCCCCAGGTTCCAGGATACGAAGGGCCGATGCAGCGGCTATCCTGGCTGATGGCGGTATGGGAGCCGATGGAACAGGAGATTGCGCAAAATGAGCAGGCATACCTGTTGCGGGAGGTGGAGATTCCCTTATCCCGGGTACTGGCGCAGATGGAGCGCGACGGCTTTGGCATCGACCGGGAGGAATTGGTCGCCTTTGGCCAGGAGATGGCCCTTCGGATCGACCAACTGGAATCGGAAATCTACCTGCTGGCTGGGGAGACGTTTAACATCGCGTCTCCCAAACAGTTGGGTGTCATCCTTTTTGAAAAATTGCAGCTGCCGGCGGGCAAAAAGACCAAAACCGGCTATTCCACCAATGCGGATGTACTGGATTATCTCAAGGATAAGCACCCGATCATCCCGTTGATTTTGGAATACCGCACCGTGACCAAGCTCAAATCCACCTATGTGGACGGTTTTATGAAGCTGATTGGAGAAGACGGACGGATCCATTCTTCCTTTAACCAGACCGAAACCCGCACCGGCCGGATCAGCTCCGCCGAACCCAATATGCAGAACATTCCGGTCCGCACCGAATTGGGCAGCAATCTGCGCCGGTTTTTCAAGGCCCGGCCTGGCTATTTGCTGGTGGACGCGGACTATTCTCAGATTGAATTGCGGGTTCTCTCCCATATAGCGAATGACAAAACCATGCAGCAAGCGTTTCTGGACGGCACCGACATCCATACCGTCACCGCTTCGCAGGTTTTTGACCAACCGCCCATGTTTGTCACGCCGCTGATGCGCTCCCGGGCCAAGGCGGTGAATTTTGGCATTGTTTATGGCATCGGCGCTTTTTCGCTGGCACACGACATCGGCGTTTCGGTGGCCCAGGCGGATCAGTACATCAAGGATTATCTGCGCACCTACTCCGGTGTAAAAAAATATATGGATGATATTGTCTGCTTTGGCAAAGAGCACGGCTATGTGGAAACCATGTTTCACCGGCGGCGGTACCTGCCGGAGCTTTCCTCCACCAACAAAAATTTACAGGCCTTTGGCAAACGGGTGGCCATGAATACCCCCATCCAGGGCACCGCTGCGGACATTATCAAAATCGCGATGGTCAAGGCGGCCCGGCGGCTGGAAAAGGAAAGGCTGGACGCCCGCATTATTTTGCAGGTCCACGACGAATTGATTATCGAAGCAGCCCAAAAGGATGTGGAGGCGGCGAAAATCCTACTTCGGCAGGAGATGGAAAACGCCGCAGAGCTTGCGGTGCCATTAAGCGTAGACTGCAGCGTGGGTTCCAGCTGGTACGAGGCCAAATAGGGGGAAGGGGTATGGAATATCAGTTAAAGCCCATGGAAAAAGAGCATCTGCCCGCTCTGGCGGCGCTGGAAAGAATTTGTTTTTCCGACCCATGGAGCGAGAATGCCTTTTTCGCCGAGCTTAATAGTCCCAGGTCCCGCTTTATGGTGGCGCTGGACAACACAGGGCTGATTTTGGGATATTTGGGACTTCACTATGTATTGGACGAAGGATATATCGCCAACATCGCGGTGGATCCGCTGTTTCGCCGCCGGGGAATCGCTTCGGCGCTTTTGTCCGACGCAGAAAGCTTTGCCCGGCGCGCAGATCTTTCCTTTCTGACGCTGGAGGTTCGCTCATCCAATCTGGGCGCACAGGCTTTGTACCGGCGACATGGATTTGCGCCGGCCGGCCGGCGGAAAAACTACTATCAAAACCCGGCGGAGGATGCTATCCTGATGACCCAGGTGCTAAAAAAGGAGGAAAAACCGGAATGAAGCTGCTTGCCATCGAATCGTCCTGCGATGAAACCGCCGCCGCCGTTGTAGAAGACGGACGGCGCGTTCTTTCGTCTGTTATCAACTCCCAGGTAGAAGAACACCGGCAGTACGGCGGTGTCGTCCCGGAGGTCGCGTCCCGGCGGCACACCGAAAATATCATCGGCGTGACCCAAAAGGCGCTGGACGAAGCTGGGGAAAGTCTTCTCAGTATCGACGGGATCGCCGTTACCTACGCGCCAGGTCTGATCGGCGCGGTGCTGGTTGGTGTAAATTTTGCCAAGGGGCTGGCTCTTGCCACCCAAAAGCCTCTGATCCCTGTCCACCACATTCGGGGACATATCGCCGCCAACTATATTGCCCATCCGCAGCTGGAGCCGCCGTTTTTGTGTTTGGTGGTTTCCGGCGGCCACAGCCATTTGATCGAAGCGCTGGACTACACACGCTTTCGCATTATTGGCCGCACCCGGGACGATGCGGCGGGCGAGGCCTTTGACAAGGCGGCCAGAGCCATGGGCTTTCCCTATCCCGGCGGGGTATTTTTGGACCGGGCGGCGCAGGAAGGCGACCCCGCCGCTTATTCTCTGCCACGGCCCCGGGTAGAGGGTTCCCCTTATGACTTCAGCTTCTCGGGGCTGAAAACCGCGGTGATCAATCTTTTGCACAACGCCGCCCAAAAAGGGGAAACGGTTCGGACAAACGATTTGGCCGCTTGCTTCCAGCAGGCGGCGGTGGAGATTCTGACCAGCCGGTTTTCAGCGGCGGCGGAAGAGTTTGGCTATCAAAAGCTGGTGGTGGCCGGCGGTGTATCCGCTAATTCCGGTCTTCGAAAGGCGATGGAAGCGATCTGCCGGGAAAAGGGCTGGCAGCTGTATCAGCCGCCCCTTTCCCTTTGCGGAGATAATGCGGCTATGATCGGTTCTCAGGGGTATTATGAGTTTTTGGCCGGCCATACCGCCGGTCTTGACCTAAACGGCATTGCCAGTCTGCCCATAGACGCGCAATAAGGATAAAAAAACGGCGCAATCAAAATGCTGCGCCGTTTTTTATTGATTTAAATTTGGTTTTGTTTCCGAAAATCCCGGGCGAGAGCGGAAAGATGCTCCACAATATGCGGGTTCCAGCTGATTTTTTCTGTCAGGTCATTGCAGGGAAATGCCGGGCACAGACCGCAGAAGGATGCGTGATGCTCCATAGCACACCGGTAAATGGGACAGCCGCCGGACTGCTCCCATTCCTTACAGCTTCCGCCGGACTCTATACATCCCTTGCAAAAGCCGCTCTCCTTCTTTTTACAGCCTGTACAGCATTCGCCGCAAGGGGTTACCGCGCTCCAGTCGACCTGTCTTTCGCTCATAATCCCAGCCCCTTGCTGACGTTGACCACAAAATCCTGCACATTGGTCACAATGGTTTTTACCCCAAGACTCCCCCGATCCCGCAGCTTATTGACCGAAAACTCGGATACATCCACACTGTAGAAATAAACCGGACGAACCGTTCCATCCTCGGTTACCCGGTACGAAGGGGTCATGTTGCCGGTGGCGATGGAATGCAGGGTGGTAGCCATGCAGATGACGGTCGTGGACTTCTTCACACATTCCCGCATGGCGTTCTGCCCCTCATAAACATTGCTGTACACCTCTGGCAAAGGACCGTCGTCCCGGATAGAGCCAACCAGTACAAAGGGAACCTTGCTGCCAACGCAGCTGTAGATAATTCCGTCCCGGATCCCCTCTTCTTTTATAAAGGCCGGAATCGAGCCGGCCAAACGAACCCGGTTGATGGTGTCAATATGATTATAGTGGCCGCCAGGCTGGGAAATCTGGGTATAGATATCCTGGCCCAAGGCGGTTTTTTTATAGCCGGCCTCCAGATCATGGGTCGCCAGCGCGTTGCCCGCCAACAGCGCGTGGACATAGCCATTTTCCACCAGCTTGGAGAAGGCGGACCGGGAGTTCTGGTCAAAGGCGCAGGCGGGTCCCAGCACCCAGGTGACAAAGCCATGCTCTTTTTCGTAGCGCAAAAGGTCATACAAAGAGTCGTAATCCCGGGAATAGGCGGTCTCCCGCGAGCGGCTTTGGCGGAAGGAAAAGGCCTCCGCCGTTCCCTCGGTTTTGGCCGAAAAGCCGTCCGGATACACGTAAATTCCCTCGGAAGCATCCTCGGTGCGGCCGACTACCACCAGATCGCCCTTTTTTAAGCGGCGGAACTCCCGAATGGCGATCGCTCCATTTTCGTAAACCGCCACACAGTCCATGCGGCTTTCCTCCGCCAGCAGCCACCGGCCGCCGATCTTAAAGTATTCGGGGAAAATGGTCGTAGCGTGATACCGCTCCGGCGCGACTGTATCCTTTGGCGCGGGCATCAGCTTGGCATCCGGCGCCTGGGAAAACTGTACTTTGGAAAAATCCGGCGGGGTAAAGCGGGGAATTGTAAATCCCATGAGAAAAAACCTCCTGTCCTTTTACAGTTAAATCAAAAATATGCATTAGCCCAGCGGCTTGATGTAAGGCTTATAGACGTAGCCGTCCTCGTCGCTGTAAAGATCCTCTAAATTGCCCTCGTAGGTCAGACCATCCCCTACCGACCCGTTGACACCGCAGATTTTCGCGGCGAATTTCGCGCCGAAGTCCATTGCCTCCTCCACCCGATCCGGCCCGATTTTCTTAGAATCGGTGTACGCGACCGAGAAGGAACAGGTAAAGGAGTCCCCTGCGCCCATGGTATCCACCACCACCGCCTCGGCGGCCTTTCCGGTGTAAAACCGCTCCCCATCAAAGACAATCTGCCCTTGGGCGCCTCTGGTACCTACAACGATCTTGGGCCCATAGCTGTGGATGCGCCGCAGCAGCGCTTCAATCTCCCCTTGTTCCCCTTGCTGGTTGCAGGAAAGAAAGCAATAATCGATATATGGGCAGTATGCTTTTAGCACTTCCTCGGTAAATTCCTCCGAAAAATCATAAGCAAAGGGAATGCCCAGGCCCTTGATCTTTTGAATCTCATTGGTATCCAGATTGGAGTAGCAGTCCGAAATGACCAGGTCAAACCCTTTTATGTACGCCAAGTCCTCTTCGTCCAGGACAATCGGCGTCATGGCGTTGACCCCTTTGCGGGTGCCGTGGAAGGTACGGTTGCCGTCCACCAACGTGGTCATAGCATAGCTGCACTGACCGTGAAGCACCTTGCACCGGGTCAGCTCCACACCGTTTTTCTCCAGCACCCATTTTAAATGCTTGCCGCGCACATCGTCGGAAAAATAGCCCAGGTAAGCGGCGTCCGCGCCGGCCCATTTGGCATAAATCGCTGTATTCAGCTGGTTGCCGCCGGGATACATGGTCTTGACAAAATCATATACATCCATGGTGTTAAAGCCGATGGAAATGGAACGAATCATAAAATGACCGCCTTTCATCTAAAGTTCCTTTTTCCAGATTATCATAGCATGGATAAAGCCCCAAAGGCAACCGGAAATTAGAAGAATTCCACTTTTTGGGGAGAGTGTCAAATGGTACTGTCAGGTTCTTGTGGAGGATGGCAGACCCTGTCCTAAAAATTTTTGACTGATGCGGTCAGATGCTTCTTTTTTTCGGTGAAGAAAAATTCCCAAAGAAAAAGTAAATAATTTATGAAGGGTATTGACATACTGGATAATAAGTGATAAATTATCTTTAGCACTCATAAGATAAGAGTGCTAAAGTAGCAAAACAAGAAAAGAGGGAACCCCGCTATGGATTTGGATCGACGAAAAATGAAGATCCTCAGCGCCATTGTCAGCGAGCATATCCGGACCGGTGAACCGGTGGGTTCCAAGCGGGTGGCGCAGCTTTTGGACACACAGATTTCCCCCGCTACCTGCCGCAACGAAATGTCTTCGCTTTTTGAACTGGGACTGTTGGAGCAGCCCCATACATCGGCGGGGCGAATTCCGTCTCATCTGGGTTTTCGAATCTATCTTGACCAGCTGCTGACCTGTGCGCCCTTGACCGAGGAGGAAAAGGATTCCATCGACGCGCTGTTCAATGTGCGCAACCCGGATCCTGACCGTCTGTTGGCGGACGCCGCCGAAGCGCTGGCCCAGTTTACCGGATGTGCAACCGTTTCAGCCACCCGTCCTCCCAAGTATGTAACGGTGCGGCGGATTGAGCTGATTCCGTTGGGTCCCCATGTGGTGATGATCGTGGTGGTTGCCTCCAACGGGGTGATCAAGAACAAGGCGTATCGGCTGGACATGATCTGTGCGCCGGAAATTTTGGATTTTTTCAACAAGTTTGCCAACGACCGGTTTGCCGACCGGTCCATCGACGAAATTTCCACCGGATATCTGAACTCGGTGGCGGTGGCTTTGGGTGAATATTCCCAGGTGTTCACCCCACTGTTAGCCGGCATTTTCGAGCTGTGCCGCCAGATTCGCGACGGGCAGTTTTACACCCAGGGCGGGACCAACCTGCTGGGCTATCCGGAATTTCACCAGTCGGCATACGATCTGCTGACGCTGTTAGAAAACCGGGCGCTTTTGCAGGATGTGTTGGACGGTCCGGAAAACCAGGTTTTAAATATCAAGGTCGGAAAGGAAAATCATTTGGCCCAGCTGGAGAATTCCTCCGTACTGGTGGCCCGATATAACGCGGGGCAGGACAGCGACGGTGTCATCGGCATCATCGGTCCGGTTCGGATGGATTATTCCCGGTTGATCCCCCATTTGGAATATTTTGCGAAAACGCTGGGCAATCTTTTGTCCGATACCATGAACCCGAAAGAAGAGTAAACAGAAAAGAGGGACACAAAAATTGAGCGAGAAGAAAAAGAAGCAGCAGCCTGCGGAGGAAAAAATCGAGCAGGAAACCTGCGAATGCGAAAAGGAACCGGCAGAAGATCCGGTGGAGGAAAAGCTCAAGCAGGCGGAAGAACAGGTGCTGGCTTTAAACGACAAGCTTTT
The DNA here is from genome assembly GCA_910587335.1 of uncultured Oscillospiraceae bacterium. Lineage (GTDB taxonomy): Bacteria > Bacillota > Clostridia > Oscillospirales > Ruminococcaceae > UBA3818. The sequence continues at coordinate 113,320 of CAJUMG010000002.1, forward strand.
GCGGACCTTGGCGGAATACGATAATTTTCGCAAGCGCTCGGTCAAGGAAAAAGAAGCGATTTACCCCGAGGCGGCGGCAGAGGCTGTTTCCAAATTTCTGCCGGTTTTGGACAGTATGGAACGGGCCGCAGGGTTCCCTTGCAGCGACGAAGAATATAAAAAAGGGGTGGACATGATCATCCATTCTTTTTTCGAGGCGCTCGCCGCCGCCGGCGTGGAGGAAATCCCCGCCGAGGTGGGAAGTCCCTTTGACCCGGCTGTGCATAACGCGGTTATGCATGTAGAGGACGAAAATCTGGGAGCCGGTGTCATCGCGCAGGTTTTCCAAAAAGGATACCGCCTGGGCGAAAGGGTTATCCGCCACACAATGGTCCAGGTGGCCAACTGATTTTGTCAGACAAAAAACGATCATAGATAAGGGAGAAGGCGCAAAAAGCGCCGTACTATAAGGAGGAATTTATCATGGGAAAAATTATCGGCATTGACTTGGGCACTACCAACTCCTGCGTTGCCGTTATGGAAGGCGGCGAGGCGGTCGTCATCGCCAACGCGGAAGGCGCCAGAACCACCCCGTCGGTGGTGGCGTTCTCTAAAACCGGAGAGCGGATGGTCGGTCAGGTTGCAAAACGCCAGGCTATCACCAATCCGGACCGAACCATCGCCTCGATTAAAAGAGAGATGGGTTCTTCCCACACTGTTGGAATCGACGAAAAGCGCTATACTCCTCAGGAAATTTCCGCAATGATCCTGACCAAGCTGAAAGAGGACGCGGAAAGCTATCTGGGCGAGAAGGTGACCGAAGCGGTTATCACCGTTCCCGCCTATTTTACCGACGCGCAGCGCCAGGCCACCAAGGACGCGGGCAAAATCGCAGGACTGGACGTAAAGAGAATCATCAATGAGCCCACCGCCGCCGCTTTGGCCTATGGCGTGGATAAAGAGCAGGATCAGAAGGTGATGGTTTACGACCTGGGCGGCGGTACCTTCGACGTATCCATTATCGAGATGGGCGACGGTGTGCAGGAGGTTTTGGCCACCAACGGCAACAACCGCCTGGGCGGCGACGACTTTGACCAGCGGGTCATCAACTGGCTGGTCGATGGCTTTAAAGCGGAATCGGGTATTGACCTGACCGGCGATAAAATGGCCATGCAGCGGCTGAAGGAAGCGGCGGAAAAGGCAAAGATCGAGCTATCCGGCATGACCACCGCTTCGATCAATCTGCCGTTTATCACCGCCGACGCCACCGGCCCTAAGCATTTGGATATGACCTTGACCCGTGCGAAATTCAATGAGCTGACCCACGATCTGGTGGAGGCCACCATGGGACCGGTTCGTCAGGCGCTGGCCGATTCGGGGCTGAACGTATCGGAGCTAAACAAAATTCTGCTGGTGGGCGGCTCTTCCAGAATCCCCGCCGTGCAGGAGGCTGTTAAGAGCTTTACCGGCAAGGATCCATTTAAAGGAATCAACCCGGACGAGTGTGTCGCCATCGGCGCGGCTATTCAGGGCGGTGTGCTGGGCGGCGAGGTCAAAGGCCTGCTGCTTTTGGACGTAACGCCCCTGTCCCTGGGTCTGGAAACCTTGGGCGGCGTGTTCACCAAGATCATCGACCGCAATACAACCATCCCGACGAAAAAATCCCAGATCTTCTCCACCGCCGCCGATGGGCAGACCTCGGTTGAAATCCATGTTCTCCAGGGCGAGAGAGAGATGGCAAAGGACAATAAAACCCTTGGCATGTTCCATTTAGACGGCATTCCCGCAGCACCCCGGGGGGTACCGCAGATCGAGGTGACCTTTGACATCGACGCCAACGGTATCGTCCATGTATCCGCCAAGGATACGGGAACCGGCAAGGAGCAGAATATCACCATCACCTCCTCCACCAGCATGAGCAAGGAGGATGTGGAAAAAGCGGTGAAGGAAGCGGAAAAATACGCCGAAGAGGACAAAAAGCGCCGGGAAGAGACCGACGCCCGCAACAACGCCGACCAGATGATCTATCAATCGGAAAAGTCCATCGCCGATCTGGGCGATAAGCTGGACGCCACCGACAAAGGCGAGCTGGAAAACAAGATCAACGCCTTGAAAGAAGCTCTCAAAGGAACCAATGTCGAAGACATCAAGGCAAAGCAGGAGGAGCTGCAAAAGAAATTCTACGAGGTTTCCTCTAAGGTTTACAGCGAAGCCGGCGCCCAGCAGGCGCCCCAAGGTGATCCGCAGCAGAGCACCCAGCCCGGCAGCGCGGATGACGGTTATGTGGACGCCGACTATAAAGATGTGGATGACTCCCAGAAATAATGCAGGGTAAAAAACACGCAGCAAGCTGCCGTAAGGACGTGGGATTGCGCCTTTGCGGCAGTCTTGCGGTCATAGACAAAATCGAAATAAAGGGTGATATTTTTGGCCGATAAAAGAGATTATTACGAGGTTCTCGGCGTTCAGAAGGGTTGTTCCGACGACGAATTGAAAAAAGCATACCGCCAATTGGCAAAGAAGTATCATCCGGACCTAAACCCTGGTGATAAAGAAGCCGAAGCCAAATTCAAAGAGGCAAACGAAGCGTATGAGGTGCTTTCCGACAAGGAAAAGCGCGCCCGATACGATCAGTTTGGCCATGCGGGGGTGGATCCATCCTACGGGGCCGGCGGCGCTGGAGCCGGTGGATTCGGCGGTATGGGCGGCTTTGATGTGGGGGATATTTTCGACACCTTCTTCGGCGGCAGCGGATTCGGCGGATTTGGCGGCTCCACCCGGACCCGCAACCCCAATGCGCCCATTCGGGGCAACGATGTGAATATCAATCTCAACCTGTCTTTCATGGAGGCGGCCCATGGCTGCCAAAGGGAAATCACCATCCAGCGGTTGGAACAGTGCGCTGAATGCGCCGGCTCCGGCGCTGCCAAAGGGACCAGTCCGGAAACCTGTCCTGAGTGTAAGGGCACCGGTCAGGTGCGGGTACAAAGCCGAACACCCTTTGGGGTGATTCAGTCCACCCGTCCCTGTCAAAAATGCGGCGGCTCCGGCAAGGTGATCAGCACCCCCTGCACCGCCTGCAACGGCAAGGGCCGGGTGCGCCATACCCGCAAGATGACCGTCAACGTGCCGGCGGGCATTGACGATGGGCAGACATTCGCCATGCAGGGCCAGGGAGATCACGGCGTTAACGCCGGACCGGCGGGCGATCTTCACATAACCGTTTCAGTGCGGCCAGACCCGCTCTTTGAACGGGATGGATACCACGTTTTGTGCGAGGTACCCCTCACCTTTACCCAAGCGGCTTTGGGAGACGAGGTGGTGGTTCCCACCATCGACGGCAAGGTGAAATACACCGTTCCGGAGGGGACCCAGCCGGGGACCGTCTTCCGCCTGCGCAATAAGGGAATTCCCTATGTCAACGGCCGGGGCCGGGGCGACCAGTATGTGACTGTCGTTCTGGAGGTGCCGAAAAACCTAAACCAAAAGCAAAAACAGGCGTTAAAAGAGTTCGAAAAGGTCACCACCGATAAAAATTACGAAAAGCGCAAAGGCTTTTTCGAGAAGCTGAAGGATGCTTTGGGCGGAGAAGAAAAATAACCGAATGTAAGAAAAAGGGCATTGACTTTCCTGTCAGTGCCCTTTTCTTATAAAAATGCGTCCGTTTTCTTGTATGGAAGGTGTAAGCTTCTTCCATACAAAGGGAAGGCCTTTTGTTTTTGGGGCCAGTATGGTATAATAGCCACAAATCCGGCTGTCCTATGGGCATGGGAGCATCAGACGAAAAGGCGGATTGCCGCCGGGAGAAATGGAGAAATTTTATGAAAGACGTGCTTGTGATCTATAAATCCAGATATGGCGCCACCGAACGCTATGCCAAATGGATCGCCGAGGCTTTAGACTGTGAGGCGATGCCGGTCAAACAGGTAAAATCGTCCACCCTGTCCCAGTACCGGATGCTGATTTTCGGCGGTGGACTGTACATGGGGCGGATCAACGGCATTGCGGCGCTGACCCGGCGGTTTCAGGAGCTGAAGGATAAGACTCTTTTCGTTTTCACCGCCGGGCTTACCGAGCCGGGGGATGACGGATACTATACCTTTTTGTATACCCGCAATTTCACCGAAAAAATGCGCAAGCGCATCCACTTTTTCGCCTTTCCCGGCGCGGTGGACGGGCAAAAGCTCAGCCGCTTTCACCGCTTTGTCATGGGCGCGGTGATGAAAGAGCGCGCCCAAAAGGATCCCGCTAACGCCGGGGCCTACCTGTCCATGCAGATGGACTATGTCCAGCCGCGCTATATCGAGCCGCTGACCGAAAAGGCACAGGGCATTCTCGATGAGTGGGCGGACAAAAAGCGGCGGCAGGAGGAAATTCGCCGCCAGGCGCGGGAAAGCGAGGAGCGGTCCGAGAGTCCTGCCGGAGAAAAAGCATGATTATCAGCGCAAGCCGGCGGACCGACCTACCCGCCTATTACAGCCGGTGGTTTTTTGAGCGGCTGCGGGATGGCTATGCGTTGGTGCGCAACCCGGTCAATCCCCGGCAGGTCAGCTATGTGAGCCTTTCCCCTTCGGTGGTGGACGGCTTTGTATTCTGGACAAAAAATCCCGGCCCCATGCTCCCTTATCTGGATCAGCTGCCGGACCTTCCCTATTACTTTCAAATCACCCTTACCCCCTATAAAGCAGATATCGAAACGAATCTTCCCTCCAAAAGAGTGAGGATTCTTCCCGCCGTATACCAGTTGGCCCGCCGGATCGGCCCTGACCGGATCGTCTGGCGGTACGACCCGATCTTTCTTACCCGGGATTATTCGGTAAGCTTTCATAAAAAAGCTTTCGCTCAGCTTGCCCGGGCACTGAAGGGACAAACCTTCCGCTGTATGATCAGCTTTTTGGATTGGTACGCACCAATGGAAAAACGAATGGCGCCGCTTTCGCCGCAGCCGGTCGAAGCAGCGGCCAGAACCGAGCTGGCCGCTTTCTTTAGCGGGGCCGCGCAGGAAAACGGTATGGAGATTTTCACCTGTGCCGAAACCGGTAACCTATCCCCATACGGCATCGAGCACGGCTGCTGCATTGATGGGGCGCTGCTGGAGCAGATTGGCGGACAGCCCCTTTCACTGAAAAAGGATCCCAGCCAAAGACCCGCCTGCGGCTGCGCCCAGAGCATTGATATCGGCGCTTACGACAGCTGCCCCGCCGGCTGCCTTTACTGCTATGGGGATCACGGCGCGGGGCGGCTGCAAAAAAATTTGGCCGCCTATGATCCGGCTTCGCCGCTGCTTTGCAGCCGCCTGCATCCCGACGACATGGTACGGGAAAGAAAGATGGCGTCCTGCAAAAGCGCACAGGTTTCGCTGTTCGAGCAAAGCCGCATACAAACCGGTAAAAAGGGAGGAGTCACATGATTTCCTATTGCAAACGGCACTTAAAATGCTTTTTCTGGGCGGGCTCCATGGCGGCGGCAGCGCTACTTTTCCTTCTGCTGTCCCGGGGGGAAACCGGCTTCGCCCAATGGTATGCCGTCCATATTTTCCCTTTTTTCCCCAACACCATCGGGCGGCTGCTGTCGCCGCTCCCCTTTTCCGTCTACGAGTTTATTCTATATGGCCTGTTTCTGGGACTGCTCGGCTTTTTGGGAACGCTTTTGTTCTTTGTCTTTTGCCGCCGAACAAAGCTAAAAGCACTTTTGTCCCGCTTTTTTCGGCTTCTTCTTTGTGCCGCGCCCGCTGTTTTCCTCCTTTTGACCTTAACCTGCCTGATCAATTACGGGCGGCTTTCTTTTGGCGTGGCGGCGGGCTATGAGATGCGCGATTCCTCGGCGGCGGAGCTGGAGGCGCTGTGCGAGGATTTAGCGGCACAGGCGAACGAATTTGCGGCAGAGATCCCCACAGGGCCGGCAGGAGGCCTTTCACTGAACGGTGTCGATCTAAAAAAACAGACCAAAGAGGCCATGAAAAATTTGGGAAAACAATATCCTTCTTTAAGCGGCTATTATCCCAACCCAAAGCCGGTGACCTTTTCCTGGGGCATGTCCCACCTGCGGCTGACCGGGATGTTCTCACCCTTTACTGTTGAGGCCAATTATAACCGGGATATTCCCGACTACGAAATTCCCTACACCGTCTGCCACGAGCTGGCCCATCTAAAGGGCTGGATCCGGGAGGACGAGGCGGGGTTCATCGCTTATTTGGCCTGCCGGGAGTCGAGCGACCCTGCCCTGCGCTACAGCGGAACGCTCAACGCGCTTTCCTATGCCATGAACGCCTTGTACAGCGCCGGCCGGCAGGACAGCTACTGGCGTATCTACGAATCTCTCCCGGAGCAGGCAAAGCAGGACTACCGCTCCTCTAACGCTTACTGGAAGCAGTTTGAGACAAAGGTGGCCGAGGTTTCCACCGCTTTGAACGACGGTTATCTAAAAGCCAACGCCCAATCCGATGGGGTGCAAAGCTACGGCCGAATGGTGGACCTACTGCTGGCAGAATGGCGCAGCCGCTGACCTGCGCTTTTATAAACAAAGATAAAAACCGGAACAGACGAAAATCTGTCCCGGTTTTTTAATAAAAATCACCGCTTCGAATCACTTTTTATCTTCCTTCGCGGTCAAATCCTGCAAAGGACGGTCTTCCATTTTATTGACAATGCGCAAAACCGCCCGCACCGCCTCCTGCAATTGCAGCATATCCTCATCGGATAAGGATGCGAAGCTTTCCACCAACAACCCGTCATTGGCGTCGCAGGTACTGCGGATTATCTCCTGACACTCCTCGCTGAGCGAAACCCAAATCTGCCGCCGGTTCGCCCGGTCAATATACCGATGGACATAACCCATATCCTCCAGGGCGTTTACCGTTTTGGTAATCTGCTGCAAGGATACGTTTGCTTCAACCGCCAGCTGGCCCATGTTCATAGCGGGATAGAGATTCAGCGCCATAACCACATGGCGTTGGGATTTACTCATTCCTTCAAAAGGGGGTTCCGGCCGGTTAAGGAATTTTTTCCGGAACAGCGGATGCATGGACATCAGCTCCCGTACCACTGTTTTTCGGTCAACCTTCTCCACCTGAAACACTTCCTTCCCTGGCTCTGATTTTATTATAAACAGGAATGGAATATATGTCAAGAATATTACGCTTTTATTCATTTTTTTATTTTATTTAAATTAAGCATTGACATAATATACATGAAATAGTAAAATATGATAGAAATGAATAAAACGAGGTGATAAAATGTCATCCAGACAAGCTACAAGAAAGGGAACCGGCGATATCCGCAAGCTGCTCAGATTTGTAAAAGAGTATAAGCGGCCCGCCATTCTCAGCCCTTTGTGTATGGTGGGTGAGGTTACGATGGAAATCCTCATCCCCTTTCTCATGTCTAAAATGATCGACGTGGGAATTGCAGGCGGCGACCTGCCCTATGTGGCAAAGCTCGGTCTGTTCATGGTGCTGTCGGCGATTTTTTCCCTGTGTTTTGGCGCGGGAGGCGGCCATTTTGCCGCGGTTGCCAGCTCCGGCTTTGCCAAGAACATCCGCAAAGCCCTGTTTGACAAGATTCAGGACTTCTCCTTCGCCAACGTGGACCGGTTTTCCACCGCATCGCTGATCACCCGATTGACCACCGATGTAACCAACACCCAAAACGCCTTTGCAAACATCATTCGCGGTATGATCCGCGGCCCGCTGATGTTTGTCTGCGCCATCTTTATGGCGGTCAGCATTAACGCCCGGCTGTCTTTGATCTTTTTAGCCGCCGTTCCGGTGCTGGCTATTGTGTTGGCGATCATCTCCTTTAACGCTTATCCCCGTTTTCAGCGAATGCTGAACCAGTACGACAGCATGAACGCTTCGGTACAGGAAAACCTGGTGGGGATTCGGGTGGTCAAAGCCTTTGTCCGCAGCGACCATGAAAGCGAAAAGTTCCGCCAGGCAGCCACAAAGCTCCAGCAGGCCCAAAAAAAAGCGGAATGTCTTTTAATTATCGCCATGCCGCTGATGAACTTTGTCGTCTATGCCTGTATGATCGCGATCTCCTGGTTTGGCGGACAGCAGATCATCGCCGGAAACATGCTCACCGGCCAGTTTTTCAGCTTTTTAAGCTACCTGATGCAGACGCTTATGTCCTTGATGATGATCTCCATGGGCTTTGTGGGCCTGATTATGGCCCGGGCGTCGGTACACCGCATTGTCGAGGTACTGGACGAGCAGTTGGATATTACCGATTCAGGCAACCAGGACCTGCCGGTGGCGGACGGTTCGGTGGACTTTGAAAACGTCTGCTTTAGCTATGCCAAACAGGGAGATAATCTGACCTTGGAAAACATCGACCTGCATATCCGCTCCGGCGAAACCATCGGCATTATCGGGGGCACCGGTTCCGCCAAAACAACGCTTGTGCAGCTGATTCCCCGCCTGTACGACGTGTATAACGGCTGCCTGAAGGTCGGCGGCCGGGATGTGCGGGAATACCCGCTGGAAACGTTGCGCAACGCCGTGGCAATGGTGCTGCAAAAAAATGTGCTGTTTTCCGGGACCATTAAAGAAAATCTGCGCTGGGGCGATGCCGAAGCTACCGACGAGCAGATTGAGGAGGCCTGTCGGGCAGCCCAGGCCCATGATTTTATTCAGTCCTTCCCCGATGGGTATGATACCGATTTAGGGCAGGGCGGCGTCAATGTGTCCGGCGGACAGAAACAGCGTTTGTGTATCGCCCGGGCGCTGCTCAAAAAGCCGAAAATCATTATTCTGGACGACAGTACCAGCGCGGTGGATACCGCTACCGACAGCAACATCCGGCAGGCGCTGCGGGAGAAGCTGTCCGACACCACCACCTTTATCATCGCCCAGCGGGTGACCTCGGTGCAGGACGCGGACCGGATCATCGTCCTGAACGACGGCAAGATTGATGCGGTAGGCACCCACGAGGAGCTTCTCTCCTCCAACCAGATTTATCGGGAAGTATACGAGTCTCAGCAGAAAGGGGTGGCGTAATATGGCAAAAGAATCGCGGGTTGTCCCCATGGGCCACGGCCCGGGCAGAGGTCGTGGGATGGAAAAGCCCAAAAATCCAAAAGTGACCATCCGCCGCCTGGCAAGCTACTTAATGGAATATAAAGTCCAAATGCTGTTGGTTGTTGTGGGCATTGTGGGCAGTACCGGCGCCAGCGTGGCCAGTACCTATTTTTTAAAACCGATTATCAACGATTACATCGTGCCCTTTATCGGTCAGGACCATCCTGATCTGTCCGCCTTTGCCTCTATGCTTTGCGTCATGGCGGTGGTCTATCTCATCGGCGTGGGGTCCGGGTATCTGTATAAGCGGCTGATGGTGAACATCTCTACCGGCGCTATGCGAAAAATCCGCACCGACCTGTTCACCCATATGCAGTCTTTGCCCATCAAGTATTTCGATACCCATACCCACGGCGAGTTGATGAGCCGCTTTACCAACGACACCGATACCCTGCGGGAAATGATCAGCGAAGGCATTCCACAGCTGATCTCTTCGGCAATTACCATCGTAGGCGTATTCTCCATGATGCTGATTCTCAGCTGGCAGCTGACCATTTTAGCGGTGCTTCTTTTGCTGGTCCTTTTGTGGCTGGTTAAAATCATCGGCGGCAAATCCGCCAACTTTTTCATCAAGCAGCAGCGGGCATTAGGACAGGTCAACGGCTATATCGAAGAAATGATCGAAGGGCAAAAGGTCGTCAAGGTTTTCTGTCATGAAGATACGGTCAAGGAAACCTTTACCCAGTTAAATGAAGAGCTGTGCTATGCAGCCTCCAACGCGGGCACCTTTTCCAATATTATGGGTCCTGTTTCCAACAATATGGGGCATATCAGTTATGCGGCAACCGCTACGCTGGGCGCTACCTTGGCGATTTTCGGGGTTCTTGATCTGGGAACCATCGGCTCTTTTTTGCAGTATACCCGCTCCTTTAATCAGCCCATTGCCATGCTGGGCCAGCAGTTTAACATCCTGCTTTCCGCTTTGGCCGGCGCAGAAAGAATCTTTACCATAATTGACGAAAAGCCGGAAGCGGACGACGGATATGTAACGCTGGTGCGTGCCCGCCGCCTGCCAGACGGTTCGCTGGAAGAGACCCAGGAGCGTACCGGTCTGTGGGCCTGGCGGCATCCACACAGCGATGGCAGCGTGACCTATATCCAGGTGCGGGGCGCGGTGGAATTCGAAGATGTGGTATTTGGCTATGAGGAAGATAAGATCGTTTTGAACGGCATCAGCCTGCAGGCACGGCCCGGTGAAAAAATCGCGTTTGTCGGCTCCACCGGCGCGGGAAAGACCACCATCACCAACCTGATCAACCGTTTCTACGATGTGCCGGACGGCAAAATCCGCTACGACGGCATCAACATCAACAAAATCAAAAAGGACGATCTGCGCCGGTCCCTGTCCATGGTTTTGCAGGATACCCACCTGTTCACCGGCACCGTGCGGGATAACATCCGGTACGGTAAGCTAGACGCCACCGACGAGGAGATCGAAGCGGCGGCCAAGCTGGCCAACGCCCACTTTTTTATCAGCCATTTGCCACAGGGGTATGATACAGTCCTCACCGCCGATGGCGCAAACCTCAGCCAGGGTCAACGCCAGCTTTTGGCTATTGCCCGGGCTGCGGTGGCCGATCCGCCGGTGCTGATTTTGGACGAAGCCACCAGCTCTATTGACACCCGAACCGAGGCATTGATCGAAAAGGGTATGGATACGCTGATGGAAGGGCGGACCGTCTTTGTCATCGCCCACCGGCTTTCAACGGTGCGCAACTCCAATGTTATCATCGTGCTGGAGCACGGCAAAATCATCGAGGAAGGCGACCATCAGGAGCTGATTTCCAAACAGGGCAAATACTATCAGCTTTATACCGGTATGTTCGAGCTTTCTTAAGCCTTTAGCAAAAATCCCCGCAGAGAAATTTTCTGCGGGGATTTTTCTTTCTTTAGGGACAGAACCTTGCATATTTGTATCATCCATCTGCATGGGCTTTGGGTGCAACGCAGCGGGGATCGTTGGCTGCCGTATCATTGATTCGCCTCGCGAGCGGCTCATCGCCATGCTGACCAACAACTTTGTTCCCTGCAACGGGCGGTTCCCCACCTTAATCGCCCTTTTATCCATGTTTTTTGTGGGACTCTCCGGCGGGCTGGCCCAGTCGGTTGGATCGGCGCTTCTGCTGACCGGCCTGATCCTTCTGGGCATACTCATGACATTTTTTACCTCTAAAATGCTGTCTAAAACGGTTTTAAAAGGGGTCCCTTCCTCCTTCACCCTGGAGCTGCCCCCCTTCCGCCGGCCACAGATCGGCAAAGTCATCGTCCGTTCGATCTTTGACCGCACCATGTTCGTCCTGGGCCGTGCAGCGGCGGTGGCCGCTCCCGCGGGACTTTTGATCTGGCTGATGGCCAACATCACCGTCGGCGACCTGACCCTGTTAGCCCATTGCGCCCATTTTCTGGATCCCTTTGCCCGCCTGCTTGGAATGGACGGCGTGATCCTGCTGGCCTTCATTCTGGGAATTCCCGCCAATGAAATCGTCTTCCCCATTATCATTATGGCCTACCTGTCCACCGGGAATCTGGTGGATATGGAAAATCTGGCAGCGCTGCGGCAGCTGCTGGTAGAAAACGGTTGGACCTGGATGACCGCTGTCAGCGTAATGCTCTTTTCTATCCTGCATTGGCCCTGTTCTACCACCTGCCTTACCATTTACAAAGAGACCAAGAGTCTAAAATGGACGGCCTTGTCCTTCCTGCTACCCACCGGCATCGGGTTTGCCGTGTGCTTTTTGTTCCATCAGATCGCCCAGTGGCTTTTCGTCTAAGCCAGAGGCTGCGGTTCCTTCGAAGCTGTGGCATTCTACGATCACCCACCGGCCGGTGGTTTGCCTATCCTCCGGCAAATCGAAATATCCGTCTTTTTATAAAAAAAGGGCTGTCGCCCAAAACCTAAAAGGTTTAGAGCGGCAAGCCCTTTTCAGCTTATTGCAAACTGTTCCTTATCTGGGGAACTTAATCGCAGCCTGCGCCGCAGCCAATTTTGCAATCGGCACACGGAACGGCGAGCAGGAAACATAGGTCAGACCAACCTTGTGGCAGAACTCCACAGAGGACGGGTCGCCGCCATGTTCGCCGCAGATGCCCAGCTTGATGTCCGAACGGGTGGATTTACCCAATTTCGCGGCCATCTCAACCAGTTTGCCCACACCGGTCTGATCCAGCTTGGCAAACGGATCGTTTTCATAAATCTTCTTGTCGTAGTACGCGCCCAGGAACTTGCCAGCGTCGTCACGGCTGAAGCCAAAGGTCATCTGGGTCAGGTCGTTGGTGCCAAAGGAGAAGAACTCCGCCTCTTTGGCGATCTCGTCAGCGGTCAGGGCCGCTCTGGGGATCTCGATCATGGTGCCGACCTTATAGTGCATGTCGGACCCGGCTGCTTTGATGATCGCGTCAGCGGTCTCGCAGACAACCTTCTTCACATAAGCCAGCTCTTTGATCTCGCCAACCAGCGGAATCATGATCTCCGGAACGATGGTCCAGTCCGCATGCTTCTTCTGTACGTTCAGCGCCGCTTTGATCACAGCCTCGGTCTGCATCTCGGCAATCTCCGGATAGGTGACGGCCAGACGGCAGCCGCGGTGACCCATCATGGGGTTAAACTCATGCAGAGAAGCGATGATCGCCTTGATCTGCTCCACCGATTTGCCCTGGGTTTTGGCCAGCGCTTCGATGTCCTTCTCGTCGGTGGGAACAAACTCATGCAAAGGCGGATCCAGGAAACGGATGGTTACAGGGCAGCCCTCCATCGCCTCGTACAGCTCTTCAAAGTCACCCTGCTGCATCGGCTCCAGCTTGGCAAGGGCGGCCTTTCTCTGCTCAACGGTGTCGGAGCAGATCATCTCGCGGATCGCGGCGATTCTGCCGTCGTTAAAGAACATGTGCTCGGTACGGCACAGACCAATACCCTCAGCGCCCAGGCTTCTGGCCTTCTTCGCGTCTACAGGGGTATCCGCGTTGGTGCGGACCTGCAGCTTGCGGTATTTGTCCGCCCAATCCATTACACGGCCAAACTCACCGCCGATCGAAGCGTCCACAGTGGGGATAATGCCGTCGTAAATGTTACCGGTGGAACCGTCGATGGAGATGTAGTCACCCTCCACATAGGTTTTGCCGGCCAGAACAAACTTCTTGTTCTCCTCATCCATGTTGATGTCAGAGCAGCCGGATACGCAGCAGGTACCCATGCCGCGGGCAACAACCGCCGCATGAGAGGTCATACCGCCGCGAACGGTCAAAATACCCTGAGAAGCCTTCATGCCTTCGATATCCTCCGGAGAGGTCTCCAGCCGGACCAGGACAACCTTTTCACCCTTGGCAGCCCAATCCTTGGCATCCTCAGCGGTGAAGACGATCTTTCCGCAGGCAGCGCCGGGAGAAGCAGCCAGCGCCTTGGCAACCGGCGTCGCTTTTTTCAGTGCGGCAGCGTCAAACTGCGGGTGCAGCAGCGCGTCCAGCGTTCTGGGGTCGATCATCAGAACAGCCTGCTCGTCGTTGATCATGCCCTCGTCCACCAGGTCGCAGGCGATTTTCAGCGCCGCGGAAGCGGTTCTCTTGCCGTTTCTGGTCTGGAGCATGTACAGGTGGCGGTCCTCAATGGTAAACTCCATGTCCTGCATGTCGTGGTAGTGTTTTTCCAGAATGTCGCAGATCTTTACAAACTGATCGTAGCACTCCGGCATTACCTCAGCCAGCTGCGCAATCGGCTGGGGAGTCCGCACGCCGGCCACAACGTCTTCGCCCTGCGCGTTCATCAAAAATTCGCCGAACAGCTTCTTTTCACCGGTGGCGGGGTTGCGGGTAAAGGCAACGCCGGTACCGGAGGTATCGCCCAGGTTGCCGAACGCCATCATCTGTACGTTAACAGCGGTTCCCCAGGAATAAGGGATGTCGTTGTCGCGGCGGTATACGTTCGCTCTGGGGTTGTCCCAGGAGCGGAATACCGCTTTGATCGCGCCCATCAGCTGCTCTTTGGGATCGGTGGGGAAATCCTCGCCGATTTTCGCTTTGTACTCTTCTTTAAACTGGCGGGCCAGCTCTTTTAGATCATCGGCGGTGAGCTCCACGTCCTGGGTCACGCCTTTTTCCTCTTTCATTTTGTCGATCAGCTGCTCAAAGTACTTTTTGCCGACCTCCATAACAACGTCGGAATACATCTGGATAAAGCGGCGATAGCAGTCGTAAGCCCATCTGGGGTTGCCGGACTTTTTCGCCATAACCTCAACAACCTCTTCGTTAAGGCCCAGGTTCAAAATGGTGTCCATCATGCCGGGCATGGAAGCGCGGGCGCCGGAACGAACCGAAACCAGCAGCGGGTTTTCCCGATCACCGAACTTTTTGCCGGTAATCTCTTCCATTTTGCCGACGTATTCCATAATCTCCGCCTGAATCTCGTCGTTGATCTTGCGGCCATCCTCGTAATACTGGGTGCAGGCTTCCGTTGTAATGGTAAAGCCCTGCGGAACCGGCAGGCCCAGGTTGGTCATTTCGGCCAGGTTTGCACCTTTACCGCCGAGCAGCTCTCTCATAGAGCCATTTCCTTCTTTGAACAGGTAAACAAACTTCTTGCTCAAGGGAATCAACCTCCTATTTTATTTACGTCTCATTGCGCGGTGGTCTTTCCCACATACAAGCCGCGCAACCCCAAACCCATTCTCAAGATGAGCAACAGGTACAAAGTCATTATAGCAAAGAAATCTAGGATTTTCTATATATTTCACATTTTTTTTTACAATTATACGAAATTGACCCAATCCTGAGAAAAGTTAGGCTATTTTACTTGAAAATACGCGGGAAAATTGCCATAATAGAATAGAGATAAAATGCCTATTGATAGAATAAAGATTTTTACGAGAGCAGGTGGAAATGCTTGGAAAAGCTGTGTGCGGTGGTTTTGGCCGCGGGAGATGGAAAAAGAATGCGTTCAGCCCGTCCCAAGGTGTTGTGTGAGGTACTGTTCCGTCCCATGATCAGCTGGATCGCCGGTTCCCTGGCGGAAAGCGGCATTGGGGATGTGTGCGCAGTGTTGGGCGCCGGCGCGGATCAGGTGCGGGCGGCGGTGCCGGATTTTTCCTGGGTGGAGCAGAAAGAAAGGCTGGGTACCGGCCATGCTGTGATGCAGGCCAAAGCTTTTCTGCAAAGCCATCGGGGCGGGGACTGTGCCGTTTTGTATGGCGACGCGCCGTTTGTCGACTCCAAAACTTTGATGGATGCCTATAAGCTCCACAAAGAATCTGGTGCGGCGGTCACCCTTCTCACCGCTAGCCTGCCCGATCCTACCGGTTATGGCCGTATCGTGCGGGATGGGCGGGGCGATGTATCCTGTATCGTGGAACAGGCGGACGCCGACGAAAAAACGCTGCAAATCTGCGAAATCAACGCCGGAACCTACTGGTTCTCGGTGGACTTTTTGCTGTCCGCGCTGGAACAGCTTCAGCCCAACAACGCCCAAGGGGAATACTACCTGACCGACGTCATCGGCATTGCCGCCGCCCAGGGAAAACGGGTCTGCGGGTACGAAGCGCCGAACAGCCAAATCGCCATGGGCGCCAACGACCGAAAGGGCCTGCTTCGCCTAAACGAAATAGCCCGTCAGGCCGAATTAGACCGGCAGTTGGCCGCCGGTGTGGAAATCGTTTGTGACGACGGGGTCATGATCCAGCCCGGCGTGCAGATCGGGCAGGACACCGTCATTTTGCCGGGCACAATTTTAAAGGGAAATACCATTATCGGAAAAAACTGCGTCATCGGTCCCAACACCGTGATAGAGGACAGCCTCGTGGGGGATGGGTGCCGTATCAACGCTTGCCAGATTGAGCAGTCCCGGCTGGATGATCAAATTAAAATCGGCCCATTTACCCATGTCCGGCCCAATAGCCATCTGATGACCGGGGTAAAGATCGGCAACTTTGTGGAAGTGAAAAACGCGGTGGTGGGCGAACATACCGCCGTGGCCCATCTGACCTATGTGGGGGACAGCGACGTAGGCAAAAACGTCAACTTCGACTGCGGCACCGTGACGGTCAATTTCGACGGACATGATAAATACCGCACCGTCATCGGGGACGACTGCTTTATCGGCTGCAATAGCAACCTGATCGCCCCGGTGACCATCGGGTCCGGCAGCTACATCGCCGCCGGTTCCACCGTGACCGACTCGGTCCCGGAGGACGCGCTGGCCATCGCCCGTGCCAGACAGATCGTAAAGCCCGGCTGGGCCAAGGCTCGCCGGATGCGATTAGGTCCGCGCAAAAAATAATCGTCTTTTGCCGTCTTGGGGGACGGTGGAGTATATAAACGCCAAACAGGACAATATGAAAAGGGAGTAAAAAACATGAATCTTCACGGCAAGGACATCAAGATTTTCACTGCCAACGCCAATCCAGCAGTGGCAGAGCACATTGCCAAAGTGCTTGGCCTGCCTATGGGCAAGTGCGACGTTTCCCATTTTGCCGACGGTGAAATTTCCGTTTCTATTCACGAGTCGGTCCGTGGATCCGACGTGTTTGTGGTCCAGTCCATCAGTACGCCGGTTAACGACAGTCTGATGGAACTGCTGATTATGATGGATGCGTTTAAACGCGCTTCCGCCGGTCGGATCACGGCGGTTATCCCCTATCTTGGCTATGCCCGTCAGGACCGTAAGGCCAAAGCCCGCGACCCGATTTCCGCTAAGCTGGTGGCCGACCTCATCGCTACCGCCGGCGCTGACCGGGTGCTGACAATGGACCTGCACGCGCCGCAGATCCAGGGCTTTTTTAACATTCCGGTAGACCATCTGCTGGGTGTTCCGATCCTCGCCCCTTATTTTGAAAAGGAGTTCAAGGACCGGGAGGACGTGGTGGTGGTTTCCCCGGACCTGGGCTCGGTTACCCGCGCCAGAAAGTTCGCCGAACGGGTAAACGCGCCGCTGGCCATTATTGATAAACGCCGCCCAAAAGCCAATGTCTCCGAGGTCATGAATATCATCGGCAGCGTGCAGGGCAAACGGGCAATTATTGTAGATGATCTGGTGGATACCGCCGGAACGCTTTGCAACGGCGCAAAGGCGATTATCGAGATCGGCGGCGCTACCGAGGTTTATGCCTGCGCGACCCATGGTGTGCTGTCCAATCCGGCTATCGAGCGCATTGAGCAAAGCGTCATCAAGGAATTGGTCCTGCTGGATACCATCGCGCTGCCGCCGGAGAAAAAAATCTCCAAGATCACAACCGTACCGGTAGGCCCGGTGTTTGCCGAGGCCATCGAGCGCATTTACGCCGACAAGCCGGTTTCTCCGCTGTTTGTCTAAATCGGGCAGCGCCGCGGCTACTTTTATAATCATCTGTAAGGCGGGGTAGATCGTATATCCCGCCTTGATTGTCTGTCAAGGAGGGACCATGTTCAATCTGTTTTCCAAAACAGCCGCCGGACCGGTGGAATTTCTGGTCGTCGGGCTGGGCAATCCCGGCAGGGAATACGAAAATACCCGCCATAACGCCGGCTTTATGGCGGTGGACCGCATTGCCGAAACCATCGGCGTGAAAATCGACCGGCTAAAATTCAAATCCTTGTGTGCCGAAGGGATGTTGTCCGGCCGCCGAATCCTTTTATTAAAGCCTTCCACCTTTATGAACCTGTCCGGTCAGGCGGTGCAGGAAGCGGCCTCCTTTTACAAAATCCCCCCGGAAAAAACGCTGGTGTTTATGGACGATATTTCTCTGGAGCCTGGGCATGTCCGCATCCGCCGCAAGGGTAGCGACGGCGGCCATAACGGGATCAAGAACATCATCTACCTCACCGGCTCCGACCAGTTTCCCCGGGTCAAAATCGGGGTTGGCGCCAAGCCTCATCCGGATTACGATCTGGCCAAATGGGTGCTCAGCCGCTTTTCCGCCGACGAGCTAAAAGCGCTGGACGGCGTTTTGGATCACGCGGCGGATATGGCCAGCCTCATCCTTTCCGGCCGAATGGATGAAGCCATGAACGTATATAATGGAAAATAACAGCGTGTTCGCCGGCAGGTCTTCGCTCCTGTCGGTAAAATCTGCCCGTATTTTGGTAAAATGGAAGGAGAGAAAAAAATGCTGCTGGAGGTGATTTCGTCCGCACCCCAATACCGAATGCTTCTGTCGGCTATGGCCAAACGGGGCTGGCCCGCCCAGATGACTGGGCTGAGCCATATCCATAAGGCGGCGATAGCCGCAGCCCTGTCCGAAACCGGGCCGTTTCTGGTGGTCGCGCCGGATGAAGCTGCCGCTACCCGCCTGTGCGAGGATATCAACGCCTTTGCCGGTGCGGAGAGAGCCTTTTTGTATCCGGCCCGGGAATTCATCTTCCGGGATGTGGAGGGCGCTAGCCGCGAATATGAATTTGCCCGCCTGAAGGTGCTGGACGGTTTGGCTCAGCGGCGCATTTCCATGGCGGTTTGCAGCATCGAAGCGCTTTTGCAGTATACCCTTCCGCCCAAAACGCTGCGGGAAAACACCCTCGACCTTCGGCCCGGCGAAAGCCACTCCATCGAGGGGCTGTGCGCCCAGCTTTTGCACGCCGGCTATGAGCGGCGGGATCAGGTGGACGGCGTCTGCCAGTTCTCCCAGCGGGG
The DNA here is from genome assembly GCA_910587335.1 of uncultured Oscillospiraceae bacterium. Classification (GTDB taxonomy): domain Bacteria; phylum Bacillota; class Clostridia; order Oscillospirales; family Ruminococcaceae; genus UBA3818. The sequence goes on from CAJUMG010000002.1 coordinate 131,961, forward strand.
CGGTATTCTGGATTTTTATCCGCCCCATGCACCGGCTCCCTACCGTCTGGAATTTTGGGGAGACGAGATCGACACCATCAGCACCTTTGACCTGGATTCCCAGCGCCGGATTGATACGGTAAAAAAAGCCGCCGTCACCCCCGCCCGAGAGGTGCTTTACCCCGATAACGGCTGGCTGGTCAAAAGGCTTGGCAAAGCCTATGACTCCCTGCGGGGCAAGCAGGGGGTCAAGGCAAAAGAACTTCTTCTGGCCGATATGGAAAAGCTGGAGGCGGGACTGCCCCTTCATAACATCGACAAATTTCTTCCGCTCATCTACCCGCAGCCCGCTACCCTATTGGACTACCTGCCGGACGCCGGGCTGATTTTTTGCGAGATGGTGTCGGTCAAGGACGCGTCTAAAACCTCTATGTGGCAGCATTACGAGGATGTGTCCCAGCTTTTGCAGGAGGGAATCCTCTTTAAAGGGTGCGATACCTTTGCCATGGATTTTCCTCAGGTTCTGTCGGCGATGGAGGGCCGCCCCTGCGCGATTTTGGAAAACTTCGCCCGCTCCTTGCCGGAGGTTCGGCTCAGCGAGCTGATCTCGGTCCACGCGGTGGCGCTGTCCGCCTGGGGCGGCGACCTAAAGCTTTTGGAAGAGGATCTGGACAGCTTTTTGCGCCGGGATTACCGCGTGGCGGTACTGGCCGGAACCGAAAAGGCCGCCGCCTCGCTGCGGGAGGATCTATCTGCCCGGAAGATTCCCGTTTCCGCCGGCGAAAAGGACCTGACCCCCGGCCGGGTCTGCGTTTTGGCAGGGTCTTTGTCCAGTGGAATGGAGCTGCCGGAGCTGAAATTTGCCCTGATTACCCACGGAAAAACCGCCGCCAAAACGGTCAAGCGCAAAAAATCCAAAAAGCCCGGGGAACAAATCCGTTCCCTGTCCGATTTGGTTTTCGGGGATTATGTGGTCCACGCTTCCCACGGCATTGGCGTATTCGAAGGGGTGGTCAAACGGGAAATCCATGGAGTGACCAAGGACTATATTAAAATCCGCTACGCCGGGTCGGACGCGCTGTTCGTCCCGGTAACACAGCTGGACCTGGTGAGTAAGTACATCGGTCCCAAGGAGGATAAATCGGTCAAGCTCAATAAGCTCAATTCGGTGGAATGGCAGAAAACCCGTCAGCGGGTCAAAAAAGCTGTGGCCGAAATGGCTCAGGAGCTGATTAAGCTGTATGCCGCCCGTATGCAGGCCAAAGGGTTCGCCTTTTCCGAGGATACCGAATGGCAGCGGGATTTCGAAGACCGGTTCCCCTATGAGGAAACCGACGATCAGCTTCGCTGTATCGCCGAGATCAAGGAGGATATGGAGGCTCCCCGGCCTATGGACCGGCTGCTGTGCGGCGACGTGGGCTTCGGCAAAACCGAGGTGGCGATTCGGGCGGCATTTAAGTGCGTTATGGACGCAAAACAGTGCGCGGTACTGGTCCCCACCACCATTCTGGCTTGGCAGCATTACCAGACCTTTTTGGAGCGGATGCAGGGCTTTCCGGTCAACATCGAGCTGCTCTCCCGCTTTCGCAGTCCCAAGCAGCAGGAACAGATTCTTCGAAAGCTGCGCCGGGGCGAGGTGGACATCATCATCGGCACCCACCGGCTTTTGCAAAAGGACGTGCAGTTTAAGGATCTAGGCCTTTGCATCATCGACGAGGAGCAGCGGTTCGGGGTTGCCCATAAGGAAAAATTCAAGGAAATGCGCGAGTCGGTGGATGTGCTGACCCTGTCGGCCACCCCCATCCCCCGAACACTCAACATGGCCATGTCCGGCATCCGGGATATGTCCACCATTGAGGAAGCGCCTATGGACCGCCATCCGGTCCAAACCTATGTAATCGAGCACAATTGGGGAATTTTGGTGGAGGCCATCAAGCGGGAGTTGCGCCGGGGCGGACAGGTGTTCTACCTGCATAACCGGGTGGAATCCATCGATTCCTGTGCCTACCGTCTGGGCCAGATGCTGCCGGAAGCGCGGATCACCACCGCCCACGGCAAGATGAACGAGGAGCAGCTTTCGGAGGTCTGGCGGCAGCTGCTAGATCACGAAATCGATATTTTGGTCTGTACCACCATCATTGAAACCGGCGTGGACGTGCCCAACTGCAACACGCTGATTATCGAATCGGCGGACAAAATGGGCCTCTCCCAACTGTACCAGATCCGTGGACGGGTTGGGCGCTCCAACCGGCGCGCTTACGCCTACTTTACCTTCTTCCCTGGCCGGGAGCTGACCGATGTGGCGGCCAAGCGCCTTTCCGCCATCCGGGAATTCACCTCCTTCGGGTCGGGCTTTCGCATCGCCATGCGGGACCTGGAGATCCGCGGCGCCGGAAATGTGCTGGGCACCAGCCAGCATGGACATATGGAGGCGGTGGGCTACGAGATGTATTTGAAGCTTCTGTCCGAAGCGGTCAGCGAGCAGCGGGGTGAAACCGCCGCCGTCCAAAAAGAATGCCTGGTGGATATCCGCATCGGCGCCCATATTCCCGAAGGGTACATCGACAATCTTTCCCAGCGCATTGATATCTATAAGAAAATTGCCTCTATCCAAAATGAAGAGGATGCCATGGATGTGACCGATGAGCTGATCGACCGGTTTGGCGAGCCTCCCCAGGCGGTGCAGGGCCTGATCGACGTGGCGCTGCTTCGCAATATCGCGGCGCGCCTTGGTATCTATGAAATCTCTCAGAAAAATGATATGATCGTATTCTATCCGTCGGTCTTCGACTTTGAACGGGCCAGCCAGGTGTCGGCGGCGCTTCGCAGCCGGGTGTCCATCGGCGCGGGAGCTAAGCCCTATGTGGCGGTGCGGGTGGCGGAAAAGGAGGAACCGATCCATACCATGCGCACAGCGCTGTATCTGATGAACGGCCCGGCGAAGGAGGATGCCCGCCGGTAAATCGATTTTTTGCTCGTTTGAATAAGCAAAGACCCGGAAGCGTTTTTCGCTTTCGGGTCTTTTTTACACCGTATTTTGGCCGGGAGAAGGGTCCTGCCCCTTCTCTAGCCGGTCCAGAAAAGCCTGAATGCTTCGGACCGTCTTTTCCTCCACAAAGTGTTCGATTTTTTCCACCTGCTCCAGTTCATTTTGGGAATGGTTCAGATAGCAGAAAAACCGGTGCAGCAGCCCATGCCGGTATAAAAGATATTCCCCAAAGGCCTTTCCTTCCTTTGTCAGACGGATCTCGCCGTATTTTTCCGCTTCAATCAGTCCTTTTTCCCGCAGGTTCGAGACCATTTTCGAGGCGGAGGACGGTTTGACATGCAGCCGCTTCGAGAGAGCTCGGATGCGAACCGGACCTTCCCCTTCGTCACTTAACCGGCAGATCATTTCCAGATAATCCTCCATAGCGGCGGTGACAAAGACCCCCTGCGCCAGCTCATACCCCTTTAAGGTGTAAAATTGGGGCGAATCCATACACAGCTCCCCTCCCTCTTTGCACACATACCGGCAAAACGACATATCTTGGCAATAGGAAACAAAGTTTCCGATCCCTAACTTTAGTTTATGAGAAGGAGCTTCTCTTTATGAATCATACAATAAAACCCTTAACCAGTCTTCAGCGCGGCCAAATCGCCCGGGTAAACGCTCTTACCCTGCAGGGAAGTATGCGCCGCCGCTTACAGGATATCGGCCTGATCGAAGGAACACAGGTGGAATGTGTGCAAAAAAGCCCCGCCGGCGATCCGGTGGCCTATTTGATTCGGGGCGCGGTCATCGCCCTGCGCGCCGAGGATTCGTCCGGCGTTTTGGTATCCTGCGGATAAATTTTTCCTCCCCGAAACGTGTTAAACGCTCCTTTCCGGGGAGCCCTTTGCCGCCGACAGCGGCTATTTTTTGAAAAAGAGGTGACCGGCGTTGGGATTAACCAGCGGTTCAACAGGAAAAAATGCAGTGGATGAGGGATTGGTCATCCACCGGGAATCCCCCGAAGACCGGGTAATCGGGCTGGCGGGGAACCCCAATGTGGGAAAAAGCACCGTCTTTAACGGTTTGACCAACATGAACCAGCATACAGGAAACTGGCCGGGCAAAACCGTGTCCAATGCCCAGGGCAGATGCACCCATCATGATAAAGGCTTTATCCTGGTGGATATCCCCGGAAGCTATTCGCTGATGGCCCATTCCGCGGAGGAAGAGGTCGCCCGGGATTTTATCTGCTTCGGCGGCCCGGACGCGGTGGTGGTCGTCTGCGACGCCACCTGCCTGGAGCGGAATCTGAATCTGGTTTTACAGACCATCGAGATTACGCCCCGCACCGTTATATGCGTCAATTTGATGGACGAAGCAAAAAAGAAAAAAATTCAGGTGGACCTGGCGGAGCTGTCCCGTCAGCTGGGCGTTCCGGTCTGTGGCGCGGCGGCTCGCAGCAAAAAGGGGCTGGATGCGCTGATGGACGCGGTAGAAGCCGTCGTCAGCGCTCCGGAGCCTCCCTCCCACATGGTATGCGTCCGGTACGCGCCGGAAATCGAAGAAGCCTTGGCCCTTTTGGAACCAGCCCTGCAAAAACGCTGCGGCCAAAAACTTCGTCCCCGGTGGCTGGCCCTGCGGCTTTTAGAAGGGGACGAAGCGCTGATCCGTTCGGCCGAACAGTATTTGGGCGCCCCTCTTTTGGATGACCCTTCGCTGCAAGAGCCGCTGCAAAAAGCCCGGGAGCTGCTGGATGCGGCGGACCTCTCCGGCGATTCGTTACAGGACGCGGTGGTGTCTGCGCTGGTCCGGCAGTCTGAAAAAATCTGCGCCAGCGCCGTACAGTATGCCCACCGCAGCTACAGCAGCCGCGACCGAAAAATTGACCGGATTTTAACCAGTAAGGTCACCGGCTTCCCCATTATGCTGGCGCTGCTTGCCGCCGTCTTCTGGCTGACCATTACCGGGGCCAATTACCCCTCCCAGTGGTTAAGCGCCGGCCTATTCTGGATCGAGGAACAGCTGGCCATTTTCTTTGCCTGGATCGGCGCACCGGCTTTTTTGTGCGATATGCTGGTGCATGGAGCCTACCGGACCCTGGCCTGGGTCGTCTCGGTTATGCTCCCGCCTATGGCGATTTTCTTCCCACTGTTTACTTTGCTGGAGGATCTGGGCTATCTTCCCCGTGTGGCCTTTAATCTGGACCGTTATTTTAAAAAATGTAACGCCTGCGGAAAGCAAAGCCTTACCATGTGCATGGGCTTGCCGATTTTGCATTAAACGCGCCAGTGAACCCAAAGTCTTTTCCCGTCGATGACAATGGATTCGATCAGGCTGTGGATAAGCAGCCTTTTCGCCTCCAGATCCGATCGGTCAAAATGCTCCCATAGATTTTGGGATGCCGCCGTCAGAGACTGCTTTTCCCGCTGCAAAAGCGCCTTTGTGCTTTCCAAACGGCCGGCCAAAACAGCCCTTTCCCGTGCAAGCGCCTGCATTCGCTCTGTCAAATCCTGTGCCGGCAGAGAACCGGTCTGGTACAGATCCAGCAGACGGCCGTTTTGGCGCTCTATTGCTTCCAATCTGGCGGCAACGCTTTTTTCCTCCTCCCGCCACCGTACAAAAAAGCGGTCCTCCGCCGCCTGGGGAAGCGCCTTGACCACGCTTTTCAGGATCTGCCGGACCAGAGAAACCGTGAGAGCGTCCAGCACGGGAACCGGCCAGTTGTCGTTTTTGCAGTTTGGGTCCTTAATATACCGCCGGTTTCCCTTGGCGCGGGAATAGCATTTGTAGTCGCCGTGACTGCCGGCATACCGGGCGCCGCAGCGAGCACAGAGCAGCAGCCCAGATAAAAGGGTATTTGCCCGGAAAGGACTTTTGGGGGCGGAGGTTTCTCCCGTCTGATTTTCAAAAGAGTCTAGCAGCAGCCGGACCTTTTGAAAATCCTCCCGGGAAACGATCGGTTGATGCCGCCCCTCGTACTCCACTCCGGCGAATTTCACCTTGCCGGTGTAAACGCTGTTGCCTAAAATCCCCCGTATCCCCGCGGCGTTCCAGGTCCCGCCATAGGTCTTCTCCATGATCCTTTCAATTTTGTGGATGGACCTTCCGTCCAGAAACAGCCGAAAAATTTCCCGGACCTGTATCGCCTGCCCCTCGTCCAGAAGCAGCCTTCCTCCTTCATACCGGTATCCCCGTGGCGCGGTTGGTCCGCCATGATAGTATCCCGCCCGGCTGCGTCCAATCCGGCCCATGGCAAAGCGTTCGGCAATCTGATCCTTTTCCAGCTGGGCAAAAACCGACAAAATGCCGATCATCGCCCGGCCAAAGGGGCTGGATGTGTCAAAGTTTTCGTTGATAGAGATAAAATCCACCCCATAGGATAGCATTCGATCTTCGATTAAATACAGCGTGTCTTTCTGGGAGCGGCTGAGCCGGTCCAGCTTGTAAACCACTACTGCTCCCGCTTCCCGCTTTGGGATGGCTGCAAGCAGCTGCCGCAAGGCCGGCCGGTCGGTGTTGGAGCCGGAATACCCTCCGTCGGTATAAATCCGCAGTAGCTGCCAGCCCTTTGCCCGGCAGTAAGAGTGGATTCTTTTTTCCTGCTCGTCTATACTGTAATTTTCCAGCTGGCTTTCGGTCGATACACGAGCATAGCCAAAAACCTTCACCGAATTCCCCTCCCTTGCCATTGTCCGCTGTTTCCATCCTATTTTTTCCCTTTTCGGATTATGTGTCTTCTCGATCTTTTGGTGGCGGACAAAAAAAGACCGCGCCGAACGGCTCGGCGCAGTCCTATCCTATGCAAAAATCCGCTTGCTCAGCGGATGACTCCCTGATCATATCTTCGGTTTTTCTATGTTTCCGGCATAAAATAAACCGCCGGAAACATAAAAATCTTACCAAAAAAGGGGGTGCCTTTATGGCAAAAAAAGAATCGGAACAACCCTTTGTCACCCACCTAATGGCGGACGGCAGCTCGCTTTCCAGCATCGGCGGATATCTAACCGGCTTTCATCAGCTTCCCCAGGTAGTACAGGACCTGCTCGTCCAGCTAACCCTTGGGCCAATCTGCCACGATCCGCCAAAAGAGTAAACCAAAGCGCCGGTCAGATTCGCCGCCCAATCCAGGAGGCAAGCCCCTCGTAAACCTCGCCGCGGTTTGTTTCGTTGAGAATTTCGTGCCGGCCGCCGGGATACAGCCGCAGCGTCACGTCCACATGGCCGGTCTGCCGGAACAGCTCCTCCACCCTGCGCGGACCCTCGCCATATCCTCCCACCGGGTCCTCTCCACCGGAAAGAAGCAGCAGCGGAAAGGTCTTGGGCACCGCTTTAAAGGTCCTAAGATCATTGGCTAACCCGTACAATGTAAACAGGTCCCGAAAGCCGGAAGCGGTAAACAAAAAGGTGCAGTACGGGTCGGCGGCATATTGGTCTACTATCTGGGTATCCCGGGTCAGCCAATCATAAGGGGTTCTTCCCTCAAAACGGCTGTTGTAGCTGCCAAAGGCCAGCTTTTGAAGCATTTGGCTGGGTTTTTTCCCCTTGCCCATTTTGCAAAGTCCCTGCGCCACCAGCCTGCCCGCCTTCGCCCCAGGGTTCGGCCCGCCGGTTCCCACAATAATCCCGCCGTCTAATTGGTCGCTGTAACGGGCCAGATAACAGCGGGCGATAAACGATCCCATAGAATGTCCCAGCAAAAAAATTGGCGTGTCGGGATACTGCTTTTTTAACTGTGCCGTGTGGGCGTACAGGTCGGCAATGACCAGCTTCCACCCGTCCTGATCGGCGAAATATCCAAGCTCGCCGTCCTCTCGCACACTGGTTTTGTGCCCCAGATGGTCATGACCGGACACAGCAAAGCCCTGCTTTGTCATGGCATGAGCAAAGGTCTCATACCGCCCAAAATATTCGGTCATCCCGTGGGAAACCTGTATAATCGCCCGGCAGGGCTGCTCCGCCGGCATCCAGGTGACCGCTTGTATCGTATGGATACGATCCGCACTGGGAAAGGAAAAGGTCCGTTTTTCATCCTGATTCATGCTGCTTTTCTCCTCCTATCTATACAAATTGTCTGGTCAATCCTCGGTGTTTTACGCAATGTAGGATGGGGTTCCCGCTTCTCTTTCTGAAAAGGAACCATCCTTTTCCACCGTAAAAAAATGCACATCCGCAAGCTTCTTCCACAGTCCCGGCAACGGGGATTCCTTTTTCGCCGCCGCACCGGTCACCACGTTCAAGGCTCTGTTGTCCCGGATAAACTTTTCTAACTCCTGTACAGGGTTGTCCGAATACAAAATGGTCATTTCAGCGCCGTTTTCCTTAGAAACCTGGAACAGATATTCCAGCGCCTTCGCGTCATTTTGGGAAAGATCCGGCTTGGAAACATTCACAACCGCCAGCGCTGTTTTGGAAAGCTCGGCGATCAATCGCCCCGCATGAATCAGCTTTTCGCAGTGGAACTGATCGGTTATGCAGACAACGGTGTGCCGCTCCAAAGCATGCGGCGCCGGACCCGACGGAACCAAACGATTCATAAAATACCTCCGCTTCAATAACGTCGCCAAGAAGGCTCTCCCGACGATCTATCGGACAGAAATACGAATTCTCCTTCCAAAATAGCATGCAAATGTGAACAATCTGTGCCCAAAAAACCGGGGATTTTTTAAAATTTTTCCTCCTCCAAAATCCGTGCTGTCAGCCGGCAAAAATCCTCCAGCGTCAGCTCCTCCGCCCGGGCGCTGGACGAAATTTTCGCCTCTTTTAGCGCCGCCCCTATTCTCCCTTTCGGAATGGATAAGCCGGAGGAAAGGGAGTTGGCCAGCGTTTTGCGGCGCTGGGAAAAGCCCGCCCGGATCACCCTAAAAAACAGCGCCTCGTCTGGCGGATTCACAGCGGGCTTTTGGCGGACATCCAGCCGAATCACCGCCGAATCCACCTCCGGCGCAGGCAGAAAGCTCCCCCGGGACACCGGAAACAGAATCCGCGGCCGCGCATAATAGCTGACCGCAGCGGACAGCGCCCCAGCGTTCTTCTCTCCCGGCGCGGCGCAGATACGGGCCGCCGCCTCCTTCTGCACCATCACGGTGATGGATTTTACCGGCAGCCGCGCTTCCAAAAGCTGCATTACAATGGGCGAGGTGATGTAGTAGGGGAGATTTGCGCAAACTACCACCTCCATCCCAGGAAACTCCCGCAGAAGCAACTGAGCCAGATCAATTTTTAACACATCCCCGTGAACAACCGTCACGTTGGAAAATTCCGCCAGCGTCTCGTCCAGCACCGGCAAAAGTCGCCCATCCAGCTCAATGGCAACTACCTTTTTGGCCCGGGACGCCAGCTCCCAGGTGAGCACCCCTATTCCCGGCCCAATTTCTAGCACGCCGACATCCGGCCCGGCGCCGCCTTCCTGCGCAATCCGGGGACAGACTGATGGGTTGACAATAAAATTTTGTCCAATCTTTTTGGAAAAAGCAAATCCATGGCGGGATAAAATCTCCCGTACCGTTTTACTGTTGGAAAGCTGGGACATGCGCTTCCTCCTTATATAAAATACGATAAAACCATTCGTATACCGCCAAAATTACATCCTAATTGGGTCTATCATGATCAAAAGCTTCGTATAATAGCTATCTTTATCTTTATAGCTATTATACCATATCTTCCCTTCGTTTACAAAATGCCATTGAAAAAGACAAAAAAATCTTTTATGATAAAGGTAAGAAAAAATCGGGTGAGACCTGAAAGGACGGTTTTGTTATGGCGCGAAGAGATAAGACAAATTACTATCTGGATATTGCGGAAACGGTGCTGACCCGCGGCACCTGCCTGCGCCGTCTGTACGGGGCGATTATCGTGAAAAACGACCAGATCATCTCCACCGGCTATGTGGGCGCACCCCGCGGCCGGGCAAACTGCACCGATCTTGGCTACTGCACCCGGGAAAAGCTACAGGTCCCCCGGGGACAGCGGTACGAGCTGTGCCGCTCGGTCCATGCGGAGGCCAACGCCATCATCCACGCCGACCGGGCGGATATGATCGGCGCGACCATGTACCTGGTCGGGCGGGAATGCTCCTGCGGAGAGTATGTCCAAAACGCCAATTCCTGCTCTATGTGCAAACGAATGATCATCAATGCCGGAATCGAAACGGTGGTCATTCGAGAGGATAAGGACCGCTTCCGGGTCATCTCGGTCGAAGAAGAGTGGGTCCAAAAGGACGAATCGCTGGAAGGCGCTTTGGGGTATTAGCCCCTTGTGATTTTGAGGAAAAAATGGTATACTATTAAAATCGGCCTAAAGGTCGCCTGAAACAAAATTCATAAAAGGATGATGTGTTTTGCCGAATTGGAACCTCTCGAATGAAGTCATGCTCGGATTGGGACTGGGCGCTGTGGCGCTGGCATTTTTGCTGATCCTGTGGCTGATCAAGCGCAGCACAAACCCAAAGATCTGTAAAAAAAAGGTCACCGGTATTCTCAAACGCTTCGCCGGCATCCGGCAGTTTCGGGTGCTGACCGATCTGGAGCTGGCGTTTGAGGGGCATACAGCGCATTTTGATCAGGTGCTCATCGGGTTTTATGGCATCTCCTTTATCACCTGCTTAAGCGAATCCGCCGCGTATTATGGGCAGGAGCGGGACGCCAACTGGAGCCGGATCGACGACGGAAACAAAAAAACCTCCTTTCCCAATCCTTTGATCGCGGGCGAAAAGGGCATTGATACAGTCCGCCGGATATTTTCCAAAAATGACGTATATAATATTCAAATGGAGCATCTGGTGGTTTTCGCCGGCGCCCGCAAAAAGACGGAGGTCTATGTCAAGTCCTCTGTCCCGGTGTTAAAACGTAAAGAGCTGGGACAGCTGCTTGATAAGGTCAAGTATCAAAAGGACAACAGCGTGGATGTGGAAAAATTGGCCGGCCTTTTACAGCAGTATGCCAAAAAGGCTGCTGTATAATTTTTTCTTGACATTCTATCCCTGTTTTCTTATAATATTTTGGTAAAAGGGAGTAGCAGGCAGCGGCAGCGCTGTGGTATTTTGCGTCAATCCGGAGGAAACTTCCGCAAATACCCTAAATTGCAAGACTTTTATTATGGAGAAAAACCATAATAAAAGTCTTTTTTTGTCGCCTTAAGGCGAATGAAAAATTCTCTATCTTCCCCTGATAAAGAGGGATTGGCTGCCTTCCCTAAAAGAAGTTTCATCGCCGCTTAAAAGCGGTGGGAAAGGAGTTTTTAAAATGGCGGATCTTTTTAGCAACGTCATGCAAATTCAGTGGCAGATGGTTGTCATGTGGGCCATCGGCGGCCTTTTGATCTGGCTGGCAATCAAAAAGGAAATGGAGCCGACCCTTCTGTTGCCCATGGGCTTTGGCGCGATTTTGGTCAACCTCCCCTTTTCCGGAGCGGTGGACCAAACCTATCCCACCGGCGTGGAGCACGGCCCCATCGACGTGCTGTTTAACGCCGGCATCGCCAATGAGCTGTTCCCTCTTTTGCTGTTTATCGGCATCGGCGCCATGATTGATTTCGGTCCCTTGCTGGCCAATCCCAAAATGATGCTCTTTGGCGCGGCGGCCCAGTTCGGCATCTTCTTCACCCTGAGTCTGGCGCGCTTTCTGGGCTTTTCGCTGGAGGACGCCGCTTCTATCGCGATTATCGGTGCGGCGGACGGTCCCACCTCTATTTTCGTTTCCCAGTATTTTAACTCCAACTATATCGGCGCGATTATTGTGGCCGCCTATTCTTATATGGCGCTGGTCCCCATCGTGCAGCCTGCGGTCATCAAGCTGATCACCACCAAAAAGGAACGGCAAATCAGGATGGATTACGCCCCCTCGGCGGTTTCCAAGCCGGTGCGCATCCTGTTCCCTGTTCTCATCACCGCAATCGCCGGCATTATTGCTCCCCGCTCGGTAGCGCTGGTCGGCTTTTTAATGTTCGGAAACCTTATTCGGGAATGCGGCGTGCTGGGCAGTCTTTCCCAGTCGGCTCAAAAAGAGCTGGCTAACCTGATCACCTTGCTTTTGGGCCTCACCGTCTCGACCAAAATGCAGTGGCAGGCATTTTTGAACCCCCAAACCCTGATGATTATGGGCCTGGGGCTGATCGCCTTTATCTTTGACACGGCTGGCGGCGTGCTGTTTGCAAAATTTTTAAACCTCTTTACCAAAAAAAAGATCAACCCCATGGTTGGTGCAGCAGGTATTTCCGCCTTCCCTATGTCCTCTCGGGTGGTGCATAAAATGGGCCTGGCAGAGGATCCCAGCAACTTTTTGCTGATGCACGCGGCAGCGGCCAACGTCTCCGGCCAGATCGCTTCGGTCATCGCCGGCGGACTGGTCATTACCCTGATTACCAACGCGCTATAAAGGAGGATTTTTACCATGTTCGATCTGCAAGCTTTGTTAGACAGCCTGCCCATGATGGGCTATGGCATGTTGGGAATTTTTATCTCGGTAGCAGTTATTATTTTGACGGTTGTTGCCCTGGGCAAGATTTTTCCGGTGAAAAAAGAGGAGTAAAAACCCCCGAAAAGATCTGTAAAAAGCATGTTTTTTCCCTTAAAAATAGTCTATAAAACACAAAAAAACAGCTGGAAAACAGCTGTTTTTTCTTTGTCGCAAAACGCTATTGGTCCGCCGATGTACTTTCCCCTTCCTGGTCCGCCGGCGGCGTTTGTATGGAGATGTATACGCCGTTTTCGCTGTCCCCCTCTAAAGCCAGCTGTAAAATCCGCGCCAGGTTGCCGCCTTTGATCTGGGACGGCAATACCTGTGCTACCGTGATGGCCGCCCCATCCTTTTCCAGCTGCACCCCGTACGAGGCAAAAGCGTATTCGGCCGTTTCCATCTGGGCATAGACCTGCCCCAGAAGCTGTACCGCCCCATCCAGGGTGGGAGGGAACTCCGTCCCCTCCAGCATGAGATGATAAACCAGCGCACCCTTTTGAGAAAACTCCATTCCCAGCTGCACCAGCTCGGTGCTGGACTTGTCCAACCGGACCACCGGATTGATGGGGGCCGGCCATTCCAGCTCCTCCAGCCGTTTTTGCACCAACTGGGTATAGGTCTGCTCCATCCGGCGGATGGTGTTTCCTTTTTCACCCACGTCTGTCTCATAACTATCCGACAAAATCTGTCCGTCCTTGACCGATACGGTAAAATACCCATCCTGCTGCAAAGGGTCCTGCACCAGCGCCTGATACCCGTGAATCGACAGGTTGTAGTCGGCTTTCCCGATCTCCAGGTTCCGGCCCGGATAGGACAGCTGCACATAAGCCTGAATGTCCCTTTCCGCGGCGGCTGCGGCCCACGGACTGCCAAAGAACCACAAAAGCACCCCTGCCGTTCCGGCGGCCACCGCCAAAAGTAGCAGCAGCCCGACGGTGCGTTTTACAATTTTGATCGTGTCCTGTTCCATGCTTGTCCGCCTTTCTCGTCCCGTCCTTTCATCAGTATAATATACGAATGGGACGATGTAAAGCACAGGAATAGACAAAAAGAGACAAAAATTCCAGACAGACAAATCGCCCGCGGAAGAGAAAAGTCTTCCGCGGGCAGTTGTATTTTTATTTTGACCGTCATCAACCGACGATCTGGAAATCCTTGGTGTAGTGATTGAGTACCTCGCAGCCGTTTTTGGTCACGATGACCAGATCTTCAATCCGGACCCCCACCGAATCCGGCAGATAAATGCCCGGTTCAATCGAGAAGCACATTCCCTCGACCAAAGGCATTTCGTTGGTCGCCCCGATATCCGGCCACTCATGCACCTCAATCCCGATATTATGCCCGGTGCGATGGGTAAAGTACTCGCCATAGCCCGCTTTTTCAATGACACGGCGGGCGGCGGCGTCCACATCACAGGCGCGCACACCGGGTTTTACCGCCTCGATAGCCGCCAGATTGGCCTCCAGAACAATCTGGTAAACCTTTTTCTGCAATTCGGTGGCGGACTTATAGCAGACGGTCCGGGTCATATCGCTGTAGTATCCGTTCAGGTTTTTGCCAATGTCAAACAGCACATTGTCCCCAGGCTTTAAAAACACCTCTTTAGAGGGTCCGTGATGGGGAATAGCGCAATATTTGCCGTAAGCGACGATGCACAGATTCTTCACCGAAGCGCCCTCCGCCGCGAAAAACTCGTTGACCTTTTCGGCCAGGTCCACCTCGGACAGGCCCTCCTGGATCGCCTCAATAGATTTGGCCACCACCCGGTCATTCATGGCAGAGGACCGGCGCAGCTTTTCCTGCTCCTCGGCGTCCTTGACCATACGGGTCATATCCACAAAAACAGAACCGTTGATCACCGGTGCGTCGGGGCGCAACTCCATCATATGGATCAAGAAACGGGCCGGCCATTCCTTGTCCACCCCAAGCGTACCGGGCTTGACCTCCTTAGCCAGAATCGCCACCGGGTCCTCTGTATCGTGGAAAAAGACGACCTTGGCGCCATCCAGCCGGATATAGTTATGCAGCTGGTTGACCACCAGCGTTACCTCTCCGTTCGTGTTCAGGTACAGCGCCAGGCAGCGCTCCCCCGGGTGGACCATTTCACCGGTCAGATAATAAATGGAAATGGGGGAGGTGACGATCATCTGATGAACGTCCTTCTCGGCCATTCTTTTTAGCACATTGCCAATACGGGTACGGTTTAGCTGGCTCATTTTCTGCTCTCTCCTAACTCTCTTTCGGTTTGTTCCGGCTTTTTGGTTCGCCGGAACGAAGCGTTCTTTGCCCTTTTCTTCCATTATAGAAGCGGAAAAAGGAAAAGTCAATGGGGATGTTCTAGGTCGTCCTCTGCCAACCAACACAACAGCGAGGTATCCCGGCCGCCTGTTTCCACCACCCGGCGTCCACAGGTCATAACCCCAAGGCCCTCTTCGTCCCACCGGCAGCGGAAGGCATAGCCAATATAGCAAAGACCGTCCCTTTCCACCGGCAGGATGTGGACCTCCTCCAGCCAGATTTCGCCCATCAGGTCCTCGATTTCCCGGATGTGGGGCAGGCAGTCCAGGCCAAAATCCTCCTCCACGGCGTCGCTCAATAGCGCCTGCTCCTGCTGGGCAAAAAAGCAGAGAATCCCGCTCAGGATGGCGACCTTGACCGCCTCCTGATCGGCAAACAGATAGGCCAGCGCTTTTCGGTAGCTCTCGGTCAGCTCCTGCCCCTGGTCGATGCGGTCGCCGCCAAAATCCAGCCGAATTCGATCGGTTTCCTTCGTCTGCCAGTTTTCCCATGCGGACAGCGAGATCTCTCCTTCCAGCCCGTATTCTCCCGCTGTCAGGCTCAGCTGTGGCATGGCTTTTGCTCCCTTGGATTTTCCCGGTCACACAGGTCGAACAGCTCCATACACAAAAGGGTGTCTTTGTGGGGGATTATGTCGCTTTGCAGCCGCCCTTCCTGCACGTTCTTAACAAAATGCCGGATTTCATACACAAATCCGTTTTCCTCCGGCGGGCAAAACCGCTCGATCTCCTGCCGGTCCGGGCCGTACAGCACCGCGCCGCCGCCTTTGTGGCCGCCCAAAAGCTGGATGCTGCCCCGGTCGCCGCAGAACCAGGCGGTCTCCGGCGCCACCGCCTGAAAGCTCACCTGGGTCGAGGCGACGGCATGCTCGAACCGCAACAGCATCCCGACAGTACTGTCGGAGCCGAAGGGAAACCGGGTCGCCATGGTCTTTGCCTCTAAAAGCGGCTGGTTCACAAGATAAGACAGGATTTCGAAGGCATAGACCCCGATGTCCCGATTGGCGCCGCCGCCCAGCTCCGGCGCGTTGAGCCGGTGGGACGGGTCGGAGCCGGACACAAAGCAGAAGTTGTAATTCGCCAGCGCGATCTGTCCGATTCTGCCGCCGTCGATCCATTCCTTGGCCTTCTGCACCGCAGGGGTAAAGCGGCTCCACATGGCCTCCATGGAGAAGATGCCCTTCTCCTCGGCCTTTTGGAACACCTCTTCTGCCTCCTCTTTGGTGATGGTAAAAGCCTTTTCGCACAAAAACGGCTTGCCGTATTCCAGGCAAAGGAGCATATTTTCGTAGTGAAAATTGTTGGTAGTGGCGATATATACCCCGTCGATCTCCGGGTCGGCCAACATCTGGCGGTAATCGCCGTAAGCCTTTGGCACCCCGTTCGCCTGGGCAAAGGCATCCGCCCGCTCCTGGCTTTTGCTGGACACCGCCGCCACCTGCACGCCCGAAATCCCACGGACCGCGTCGCAGAACTTCGCCCCGATTTTTGCCGCGCCCATCACGCCAAAACGAAATGTATTCATCCCATTCTCCCTTCCGCTATCCCGCCTTGCCGCCGGATAGCCTTTACCAAAAGTTTACTCTATTTATCCGCCCATTGCAAGGGAGGTGGGACCCTTCTTTTGCCGGGCGCATAAAATAAGCAAGAGAAGGCGGCCCCGCCCAGACGCTGTAAAAAGCCAGGCAGCCGCAGTAGGGAGGCATTTTTCATGCAGTCGTTTTGGCTTTCTTTCCTTCATATTTTCCTTTTGTGCGCCGCCGTGTGTATTGACACCTTTGCCGCAGCGTTTGGCTTTGGCGCGGAAAAAATCCGTATTCCCACCCTTTCGGCGCTGGTGCTTTCCGCCGTATCCGCCGCCGCTTTGGCTCTGGCTATTCTGGCCGGCGGATGGCTGACACCCTTTCTGCCCGCCGGGCTGACCAGGTGGCTTTCCTGTCTGCTCCTTAGCGGAATGGGTCTTGTCAAGCTGTTCGACAGCGCCCTGAAACGGCTGGTGCGCCGCTTGCCGCAGCCGGGCCGAAAGCTTTCCTTTCGCCTATTTCGAATGCGCTTTCTGCTACATATCTGGGCGGACCCTGCCGCCGCGGACGCCGACTGCTCCAGCGTTTTGTCCGCCGCCGAATCGGTGACATTGGCGCTGGCCTTATCCAGCGATGGACTGGCCGCGGGCTTAGGCGGCGGTTTTTCCGGTCTTTCCCCTTGGGCGGTGTTTTTCTGCGGCGTCTTCACCAACTGGTTTTGTATCGCCGCAGGAAGTCTGGCCGGACAAAAAGCAGCTGTTCGCACCTCGTCCGACCTGTCCTGGCTAGGGGGCGGCATCCTTTTGATCATGGGACTGCTGGCGCTGCTGTAACCCTTTTTCTATGGTTGGCCCGTCTGATGGAAAGCGATTTCTTTAAAAAGAAAAAACAGATAAAATTCTGTGTTCCCCTTGACTTTCCCCTTTTGGCGTTATACAATGGAAAACGTTCGCATACCACAATATATTGTGGTGAGTTTTTGCGTATAACCACATCAATAGTATACAGTGGGGATATTTTCGACAAAATCCGCCACCGCAGGCTCGGCCTATTTATGGAAAACAAAAGCGCAAAGAAATAGTGAAAAGATGGAAAGGAACCAGCAGCATGATTGAAATGATTGTCAAACGGGACGGACGGCAGGTAGCCTTTGATTCGAGCAAGATTACCGACGCCATTTATAAAGCAGCGCAGGTACTCGGCGGCAATGATCGGGAAACCGCCGAGGATTTGACCTGCAAGGTTATCGATTATCTGACCGAGCAGCTGCATGAAACCCGGCCGACGGTGGAACAGGTACAGGACGCGGTGGAAAAGATTTTGATTGAAAACGGCCATGCCCGCACCGCGAAGGAATTTATCCTCTACCGGGCGGAGCGGACCCGTGTGCGGGACATGAATACCAAGCTCATGCGCATTTACGAGGATTTGACCTTTAAGCCGGCGGCGGACAACGACATCAAACGGGAAAACGCCAACATCGACGGGGACACCCCCATGGGCACTATGCTCAAATACGGGTCCGAAGGGTCCAAGCAGTTTTGTGAGATGTATGTGCTGGATCCGGTATTTTCCAAGGCGCATACCGAAGGGGACATCCACATTCACGATCTGGACTTTTACACCCTGACTACCACCTGCTGCCAGATCGACATTGTCAAGTTGTTCAAAAACGGTTTCTGCACCGGTCACGGTTTTTTACGGGAGCCCAACGATATCGCCAGCTACTCGGCGCTGGCCTGTATCGCCATCCAGTCCAACCAGAACGACCAGCACGGCGGGCAGAGCATTCCCAATTTTGACTACGGTATGGCGCCCGGCGTGCGCAAGACCTACCGGCGGGTTTATTCCCGCAATGTGGGCCGTGCGTTAGAATTGTTAGGCGGGTTGGAGGACGGAGAGGCCGCCGCCCGGCAGATTGCCCAAGAGGCGGAGAAGCAAAGCGGCCTGTGGCCGGTGCTGGCGGACGACAACGACTATCACCAATACGAAGCACCGGAGCTGGTCCGGTATATCCCGGAGGAGCTGGTGGAAAAAATTCAGCGATTCGCGGTGAAAAACGCCCAGAAGGAAACCTACCGCTCCACCTTTCAGGCGATGGAGGCGCTGGTACATAACCTGAACACCATGCACTCCCGCGCCGGCGCGCAGGTGCCGTTTTCCTCCATCAACTATGGTACCGACACTTCGCCGGAAGGCCGGCTGGTGATTGAGTGCATCCTGAAGGCGGAGGACGCGGGCCTTGGCAACGGCGAAACGCCCATCTTCCCCATCCATATTTTTAAGGTAAAAGAGGGGATTAACTACAACCCGGAGGATCCCAACTATGATTTGTTCAAGCTGGCCTGCCGGGTATCGGCCAAGCGGCTGTTCCCCAACTTTTCTTTCCTGGACGCGCCGTTTAACCTACAGTATTACAAAGAGGGAGACTATAACACCGAGGTGGCCTACATGGGCTGCCGGACTCGCGTTATGGCCAACCACTATGATCCGAGCCGGGAGGTGACCTGTGGTCGGGGCAATTTGAGCTTTACCTCTATCAATCTGCCCCGTTTGGCCATAAAGGCCAACGGCAATGTAGATTTCTTCTTTGAGCAGCTGGACCGGATGCTGGATCTAGTCTGTGAACAGCTGATGGCCCGGTATAAAATTCAGGCGGCGAAAAAGGTCCGCAACTACCCCTTCCTCATGGGGCAGGGAGTTTGGCTGGACGCGGACCGGCTGAATCCGGACGACGAGGTGGGCGAGGTGCTCAAGCACGGCACCCTCACCGTCGGCTTTATCGGTCTTGCCGAGTGCCTGAAAGCGCTGATCGGTAGCCATCACGGTGAGTCTCAGGAGGCGCAGAACCTTGGTCTAAATATTGTGGGCTATATGCGCAAACGGATGGACGAAATGAGCGAAAAAACCGGCTTTAACTATTCGCTGATTGCCACACCGGCGGAGGGGCTTTCCGGCCGCTTTGTCCGCATTGACAAGCAGAAATTCGGCATCATTCCCGGGGTGACCGACCGGGATTACTATACCAACTCCTTCCATGTTCCGGTATATTACGACATCTCCGCCTTTGACAAGATTCGCCTGGAAGCGCCTTACCACAGCATGACCAACGGCGGACACATCTCCTACATTGAGATGGATGGGGACCCGTTAAAGAATCTGGACGCCTTTGAAAAGGTGGTTCGGTACATGAAGGAGTCCGGCATTGGCTACGGCTCCATCAACCATCCGGTAGACCGGGACCCCTGCTGCGGCTATACCGGTATTATCGACAACGAGTGCCCTGGCTGCGGCCGCCACGAAGGGGACGGCAACGAGGCGTTTGAGCGAATCCGCCGCATCACCGGCTATCTGGTGGGGACTATGGATTACTGGAACAACGCCAAACGGGCGGAGGAAAGCGACCGGGTAAAGCACGGCATAGCCCAGCCTGAGCAAATTTAAAGTCGCGGCAAAGGGCGCGGCATATAAAAAGGGCGGACTTTTGTCCGCCCTTTCCCCTATAATTCACCACTTTTTAGAAAGGCTTGTGTGTATCATGTCAACACCTATTCGATTGGCAGGCATTGTCCGGGAATCCATTGTAGACGGACCCGGCATTCGGCTGGTCGTTTTTGTACAGGGCTGTCCCCATCACTGCGAAGGGTGCCACAACCCCGAATCCCACGATTTTTCCGGCGGGTATGACTGCGAACCGGAAAGAATTCTGGAGGCCATCCGCAAAAATCCGCTGCTGGACGGGGTGACCTTTTCCGGCGGCGAGCCCCTTTGTCAAGCGCGGGCGCTGCTGCCTTTGGCCCAGGAGATCAAAAAACTGGGGCTTAACCTGTTCATCTACACCGGAAGCGTATTTGAAACGCTGCTGGAGCAAAACGACCCGGATGTGATCGCTCTGCTGCGGGAGGGGGATTTTCTGGTCGATGGCCCCTACATCCAGGCCCAGCGGGATTTGACCCTGCTGTTTCGCGGCAGCGGGAACCAGCGGATTCTGGATCTGCCCCAATCCTTGGCCCAAGGCAAGGGGGTACTGGCTCCCATTGGTCAGTGATGGCGCAAATACGAAGCGTTTGGCCGGGGATTTTTCCATCCCCGGTTTTTTGATTTATACGTTTCGCCCTGCCAAATGGAAGCTATATCCGTTTCCAAAGCAGCTGATGGTCCTGGATATCGGCTTCCAGGCGGCGGCTGTCCTTCAGCCACGCCAGATAAGAGCGGACGGTGCTGCCTACCAAGGCATACTGCTCAAAGGTCATGGTCAGATTATAATGAGCAAAGAGCTTTTGCAAAATTTTTTCGAAGCACAGCGGCTCACCGCACAGCTTTAGGATTTGTTCGGCGATTTCGTACACTTTATCTATATTGTATTGGGCCAACGGCCGGATATTGTCGCAGGCTTCTGCATGGGCGGGGACGAAAAAGGCAGCCTCCATCTTTTTTACCGTCTCTAGCGAGGCGAGATAGGCCCCTACATCATAAAGAAAGCTGATCTGATATTTATCCAGCGTCTGGCGGCTGGAGAGACAGTCGGCCAAATAGACGGTGCCATCCGGGGTGCGAAAGCCGCACATATCGAAGGAATGTCCCGGAAGGGGGATGCTCTCAAAGCCCGTGGGGAGACTTTCCGGCGTGAGGTATTGGACGCTGCTTTCCTGTGCCAGCAAAAATTTATGCCGCAGTTCCCCAGCCGGATAGCCGCCGTACAGAAAAGCCGGCTCCAAAACCGGATGCCGGGTGAACGCGCATTCTATACCCGGCGCATAGATCTTACAGCCGGTCTGTCCCTGCAAATACCGGTTGCCGCCAATATGGTCCGCATGGGAATGGGTGTTATAAATCGCTTGCAGGTTCCAGCCGTTGGCTGTGAGGATTTTAAGCGCCTTGCGCCCGGCCTCCTTATCGTTGCCGCTGTCTATTAGGCAGACATCCGCGCCGCCGGTTCTTACCAGCCCGATTTTGGCTGGACACTGAATATAGTAATCGTTTTCCGAAACCTTAACCAGTTCGTACATGCTCTTCTCCTCCTTTGCTTTGGGGCAGGTGTATTTTCCCCGCCGTTTGGGCACCGCTTTCTTCCCTGAGCCATATAAAAAAGGAACCCGGCACCGTGTCCGGCGCCCCAGGTTCCCTTTGTCCGAAAGGATTATTCGCCTTTGCGCGCCATAACAAAAGCGCCGGCCAGTATCGAAATAACAAACGAGACAGTCCCTGCTGCCGCCATGGACAGAGCGACGATTCCCCTCCAGCGGATATTCTTTCCGGCGGCAGGTTGTACCGGTCGATGCAGCATGGTTTTTCCTCCTTTTTGAATCGGCGTTGGATCCGTTTTGCCCAGACAGGAAAGCCGGGATCAGACCTCGCATCCGCCTGTCGCAAAACTGTAAATAATAAGAAAGCCCTGGCTGACCAGGGCTTTCCAAAGGGACGCATTAGTCCAGATTCTTTTTCAGGGTTTCCAGCTCTGCTCTCAGCTCTTTGGGGAGCTTATCGCCGAACTTCTGGTAGAATTCCTCGATGCCGGCGGCATCTTCTTTCCACAGGCCCTTATCTACATCCAGCAGTCCTTTGATGGTATCCAGATCAATATCCAGGCCCTCGATGTTGATATCTTCCGGCTTCGGCTCGTAGCCAATGGGGGTCTCAACCGCGTCGGCCTCGCCTTCGCAGCGGGCCAGAATCCACATCAGCACACGCATATTATCGCCAAATCCCGGCCAGATGAAGTGACCCTCGTCATCGGTTCTGAACCAGTTGACGTTAAAGATTTTCGGCGCTTTATCCCCCAGCTTTTTGCCCATATCAAGCCAATGCTGGAAGTAATCGCCCATATGGTAGCCGCAGAAGGGCAGCATAGCCATAGGATCACGCCGGACAACGCCAACAGCGCCGGCCGCAGCAGCGGTGGTCTCCGAAGCCATGATGGAGCCTACGAACACGCCGTGCTCCCAGCTTCTTGCCTGATAGACCAGCGGTGCGGTTTTCGCCCGGCGGCCGCCAAAGATGATCGCGGAGATCGGCACGCCCTGGGGATCGTCGAATTTATCGCTGATGCAGGGGCAGTTTACGGCCGGAGCGGTAAACCGAGAGTTGGGATGCGCGCCTTTTTCGGTGGCGGTGCTGCCGTCCCAAGGCTGGCCCTTCCAGTCAACGGCGTTTTTAGGCGGGTTTTTATCAAGACCTTCCCACCAGACGGTGTTCTGATCCAGATCGTGACACACGTTGGTGAAGATGGTGTTTTTGCGGGTAGAGGCCAACGCGTTGGGGTTGGACTTTTCGTTGGTGCCGGGCGCTACGCCGAAGAAGCCGTTCTCCGGGTTGATCGCCCAAAGCCGTCCGTCAGGTCCAATGCGCATCCAGGCGATATCGTCGCCCACTGTCCAAACCTTATAGCCTTTTTTCTTATAGATTTCCGGCGGGATGAGCATAGCCAGGTTGGTCTTGCCGCAGGCAGACGGGAACGCCGCGGTGATATACTTCACCTCGCCCTGGGGATTCTCGATACCCAAAATCAGCATATGCTCGGCCATCCAGCCCTCGTTCTTGCCCTGATAGGAGGCAATACGCAAAGCAAAGCACTTTTTGCCCAAGAGCACGTTGCCGCCGTAAGCGGAGTTGATGGACCAAATGGTGTTATCCTCGGGGAAATGGACGATGTATCTTTCGTTTTCGTCCACATTCGCTTTGGAGTGCAGACCTCTTACAAAGTCGTTGGAGGTATCTCCCAGATGCTCAAACGCCTGGGCGCCCATTCTGGTCATGATATCCATGTTCAAAACAACATAGATCGAGTCGGTCAGCTCCACGCCGACTTTGGAGAAAGGAGAGCCGATGGGTCCCATAGAGTAGGGGATGACATACATGGTGCGGCCCTTCATAACGCCGTTAAACAATTTCCCCAGCTTTTCATACATAACCTTGGGATCTTCCCAGTTATTGGTGGGGCCTGCATCCTCTTTATTGCGGGAGCAGATGAAGGTTCTGTTTTCTACACGGGCAACGTCGCTGGGACGGGTTCTATGCAACAGACAGCCCGGAAGCTTTTCCTGGTTGAGCTCCTCCATCTCGCCGGTGGCAATCGCCTCGGCTCTGAGCCCCTTCAGCTGCTCCTCGCTGCCATCAATCCAGACAACCTGATCCGGAGTGGTCAGCGCAACCATTTCGTCCAGCCATTTTAATACATTTGGATTCTTCGTCAATGCCATAACTTTTTGCTCTCCTTTCAAACCGGTATAGCCCGGTTTTGTTTGTCCATTTGGTTTTTGTTTTCAAAAACCAAACTTCTCACGTATATCATTATAACGAAGTTTTCAACCGATTGCAAGAGAAAGAATGTTAAATTCATAGCAATTTCATAAATGCACTTTTCATTCAATCCCCTTTACAATACAGCGATAGGAATCCTTTGGAAAGCTTTGCCTTTTGCCGGTCAAAAATTCTTCTTTTCGTATAAACAAAGCTTTATTATACCACTTGAAATAGGTAAAACTTGAGATAATTGGTCTGGGGGACGTTCCATAAAATTGGATGGTCGGCGGCTTGCTGACGCGCCTCGATCTGCCGTAGAGAGACCTTTGCGTCAAAGGCGGCGGAACGCAGCATACGACAAAAAAGCTCCTCGGTCATAAAGTGGGAGCAGGAACAGGTTGCCAGATATCCGCCCCGGGGCAAAAGCTTCATGGCCCGCAGGTTGATCTGCTTATAGCCCCGCAGGGCAGCGTCTACGGTGTTATGAGACTTGGTAAAGGCCGGCGGGTCCAGAATAATATAATCGTAAGAGCGGTTCGGCAAGGCGGACAAAAGGTCGAACACATTGGCCGTCTCAAAGCTCATACAGTCCGAAAGGCCGTTTATATCCGCATTTTGCCGCGCCAGTTCCACCGCTTCTGGGGAGATATCCACCGCATGGACATGGGCCGCCCCGGCCTTAGCCGCATTCAAGGCAAAGGAGCCGGTGTGGGTAAAGCAGTCCAGCACCCGCTTGCCGGGCGCCAGCGACGCCGCGGCCAGACGGTTATACTTCTGGTCCAGAAAAAAGCCGGTTTTCTGTCCATTGGCAAAGTCCACCCGATACCGGATGCCATTTTCTACAATCTCTGTTTCAGTGCGGTCCGGCTGCGGCAGGCCCGGCAGCGGGAAAAAGCCTTTGTTTTCCTCCATCCCCTCCAGCCGGCGGATGGATACATCGTTTCGCTCATATAGCCCGCGGATGGTCTGCCCGTCTTCTTTCAGCAGCTGATACAATTCCTCGAACAGCAGGGGCTTGAGCCGCTCTATGCCAAGGCTCAGGGTCTGTGCTACCAGAATATCCCCAAAGCGGTCCACCGTAAGGCCGGGAAAATAGTCCGCCTCGCCAAAAATCAGGCGGCAGCAGTCTATATCCCTGCCCATAACCGTTTTGCGGTATTCCCAGGCGTGGGACAGACGCCGCCGGAAAAAATCCCGGTCAAACCGGTCGTTGGCATTGGTGGAAATGATCCGAACGCGAATTTTGGAGCGGCTGTTATAAAAGCCGGCTCCCAGATAGCGGCCCTTTTGGCTCACCGCTTCCACCAGGCTCCCATCCTTACAGGGGCCGTCCAGCGGCTGGACCTCCGTGTCGTAGATCCAGGGGTGCCCCTCCCGCAGACTCGCTTCTCCTTTTTTGGATATTTGCACCTTTGGCAGCGTTTTTGCTGTATTTTCCATCAAAAGCTCCCCCTTTTTGTTCGATACCGGCCCTACTGTCCGGCGCGGTATTGCTCCAACAGAATTCTGCTGGGACTGTCCGCCGGGATATGCGTCCGCCAATAGACGCAGGGGAATTCTACGCAGGCGCCGCAGTGGGGCAGCCTCCTTTTTTGGGCGCAGCTGCGGATAAAGCATTCCCGGCAGAAAGCCGGCAGTTCCCCTTCTTCCCTCCCGCAGCCCCGGCAATACATATCCGCCGCGGTAAGCGGCCGGTCCGATGTGGAGTACTGCCGGGCAAGCCGTTCCTTTTCCGCCATGTCGCCGCACAGGTCCGCCTGATATACCGGGCACCCGCTGCAAAAATAGCCGCAATAGGCCATATCCTCCATACGGATTTCTCCTTTTTTCGCATTTTATCCATCATAGCACATTTTTGGCCGGAATTGAAGAGAGGGGCGCCGTTTCCCTGTCCAAGCGCAGGCGGGATGGGTGGTCCCAGAGGATTTTTGCCCGGTTTTCTTGTTCCGGTCCGGCGCCTATGGTATAATTATGATAAATGATTCTTTTAGTGAGGAAAGGCCATGTAGCTGTTTATACACGGTCTGGGGCAAGCTGCCGCCAGCTGGGATACAACCACCGGCGTTTCGCCGGACGGGGTTTGGCAAAAGGACTGTATCTCCCTTTCCCGCTCTATGATGGCGCCGGATGTATTTTACGCTTGCGCGGCAGAATAAACGCCGCTTACATCATACTAAACAGGAGGGATTTTTATGGCGGTTATCCGAATGAATCTGCTTTCCAAAAGTCTGGGGCATCAGACCAACATCACGGTCATTCTGCCCACCATGACCTATGGCGAGATGGTAGAGGGTGAGACGGTTTATCAGCCGGGGATGCGCTATCAGCTGATGTATCTGCTGCACGGCTCCCACGGCGACGAAACCGACTATCTGCACTTTACCAATATCGTGCGATATGCGGACGAGGCAAAGCTGGCGGTGGTCATGCCGGCCGCGGACAACTCGGAATACGCGGATTATTTGCAAGGGCCCCGGTATTTTACCTGGATCACCGAGGAGCTGCCGCTGGTGATGCGCACCCTGTTCCCCGTATCCGACCGGCGGGAAGACACCTTTATCGCCGGTCTTTCCATGGGGGCGAATGGCGCGATGAAGATCGCCGCCACCTACCCTGCCCGGTTTGCCGCCGCGCTGATGATGTCCGGCTCCGCCCGGTCCGGCGATGGGATTGAGGAGAGCGCCCGCCGCCGGATGGCTCTGCTTCCCGCGATGCCGGATATCTCCGATTTTTACGGGGATCTGAGTCAGTTTTCCGGCTCCTCCTTCGACGCGTATGCCCAGGCAAAGCGCCATCAACAGGAGGGGACGCCGCTGCCCCGCATGTTCTTTACCTGCGGCAGCGAGGATAAATTGGCTCTGCCCGGGTGCCGCAAGGCGGTGGATTTTTTGACCGAACTGGGCTGCGATGTCTTTTACGAGGAGGTCCCCGGTTACCGGCACGAATGGGATTTTTGGGATTTGAGTCTGCGAAAAGCCATTTCCGGGTGGCTTCCGTTGCGCAAAAAGCCCATTTTGCCAGGCGAAGAGCAGGAGGGAAAATAAAATGGCGGTTCATACCATACAAAATAACCGGCTCACTGTGCAGGTGAAGGACGCCGGCGCAGAGCTTTGCTCCATCCGGGACAGGGCGGGGCAGGAATATCTGTTTGACGCAAACCCCGCTTACTGGGGACGCAGCTCCCCGGTGCTGTTCCCCTTTGTGGGAAGCTTAAAAAACAAGGAATTTCTCTATGAGGGAAAGCGCTACCCCATGGGCCAGCACGGCTTTGCCCGGGATATGGATTTTTCTATGATCAGGCAAAAAGCGGACTACATCTGCTTTCGGCTGGAATCGAACGAAGAAACCCTCGCCCGGTATCCGCTGCCCTTTGCGCTGCAGATCGGCTACCAGCTGGAAGAAAACGCCATTTATGTTTTGTGGAAGGTAGAAAACCCGTCCCCGGAAAAGCCGCTGTATTTTTCCATCGGCGCGCATCCGGCGTTTCTCTGTCCGCCGGAGGGCGGCGGGATGGAAGGCTGCTATCTGGGCTTTGACATTCCCGGCAATCTTAGCTACCAGCTGCTAAACAGCCAGGGGCTTTTGGTTCAGGATATGTATACCCTCCCTTTGGAGGAGGGGCTATACCGGCTGCATCCCAGTTTGTTTGACCGGGACGCATTGATCGTCGAAGGCCCCCAGACCGGCCGGGTCTGGCTGGCGGACCGGGACAAGCGCCCCTTTATCACGGTGGTGTTTAAGAATGCGCCGCTGTTCGGCGTTTGGTCCCCGGCGGGGAAGAACGCGCCCTTTGTCTGTATCGAGCCCTGGTTCGGCCGGTGCGACAGTGTGGATTTTTCCGGCGATCTGACACAGCGGAAGTACGGCAACTGTATCCTTCCCGGCGGATGCTTTCAGGCTGACTATAAAATCATCGTCGACCGGGCGTAAAGATGAGAGAAAATGCAGAATCCGCAAAAAAGCGGGTTCTGTTTTTTTGTGGATGGACGGCTGACAAGGTCTCGCCGTAAGGATCGATCACAAACCTTTTCCGGTGTAACATTTCTTTTAAAAAGCTGGTTTCCTTTTTTGTCTAATCGCCATTTTTTCCCATATAAAGGCAAATTTTTGGATAGAGGGACCTATTGTGAAAAATTCAGAAAAATTTTCCCCTTGACAGGTTGAGAAATCTGTTGTAAGCGGGTATAATAAGTTTGTTGTACAGCTATTTTGCCATATTTGTTGTGATTGGACCTGACAGCGGTGTAATCTTACCGGGCAAAAAACTTTTTATCTTGCAAATTCTGTCATTTTGAATAAACAAGAAAAACAAAGGAGGACGTATTTGTGCTTTTTACAAAGGACATCGGTATTGACTTGGGTACGGCGAACACCTTGATTTTCATGAAGGGAAAAGGCATCATCATGCGGGAACCGTCGGTGGTGGCGGTTGATGTGCGCAGCGATTCGGTTAAATTTGTCGGACAAGAGGCCAAGGATGTAATCGGCAGAACGCCCGGTTCCATCGTTGCAGTCCGCCCGTTAAAGGATGGTGTAATCGCCGATTTTGATATTACAACCAGCATGCTGCAGCTGTTTATTAAAAAAGCGCTGGGCAGTTCGATTTTTGTCCGGCCCAGGGTGGTCATCTGCATTCCCTCCGGCGTAACCGAGGTGGAGCGCCGTGCGGTGAAGGAGGCGACCCAGAAGGCGGGCGCCAAATACGTTTCCATCATCGAAGAGCCGATGGCGGCGGCAATCGGCGCGGGGCTGCCTGTGGCGGAAGCGACCGGCAGCATGGTTGTGGATATCGGCGGCGGCACCAGCGAGGTGGCGGTCATCTCGTTGGGCGGCATTGTGGCGGCCCGTTCGGTGCGGGTTGGCGGCGATGAGTTCGATTCCTCGATTATCCAGTATATCAAAAAGAAATACAACCTGCTCATCGGCGAACGGACTGCCGAGGATGTAAAGATCCAGATCGGCTCCGCTTTCCCCTACGACGATGAAGCGCCGATGGAAATCAAAGGGCGCAACCTGGTGGATGGTCTGCCGAAAAACATTATGGTCGAACCCCACGAAATCCGGGAGGCGCTGTCCGACCCGCTGGAGCTGGTGATGGACGCGATTAAGACAACGCTGGAGCGCACCCCGCCGGAGCTTTCGGCGGATATTATCGACCACGGCATTACGCTAACCGGCGGCGGCGCCTTATTAAAGGGGCTGGACCGGCTGATCACCAAGGAAACCGGTATGCCGGTATATGTGGCGGACAGCCCCTTGGACTGCGTAGCCGATGGTTCCGGCACCGTTTTGGAAAACCTGGAAAAATTGCGGGACGTTCTTTCGGAGGACGACCGGCGCAATTAAGCTGTTTTTCGTATTTTGTGTTTTTGGGCGGCAATGGCGGCTGTGCTTTCCCCATTTTGTGCCGGAAACGGTATAAAATCTCTTTTCCCGGGTAGGTTCGGGCAGGGGGAAAACGGATCCCATAGCCGCTTTCTGTTTCTAAAGACAGCAAAAGAAGGGCAAGGTCATGAAGGATTTTTTGAAAACAAAAACGTTCAAGCTTATTTTAGGACTTGCCATATTGATGTGCGCCTTTATGCTGCGCGCCGCTTATACTGACGGGATCGCTATCTTTACCCAACAGATCATTGGCGCGGTGGTTTATCCGTTCCAAAAGGTTTCCGCCGAGATTTCCGCCGCTGTGACCAATATGCTTCAGGGCTATCTGCGGGCGGAACAGCTAAAGGAGGAAAACGAGCTGCTGAAAGAGGAAATGCAGCTGCTGCGGGATCAGCTGGTCGATTATGAGTCCACAAAAAACGAAAACCAGCTATACGAAAAATTCCTGGATATTAAGGAGCAGAACCCCGACTTCGAATTCTGTCCGGCCATGGTTATCGGCCGGGACGCCAACAGTCAGTTCGACAGCTTTATCATCGATAAGGGGACAATGCAGGGGGTCTCCAAGCGGGATCCGGTCATTACCTCCGATGGGCTTGTTGGGGTGGTGGAAGAGGTGGGGCTCACCTATTCGCGGGTGATCACCATCTACGACCCGGGATTAAACGTGGGATCGTATGTGTCCCGCACGCGGGATACCGGCATTGTGGTGGGCGCGGTGGACCTGGCGCAGGAGGGTCAGTGCAAAATGACCTATCTGCCCAGGGACAGCGGCGCCGCCATTGGCGACATCGTTCTGACCTCCGGCGGAAACGTATTTCCCAAGGGCCTAAAAATCGGCTCCATTAAGGAAATCCGGCAGGAGGATCACGGCGTATCTCTTTATGCGGTCATCGAGCCCTTTGCCTCTGCTCACGGGGTCAAGGATGTTTTCGTCATCACCGCGTTCGAGGGGCAGGGCATTATGATTGGCGAAGACCTGATGGGCAGCGAGGCCGCGGAGGATGCGCCCGCTTCGGCCAGCTCTTCCCTGCCGGAATCCTCTTCTATGGAGGCAGGTCAATGATTCGGAAAAAGCGGATTTGGGTCACGACCAAGTATTTTTGCTATACGCTTCTTATGATCGTTTTTTACGCGGTGCAGACAACTTCCGGCGCTTTTTCCTTTTTTGGCGTTCGGCCGCTCTGGGTTATCCCCCTTGCTGTAGCGGTAGCCATGTGCGAAAATATTCTGCCCGCCGCTTTGTTCGGCGCTCTCAGTGGTCTGCTTTGTGATTTGGGTAGTCAGGCGCTGTTTGGCTTCAACGGTCTTCTCATGCTCTGCGGATGCACGGCCATTGCGCTTTTAAGCCTTTTTCTGGTCAAAGTCAATTGGAAAAGCGCGCTGCTTTTGGGCGGCGGACTGGCCGCCATCCGGGCGTTGTTGGAATTCTTTTTCTTTTACTTTATCTGGGGATATGCGGAAGTTCAGTTGGTTTTTATCCATTCCGTATTACCTTCGTTTATTTATACTGTTATTCTGACCCCTTTCTTTTTATTGCTGATTCGAAAAATCAAAGAAAAATGCGATGGAAAGTGGAAGGAATAAAATTGGACCTTTGCATTGTCTGTTCTGGTCGGGAGAAAAAATATGGAAAAAAAAATCAACATAAAGCGGACATGGGTTTTATTCGGACTGATTTTGGCGGTCTGTCTGATTTTTGGCCTGGTGTTAATTGAAATCCAAATTGTCCACGGCCAGTCCTATTCTGAGCTGGCTACCAAGGGCGCCACCCGGTCCCAGATCATCCAGGCCGCCCGGGGGGAGATCACCGACCGGTACGGCCGGCCGCTGGTACAAAATAAGGTGGGGTACAACGTCACGCTGGACAAGGCCTATCTGACCCGCGGCGAGGAAAACGAAATCATTCTGCGGCTGTTAACGCTTTTGGCCGCCGCAGGGGATGAATGGATTGACAAGCTGCCGATAACCGACAAGGAGCCTTTTTCCTTCCGGGAGGGGCAGGATTCGGAGGTTTCCCGGCTAAAGGATTTTCTGAATGTGGGCCCTTACACCAATGTAGAGGATGTCATGAGCTGGCTGATCGAGCGATATGGTCTGGAGGATTACACGCCGGTGCAGCAGCGCCAGCTGGCGGGCATCCGATATGAGATGGAGCGGCAGGGATTTTCCATCACCACCCCCTACACCTTGGCAGAAGACGTAAAGGTTTCCACCGTCATTCAGATTAAGGAGCGCTCTTACGAGCTCTCCGGCGTCATGGTGGTAGAAAGCACCATCCGGGAATATGTGGCCGGGGACATTGCGCCGCACCTGGTTGGGCAGATCGGCCCAATTTACGCGGAAGAATATGCGGAACTGAAAAACAAGGGCTACGCCATGAACGATGTAATCGGGAAAAGCGGTATAGAGGAATCCTTTGAAACGCAGCTGCGGGGCATAAACGGCCGGCGGACCATCACCCTCAATTCCAACGGCGAGGTGATTGACGCGACTGTGACCTCGCCGCCGGTGCCAGGCAATTCGATTATGCTCACCCTGGACATCAATCTGCAAAGGGTGGCGCAGAATGCGTTGGAGGCGGAGATCCTTTGGCTACAGGCCAACGGCGAAGAGGGCGAGGGAAAGGAAGCCACCTCCGGCGCGGTGGTGGCCATCGACTGTAAAACCGGCGAGATCCTGGCCATGGCCAGCTATCCCACCTACAATCTGGCCACCTATAGCCAGGATTACAACAATCTTTTGGCCAATCCGGACAACCCGCTGTTCAATCGGGCCTTGCGGGGGACCTATGCGCCTGGTTCTATTTTTAAACCTTTGGTGGGCACCGCCGGCCTACAGGAAGGAAGGATTACCCCCTCCTATACCTATACCTGTAACCATGTCTATACTTTTTACGAGGACTATCAGCCCCGGTGCCTGGGCTGGCACCCCAATTTCAGCGTCATGGAAGCGCTGCGGGTTTCCTGCAACATCTTCTTTTACGATCTGGGCCGTCAGCTGGGGATTAACACTCTAATTGACTACGCCGGGCAGTTCGGCTTGGGGGAACCCACCGGTATAGAGCTGCCGGAAGCGCTTGGTCATATGGCCAGCCCTGCCTACAGTGAATCGCTGGGAGAAAACTGGAATCCTGGCGATGTGCTCCAAGCCTCCATTGGGCAGGGAAAAAGTCTCTTTACCCCTTTGCAGCTGGCGACCTACACGGCAACACTTGCCAACGGCGGCGTACGGATGAAAACCCATCTGGTCAAAAGCATTAAGAGCTACGGTCTGGATGAGACGGTGCAGGAAATTGAGCCGGAGATTGTTGTTGATATGGAGCTGTCCGATACAACGGTCGGTGCAATTCGGGACGGGATGATCCGCGCATCCGGCCAGAACGGGTACAACGGTACCTCCGGCGCTTATTTCGGTGATTATCCGCTGTTGGTTGCCTCGAAAACCGGTACGCCGGAAACCACCGGCTTTCCCAACGGCACCTATATCTGCTATGCGCCGGCGGACGATCCGCAAATCGCGGTGGCGGTGGTTATTGAAAACGGTTACCATGGATACTGGGGAGCTGCGGTGGCAAAGGCCATTTTCGACGAATATTTCTTTGGCAAGACCAACGATCAGCTGCCTACCGCGGCCGACACCCTTCTTCCATAGACAATCTGCAAAAAAGGACCCTTTCCCGTGGGAGAGGGTCCTTTTTTGCCTTTTTATAACAGGCTTTTCGTTTCATCTATCAAATTTCTCAGGAGCTGGATGGAACTTTTTAGTCCGATTCTTTTTCAGCCAGGTACCGTTGGGCTTCCATGGCGGCGATGGCTCCGTCCGCCGCAGCCGTGATGATCTGCCGCAGCCCTTTGACCCGCAGGTCCCCCGCCGCGAATACGCCGGGGAGCTGGGTCCGCATGTTCTCGTCGGTTTTAACGTAGCCCGACTCCAAAGGCAGTTTCCCTTCTAAAAGCGCGGAGTTGGGCTCCAGTCCTACAAAGACAAACAGTCCCAGCATGTCGCCTTCCTCCGCGGTAATCTGGCGGATCTCGCCGGTTTTGACATCCTTGAGCCGGATGGTCTGCAAAATCTCCTGCCCTTCCAGTCCATCCACCTGGGCGTTCCAGATAAAATCCATTTTTTCGTTGGCGAAGGCCCGGTCCTGTAGCGTCTTGACCGCCCGCAGCTGGTCCCGCCGGTGAATGATGGTCACCTTGCGGGCAAACCGGGTCAAAAACAGCGCTTCCTCCACCGCCGAATCGCCGCCGCCGACCACAAAAACATCCTTGCCCCGGAAGAAGGCCCCGTCGCAGGTGGCGCAGTAGGACACGCCCCGCCCGGTGAATTCCTCCTCGCCAGAGCAGCCCAGCCTGCGGGGAGAGGCGCCGGTGGCCAGGATCACCGTCCGAGCCCGGTATTCGCCGGAGGGTCCGGCGAGAACCTTTGTATCACCGTCCAGCTCCACCGACTGGACCTCCACATTTTTGCTCACCGCTCCAAAGCTTTTGGCCTGTTCCAGCATCCGCGCCGCCAGAGAAAAGCCGTTTTCCACCTCCGGCACCGCACCGGGATAGTTTTCCACCCGATCGGTCAAAAGGGCCTGTCCCCCCTCCGCGGCTTTTTCCAGTATCAGGGTGGACAGGCCGGCCCTGGCCCCGTACAGTCCCGCTGCCAGCCCTGCCGGACCCGCGCCGAGAATGATTAAATCGTAAATCTGCTCCAATTTTACTTCTCCTCTCAATGGGTTCCCCTGTGTTTTAGCATGTGCAAAATCTGATGAAAAGAATCAGGCCGCCGAAAGAAAATTCCCCGGCGGGCCGTCTTTGTTATACCCCCATCTTTTTCGCCAGAACAGCCGGCGCCACGGCACAGGTCAGCGCCTCCTCCGCGCTGACCCGGCCCTGCCGGTACAGCTCCAGAATGCTCGCGTCCATGGCGACCATCCCCTCTCCCGCAGAGGAATGAATCACCGTATCAATCTGGTGGACCTTGGATTCTCGGATCATGTTTCGTATCGCGCCGTTGACCTTCATAATCTCAAAGGCCGGCACCACCGTTCCATCCTTGGCCGGCAGCAGCTGCTGCGACACCACCGCTTGCAGCACCATCGACAGCTGTACCCGAATTTGCGGCTGCTGGTTGGAGGGGAACGCGTCGATCACCCGGTCGATGGTGTTGGCCGCCCCGACGGTGTGCAGGGTGGAAAAGACCAGATGCCCCGTTTCCGCGGCGGTCAAGGCGGTGCTGATAGTCTCGTAATCCCGCATTTCGCCCAGCAAAATCACGTTGGGCGCCTGCCGCAGCGCCGCCCGAAGAGCGCTGACATAGCTTTCGGTATCGTTGGAAATTTCCCGCTGGCTGACCACGCTTTTTTTGTGCCGGTGCAGATATTCAATCGGGTCCTCCAGCGTGATGACATGGCCGTTTCGGGTGCTGTTGATCAGGTCGATCATACAGGCCAGGGTGGTGGATTTGCCGCTGCCCGCCGTTCCGGTGACCAGCACAAGCCCCTTTTTCAGCTGCGCTAAGTCTAACACCGCCTGGGGAATGCCCATCTGCGCAGGGTCGGGCAGCTCGAACCGGACCACCCGGATCACCGCCGCCAGCGAGCCCCGCTGCTTATAGGTGCTTACCCGAAAGCGGGACACCCCCGGCAGCGAAAAGGAAAAATCATCGTCCCCCTGTTCCAGCAGCCTTTTGGACTCTCGGTCCCCCGCCAGCTGGTAGATCGCCAGAATCATCTCCCGGGTGTCGTCCGGGGAAAGCTTTTCCTCCGACTGCAAATGAATGCTGTTATTGATTTTGTAGGACAGCGGAAGGCCGGACACAATAAAAATATCCGAAGCGTCCTTGTCCACCGCTTCCTTGAGCATTTGATTTAGTTCCATCGTCGTCTCCTTTTCATCCTACCGGAAGATTGCCCGGCTGAAACAGCGGCATAGAGGATTCCTCCGGCTCCTCGCCCGGCGGTACTGCCTGCCAGCACAGCCGCCGAAGCGGCGCGTCTTCGCGTCCATCCCGGTAACGCTCGGTAATATCCAGCTGAATAAACAGCTGCCAGCCATCCGCTTGGCGAAAAGCGTAGGAAAGAATCCAAACCCCTTCCGGCGAAATTCGGAAAGAAGGGTCACTGTCCCAGGAGGAGGGTCTGGCAAATGTCTCCAGCGCTTCTTCCAGCTGTTCCCGCAAAACCGTTTCGTCCACGCCCTGTGCCGGACGAGCCTCCCGCAAAACCGCCGCCAGATCCGCCACCAACTCTTCCCCCGCGCTGTCTAACGCGTAGTAAGAGGCGACCGCGTCGGCGGTTTTGCGGCTGAGCCGGTAATCCGCATGGGCGGACACCAAACTTAAGGTGGCAAAGGTGGTCAGGCACAGCACCACAAAAACCACCAGGATCGACGAGGAACCGATGCTGATGCCAAAGCTGCGTTTTTTCTTTTTCATGGCCGGCACACGCCCTTTCCTAATCAGTCAAACCGGGATTTACCCCGGATATTTTTCCACCGGGATGCTGAAAATCTCCCCTTTTTCGCTCCAGGCGATCACCAGCGCACCCAGACAGTCCCGTTTTATCGGCGGCGGCGCCTCTACCCCGGTCCCATCGGGCAGATCCATCCTCTGCCCGCCAAAAAGGATGCTTACCGTGTAGACAGCGTTTCCCTCGCCGGTGCGGACCCAGTCCTTGTCAAAATACAGGTCCAGCCGCTCCTCTAACACATGGGCGCTCAGCCGGTCCGCCAGCTGGTCTTTGTCCCCGTCCACAGCCTTAAACCATTCCGCCGCCGATTGGGTCTCCCGGACCGCGGCGGTCAAATCGCTTCCAGCAGTGCTGGTCAGGTGGGCTTTGACAAACAGATTCATACAAATGGCGCTGGTCACCGCGAAAAATAAAATAACGATCATAAGCTCCAGCAAAAACAGACCGGAGCGGGATGTTCTTTGAACAGCCATGACTTGCGCCTCCTTTCCCCTTATTCCTCACACCGCAGAAAAACCGTTGCCTGGCGGCTCTCCCCGTCGGTTCCCACAGCGGTCAGCGTTAGCATGGAACCGTCCTTCTGGACCGAAAGCCCCTGCTGCTCCTTAATGGGCTGCCCGTCGGTGGGCTTTACCTCCACGCCCTGGGCCACAAAAACCTCTCGCAGATAACCGCCGTAAACATAGATCCAGGTTTCATAGGTCTTTTCGTCCACCGTTTGGGAGAGCACCAGGGCGGGACTGCCGTCCACCTGGCCGATCTGTACCGCGCCGGCCCGGTCGTTTTGCCGGATCTTCTGCACCACATAGGTCAGGGAGGTTCGGCCGTCGTAGTTCTGGTCCATGCGGCGCACCGTCTGCCGGTACACATTAGCGCCGGTGACCACAACGGTCAGCGCCGAAGCGGCAAACACGCAAAAAAGCGCCAGTGTAAACAAAAAATCGACTACGTGATCCTTTTGCGTCCGAAACCGATTCATGCCCTAAAGCCCCTTTCCCAATGTTTTATTTCTGTTCCCCATTTTCCGCCGGGAATACAGCGATTTCCGGCAGCAGATTTTGCCCCAGGCGCTGGTAGTGGATCACATACCGGTCGCTATCCACCGCCAGACCATAATTTTCCCTGAGATATTCGATATTGGCCGGATACCGGCCCTCTATAGTGTAGCACTGGACCGCCGCCCGGCGCACCGCCTGTTCGGCAAAGCGGAGCTGCTGATCCTCCGCCGTTTTGGAAATGCTTTGGATGCCAAAGTTAAACAAAAGAATAAACAGCAAAAACGAGGCAATGGGCAAAGCCAGATCCCCGAGCATAGAGCGATCCTTTTTTCGTTTCCCATTTTGGTTCATGCAAAACGCTCCTTCCCGCGGCCGGCTGTCAGCCGATACTGCTCATAATGCCCATCAAAGGCAGCATGACCGAAAGCAAAATCATCCCGACGACAATGGACAGAATCGCCACCAGCGTCGGCTCCAGGATTCCCAAAAGCTTGCCGATGGTCTCGTCGATTTCCTCTTCGTACTGCTGGGCAATTTTCTGCATCACCGCGTCCACCGAACCGGTTTTAAAGCCGACGGTGATCATCCGCGCGTAAACGCCGGTAAACAGCTGCACCTGTGCCAGTGCGTCGGCAAAGGAGGCGCCTTCGGCCATTTTTTCCCGCATCAGTCGGACCTTTTCCTGTGTTTTTCCGTCCTCAATCAGCCCAGCGGCCATGTCCAACGACTGGTCAACGTCCAGGCCGCTGGAAAGCATCATCGACATAGCGGAGGCAAACCGCGCTGCCGCAATTTTGGCCGTTATGCGTCGGGTGGCAAAAAAGCTCCCGGACAGCCGGGACAGAAACGCCCGTCCCCCTGCTGTCTGCCGCAGGACCACCCAAACGATTGCAAGCGCGAGAATCACACCTACAATCACCGCCGAATAGTGTCCAAGGCCGGCGCCAAAGTTCATAATACCCTGGGCAAAGGCGGACATCTCGCTGCCCAGCTGCCGGAACACCTGGTTGAAGATGGGCAGAACGCTGCCGATCAAAATGCCGATGACCACCGCCATCACGCAGATCATCACCGCCGGATAGGTCACCGCGCTTTTTATGCTGCGGCTGATGGCCTGACCCCGCTCGTAATAGGCGGCCAGCGAATCCAGCACCTCGTCCAGCCGACCGGACTGCTCGCCGATGGCAGTCATGTCCAGAAGGTATTTGGGGAACCGGCCGGTCTCGGCCAGGCTCTCCTGCAACGGAGCGCCTTCCTCTAACCTCTCCAGGATAGACGAAAGCAGCTCCTTTGTCCGGATGCTCCCGGCATCCTCTAACATAATCGAGATACCCTCCTGGGCCGGAATCCCCGCCTTGATGATCAAGGCCAGCTGCGCACAGAAAGCCGAGAGCTCGCTGGCGGAAAGAATGCCCTTGGTAGAATCTTTCGCGGCCATTTTCTCACTCCTCACACATTTAATATACATACATGGCGTTATAGTTGCTTCCGTCGCCAATATAGTTCATAATATCGCCGCTTTCATTTCCGCTGGAGGCAAAGGTTGGGTCCATCCGCACCCAGGACTGTCCATCGAAATAGATGATGCCGTTGACCCAGCCGATATCGGTGATGTAGGTGCTGATCCAGGCGTGGTAGATCGGTCCGGCATAACCCACCACCAGCTTGGTGGGGATGTTCTGGGTCCGGAGCATGGCAGTCATCACCGCCGCATAGTCAAAGCAGATGCCGGTACCGCTGTTCAAAATGGTATCCACATTGGGCAGATAACCAAAGGAGACAGTCTCCGCCTTATTAAAATCATAGGTGATGTTGTGGATGACATAGTTATAGATGTTCTCCACCACCTCCAGGTCATTGGCGGCGGTGCTGGCCAGCCGCGCACCCTTGGAAACGGTCTGGCAGCCATCGTAAAAATTCACATACTGATTGGGATATAAAAAGGGAAGAACGCTGCTGCGAAGATTGGCGCTTATATACTGGCCCATCACCAGGGCATACTGATTGTCGTAAACATTTTCAAATACATTGACTGTATAGCCGCCGCTTCCCTGGGACAGAGGGAACACATCGTAAACACCGCTGCTGCGCAGTCCGTAGGTGTAGGTACTGCCGCCATCCCGGGTAAGCTGTACCCGAATCTTGGACACGTCCCCGTCATACCGCACCATGATATAGCCCTCGCTGGCGTTGGAAGCGTCGATCTGGGCGCCTCCGCCGGAATAGACCACCGTTCCGCTGGCCGATGGGGTCAACACGGTGTAGGTCCCGTCGGACTCGGCGGGCCTTGCAGTCTCTTCCTGGGCCAGCGATGTTTGAAAGGATGCCACCGGCGGGGTGGATTGATCATCCTGTCTGTTGGAATTTTCTTCCACTGATGACGAATCTCCAGAACTTTCCAAAAATGACTGATTGTCAATCTTTTCCAGTTCTGACGAATTCCCAAAATCATCCAAGAATGACGAATTGGAAGAAGAATCCAATTTTGACGAATTCCCAACACTTTCCAATGATGACCAATTAGAAGAATCTCCCAATTCCTGGGAGACAGACTGCTCTGCACAGCTGCAAAGGGCAAACGGCAGCGCACCGCACAGGAGCAGCGCCGCAAGACGGCGGCGTAAATGATTTGGCACCTTTTTCACCTCTTTTCACAGTAAACAGCCTAGCGGGACGCAAAAACCTCTGCGTCCATCCTAGCGGCAAAGATTACCTGATCATCCAGCTCCCAAACATCCACCAGCCGCCCGGTCACCACAATGCGGTTGATAAAGGTGCCGATGGGGTCACAGGAGGTTAGGGTCAGGCAGGGATATTCCTTACAGGCGATGGGGTCCCAGTTGTCCACCTGAATGATCTCGGTGGATTCATATAGGTAGACGTAAACCTTCTCTTTATATAATAGGTATAGTAAGTCCCCGTCGGACAGACGGTCGATGTAGTAAAACTCCGCCGCCTCCACATCCCGGTGGCCGGCAATGCTCACATTGGCGTTTGTGTCCGGCGCGGGCAGCTGGGAATATTCATATAATCCGGGACCGGATCGCAGAGAATCGGCGTCCACACCATTTTGCACCAGCACATCCTGGGCCAAAATGGGAATGAGCAGCCGAAGGTCCCCGCTTTGGTAGTCCTCCCGGTCGGTGGTCACCACCAGTTTTTCTACCGGATAGGTCCGGCGAACCATGGAAATGTTCCATCCGTCCAGGGAAAGGGAGGATAGATCAACCCCCACCTCCGGCGGCGGCGCCTCGGGTCCGCGCATCATCCAAAGACCACAGGCAAGCAAAATGAGTCCTGCCACTGCAAGAACCAGTGAGATAGCCCGGCTTCGGGTCAGTCCCCGTTCCTCTCCGGCCGGCCGATTGGTTTTCATCACAGAAAGCCTCCAAAAAGGGGATGACTCCCCCAAATTTTAGACATAACCATTATAAACGATCTCATGGGAAAAAGAAAGTCCCCCGTTTTTATAATATATACCTATTATAATATAGATAGCGCTGAGCCTTTCTTTGCAATTTTATCAGATAGCACTTGAATTTGCTGCCGATTATGGTATGATAGCATTGAGACTTTATATAAAAAAGGGGGGAAGCGCAATGACCTTCAATGAATCAGCTGTTTCGGATGTGGGTGGGCAGGAAGGTGTTATCCGCGTTTCGATGCTCGGCGAATTCCGGCTCCAATCCGGCGGCCAGCAGGTGTGCGAAAGCCGTAATCGGGCACGGCTTTTGTGGAACCTTTTGGAATATCTTGTGGCCTTTCGCCATCGAGACGTTCCGCAGGATGAGCTGATCGGCGTTCTCTGGCACGATAGTGAGATTGATAATCCCTTTGGCGCGTTAAAGAATCTGGTCTACCGTATCCGGGTGGTGCTGTCCTCCCAGGGGATTCCCCAGGCAAAAAAGATGATTTTGTGCCGGCGGGGAGCATATGCTTGGAATAATAGCCTTCCCACCGTGGTGGATGCAGAGGAGTTCGAGCGGCTTATACAAAAGGCGGAGGGAAAGGACGTTCACCCTCAGGAGCAGTTGGACCTGTGCCTGAAGGCCCTCTCCTGCTACAAAGGGGATTTTTTGCCCAAATCCGCCTCTGAGGAATGGGTGATACCGCTTTCCACCTACTACCGCGGCCTATATGTAAAGTGTGTGGAAAAAACAGCGCAGCTTTTGACCAAGGTGGGCCGCTATCAGGAAATTGTGGACATCGCCCAACAGGCCATTGTCGTTGATCAGTTCGAGGAAGCTTTTCACCGCGTGCTGCTCTGCGCACTGACCGCCATGGGCAGCTATCAACGGGCGATGGCCCATTACGAGCATATCTGCGGGCTGTTTTATCGGGAATTAGGGGTAAAGCCCTCGGAAGAGCTGCAGGAATTGTATCAGGACCTAGTCCAAAACACGCTGCAAGCTGAAACGAATCTGGAGACTGTCAAGGAGGAGCTACAGGAAACCTCTTTGAAGCAAGGGGTTTTTTTCTGCGAATACGAGGTATTCAAAAACATCTATCAGCTGCAAGCAAGGGTCGCCGAACGCACGGGACAATCGGTTTTTCTACTGCTTCTCACCGCCTGCGGCACCGATGGAGAGCCGTTATCCCCCAAGGCTTTAAGCAGTGGGATGGATCAGCTACAGAGCTGTCTTTTGCGCAGCCTGCGCCGTAGCGATGTGGCGTCCCGGTGCAGCGCCACCCAGTTTGTGGTTATGCTTTCCGCCTTGTCCGCGGAAAACGGCCTGATGGTGCAGCAGCGTATTGTCAGCCGGTTCACAAAGGAAAATCCCCGATCGGCAATCTGTATTCGGTCTAAGCTTCAGGCGATGGAGGCATGGAGCGGGGCCGGCCGGACACCTGTCAGCTGACAGACCTTTATCACGGCAAAAATCCATCCTTTCTGTTCGCCGCATCGGGAAGATTCTATCCAGTGAAAAAGCATAGAAAAATCCCCCTGTTTTTTCACAGAAAGCAGGGGGATTTGTTGGAAAAACACCATTGTTTCGGCTAAAGTTCAGCAAAAAATACATCCTTCCGGCGTGGGATTACAGCAGACCGCACTGACGGTAGATTTCCTGGATGCAGGGACCTTTCATCGCCATATACCCATCAATATCCTGGGGAAAACGGGCCGCCGCCATCCGCTTGATTTGGCTGTACCGGTCGGCCTGGTCCGGGTGGGTCCGCAGATAATCCCGAAAGGTCAGGTGGCGGCGCAGCTCCGGGGAGTCTGGCGGGCAGACATACAGATGATGGGCCATCAGCTCCGGTTTATCCCGATAGCCAAAGGCCTCTCGCTGGGGAATGCCCAGGTCCCCTTCGTGATAATAGCCCAGCCGCTCCAGCCCTTGTTTGACCAGGGGAAAGCAGTCGGGGCTTTGCAGCATCAGGTCCAGGTCGATGATCGGTTTCGCCCATAGCCCTTCTACCGAGGTACTTCCCACATGCTCGACCGCTGCCAGCCAGGGGGACAGCTCCCGCAGAAGGGGCGCTTTGATCTTTTCAAAAGCTTTCTTCCACCCGGGGTCATAGGGCAGGACGGTTACCGCTTGGGTCCGCATAAAAACACTCCTTTTCTGGGTTACATGATTTTAGGCTGCATCTTCCAAATCTCTATTATTATACGGTCGTTTTGTTCCAAAGACAAGCGGTTCCGCTGGTGGGATCACCGAAAAAAGGAGGAAGCTTTGTTGAAGTCTTACGATTTTTTGCTGTTCGACGCGGACGGAACCTTGCTGGACTTTGATCTGTGCGAAAAAAAGGCGCTGGAGGAAACTCTCTCCCACTACGGGATAGCCGCTGACCGGGAAACTCTTTGTCAGTACCATCGGATCAACGCCGCTTTGTGGGAGCAGTTTAATCGCGGGGAGATCGACCGGCCGCGGCTTTTATATCGCCGGTTCGCCCAGCTATGCCAATGGCTGGACCGGCAGGAGGACCCGGGGCAGATGAACCGCTTTTACATGGAACAGCTGAGCCGACACGCGGACCTGCTGGAAGAATCGGCGGAGGTTTGCAATATTCTTTCCCAAAAATACAAATTGTATATCATCACCAACGGGGCCAGCCTGACCCAACATGGCCGATTTGCGGTTTGCCCGCTGACGCCGTTGTTCCAGCAGATTTTTATCTCGGAGGACATGGGGGTGCAAAAGCCCCAGAAAGCGTATTTCGACGCGGTGGCCGCCGCGATTCCCCAGTTTGACCCGGCTTTGGCGCTGGTGATCGGCGATTCTTTGTCCTCGGACATGCTGGGCGCTTACAACGCGGGAATCGACAGCTGCTGGTACAACCCTTTGGGAACGGAAAATCGGTCGGGTGTTCCCTGCACCTATGAAATTCGGCGGCTGCGGGAGCTTTTGTCCCTTTTGCCGTGACGGTTTTCGGTCTGCCAGCGGACGGCGCACCATCTAAAAGGAAAAGCCTTGGGGGTGCGATTTTCGGCAAAAAAAGAGCACTTAGGGATTATTGGGAAAAAATTTGGGAAAAATCCTTTTAGGCGGTTGACAGATAGGCAAAATCCTGTTATAATGGACAAGCGCTAAAATAGAATGAACCACTAGCTCAGTTGGCAGAGCATTTGACTTTTAATCAAAGGGTCCGGGGTTCGAATCCCCGGTGGTTCACCAGGAAACAGCTACTCCTATTGGGGTAGCTGTTTTTTTGTGCTATCAGGGGATTTTATAAGGGAACGGCCGCTCCTGTAGCCCATTAAAAAAACCTCGCTCGATCGATGATCGGGCGGGGTCTTTTGCAAATGACTATCCGTTTTATAGAAAAAATATTAAATCTTTATACAAAACCGCCGAAATTTTGGCGTTTTTCACATAATATTATATTGGTATAGTATTTATTATGTTTACGTTGCTCCTTAAACTTAAAGACGATAAAACTATCGTATAAGAAAGGAGAAACGCATTATGTCAAAACTAGTCGAAACACTCAGCAACATCTTGAAAGAAATTCGTAAAAAGGAGGGTGCGTCTCTGGAAGACTTTGCGGACAAACTGAAAATCAGTAAAACTTTGTTACATAGCATTGAACGCGGCAAAGCGAATCCAACTTTGGAGACAATCGAACAAATGGCCGATGCGCTTGAGGTTCCGCCGCTCTTTCTCTTGTCGGATGACTACGACGGGAACGAGTTTCGGACCGCTCAGGTTCTTTTGGAGCTTGTGGGAAAACTTTCCAATCTTTCGGAAGAGAATCAGCGGGACGTGATAAACGCCTTTGACCTGCTTGTGAAGGCTCTTTCAAACAAAGACTAAAAAATAGTCCCCGCCGGACCGGCCTATTTGCGCAAAACGGATAGGCCTGGTTCGGTGCGTCCTTTTTTCCTAGGGTAGAAGGGTTACTCTGCCGAAGACGCCTTGGCGCCGCCGTGGAGCTCTTCTAGGAAGGTGTACACGCGGGAGGCAATGGGCTCGACGACATCCTCGCAGGACTCGCCCTCTCCGGGCTGGTGGCTGAGGAGCACCCCGACCAGAAAGGCGATGGTCTCCCAGAGCTGTTGCTCGGTCAGGTCTTTGCCCAGAAAACAGGTATAGTCGCAGACGGACAGGGCGATCTGCCGGCTGACGGCAGAGGTCACAGACTTTTTCATTCAGTTCACCCACCTTTAAAAATAGCTGTTTGAATGTTCTTTTATGTCTTTTAAAGAGTGCCCATATAATAAATCTCCTGGCGGCACCTCTAAAGCGTCAGCAATGTTATATAATACCTCCAAAGAAAAAGGGCGAACGATGTTAGGCGCTTCGATTGAGCTTAAATGGGATCGGCTGATCTTTGCTTTTGCGGCCAATTCCTCTTGTGACATGCCACGCATTTTTCTGAGGGTGGAAATTGCTAAGCCAAGCTCGATAAAGCGGTCGCGGTTTTGAAATTGTACTTCTTTGCTCAATCAATTCCCCCCAATTCCCAATATTTACTATAATAATTATAGAATATCTTCTGGAGATTGTCTGTCTTTGGCATTGAGCGATTGACCAATATTTTGAGCAAAGCTCCGGTTATAAGAACTAGTATAAAGGTTATTCTTGTATTTATTAAGGGGATATAATCCTCATAGCAAAAAAATAAGGAGTCGAAGAGATCCCGATGATCACAAGACAAAACGCAAAAAACAAGGAGAGTCAAAAGACTCTCCTTGTTGACAATCTGCAAGAAAAGGCGTATACTAAAAATACAAAAGGACGCTGTCAGCAGACGGTTTGTCCAAAATGGGTTAGAAAATAACCGCTAGTTTGGAAGCTGGGCGG
Source organism: uncultured Oscillospiraceae bacterium (assembly GCA_910587335.1). Taxonomy (GTDB): domain Bacteria; phylum Bacillota; class Clostridia; order Oscillospirales; family Ruminococcaceae; genus UBA3818. The sequence goes on from CAJUMG010000002.1 coordinate 176,523, forward strand.
TTATTTTCTTTTGTCCTGAAGAAACAGGGCAAAAATGCTAATAATTACCATACAAAAGGCAAAAAGTCCTTCATATGTAACCATAAGCGTCACCCCCTTTCGAAAAGGAGTGACAAACCGCCTGCCGTTTTCTGACAGCGCCATCTTGATTATAGCAAATTAGGATGTTTTTGGCAAGGCGTGTTGACAATCGCGGGAAAACGATATATACTAAAGATACAAAGGGCGCTGTCAGCAGACGGTTTGTCCTTAAAAGTTTGTCAAAAGAATTTGACCGCACTTATTTGGACTAGGGGCGGTCATTTCTTTTTGCAAATCTGGTAAACCAGAGTCACAACGCCCAATATTACAAGAGAAAAAGCAAAAAGCCCCTCATATGTAACCATGAGCATCACCCCCTTTTGAAAAGGAGTGACAAACCGCCTGCCGTTTGCGACAGCGCCATCTTCATTATAGCAAATTAGGATATTTTTTGCAAGGCGTGTTGACAATCGCGGGAAAACGATATATACTAAAGATACAAAAGGGCGCTGTCAGCAGACGGTTTGTCCTCATATGTTGGTCAAGAAGTAACCGCTACATGGGGATGGGGCGGTTATTTTCTTTTGTCCTGAAATAAGGCCAAAATGCCAATGATTACCATACAAAAGGCAAAAAGTCCTTCGTATGTAACCATAAGCGTCACCCCCTTTCGAAAAGGAGTGACAAACCGCCTGCCGCATTCTGACAGCGCCATCTTGATTATAGCAAAATCGGATGTTTTTGGCAAGGCGTGTTGACAATCGGGGGAAGAGGGTATATACTAAAGATACAAAGGGCGCTGTCAGCAGACGGTTTGTCCTTAAAAGTTTGTCAAAAGAATTTGACCGCACTTATTTGGACTAGGGGCGGTCATTTCTTTTTGCAAATCTGGTAAACCAGAGTCACAATACTCAGTATTACCATACAAAACGCGAAAAGCCCTTCATATGTAACCATGAGCGTCACCCCCTTTCAATAGGGAGTGACAAACCGCCTGCCGTTTCTGACAGCGCCATCTTGATTATAGCAAATTAGAATGTTTTTTGCAAGGCGTGTTGACAATCGCGGGAAAACGATATATACTAAAGATTCAAAGGGCGCTGTCAGCAGACGGTTTGTCCTTAAAAGTTTGTC
>CAJUMG010000003.1:0-19236 GCA_910587335.1 uncultured Oscillospiraceae bacterium
GATCCTTGAAAGCGTGATCCAGCACCTCCAGCGCGTCGGGACGGCGAGGGTCCACACTGGCAAAGCCGATAAAGCGGTCCGGGGCGAAATCCACCAGCTGTTTAATCTGGTCGTTGGAGACGATCCAGCCGCCGTGGGTGGTGGTCAGGTCCAGAGGCAGCAGCACCAGCCGGTCGATGCCAAAGGAATCCATCTGGGTAAAGGTCACTTCCTCAGACCCGTGGTCGAAGCTATTGCCGCCGGAGGGCTTACCGGTCATGGCGATGGGGCTGTGATCCTGCTCGACCTTTTTCTGAAATACTCGGGTGCGAAATTCCCGCTCCTCCGGGTCTTGAGATATAAGGCTGTATCCGGTGGGATGAACATGTACATCAATTACCATTTGTATAATCTCCTTTATATATTAACTTATTCGCCCATAACGGTGATATAGACCTTGCGGCGTTGGATCCCGTCGAACTCTCCGAAGTACACATCCTGGGCGTTGCCGCAGACCACATGCCCGTCCACAATCGGGAAGACCGCGTGGTTGCCGCATAGCATCGACTTTAGGTGCCCCGGCGCGTTACAGCCAATCGCCCCGTAGGACGGCAGGAAGTGGTTGTGGTTGTAGGAAGCGAAGGTGGGGACCAGCTCCTCCAGCTTCTTCTCGATGTCCACCTCTAGGCAGGCGAGGCTTTCGTTGACCAATATCCCGGTGGTGGTGTGGGCGGTGATCGCGTATACCACGCCGTTTTTGACCCCCGATTCCTCCACCGCTTTTAAGATATCTTTCGTAATTCGGATCAGCTCGAACTCCTTTTTGCTGATCAGCTCGATGGTTGTGGTTTTGACCATGATTATTTTCCCTCCATTCCCAGCCATTTCATCGCGTTCCCGCCCATCAGCTTGGCTCGGGTGTCCGCGCGCATCTCCAGCTTTTCGATTCCCTGCGTATGGTTGCGGGGATTGTTGGAGCCGTACAGCACCTTATCCGCAAAGTTGTGCTCGAACCAGGTGGGGCCCCATTCCCGAGTGAAAATGTGACGGAAGAAAACCTCCGGCGAGTCCACCGGCACGATGGACGTATCGGTATAAACATTGGGGTATTTTAGGCAGAGCATAGCGGTTTCGGTGGCCCAGGGCCAGCCGAAATGGGCCAGGCAGATGCGAAGGTCCGGATACTTTACAGCGACCTCCTCAAAATTCACCGGGCGGGCATATTTTATGAGACAGTCCGGCTCCCAGGACATACCGGCGTGGAACATAATCGGCTTATTGTACTCCAGGCACTTTTTGTAGATGGGGTCCATCATGGGGTCAGCCGGGTAAAACGCCTGCTTGGAGGGGTTGAGCTTTAGGCCGGACAGCTTCTGATCCTTGAAAGCGTGATCCAGCACCTCCAGCGCGTCGGGACGGCGAGGGTCCACGCTGGCAAAGCCGATGAAGCGGTCCGGCGCCGCCTGGACGATCTGTTCGATTTCGTCGTTAGAGACGATCCAGCCGCCGTGGGTAGTGGTCAGGTCCAGAGGCAGCAGCACCAGCCGGTCAATACCCTGATGGTCCATTTTGGTAAAAAGCACATCAAAATTTTTATTGCCGCCGCCGTTGCCGCCGGAGGGTTTTCCGGTCATGGCGATGGGGGCGGACAAAGCGTCCTTTTGGCGGCGCTGGAACACCCGGTCCCGAAACGCACGGGATTCCGGATCCTGCGCCACCTGGGGATATCCGTTGGGGTGAACATGCACGTCAATTACCATATGTATAATCGCTCCTTTTTAACACAAAATCGGGGATTGCGGCAAAGGCCGCTCGCCGATTAGTACGGATCGAACATGGCGACGATTTTGGCCGACAGGTCCGCCCCTTCCTTTTGACATTCGGGAATGGACTTACCGGTCATGATGCCGTGCATAAAGCCCGCTAGGAAAGAATCGCCCGCGCCGACGGTGTTGACCACCTTTTCCGCCGGGGTGATGCCCGCGCTGTAAAATTCCTTGCCGTCGTACACCAAGGAGCCGTCCTCCCCAAAGGTGGCGACCACCAGGGTGGGACCCAGGCTCTGATATTTTTTCATCAGCTCCTTTACATGCTCATCCCGCTGTGGGTAAGACATAAAGGCATAGTCAATATTTTTCAAAAGGGTTTCGGTCTCGTCATGCCGCTCATAGGAGGTGGACAGATCAAAGATAATTTTGCACCCAGCCTCCTGCAATTCGGCCAAATACGGGTACAGCACCTTAGAAAACTCGGTATGAACATAGTCGTAGCCCTTTAAAAATTCCACATCCTCCCGGGTTAGTTCCCAGTCGTCCATTACGCCGGGGATATTTTTTACATGTACCCGATCATTGTTCTCGGTCATTTCCATAATCATAAACGAGGTTTCGCCAGGCAGTACATGCAGGTGGGAGGAGTCCACCCCATACTTTTTCAAAACCTCGAACATTTCCTCACCGTACTTGTCGGGGCCGACCGCGCTGACCACGGCGCACTCCACGCCCATCTTGGCCAGATTGACCAGCGAGTCAAAGCCGTTGCCCGCAGGGTAGTGGCGGTTATCCAGGTTGGCGTAGTTATCCACGCAGGTAAAACCAGCGGTTGCAATTCTCATCGTTTTCCCTCCTGTTTTTATTCTGCCTAATTTTTGGAAAATCAGGCTCTATGTCCATCTTATTATAGGAAAAATCGGCTGTCAATTATGGAAACAGCACAAAGAATTTTGTTTATTTTATCAAGTTTATACGATGTGTTTTTGACCTTCTGCAAAATCCTGTTATGGGTTTGGAACCATTTACAGGATTGGTTCTGAAAAACGAGAGAGCAGGAAAAAATTTTTTGGGTCCCAAAACCGGACAGAAAGCCGGCCAAAATCTTTATAAACAAAAAAACCGGCAGCCGATTGGTTTCGGCCACCGGGATCATACATTTTTAAAAGGGCTTTTTTGCCGGACCTACAGCCCGGCGGGTCGGTTTAACCCTGGGCGGTGTAGCTTTCCACCGTCACCGAAAGGATGGTGACCTCTTCCAACGGACGGTCATCCTCATCGGTGGAAAGGGCGGCGATGGCGTCCACCACCTCCATACCCTCAAACACCTGCCCGAATACGGTGTGCTTGCCGTCCAGCCAGGGTGTTCCGCCCTCCGCCTTGTATTTGGCGATTGCCCGGCTGTCTGTCTTAGCGCTTTTCAGGGCCTGTTCCTGCTCCGGCGCCAGCCCGCTGGCCTGGACGATAAAAAACTGACTTCCGTTGGTATTGGACCCGGAATTGGCCATGGACAGCGCGCCGCGGAAGTTGAAAAGCTGGTCGGAAAACTCATCCTTAAAGTAGCCCCGATTGCCCGCAACGTCGGTATAGATGCTTTTGCCGCCCCGGCCGGTTCCGGTAGGGTCTCCGCCTTGAATCATAAAGTCCGCCATAACCCGGTGAAAGCAAACGCCGTCATAGTATCCCTCTTTTGCCAGGGTGAGAAAGTTTTCCACCGCCAGCGGCGCCTGTTCGGGGAAAAAGCGCAGCTTAATGGTCCCCAAAGAGGTTTCCATCACAGCGATCTGCTCCCCATCCTGAAGGTCGGTCTCTTGCAGCAGCGGTTCAGAAGAGGTCTTCCCACATCCGGGCAGAATACAAAGCAACATAAAAAGGCCGGTTAAAAACGCACAGGTGATTTTTTTCATAAAAGTCCTCCCTTAGATGTTACGACCCGCCGCCCTCCGGCAAAATGGTACCATCCTGAATATGGATGGTACGGGGAGCCGTTTGGGCAACAGCCGGATCGTGGGTAATTAAAATCAGGGTACGCCCCTGCCGCCATAAAGAGGTGAGGATCTCCATAATCTGCTGGCCGGAGGTGGAATCCAGATTGCCGGTTGGCTCGTCCGCCAGCAACACCGGCGGCGCGCCGGCGACCGCCCGTGCGATAGCGACCCGCTGCTGCTGCCCGCCGGAAAGCTGGCTTGGCTTATGGTGGGTCCGTTGGGACAAACCCACCTGCTCCAGCGCGCGGACCGCCAGTGCCCGGCGGCGCAGACGGGGAATTCCCCGATACATCAGCGGCAGCTCCACATTTTCCAGCGCGCTCAGGCCGGGAATGAGATGAAAGCTTTGAAAAACAAAGCCAATCTGCCGGTTGCGAATGGCGGAAAGCTGCCGGTCGCTCAGGCTGGAAACCGGCTCCCCATCCAACAGGTATTCCCCTTGTGTGGGGGTATCCAGGCAGCCAAGCAGGTTCATCAGGGTGGATTTTCCGGAGCCGGATTGGCCGATAATGGTCACAAATTCCCCTCGTTCCACCGAAAGGCTTAAGTTTTTTAAGGCGCTGACCTGCGCCTCTCCCTCACCATAGATTTTCGAAACATTGGTCAGCTGAATAAAAGGTTCCATATACAAAATCCCGTCCTTTGGCAAACTCCTTAACAGTATGCCCCAAAGGCGACGGTTTTTGCGGCCTGGAACAAAAAAAGACGAAATCAAAAGGATTTCGTCTTTTGGTGACCCGTACGAGAATCGAACTCGTGTTACAGCCGTGAAAGGGCCGTGTCTTAACCGCTTGACCAACGGGCCGATTTATATTCAGTCCCACCAAAAGCAGGACAAAATAGCTTGGTAGCGGTAGGTGGATTTGAACCGCCGACACTGCGGGTATGAACCGCATGCTCTAGCCAACTGAGCTATACCGCCACATTTTATTCACCTTATATCAGGCGAAGATTATTATACCCAATGAAAGCGCTTTTGTCAACTGTTTCGGCGATTTTTTTCGGATTTTGCGCTCCTGTGTCCAAAGTATAACGAACAAAATCGCGTTTTCCTCCGCCAAAAGGATCGGTTTCTGTCCCAAGATCGTTGCGGGGCCGACAGTTTTGTTTTATAATGGGATATGAGTCTTTAGGAGGCGAAGTTTTTATGAAAATTTTGATTTTGTACGCTTCCACCCATCACGGCAACACCAAAAAGGTAGTAGAGGCGCTGGCGGAGCGCTTTCACACCGGCCTTATCGACCTGATGAACGATCCTGTTCCCGATTTGGCCAGTTACGATTTGCTTGGCTTTGCCTCCGGGATTTATTTCGGTTCCTTTCACAAAAAGATTCTAAAGCTGATCGAACAATCAGAGCGGCTATCCGGCAAAAAGGTTTTTCTTTTAAGCACCTGCGGCATTGGATACAAAGATTATGCAGGCGGCATAAAAAGGCAATTGGCGTCTAAAGGGGCCGATGTTTTAGGCAGCTTTCAGTGCAGAGGGTACGACACCTTTGGTCTGTGGGGAAAAATCGGCGGCATTGCCAAAAACCATCCGAACCAAAAGGACAGGGAAAACGCTGTCCGATTTCTGGAAAAAATCATCCGATAGGGCAGGTAGAATCTATTGTTCCGCGCCCTTTCCCTTTTTAAAAATAAACAATTTGCTAAACAGATAATTGAGAATAATCACCAGAACATTTGCCAAAATTTTAATCAGCTTATCCGGCCAGCCCAGAATCGAGACACACAAGAACATAATCCCCAGATCGACGGCGCCGGAAAACAGCCGGCAGGCAAAAAAGGAGCCCATCTCTTTAAACAGCGCGCCGGCGCCGGAGGCAGTACTTTGGAACACCCAGACCCGATTGGTAAAATAGGCGAACAGCACCGACAGCACCCAGGCTATGGCTGTGCTGACCAGGTAGTCGATATGGCCTAAATCGGTCAGGACAAAGTAGCTGAAGATATTGACCAATGTAGTCAATCCGCCAAAGACCAGATACAAAATCATCTCCCGGTATTTTTGAAACAGAACCATTACTTTTTGAATCATTTTCTCGCTCCTTTGTCCAATAAAAAGGTCTTTGCCAAAAGACAGGTCCGTTTGGGGACCCAAAGGCCCCACGGACGCTTTTTTCTGGCAGATTTGTTTTCAAGATAGCACAAAAGCGGGCTTTTGTCATCTATTTTTCTTCCGAATTTTTGGTAATTTTATTTGCCTGCAAAATCCCTCGGTTTTACGGGCGGCTTTTAGCGGACGGCGGGAATGATGCTTTATTTTACCCAAACGGCAGAAAGGCGGGGTCGGAATGGAAAAAAAGCAAAGGGGCGTTTGGTTTGCCGGGCGCTGCGCACTGGCCTTAGCCATCGGCGCCTTGTGCTACCTTTTGTTCGGCGTCATCGGCCGCGGGTGCCTGTTCTGGGAAATCACCGGGCTGCCCTGTCTGACCTGCGGCATGAGCCGCGCCTGGCTATGCGCTCTGTCGGGGAATTTGGGACAGGCTTTTTTCTGGCACCCGCTGTTCTGGACCGTTCCGCTGCTGGCCCTTATCCTGATTTTTTTCGGGGCCGGCCGGCGCTGGGTACAAAGGAGTCTTCTTCTCTGCCTTTTTTTATTCGCGGCAGTGTATCTTGCGCGGATGGTGCTCTTATTTCCCCACACGCCGCCCATGACAGCCAATCCCGACGGGATACTGCCGCGGCTGCTGGGATGGTATTTTTGATGATCACTGGAGGTGCTTTTTCCCTTGAAAGATGGTTTTTTGAAGGTGGCGGCGGCTACGCCGTCCATTCGGCTGGCGGACTGCGAATATAACGCGGGGGCGATTCTCCGCTGCATGGAACAGGCCCGCGGCCAAGGTGTAAAGCTTTTGGTCCTGCCGGAGCTGTGCGTCACCGGCTATACCTGCGGCGATTTGTTTTTGCAGCCGGCCTTGCTGGACGCGGCGCGGTCCGCGCTAGAGCAAATTCGGGCGGGTAGCCATGGGTCCGACCTGATCACGGTGGTCGGCGCGCCCTTGCGGCATGGAAACAAATTGTATAACTGCGCTATTTTTATACAAAACGGCGTTTATTTAGGGGTAATCCCCAAGACCCATCTGCCCAGCTACGGGGAATTTTATGAGGGGCGCTGGTTCTGCCCCGCTCCCGCCCAGGAGGAGGACATGCGCCTTGGCGGGCAGACGGTTCCCTTTGGCACAAAAATTTTGCTGTGCTGTGAAGAGCTGCCTTCGCTGTGCATTGCCGCCGAAATCTGTGAGGATCTTTGGGCGGCCAATCCCCCTTCGGTGGGGCACGGGCTGGCGGGGGCGACGGTGATCGTCAACCCCTCCTGCTCCGACGAGACCACCGGCAAGGCCGCTTACCGGCGGCAGCTTCTTTCCGCCCAGTCGGCCCGGCTATGCTGCGCCTATCTGTACGCGGACGCGGGGGACGGGGAATCCACCACCGATATGGTGTTTGCCGGCCACAACCTGATTTACGAAAACGGCGTTTTGTTGGACGAGACTTCCCTATTCCAAAACGGCATGGCCGTTTCGGAAATCGACCTGTCCCGCTTGGCCTATGAGCGGCAGCGGCTGACCAGCTTCCCTGCTCCCTCTTCGGGGGTATACCGCCGGGTCCCCTTCTCTCTGTCTGTTGCCGAGACGAGGCTGACCCGCCCGATCAGTCCCCGGCCCTTTATCCCCGACGCGCAGGAAAGCCGGCGAGAGCGGTGTGAGGAAATCCTCTCGATGCAGGCGGCGGGTCTTGCCCAGAGGCTGGAGCACACCGGGGCAAAAACAGCGGTGATCGGGCTGTCCGGCGGACTGGACTCCACCTTGGCTTTGCTGGTAGCGGTTCGGGCGATGAAAAGGCTGGGCCGGTCCATGGGGGACATTCTGGCGGTGACCATGCCCTGCTTTGGCACCACCCATCGCACCAAGAGTAACGCCCAGCAGCTGGCGGAAGCGTATGGGGTAAACTTCCGGGAAATCGACATCACCGCCGCGGTAAACCGCCATTTTGCCGATATCGGCCAGGATCCGGAAAATCGGGACGTGACCTATGAAAACTGCCAGGCGCGGGAGAGAACCCAGGTTTTGATGGATCTGGCCAACCAGACCGGCGGACTGGTCATCGGCACCGGCGACCTGTCCGAGCTGGCGCTGGGCTGGGCCACCTATAACGGCGATCATATGTCCATGTACGGGGTCAACGCCTCCATCCCCAAAACGCTGATTCGCCACATGGTAGCTTATGAAGCGTCAGTTTCGGAGAATGAGACCCTGCGCCATACCCTACAGGACATTTTGGACACGCCGGTGAGCCCGGAGCTGCTGCCCGCCCAAAACGGGGAGATCGCCCAAAAGACCGAGGATCTGGTCGGTCCCTATGCGCTGCACGATTTCTTTTTATACTACGCGGTGCGCTGGGCTTTTTCCCCGGCGAAAATCTACCGGCTGGCCCTGTATGCCTTTGGGGAGGAATACGAGCCGCAGATGGTCAAAAAATGGTTGGTCAGCTTTTACCGGCGGTTTTTTGCCCAGCAGTTTAAACGCTCCTGTCTGCCAGACGGACCCAAGGTGGGCTCGGTTTCCCTCTCTCCCCGGGGTGATTGGCGGATGCCCAGCGACGCCCATGCCACCATCTGGCTAAAGGAGGCTCAGTCTTTGTAAGGGAGGCTAGCTGACAAAAAAGCTCAGCTCCTCCTGGGTCAGGGAGGGCTGCAATGCCCGGTTGATGGCCATGGCCAAAATTTTTGACGCGCGGTCTATCAAAAGGTCGATCTCCTTCGGCGTTACCAGCATGGACTGTCCTTCGGGGGCAAAGAGGGTGCGGGCGGCCTCCTCGCCGCTGACCCCTTCCACCGCCAGCAGGTCGCAGCCTACCGTTACGCCGTCCGCCACCGTTGGCACACCCATGGAGATCACCGGCGCGCCCAGGGTCTCCCGGCTTAATTCCCGGCGGCGGTTCATGGCGCCGGAGCCAGGGGAAATACCGGTGTTGGAGAGCTGCACGGTCCGGCCAAGCCGCTTTAGACTGCGGGCGGCCAACGCGTCGATGATGATAACGCAGGAGGGCTTTATTTTTTCGCAAAGACATGCTATAATTTCACTTGTCTCAATTCCTGTTTGCCCTAAAACGCCCGGCGCAATCGCCGCCACCGGCCGAAGCCGGTCCTTTTTGGCGACACGCTCCCACTCACCGGCAAGATGGCGGGTAGCCAAAATGCCGTCAATGACCCGGGGGCCCAGCGCGTCCGGCGTGACAGAGAGATTTCCCAGCCCGACCACCAGGACCAACCCATCCTGCTCGGGCAGCAGAAATTTGATCTGTCGGGCAATCACCTCGGCCTCTCGGGCCGAATCGGTGACCGAGTCGGAGAAAGGAACAACCTCTACGGTGATGTAATCGCCTGCCGGCTTTCCAAACTGCTTTTCTCCTTTTGGGGTTAAAATTTTCGTATGGGAAACGGCTATGCCGTCCTCTTTTTGTTGGACGCTCTGGTAGTCCTGAGAGACCGTATCTCCCAGCTGCTGGGCCAGTTCGATTGCTAAATCGGTTCTGAAATTCATCTCGCCACCTCATATCCGGCATATTTTCTTGGATTTTTCCGCTTTTTTTCAAAAAAATCCTTGCAAAATCCTTTTGAAAATGATAAGCTATTTTAGTATTGTGTGGTCAAGGAGGTGTCAATATTGGCAAATATCAAATCTGCGAAAAAAAGAATCCTGGTCAACCAGGCGAAAACCGAGCAGAACAAACGGCTTAAAACCAATCTGAAAACCGTATTGAAGAAAGCGGAAACCGCTATCGAATCCAATGCGGCGGATAAGAACGAGGCGGTTAAGCTGGCGGTTAAAAAAATCGACCAAGCCTGCGCCAAGGGTATTTTGAAGAAGAATACCGCTTCCAGAAAGAAATCCAAGCTGGTTCTGCATTTAAACCGGGCAAACGCTTAATTTTTCCGCAAATCTTAGCCGGACACAAAATGTGTCCGGCTTTTTGTTTTAGGATTTATCTCCTGGTTTAAACAATAGCGCCACCAAAAGGCCGAAGACCATCGCGGCGGTGATTCCGGCGGCAGCGGCGGTCAGACCGCCGGTCAGCGCGCCCAAAATCCCCTTTTGGGCCACCGCTTCTTTCACACCGGTGGCCAAAAGATGTCCAAATCCGGTCAGCGGTACGGTGGCGCCGGCGCCGGCAAAATCCACAATGGGCTGGTACAGCCCCAGAGCGGACAGCAGCACCCCCAGCACCACATAGCCCACCAGGATCCGGGCAGGGGTCAGCTTGGTTTTATCAATAAAAATTTGCCCGACGGCACAGAAAATGCCGCCGATAAGAAAGGCCTTGCCCAGGCTCAGCAAAAGTTCCATTACTCCACCCCCTTACGCCGGCGGCTGGAGGAAAGGTGTACCAGATGCGCGATGCCCGGGATGCTCTCCCCCTGCATACTGGAGGTAGGGCTCATCAGCGCGCCGGTGGCCACAAACAGCACATCTCCTAAGGTGCCTTTCCGAATTTTCGGCAGGATGAAGGAGCACAGCACCGACGCGGCGCATCCACAGCCGGAGCCGCCGGCGTGTACGTCCTGCTGCTGCCGGTCATAGATCAAAAGGCCGCAGTCCTGGTGCCGCCCTTGCAGATGGATTTTTTCCTGCTCCAACAGCTGTTCCAGCAAGGCGGACCCGACCTGCCCCAGATCGCCGGTCAGGATCATATCGTAATCCTCCGGGCGGGTATGGGTATCGGTCAGATAGCGGGTAATGGTTTTTGCGGCGGCGGGCGCCATGGCGGCGCCCATGTTGTTGGCGTCCTTAATGCCCAAATCCTCGATACAGCCGATGGTCACCGCCCGGATATAGGGCGCAGCCCCTGCCTCTCCCACAACGCAGGCGCCGGAGCCGGTCACCGTCCACTGGGAAGTGGGCGGCCGCTGTCCGCCGTATTCCAGCGGAAAACGGAACTGCCGTTCCGCCGAGCAGAAGTGGGAGGAGGTAACGGCCAACGCTTTTTTCGCAATAGAGGTATCCACAAACAAGGCGGACAGCGCCAATGATTCGGCCATGGTAGAGCAAGCGCCGTACAGTCCCACAAAGGGGATGCCCAGATCCCGCAGGCCGTAGACCGAGCCGATACACTGATTGAGCAGGTCCCCTGCAAAGGCCATGTCGATCTGCTCCGCCTCGAAATTCCCTTTGGACAACGCCTGTCCCACGCTGATCTGGACCATTTTACTCTCGGCCCTTTCCCAGCTGCTTTCGCCAAAGGTGGAATCGGGGTTGATTACGTCGAAATACTGTCCCAGCGGCCCTTCCGATTCTTTTTTTGAACCCACCGAGCCAAAGGACAGCACCGAAGGGGTGTTCTCCAAAAGGTAGGTATACTTTCCGGTTTTTACTGCCATCTTCCCTTCCTCCTAACCAAAGATCGCCAATAGAAGGCCGTACAACACCGCCGCGGCGGTGCCGTAGAGAATCACCGGGCCAGCGATGGAAAACATCTTGGCGCCGACGCCCAGAATCATTCCCTCCCGCTTAAATTCCAGCGCCGGGCTGACCATAGCGTTGGCAAAGCCGGTGATGGGGACCAAGGTGCCGGCGCCGGCGTGTTTTGCAATGTTGTCGTAGCAGTTGAGTCCCGTGAGAAGAGCGCTTAAAAAGATCAGCGAAATAGAGGTGACGGCGCCGCAGTCCTTCTGATCCAGGCCCAGCGACTGCATCCAGCTCATAACCCCCTGTCCGATGGTGCAGATGAGTCCGCCGACCAAAAAGGCCACCAGCATATTCCGAAACAGCTTGGAATTGGGGGCTGCTTTTTGGCTCATTTTATTGTATTCCTGTGGTGTAGGAGACATTTTGATCATCCTTTCCTTTCAAAATATGACGTACCGCTATTTTCCCAATCTTGGGCGAATTTATGTATTTTCCCATTTACAAAGGTTTCATTTCTGTCCATTTTTTCTTCTCTTTCCATTCTTACAAAAATCCTGTGCATAAATTGACCGGCGAAAAGCCATACTTTTTGTACCAGAAATTTTTGTATGAATTGAGGGAAAATCCTATGAAAAAATCTTTTTCCGAAACCCCCGTGGGAAAGTTCCTTCTGGGGAAAGGCTTCTACACCGCTTTAGCGGTCTGTGTACTGGGCGCAGGCGCCGCGGCCTGGGTCATTGTGGACAAGACCATCGACTCTTTTACGGCGGACCCACCGGCGGTATCTGGTCCGGCGCTACAAAATTCCGTCAGTCAAAAGGAACAGCCGGTGGAGCAAAAAGTCTCCAATATATCTCAGCCGTCCTCTTCCTCCTCCAGTGCGCCTTCTTCTTCCTCGGCGCCCGCCGTTTCCTCCAAGCCATCCGAAAGTGTCGTGCAGGATACCATTTCGCCCAATTACGGCGTTTCTTCCTTTCTGCTTCCCGTTGAAGACACCGTTTTTAATCTGTTTTCCGGAACCGAGCTGGTCAAGGACGAGACCTTGGACAAATGGCATACCCACAACGGAATTGACATCAAGGCGGAGATGGGCTCTCCCGTCCGTGCGGTGGCCGATGGAGTCGTTTCTTTAGTTAAGGACGATCCCATGTGGGGCACGGTTGTGGAGATTACCCATGGGGATGACTTGATCAGCCGCTACTGTGGGCTAGACCAGGAGCTTTCGGTTGTGGAGGGACAGACCGTTTCCATTGCCGACGAGATTGGCCGGGTAGGCGATACCAATTTGGCGGAAACAGCCCTACAGACCCATCTGCACTTTGAGCTGTTTGAAGACGGTGTGCGGGTAGATCCGCTGGACCGCATGGGGTTCTATGACTCGGCGGATTAAGTGCTTGACAATTTCTCCGCATCCTGCTAGCATAAAAGCATCGCGGCTTTTGCCGCAGAATGCTTGAAGCTGAGGGATTTTGGGAATATGGGCGGATGCCTTTTTAGAAAAAAGAAAAAGCAGACCAGAAAATGGTCTGCTTTTTCTTTTGCTCTTTAGCCGGATGCTATGATAATGCGGATACAAAAAGCGTCTGTTTTTTCCAAAGTCGGACCGGTCTTTTACCATCCATCATACAGGGAAAGGAATTTGACAATGAAAAATCACTCCTCTATAACAAAAAATCTTTTTAATGTATTGCTGATTCTTTTGGGCAACGCCATCTATGCGCTGGCGGTGACCATGTTTATCCTCCCCTCGGGGTTGATTACCGGCGGCACCACCGGCCTGGCTTTATTCTTTTTTCATCAGTTCGGCCTGCCGGTGACGGTTTTTGTCTCGATCTTTAACGTTACCATGTTCCTGCTGGGCCTTTGGGTTCTGGGGAAGAAATTCGCCTTAACCACCCTGGTCAGCTCCTTTTTCTATCCCTTTATTTTAGGGGTATTCCAAAAAATTCCGCTGCTGTCCCAAATGACCGAGGACCGGCTGCTCTGCGCTTTATACGCCGGGGTGATGATCGGCTTTTCGATTGGAATTGTCATTCGGGCAGGCGCTTCCACCGGCGGTATGGACATTCCGCCGCTGGTCTTTAACAAAAAGCTGGGGCTTTCGATTTCGGTGACCATGTACGCCTTTGACTTTACCATTTTGCTTTTGCAGGTTTTGTTTTCCGACAAGGAAGAGGTCTTGTACGGCATTTTATTGGTATGCATCTACACGCTGGTATTAGATAAGGTGCTGCTGATGGGACAATCCCGGACGCAGGTGAAAATTGTCAGTGAAAAATATGAGCAGATCAACGAACAGATCATCCGGCAGCTGGACCGGGGCTCCACCCTGATTCATGTCCAAACCGGCTACTGCCGGACCGAACTGCCGATGATTTTATCGGTGGTATCCGGCCGGGAGCTGCCCCGTTTAACCCGGCTGGTAAATGAAATGGATCCGGCGGCGTTTATGATCATCGGCGCGGTAAAAGAGGTGCGGGGCCGGGGATTTTCTTTGAACAAGGAATACCGGTAGAGGTTCTGTGCGCTTATGGAAGAAGGCTTTCTCGGTTTTCTATACGCAGAAAAATAGCCGCTTTGGCGGCTATTTTTCCTGATGCATAATCTGTTTCCTGCTCAGGCATTTTATACGGCATAGGATGCAAAGAAAAGCCGCTTTGATCTTTTGCACATCTGACCGCTATACCATTTATCCTCTTTTTTCACGGGCATACTTCTTTTTAGTGGCCATACCGCCGCGGATATGCCGCTCCTGCTTATTGGTATCCATCAGTTCCTTAACCTGCCGGTATAGTGTGGGGTTTATTTTCTTTAGTCTTTCCGATACATCTTTATGCACCGTGCTTTTGCTGATGCTGAATGCTTTTGCAGCGCTGCGTACGGTGGCGTTGTTCTCTATCATATACAACCCCAACGAAACCGCCCGTTCTTCAGGCAATCCTTTCAAATCCAATCCCTCCCTGCAGATGCGGCTCCCAAAGCGCGGGAACCCGTCTTGCCACATCATATGCAACAGGGCGGCAGGATTATGCGCCGGCCAGGCGGTTTCTGCGGCGAAAGCTTCGTTTTCCGGCGGCTTTGCATCTTTTTTGTTCTTCCCCTTTTATCCGAGGGGCTGGTGCTGTGTTATAATAAGGGCATGAATAAAAAGGAGGTCTTTTCATGGACATTTCGTCTTTCTATGTGCGGGAAATCAAAATTTCCAAGGAGGTTCCCCGAGAAAGCGGTCTGGCGGCGCTGCCGGTGGTCCGTCATCTAAAGACGAACGGTATCTCCTTTACCCGGCCGGTGAGCTTTTTTGTCGGGGAAAACGGGGTTGGCAAGTCCACTCTGATTGAAGCGCTGGCCATATCCATGGGCTTTAACCCAGAGGGCGGGACGGTAAATTTTTCTTTTTCCACCACCGATTCCCATTCTGACCTGCACCAATATCTGACCGTTGTGAAAGGGCCGATCCGCCACCGGGACGGATTTTTCCTGCGGGCCGAAAGCTTTTACAATTTGGCCTCGGACATTGACCGAATGGACCGGGAGGCTTCCTTCGGCGGGCGGCTGATCGACCATTACGGCGGCGTTTCCCTGCACCGTCAGTCCCATGGGGAAAGCTTTTTGTCGCTGGTCCAAAACCGCTTTGGTGGACATGGCCTTTACATCCTAGACGAGCCGGAGGCAGCCCTTTCTCCTACGGGGCTTATGGCGCTCATCTGCCAGTTCCAGCAGCTGGTAAAAGAGGATTCCCAGCTAATCATTGCAACCCATTCGCCGATTTTAATGGCCTTTCCCGGCGCGGAGGTTTTTCAGTTGTCGGAAGGGGGCATTCAGTCGCTGCCCTACTGGCAGACCGAGCATTTTCAGCTGACCCGGCAGTTTCTTAACGCGCCGGAAAAGATGCTTTCTCTCCTGTTAAAATAGCCAAAAGAGCTTCCCTTTTTCCTTTGGGAACGGCGTGGCCCCCATGGACGAACCGGCTCCGATCCGCCGGTACTTCCCAAAATTTGGTCAAAGACTTGACAAATCGCTTATTCCTTTGTATAGTAAGCTCAACTAGTGATTATCAAACAGTAGTTGGGAGGAACGATCATGTCCAAAATCCATTCAAAAAAAGCTTTTATGGAAAAGCTTCGGTTCTATACATCCTTTTGTTTCAGCGATGGAGAGAGCGCCAGCATTTTGGCCGACTACGAGGAATGGTTCCAAAGTGAAGTCCAGCACGGACTGAGCGAGGAAGAAATCTGCGCCGCTTTAAAGGAGCCGAAAAAGATCGTTGGCAAGCTGCTACTCGAATCAGTTCATCCGGCCTGGCCAGCGCTTTTTTCCCACAGTTCCGCCATACAAATTTTTTTGCTGACGGTTCTTTATCTGGCGGCGGTACTGTTTTTTGGGAGATTCTGCGGCAAAAATGGGTTAAATTACGCCTATTTCGCCATGGGTCTTAATCTGTTCTATGCTTTTCTGGGGATGCTTTTGCTCAAAAAGCCGGGTTCTTACAAAGCTTATTCCTACAAAATCCATCTGCCGGTGGGCGGCTTAGCGCTGCTGATTTTATTGCTGGAGGGTTTTCTTCTGCCCAAGCTGACCGCTCCAAACGCCGGGGAGATCTGCGCTTTATTTGCCAGGGCCGGTCTATTGATGGTTCTGGGGAGTATGCTCTATTTTGCCATAAAAGCTGTACCGCAGAACCGGCGGTGGGGATTTTTGGTGCTGCTTCACCTGTCCGGGCTTTTGACCATACTGCTTTTTCTTCTCAATCAATTGCAGATGCTTTACCAAGACCCGTTGGAGATTGCAAAGCTTATCTGGGGCAGCGCGGGTATTTACGGGGAAATCCTCCTGCTGGGTATAATTCTTTCTTTCATCTGGGCAAAGGAGTAAGGACAAATGGATTCTCAATTGAAACGCGGCATTTTAAACATCTGCATTTTGCAGCTGTTAAAAGAGCAGGACCGGTATGGCTACGACATCATAAAAATTTTGCAGAAATTCTTTGCCGATTCGGAGGAAAGCACCCTTTACGCCATTTTGCGGCGGCTTAACAAAGAGGGACTGACCGAGCTATATTACAGCGAAATTTCCCATGGGCCAAAGCGGAAATACTACAAGATCACCGACAAAGGGAACGCCTATTTGCAGGAGTCGGTTTTAGCCTGGCAGAAAATCGGAAAAATATTGGAGAAGCTGGGAATCTCTTCTCAATAGATGCGCCGGCTTTGCCCGATTGGCCCTCCCTTTTTTGACGATTTCCTGTTTTCCCTTTATGTGCAGGAGCATTTTTCGCACCAATCGCGGCTGAACCGATCCTGAGCATCCGGCAAAAGCTGCAAAGAGAGGCTTCACAAAAAATGTGAAGCCTCTCTTCTTCCGCGGCAAAAACCGCTGGGATTTTCTTTTTATCCGCTGGTTTGCTATTTTAGCAGGCCAATGGCGTCGCTGATAGTCTTTTCATAGGCTTCCCGCCCATACTTATCCACCTCGGCCTTGTTTTTCTCCCCGTGGGTCAGGCAGCCCGCGCCGCCGATACAGCCGCCGGTACAGGCCATCCCCTCGATAAAATTGCCGGGCAGGACATTTTTCGAAGCCTTTAAAAGCGCCATTCGGCACGCTTCGATGCCATCGCAGGCAACCGGCTTCACCTCGAAATGCAGGTTCTGCTCCTTGAGCGCCTGGGCCACCGCGTCGGACAAGCCGCCGGACCGGGCAAAAATCCGACCGTAATAGGAGGCATTGTCCAACACGTCCTCTTCCAGCTGAGAAATCTCCATATCCCGGCTGTCGAAAAGGGCCTGAAGCTCCTCGAAGGTCAGCACACTGTCGATATACGGGGCGACGCTCTCCTTTTGAATCTCCATCTTTTTGGCGGTACAAGGGCCGATAAAGACGATTTTCGCCGTCGGGTCGATGCCCTTGATATACTGGCCGATGGCCCCCATAGGAGAGAGATTATGAGAAATATGCTCGGTCATCTGGGGGAATTTTTTATGGATGTAATCCACAAAGGCCGGACAGCAGGAGCTGGTCAAAAAGCCCTTTTCCGCCAGCTCCGCCGCCTCCGCATAGGCGACCATATCCGCGCCCAGGGCGACCTCTACCACACTGTGAAAGCCCAGCTTCTTAATGGCGGCAATCACCTGGCCCAGCTTGGCATAGGAAAACTGGCTGGAAATCGAGGGAGCGACCACCGCATAAACCTTATATTTTTGGTTGTTTTCACTCTGCTTTAGCAGCTTTACCACATCGACAATAAAGGATTTATCCGCGATTGCTCCCCAAGGGCACATATACTCGCAAGCCCCGCAGGAGATGCATTTGCTGTTGTCGATCCGTGCGGCCTTTGACTCGGCGTTAGAGGAAATCGCGTCCACCTTGCAGGCGTTTTCACAAGGGCGGCGCTTATTCATAATCGCGCTGTAGGGACACACCTTGGCGCATCGGCCGCAGTTGACGCATTTTTCCTTGTCAATATGGGCCTTCTGGTGCTCGTCAAAGCTGATCGCGCCTTTGGGGCAGACATCCTCGCACCGGTGGGCAAGGCAGCCGCGGCAGGATTCGGTCACCTCATAGCCGCCCATAGGACATTCGTCGCAGGCGATGTCGATGACCTCGATTACATTGGGATTTTCCTTATAGCCGCCCATGGCCATGTGGATACGTTCGTTGACAATCGCCCGCTCCTTATACACACAGCAGCGCATGGTGGGTTCGTTGCCAGGAACGATGGTATAGGGGATATCAATATAGGCATCCATCAGCCGGTCCTCAAAGGCGTGGCGCGCCACCTCCCTTAGGACCTTATACTTTAAGTACTGTACCTTGGTATCAAATTTTCTCATAGGATCCCCCTAAAAATAGCTTACCTTGATTCGTTTTCCCATCTCTTTTAACGACTGACACAGCTCATCGACCAGGCGCATTTTAATGCTGAAATTGATCGGCAGGTCCGGGTTCTGGTGGGCGGGGTTTACCGCCCGGCCCACATAGAAGTTGATGTCGGTGGCCTCCTCGAACAAAAGCCGGGAAATCTGGGAAGCGCCGTCCTGCTTATAGCTCCACTTAGAATATTCCTCGTTGTCCTCTAAATAGCTTTTGGCATAGGACAGCACCCGGTTGATGGTGATGACCCCTTCGGTGACCAGGTCCACCCCTTCAATTGTCGCGGTGGGGGGAATTTCCGGGTCCAGATACCCCAGGTTCGGCTGGACGATTTTATGTAAAAACCGGGCGACCACGGCTGAGCTGGTCCCACCACAGACGATATGCTTTCCCTCCTTGGAGAAAAACAACCCCAGCATTTTCTCATCGTCCGCCGGGTCGCTAGGCGGGCCGATCATCAGGTTGACCTGCCGGCGCTGGCGCACCTTCATCACACTTACGGTGGTGTCATCCCCGGGCTGGTAGCCGTAGAGTTTATTGCACTCGTCCAACAGGATCGTCGCCAAGGTTTTGGCGGTAAACTCCTTATCGTACATCATCTCCATAAACTCGATGATATCCTCCCGCTGCCAGCCAAAGTTTAGGGACATGCCAATTCCCGCATGGATGGCGCCGTCGCTGGTGGTGATAAAGGTGTCGTTTTCCTGTAGCTGGATTTTGGATTTATAAATGGTTTTTCCGCCAATTTCCGTCGCGGTTTTTTCGTAGTCAAAGTTTTTGCCGTCCCGCAAGAGGATGACCAGCGGATTATCGTACTGGATCAGCTCCGCGTATTCGTTATTCTCTATGCGGATGATGGTAAAGGTGGAATAGGCCACCTGGCGCACCTCGCACACCGGGAGAGTATCCGCAATGGTCTGGACGCAGTTTTCCAGTGTCATGTTGTTAGCCACCATGGTAGAGATGATCTTGGAGGTGAGGGTCGAAAGGATATTGGCCTTTACCCCGCTGCCCAATCCGTCGGCCAGGACCATGACCACCGATTCGGCGGATGGCTCGACGATCTGCACCCGGTCGCCGCACAGCTGCTCGCCATGCTTATTGACGCTGCGCCAGCCCAGGTCTACACAAAGATTATTCATCGTTTAGGTACTCCTTTAGGTTGGTCAGCGCAATCTTGGTCTCGGCGGTTGTCTCACCCAGCAGGGAGGCGATTTCCTGTACGAT
>CAJUMG010000003.1:19264-127168 GCA_910587335.1 uncultured Oscillospiraceae bacterium
CATTTTCCTTTTGCACCCGCTGGTTTTCCTCTTCGGTAATATCCCGCATCAGCACCAGCAAAATCCGGTAGCTTTTGTCGTAGACCACGCTCATTTCCACATATTTTTCGTATTCGGACAAAAACATCCGCTTGTTTTCCACATCGTGTCCGGTTTGGACCACCTCGAAGAAGATCTGGGGATCCAGCACCCGCACCACCTGGTCGCCCAAAATATCCGCCGGGCTGGACAGCCGCAGAATCCCACAGGCGGCGCCGTTGATCTGCTGTACCTCCAGCGATTCGTTGAGGGCGATGATTCCGTTGGGTGAATTGCGGATAATCGTATCGGAGAAGGTTTCGGCCTTCTCTTTTAAATAGGGCAGGCACATGGTCAGGTCCGCCTTGCCCTGGTAGACCGCCACCGCCTTTTCCCGGCAGGTATTATAGCCGCAGCTGCCGCAGTTAAGCTCATCCGCCGGGGAGGTTTTGCCCATCCTGCGCAGAATTTCTTCGATGGCCCGGCTGCCGGGCATCTGCCGGTTGAGCCCCAGATAGGGAATATCCTTTTGCAAGGATTCTTCCGGCTGCTCTACCGCAAAATCCTTTTTGCCCGCGTACCGGTCCACCTCCAAAAAGTCGCCGATCACCGAGCGGTGGGCCTTTTCCATCACCGGGCCGCCAATACAGCTGCCCGCACAGGCGCTCATCTCAATAAAGCAGTGGGAAAGCTGTCCGCTGGTAATTTCCTTTAGGGCATGGATACAGTTCTCCGTGCCGTCGATGGTCAGGCGGCTGTAGCCCTCCTCCTGCCAATCCATCGTCCGCAGAATGCCGCCGGAGGTGGGGAACAGCCTGGCGCGGCTGTTCTCTTCCCGCTCCTGCTTTTTCTCCGGGACGATCTTCTCTTCCGCCATCCACTGGGACAGCTCCTCGAAGGTTAGGACACAGTCTACCAAGCCCTCATAGGTTTCGGCCTCCGCTTTTTTGGAGATGCACGGCCCGATGAAGACGGTTTTCGCCTCTGGGTGCTGCTGTTTGATCAAGCGGCAATGGGCCAGCATCGGCGATTCGACCTTTGCCAGAAAAGGCAGCGCCTCGGGGAAATATTTTTGTATGAGCAGGTTGACCGAATGGCAGCAGGAGGAGATGATCACATCCTGCTTTTCCTCCCGCACCAACCGTTCATACTCCCGCTTGACCACCGTCGCGCCGATGGCAGTTTCCTCCGCTGCGGCAAAGCCCAGCTTTTGCAGTGCCTTTTCCATTGAACCGATCCCCACGCCGGGGTAATTGGCCACAAAGGAAGGGGCCAAACTCACATACACCGGCGCGCCGGAAGCGATCAGCTCCTTGGCCACTTGGGTATCATTTCGGATTTCCTTGGCATTTTGGGGGCAGTTGACAAAACACTGCCCGCACAGAATACACTCGCTTTCCACGATATTCGCCTGATGGTTGGAAAACTTGATGGATTTGACCGGGCAATGCCGGATACATTTATAACAGTTTTTGCAGTTGGATTTTTTAAGCTTTAAGTATCTGGTCATAGCCGCTCTACCCCTTTACCGGCGTCAGTACATATTTTTGGAAAACCTCCGGGAAGGTTTCCGGCGAAACGCCGGTGATGATCTCGTCATCTACCTTAATGCTCACCCCATGGGTACATTTTCCCAGGCAGAAAGCGGCGCTTAACTGCACCTGATCGGTCAGGCCATTTTCCTCCAACGCTTTTTTCATCAGCTCGATAATCTGATATGATCCTTTCAGGTGGCAGGAGCTGCCTACACAGACATAGATGTTCATGTTTTTTCTCCTTATTCTCCATAGTACGCTTTGCGGTAGATCTCCGCCAGCTCGCTGACCAGCGGGTAACGGGGGTTCGCCGTTGTACACTGATCCTCAAAGGCCCGCTCCGCAAGACCCGGCAGCGCCTTCATAAAGGTTTCCTCGTCCACGCCGCATTCCCGAATGCTCATGGGAACGTTTAACTCCTTCATCAGGTTCCGGATAGCTCCGATCAGGCTGGCGATCTGCTCTTCCTGGGTCTTTCCTTCCAGGCCCAGATACCGGGCGATCTGCGCATAGCGTTTATCTGCTACAAATTTATCATATTTCGGGAAAATTGTAAACTTTGTGGGCTTTTGGGCGTTGTAGGCGATGACATAGGGCAGCAGCACCGCGTTGGCCCGGCCATGGGGAATATGGAATTCGCCGCCCAGCTTATGGGCCAAGGAATGGTTGATTCCCAAGAACGCGTTGGAGAAGGCCATACCGGCGATACAGGACGCGTTGTGGACCTTTTCTCTGGCCTCGGTATCCCCGGCGTTGCGCCAGCTGCGGGGCAGATAGTCGAAGATCAGCTCGATAGCCTTGATAGCAAGACCGTCGGTATAATCGGTGGCCATGACCGAGACATACGCCTCAATCGCGTGGGTCAGAACGTCCATGCCAGTATCTGCGGTGATGGACTGGGGCATGGTGTAGACAAACTGCGGGTCGATAATCGCCACGTCCGGGGTCAGCTCATAGTCGGCCAAGGGGTATTTGATATTGCCGTTCTTTTTGTCGGTGATAACCGAGAAGGAGGTCACCTCGCTGCCGGTGCCGGAGGTGGTTGGAATTGCGACCATCTGGGTCTTTTTGCCCAGATTCGGGAAGTGGAACGCTCTTTTGCGGATATCCAAAAACTTTAGGCGCAGTCCGTCAAAGCTGGTTTCGGGATTTTCATAGAACAGCCACATACCTTTGGCCGCGTCGATAGCCGAGCCGCCGCCCAGGGCGATGATCACGTCCGGCTGGAAAGCGTTCATCGCGCGCACGCCGTTTTGAATCGTCTCCACCGACGGGTCCGGCTCCACCTCGGAAAAGATTTCGCAATGGCAGTAATCGGTCCGCTTTCTCAGATAGTACAAAACCTTATCCACATAGCCCAGCTTGACCATCATGGGGTCGGACACGATAAAGGCGCGGGAGATATTGGGCATAACCTGCAAATACTGAACCGACTCTTTTTCAAAATAAATCTTCGGCGGAATTTTAAACCACTGCATATTAACTCTCCTCTGGGCGATACGCTTTTTGTTGATCAGGTTAACCGAGGACACATTCGAGGTGGTGGAGTTGCGCCCAAAGGAACCGCAGCCCAGCGTTAAGGACGGGGTATTGGTGTTGTAAATATCCCCAATGGCGCCTTGGGAGGACGGAGAATTGGCGATGACGCGGCCAACCTTCATCTCCTCGCCATACCGAACGCACAGGTCGTTATCGTCGCTGTGGATAACCGCCGAGTGGCCAAGGCCGCCTAATTCCAGCATGGCTTTTGCGTACTGGAAGCCCTGTTTCTCATCCTCGCAGACAAAGTACGCCAAAACCGGGGAAAGCTTTTCCAGGCTCAGCGGATACTCCCGAGAGGGCTCCGGCAGCCGGGCGAGCAGGATCTTGGTTCCTGCCGGTACCTGCACCCCGGCATTTTTGGCGATCTCCTCTGCCGGGTGGCCGACAATCGCCGGATTGACCGCCATTTTATCCAGATTGATCACATATTTGGTCACCAGCTCGGTTTCCTTTTTATTCAGGAAATAGCAGTTATTCTCCTTCATGATCTTCTCAAAGCGCTCATGGATTTCCTTATCCACGATGACCGCCTGCTCAGAGGCGCAGATCATACCGTTATCAAAGGTTTTGGAGATGATCAAATCGGTGCAGGCCCGGGCCAGATCGACATTTTTGTTAATGTAGCAAGGCACGTTGCCAGGGCCGACGCCCAGCGCCGGTTTGCCCGCGCTATAGGCGGATTTGACCATGCCGGAGCCGCCGGTTGCCAGAATCAGCGACACACCCCGGTGGTTCATCAGGGCGGAGGTTGCCTCCAGCGACGGGGTTTCGATCCACTGAATGCAGTGCTCCGGCGCGCCGGCCTTTACCGCTGCATCCCGCAGGATACGAGCCGCCTCGGCAGAGCATTTCTGGGCGGAGGGGTGAAAGCCAAAAATAATCGGGTTACGGGTTTTGGCGCAGATCAGTGATTTAAACATGGTGGTGGAGGTGGGATTGGTCACCGGGGTAACGCCGGCGACAACGCCAACCGGTTCTGCAACCTCCACATAGCCCTCCATCTCATTTTCATCTATTACGCCAACCGTCTTCTGCTTTTTAATGCTGTGCCAGATATATTCGGTGGAGAAAATATTCTTGATCACCTTATCTTCCATGATGCCGCGGCCGGTTTCCTCATAGGCCATTTTCGCCAGCACCATATGCTTATCCAATCCTGCCAGCGTCATAGCATGGACAATTTTGTCCACCTGTTCCTGGTCCAATTCCATGTATTCCCGCAGCGCCTGCTGAGCATTTTCCACCAATCGGTCCACCATTTCAAAGGTGTCCATAGACACGGTGGTCTCCTTTTTCTGCTCCACTTTTTCTTCTTTTTTCTGCATAACGGCTTTCCTCCTTTGATTTTGGGTGCAAAAGACAAAGCACAGCTTTGCCCTTTGCCGATGCGAACAGTTGCTCTGCAAGCCTTTTTTCGATCAAAAACACCTGCCAAGCCCGCCGAAAAGGGGCTTCCCCCTCCCTCTCTTGGGAGCTCTCCTTTTCTTCGTTATTATTTTAACAAAGACTGTTTCTCTTGTGTAATGTATATTTCATATGGCTATCATGCTATTTTTCACATGGTAACCATACCTTTTAAGACATGTCATTCCCGGCCTGTATCCCGGCATAGGCACCGTCTAACAGGACGGGAATAATCATCGGCCCCCTGTCAAAATGCTTGTCCAGCTGGGTACGGCGGACCATCCTTCCGGCGGATTTCCTCCTGAACCCGTTCAAGCTGCTGGACAAAGGCTTTCTCCCACGGAGACAGACAATATCCCTTGGGGCAGATCAACCCATCCTTTACCCGCAGATCAATCACATCGCAGCTGCGCTGCGCCAAGCCGTACCGGTCCAACACAGTCCGCGGGATAGGCGCTGACCAGGCAAAGCTATCCGGCAGCTGGCACAGCAGGTCAAACAGGCTCCCCCGCTCATAGATTTGGATTTTCTTTTTGGCGTGGTAATCCTCCTGCTGGCTGTTTCCCATAACAGAAAGGCTGGGAACCGTTATGTCCCCATGGAGAATTTCCACATACTGGCGCAGATCCTCCGGCGTAAAGAACGGCGCATTTACCAGCGGATGGCTTTGGGAAAACAGCACCTGATAGGTAAATTCCCACAGCGGCCGCATTTCAAGGTCTTTATCCGCCAAAAGATTTTGAAAATAGGTCTCGTGAATCGCCTGGCAGCGGATGATTCCGATTCCGCTTTCCCTTTTTTCTACATCGCGGATCGTTTCATCGGTATTGGTCTCTTTAAAACACAGATCCACCTGTCTGTCCTGGTCCAGCTGGGACAGAAACCGGCCAAAAGCCTCGGTGATATAGGCGGACCGGGGAACAGAGACAGAAAAGCGCGTCCTTTCACCAGAGGAATGATACAGATCCTCGATCCGCTGTACCTGGTCGAGTATACTTTTGGCATAGCGTAGAAATTCCTCGCCCTGGGCGGTGGGCAGCACCCCTTTTGAAGTTCGCTTGAAAATAACGATCCCCAAGCTTTTTTCCAGTTCCCGAATGGCTTTGCTCAAATTGGGCTGACCCATGTACAGATTCTCCGCAGCCTGGGTAATCGAGCCGGTTTTTTGCACCTCCACCGCGTATTTGATATGTTGTAGGTTCACTCCCGTCGCCTCCCTGCCTTTTCATGCTTTCAATGGAACAATAGCATAACCCGGCCATTTGCGCAACACCTTTCTTTTTTCCAGTAAAATTTAACAATCTTCCCCACAAAGGGTTGATTTTTTCCGTACAGGGCGGCTCCGCTGTGGAAATCGCCCCCGGTCATTTTTGACCCGTACTCAGCTTATCCTATTTGAAACATTTCGGCCGACAAATGTATATTACAGATAGAATGTTTGCAAACATTACAAAGAAAGGGGCCGAAACATGAAGCCCGATTATGAAGAAACCGTTCTGCTATATAAGGACATGGTGTACCGCATTGCTTTTGCCCAGTGCCCGTGCCAGCAGGATGCAGAGGACGTGTTCCAGGATGTATTTCTGAAATTATACAAATGGGATGGCGATTTTTCCAGTGATAAGCATGTAAAATTCTGGCTTATACGGGTAACGCTTAATTGCTGTAGGCAGCTGCGCCGCTCGGTATGGTTCCGAAAAAGGACAGCACTTAACGAAAATGTGGAGGGCAGAAAAATCCTGGAGGAGGACGAAACGGCCTGGACGGTCATCGCCACAGTAAAAGCCCTGCCCGAAAAATACCGTACCGTCGTGGAGATGTATTATTACGAAGAGATGTCCTGCGCTGAAATTGCGGCGGTTTTAAAAAGGAATGAGGCGACCGTCCGTACACAGCTAAAGCGCGCAAGGGAAAAACTGAAAAAAGAATTGGAGGTACTGGATAATGTATGACAATAAAATCAAAAAAGCCTTTGAGAATGTCAAGCCTTCAAAGGAGCTTGTACAAAGGGTACTGGCAGCGGAAAGCATAGCGGTCCATTCCAAAAGCAAACCGGCTCCTTCTTTTTTAAGCAGGCATATTTTCGTCATAGCGACGGCGATTTGCACCGTTTTGATATGCGCTGTCATCGCGGCGGCAGTGACGGGGCTTATTGATTTTGATACGATTTTCGGAAACTATATCGCTGTCAAAGACAGTGAGCTTGCCAATTCCCTAATCGGTACGGTGAGTCATTTCAAGTATAAGGTTTCGGACAGCGACTATAAAATCGACGTCAAGGGGGTAACGGGTACAGAAAGGGAGATGATTGCGGTTGTGGAGATTTCTCGTAAGGATGGCGAGCCGACCATCAAACATCTCGCCAATCCGACCGACGAAATCCATTTGCTGTATCTGTGGCAGGAAGACAACGCAAATCAGCTTTTGGGTGGTAGCAGCGGCATAGACTTTTATATCAATGACGCGGGCAACATTGAGCTATATATGGAATTTGGCAGTGAACGTAAAATGGATGGCAAAACAATTACAGTCCGCGGGGAAAATTTTTATCCTAAAAAGGCCTACAAGGATTTCAAAGATGCAAATGGGATTGACTATCTCCACCAGAAAGACTTTTCGGGGTATGTGAAGGTGGATGAAATTGACGGCGGCAATCCGCCTGTCCCTACAAAAATCGATGACGGCGGTGTTATCGCTCTTGCGCTGGAGTGGGAATTTTCCTTCCAATACAAATCTTCCCCAGAAGCGTTAAAAACCAAGGACAGTTTCGAGCCCGATAAAGGCTTTCCCTACTATCAAGATGTATATGCACTTATTCAAAAGGAATACGGCAGCTATATTAAGGATGAGAGCACCTATACCGTTCAAGAAAATCCCGCAGATTCTGTGCAGATAAAAATCGGCTCGTTAGGCGGAAAGATTCAGTTTTCCTACCCTTTAAACGAGTATGAAAGGGCTTGCTTTGGCCATCCAATGGCCTATTCGATAGACGGCCGTCAAGGGAACCAAATGCTTTTGATCATGGTGGACGGGACGAAAATTCCTATAAAGATTAACAGCGAATCAAAAAGCAACGACGGCGGGCCGCTGTATCAATGCAGTTGCAGCTTGTTTTATTTAGATGAGCAGGGTCGAAAAAAGGTGATTGACATTGACAGTGTGACCGCTATCTCCATAAACGGTGTAGAATATGGGTTAAAATAAAGCGATTGCCGGCGGAAAAATCCGCCGGCATTTTTTGTATTTGCCGGGATCACGCCAAAAAGCATTCCCCTATGCAAAACAACCTTCGGCTATCCGTTTTTTCCCGATCCGAAGACGTTGCGGGCGCCGCAAAAGCCTGTTATAATGAACCTCGAAGCATGGGTTCGGGCATTTGTCCGCCTTCTGTGTTAAAATAGAAAGGGACCTGCCGTCCCGGCCATGCTGCGACCCCCTTTCGAAGGAACATTTTTCCGCACACCTGCGGTACAAATAAAAGGAGCGATACCATGACATCTACCATCGCCGCCATCTCCACCCCGCTTGGCGCAGGCGGAATCGGCGTAATTCGCATTTCCGGGCCGGAGGCGGTCGCTGTTGCGGAAAAAATTTTTTCGCCGGCCAAAAATCGACAGCTGGCCGACCTGGCTGGATACTCTGCCCTTTACGGGCGGCTGCACGACGAGGAATCGGACTTTGACGAGGCGGTAGCCACCGTTTTTCGCGCGCCTCACAGCTACACCGGCGAGGATGTGGTGGAGCTTTCCTGCCACGGAGGGCTTTACCTTGTCCAAAGGGCGCTGCGGGCGGCGCTGGACCACGGGGCGCAGCTGGCGGCTCCCGGAGAATTCACCCGCCGGGCCTATCTGGGAGGAAAGCTCTCTCTTGCGCAGGCGGAATCGGTGATGGACCTAATCGGCGCTTCCGGCAAGCAGGCGGCCCGGGCGGCGCTGGCCGGGCGGGACGGGGTACTCTCCCGTAAAATTGACAGCATTGCGGATGCTTTGGTGGATCTTGCTGCCCATCTGGCCGCCTGGAACGACTATCCGGACGAGGACATGGAATCGGTAGAGCCCGGTCCGCTATGCGCCGCGCTGCGCCAAAGCCTTGGGGACTGTCGGGACCTTTTGGATCACTACGACGCGGGACGCATTCTGCACCAGGGGGTGGAAACCGCGATTGTCGGCCGGCCCAATGTGGGAAAATCCACCCTGATGAACCTGCTGGCGGGGACGCAGAAAAGCATCGTCACCGCCATTCCCGGCACCACCCGGGATGTGGTGGAGGAGACGGTTCTGGCGGGGGAAATTCTTCTGCGCCTGGCGGATACCGCCGGCATCCGGCACACCGAGGACCCGGTGGAACGAGCCGGGGTGGAGCTGGCCCGCAGCCGGCTGGAATCCGCTCAGCTGGTGCTGGCGGTACTGGATCGCTCCCAGCCTTTGTCCGGCGAGGACCTTACCCTGCTCGCCCAATTAAAGGGCCGGCCGGCCATCGCGGTGCTCAACAAATCCGACCTGCCGCCGCGGTTGGATGAGGAGCGTCTTGCGGGATTGGTGGACCGGACGGTGGAGATTTCCGCCAAAACCGGCGAGGGAGCTGAAGAGCTGACCCAGAGCATCGCGGCGCTGCTTCACCTATCCCAAATAGACCCGGCGGCGCCGCTTTTGGCCAACGAACGGCAGCGAAAATGCCTGCAAGCGGCGGCGGCGGCTTTAGAAGAAGCGATCCGCGCGGCAGAAGCGGGGGTCACGCTGGACGCGGTCACCGTCTGCCTGGACGCGGCCATTGATCCACTATTGGAGCTGACCGGAAAAAAAGCCTCTGAAGCGGTAGTAGATGCGGTTTTCGCCCAGTTTTGCGTTGGAAAATAAAAAATTTTTGGAGGGATTCTCCTTGGAATATTACGAGGCCCAAAGCTATGATCTTGCGGTAATCGGCGCCGGACATGCCGGGGTGGAAGCGGCGTTAGCCGCCGCACGGCTGGGTGTTTCGACCGTATTGTTTACCATCTCGCTGGACGCTCTTGCCAACATGCCCTGTAACCCTTCTATCGGCGGCACCGCCAAGGGACATTTGGTGCGGGAGATTGACGCGCTGGGCGGGCAGATGGGCAAGGCGGCGGACGCCACCTTTATCCAAAGCCGGATGCTCAATCGGGGCAAGGGACCGGCGGTTCACTCTCTGCGGGTGCAGGCGGACCGGCAAAAATACCACCAATACATGAAAAGGGTGGTGGAGCAGCAGGAAAATCTCGATCTCAAGCAGGCGGAGATTATCGAGATCCGGGCGGAGGACGGAAAGATTCGGTCGGTGGTCACCCACCTGGGGGCTGTTCACCAGGTCAAGGCGGCGATTCTCTGCACCGGCACCTTTCTGCGAGGGAAAATTTTTGTGGGGGATTATTCCTACGAAAGCGGACCGGACGGACTGCATCCCGCCAACCGGCTGAGCCAATCGCTGGAATCGCTGGGACTTCCCCTGCGCCGCTTTAAAACCGGCACCCCGGCGCGGGTCCACCGGGGAAGCATTGATTTTTCCCTGCTGGAGCCACAGGCCGGGGACGATCCGGTGACCCCTTTTTCCTTTGAGACCGAGGGGCCGCTTACCAACCGGACCATCTGCCACATCGCCTACACCAACGCCGAAACCCATGAGGTTATCCGCCAAAACATCCACCGCTCTCCTTTATACGGCGGCAAAATCGAGGGGATCGGTCCCCGGTACTGCCCCAGCATTGAGGACAAGGTGGTCCGTTTTGCGGACAAGCCCCGCCACCAGATTTTTGTGGAGCCAATGGGGCTGGACACCGAGGAAATGTATTTACAGGGGATGAGCTCTTCCCTGCCGGAGGATGTGCAGCTGGCCTTTTACCGGACCATCCGAGGCTTTGCCCATGTAAAAATCATGCGCAACGCCTACGCGATTGAGTACGATTCGGTCGACCCTCTCGCCCTAAAGCCGACCTTGGAATGCAAGGCGGTGGCCGGTTTATACGGCGCCGGGCAGTTTAACGGCACCTCCGGCTACGAGGAAGCGGCGGCCCAAGGTCTACTTGCGGGGATCAACGCCGCCAGGGCCTGTCAGGGCAAGGAGCCGGTGGTGCTGGAGCGCTCCGGTTCCTACATCGGGACTTTGATCGATGATTTGGTCACCAAGGGCTGTTCGGACCCTTACCGGATGATGACCTCCCGCTCCGAATACCGGCTATTGCTGCGCCAGGATAACGCCGACGCCCGGCTGACGCCGCTGGGGTATGAGCTAGGCTTGATCGGCAAGGAGCGGTATCAGAAATTTCTGGCCAAATGGCAGCTAATTCATCAGGAGACCGAAAGGCTGGAGGCCACCACGATCCCGCCTTCCCCGGCGCTAAACGACCTGCTTGTTTCACGTGAAACATCTCCCATCTCCACCGGCTTTCGATTGGGGGAGCTGCTTCGCCGCCCCCAGATCACCTACGAAGATCTGGCCCCCTTTGACCCGGACCGTCCAGAGCTGCCCGCAGCCGTGACCGAGGAAGCGGAGATCCTTTTAAAATACGAAGGCTACATCAAAAAGCAGGAGCAGCAGGTGCGGGAGATGCGGCGGCTGGAAAGCCAGCTGCTTTCGGAGGATACAGACTATAGCAAAATCACCGGTCTTCGGCTGGAGGCGGCGGAAAAGCTCGGTAAGATCCGGCCCCGCAGCGTTGGTCAGGCGTCCCGCATTTCGGGGGTTTCCCCTGCGGATATTTCGGTGCTGTTAATCTGGCTGGAACACCGGCGGAAGAAAGGAGACATCCATGATTGATCTAAAGCAGATGGAGGCGGTTTTCGCCGCCCAAAGTATTTCTCTATCCTCTGGGCAGATGGCGCAGCTAGACCGGTACGCCGGTTTGCTGGTCCAATGGAACCAGCGGATGAACCTGACCGCCATCACCGAGCCGGAGGAGATTCTCATCAAGCATTTTTTAGACAGCATTCTCCCCTTTTCCCTGGTTTCGCTCCCGGAAAACGCCGCTTTGATCGACGTGGGAACCGGCGCGGGCTTCCCTGCCATCCCCCTTTTGATCTGGCGGCCGGACCTGCGGATCACCCTGCTGGACTCACTAAAAAAGCGGCTGACCTTTTTAGAAGAGGTTCTTGGCCAGTGCGGTCTGACCGCAAGGGTGATCCATCTGCGGGCCGAGGAGGGCGGACGGCAGCCCTCTTTACGGGAACAGTTTGACATTGCTACCGCCCGGGCGGTAGCCAATCTGCGGGAGCTTTCGGAATACTGTCTGCCCTATGTCCGGCCCGGCGGTCTGTTTTACTCTTTAAAGGGCGGCGATGTACAGGAGGAAGCAGAGGACGCACAAAAGGCCATCCGGCTACTGGGCGGAAGGATGGAGCAAAGCATCTCCTATTCTCTCCCCGAGGGAAGCCGGCGGACCTTAATCTGTGTCAAAAAAATATCGCAGACTTCGACAAAATTCCCTCGGAACGCCGCAAAGATGGCAAAGGTCCCTTTGGTCTAATGTCGAAAACAGCTGGTATTGGTCGGATACCGGCTTTTTTTGCGATTTTTTTCACTGGCATCCGGCGAATATTTGTGGTATGTTGGTCATAGACAAAAGACAAGCTTTGAAAGGAGGGGTCTTAAGCATGGCCTTTGCAAATTTCGGAAAGGATCGGGTCCGGTCCATTCCTTTGGCGCAGATCACCGTGAACCCGGCACAGCCCCGCACCCAATTTTCGGAGGAATCGTTGGAGCAGCTGGCCCAGAGCATTGCCGCCAGCGGTCTGCTGCAGCCGGTGACCGTCCGGGAAAGCGGCTCCGGCAAATATCAGCTGGTCGCCGGGGAGCGGCGCTGGCGGGCCTGTATGCTGTTGGGACACACCCATATTCCCGCCATTGTCAAAAACTGTACGATGAAGGAATCGGCTGTACTGGCGCTGATGGAAAATTTGCAGCGGCAGGATCTGGACATCCTGGACCAGGCGGAGGGAATCAGCCGGCTGATCGGCTACTGGGGGGTAACCCAAGAGGAAGCCGCCGCCAAGCTGGGAATCGCCCAGTCCACCCTTGCCAACAAGCTGCGGCTGCTTCGGCTCCCCCCACAGGTGCAGCAGCTGATGCGGCAAAACGCCTTGAGCGAACGGCACGGCCGGGCGCTGCTGCGGCTGCCGGACGAACCGGCGCAGCTGGCGGCGGCACAGATGATCTGCAAACGGAACATGACCGTCTCCCAATCGGAGCAATACATAGAAGCGCTTTTGGCCGAACAAAAGCGGAAAAAGCCCACCCGGCTGTTTATCTGCAAGGATATTCGCCTGTTTATGAACACCATCGACAAAGCGGTTAAGACCATGACCGCCGCCGGACTAAAGGTTCAGTCTGCGCAGGAGGATCAGGGAGAATTTATCGAGCTGACATTGCGCATCCCCAAGGAGCCGCAGCGGCCGGCGGCGCGTCTGGCCTAAACGGCGGCGCCCTTATCGGTCCGCTGATGGGTTTAGGCAAAGGGATCCGGCCGGAAGGATGGTTTCGCGCTTGCCGGCTTCCCTGACATTTTAACCAAGGTCAATTGCGGCCTTTGCCGCTTTTGATAGATCATGGGGCTTTTCCCTGCCCCGCCATCACACAGCTTTCCCAAACCGAAGGAAAAGTCTCTGCTCCCCAAATGGCCGGTCAGCCAACAAGGGGTTGCGGGGACTTTTTCTTTCTGCTATACTAAGGAAAAGCCATACTGCTTTGTCAGACATTGCCGCAGGAGCCGCGCTCAAATCCAAATACACAGCAGAAAGAGGGATTGCACCTTTGGACCTATCCTTTGTCACCGACCCTTCCTTAAAGGAAGCGTATTCCCTATCTATCATGCACAGTCTACCCCTGTGGTTTTCACCGCCGGAGGATATCGACCGCAAGGCGAAAATTCACCGAGACTATCCGTTCTTTGCCGTGCTTGACGGCGAAAAGCCGGTGGGCTTTTTGGCTGTAAAAATCCACAATCGCCACACCGCGGACATTTATAATATGGGCATTCTGGAAGAATATCATCACCAGGGGCTGGGGCACCGGCTGGTTGAGGCTGTTTTGGACTGGTGCCAAAAGGAGGGGTTTACCTTTTTAACGGTCAAAACCCTGGACGCATCCGCCCACTACCCGCCCTACAATGGCACCCGGGCTTTTTATGAAAGAGAAGGCTTTCTCCCGCTGGAGGTTTTCCCCACCTTTTGGGATGAAGAAAACCCCTGTTTGTTTTTGGCCCGCACCGTAAAGTAGCCGCAAAAATCGCGTCTCTGCCGATTTTTATGCATCCTGCCAGACCGTTTATATGACCTTTTTCCCTCGCAGCGTTTATAGAAAATCCGATTGTTTTGGGATGTTTCACGTGAAACATCCCTTTTTTCGGTTGAAAGGACCTTTTTTCGGTGTTATAATAGCTTCATGCACAAATAAAAACTTCTGTCAGGAGAATTTTTATGGGTAAAATTGTTTCGATCGCCAATCAAAAAGGCGGCGTTGGAAAAACGACCACCACCGTCAATCTCGCCGCATCCATTGGCGCAAAGGGCAAACGGGTCCTGCTGGTGGACATCGATCCCCAGGGCAACGCCACCAGCGGATTCGGTGTAAATAAACGGAGCTTGACCAAATCCTCCTACGATCTTCTCATCGGCAAAACAGCGGCGGAAGAGGTCATTCTCTCCAGCGGTTTTCAGAATGTGGACGTTCTTCCTTCCAACATCGCGTTGGCCGGCGCCGAAATTGAAATCGTCGAGATGGATGACCGGGCAATGCGGCTGAAAAACGCGCTGGCCCCGGTGAAAAATCAATATGACTTTATTTTTATCGACTGTCCCCCCTCCTTGGGGTTAATCACCCTGAATGCGCTGGCCGCCAGCGACACACTGATGGTCCCAATTCAATGCGAATACTATGCGTTAGAAGGGTTAAGTCAGCTGGTCGCTACCATTCGACAGGTAAAGCGCCTTTACAATGCCACGCTGGATCTGGAAGGGGTGCTGCTGACCATGTATGACGGCCGGTTAAATCTAACTATGCAGGTAGTGGCCGAGGTGAAAAAGTTCTTCCCCCAAAAGGTATACAAAACCACTATTCCGCGAAACATACGACTGTCCGAGGCGCCCAGCTATGGGCAGCCGGCCCTGTATTTTGACCGGAGCTCCAAGGGTTCGGTGGCTTACGGCGAGCTGGCAGAAGAGTTTTTGTCCAAAAATCGCGGGTAATCCTGCAAAGAAAGGCGGAAGACAATGGCTCCAAGAAAAGGCGGTCTAGGCAAAGGCCTGGAAGCGTTATTTATAGACAACACCACCGATAATGGACCGGTGACCCTTCGAATTTCGGAAATTGAGCCGAATCGGGGTCAGCCCAGAAAGGAATTTGAGGAAAGTGCTCTGGCGGATCTGGCCGACTCCATTCGGGAACACGGGGTCATTCAGCCGCTGCTGGTGCGTCCCCTGCCCACCGGCGGCTATCAGCTGGTTGCCGGGGAGCGGCGCTGGCGCGCCTCTCGCATGGCGGGACTCAGCGAGGTGCCGGTGGTCATACGGGAGCTAAGCGACCATGAGACCATGGAGCTGGCTCTGATCGAAAACCTTCAAAGGCAGGACCTGAACCCTATGGAAGAGGCGTTGGGGTATCAGTCGCTGATGGAGGAATACCAGATGACCCAGGAGGAGGTAGCCCGGGTCATCGGCAAGTCCCGGCCGGCGATTGCCAACAGTCTGAGATTGCTGGCGCTGCCGCAGCCGGTGGTCAAGCTGATAGAGGAGGGAAAGCTTTCCGCCGGACACGGGCGAGCGCTGCTGGCTTTGGAAAACGAAGCGTCCATTCTCGAGGCAGCGCAGACGGCGGTAAAAAAGCATCTGAGCGTGCGGGAGATGGAAAAGCTGGCCCGATCCGCCCCAAAAAGCGGCAAAGCCCCTGCAAAAAAAGAGGCCGACCGCTACTATACCGAATGGGAGCTGGCGCTGACCCAAACGCTGGGCCGGCAGGTAACCATTACCGGCAAGGGAAAAAGCCAGAAGCTTTCGATTGAATTTTTTGACAAGGACGATCTGGCCGCGCTGGCTAAACGGCTATGCGGAGAAGAAGAGATCCTCTAAACGCTTTGACCCGTGTCCCGGATAAAAAAGGGCCGGCGCAGCAAAGAGAAAATCGGCGGGACAACGGGGCCGTCTCTCCTTCCTAAAAAGCGCGGCGCTCCATGGGAGGCCAAACATCTTTATAATGAGATTCAACAAAGAAGAAAGGGTTCCGCCGGTTTTGGCGCGGATTTCGTCCGTCTATACCGAAACAGGCTCAGGTCCCTTGCTTCTGGGCAGCGATAAAACAGATAAACCGGAAAAAGGAGAAAAATGCATGGCATTTTTTCAAGATCATTTCACCCTGTCCGCCTCCGAGGCGGATCTGCACCGGCGGATCAAGCTTTCCGCCGCTTTGCGCCATATGCAGGACGCCGCCAGCCGGCACCTGAACGCGCTGGGCTACCCCTATGAAAGAATGATGGAATTGCACCAGGTGTTTTTGCTCTCCAAGGTCGAGGTGATCTTCGAGGGAACCCCAGTCCCGGAACAAAGGGTGACCGTCTGCACCCGTCCCCACCCGCCAAAGGGCGCTTTCTTCCTGCGGGAAACCCACTTCGAGGCAGAGGGCGAGCCGCTGGTCCTTGGCAAATCCGCCTGGATTTTGGCGGACTGCGAAACCCATCAGGTGCTTCGTCCCTCGGTGTTTTTGTGGGATTACCCCTTTGATCCGGTGGAGTTCGACGGTTCCATCGCCCGCCGGCGCATTCCCGCGCCTAAAGAAGCGGCTCCTTTGGGCGTTCGCCCCATCCGCTATTCCGACCTGGACGCAAACCGCCATGTAAACAACGCTGTCTATGGCGATATAGTCTGCGACTTTCTCCCGCCGGATTTGCTCTCCCGTCACCCCATCCGTCGGGCAGTGCTGCTTTACGAGCACGAGGCACAGTTGGGAGACGAACTGGAAATCTTTGGTTGTCCGATTCAGGAAAAGGTTTGGTATTTGTCCGGGCACAAAAACGGCGAACGGTGTTTCGGGGCCGAGATCGAGCTTTACGAATAATCACCGGCAATCAAAATTTTGTTATGGGAGGTCAAATGTATGTTAGACCACGATATCCTCTATGCCAAAAGCAAACAGGAGTTTGATGAAAATGTGAGCAATTATTTTGTTAATATGACCGGCAACACAAGAACACTTCACAAAACATACTCTTGTCACTATGCGCATTGGACATATAAATTTATCACTTTCGACACCCTTGAGGATGTGGCAGAGTATGAAAAATCCCATCAAAACGCAACGCCATTTAAAAGGTGCGGCAACTGCTTTCGATAAAAATGCAAAAAAGATCCGGCCTCAGTAAAGGCTGGATCTTTTTCATTCTACTTCTATGTACCACACTAAAAGGGCATGGGAAGATCATTCACAGAGCCTACTTTCTCCCGAAAAACAGCTCCGGCTCCTTCCGGCCCGGGCCGCACATGGCGGAAAGCTTCTCCACCATCGTTTCGATCATGCCGTCGGGAACAATCCGGGCCCCCTTGGGACATTTTTTGGCGCAAGCCTGGCACTTTATGCAAAGGCTCATATCCTTTTCCGCCGGGTCCTCCCGGGAAATCGCGCCGGTGGGACAAACCGAAGCGCAGCGCATACAGCGAATGCAATCCCCTGAAACCTGGTGGACCAGGCCGGACTGGGCGCCGCGGGCCTTATAGGGATACTGACCCGGCAGCTGCAAGGAAAAATCGCCCAGCGAAGCTTCTTTCAGTTGGGAAGCAATCCGGCGGCCAAAATCAGCGCATTTGTCCAGGTCATCTTGATCGGGCCGGCCGGCGGCGATGACATTTCCAAAGGAATGCTCGCCGATAAAAGCGCCGGCAGCCACCGGGATAAAGCCCTGACTGGAGAGCAGGTCCCGCAGCTCCAGCAGCGCGTCCTCATAGGCGCGGTTTCCGTATACCGCGGCCAGCACTACCGGTGTGCAGCTTCCGTGTATTGCGCGGATCGCCTCTGCCTCCTGCAAAGGAATCCGCCCACCATAGACCGGCGCGCCAATAACCAGCAGATCCTCCGGTCCAAAGGAATAAGACTGCTCCCGGGAGGCCGCCGGCGTCAGGTCCAGACGCTTAAAATCGGGCGAAATCCCCTGGGCAATGGCTTCGACCGCTTTTTTCGTCGTATCGGTAGGGCTAAAATAGGCGGCGGTTACGGTAGATAGGTTCATTTTCGGTTCCCTCTTTCTACATAGATTTTCGTTTATTATACACCAGGGAATCCCCTTCGTAAAGAGGACGGCGAATCCACCGGCAGCGTCCAGAGGTTCTCATCCAAAAAGAAAGCCCGCCGTTCCATAAGGGACAGGCGGGCTGTTTCCTTTTTAAAATTCTATTCAACCGTAACCGATTTTGCTAGATTGCGAGGTTTATCCACGTCGCAGCCACGGGCCACCGCTGTATGGTAGGCCATCAGCTGCAAGGGGATGACCGCCAGAATCGGTGCGAACAGATCATCCAGATCCGGCAGGCGAATAATATGATCATACACATCCTCGCCAATTTCATCGCTCTGCTTGCAGATTAAAATCACCTGCGCGCCCCGAGCCCGGGTCTCTTTGATGTTGCTGACCGTTTTGGGCAGCAGCGACGATTGGGTCGCCACCGCGATAACCGGGACACCGTCGGTGATCAGGGAGATGGTCCCGTGCTTTAGCTCCCCTGCCTCATAGGCTTCGCTGTGGATATAGGAAATCTCCTTGAGCTTTAACGAACCTTCCCGGCAAAGGGCAAAATCCGCGCCCCGGCCAATGAAAAACAGATCTCTTTGGTCCTTTATGATCTGTGCCAGCTCCCGGGCTTTCTCATCGGTTTTTAAGGCGTCGTTCGTTTTTTCCACCGCCTGGAGCAGCCCTTCCACATAGTCCGCCGCCTGCTTTTCGCTGATGCGGCCTTTCTCCATGGCAATACGGATCGCCAGCAGGTAAAGCACCCCGGTCTGGACCGAATACGCCTTGGTGCTGGCCACGGCGATCTCCGGACCCGCATAGGTATACAGGACGATGTCCGCCTCTCGGGCGATGGTAGAGCCGGCCACGTTGACAATCGCCAGGGTCTTGATCCCCTGCTTTTTGGCCAGTCGCAAGGCGGCCAGGGTGTCCGCCGTCTCGCCGGACTGGGAGATTACTACAACCAGCTGAGAGGGGTCCAAAATCGGGTCACGATACCGGAACTCAGAGGCAATATCCACCTCCGCCGGGACCCGGGCCAGCTTTTCGATGACATTTTTGCCGATAAAGCCCGCATAGCTGGCGGTGCCGCAGGCGACCATCTGCACACGGGTGATATCCTTAAAAAAGCCCGGCGTGATTCCATCCCGGCTAAAGTCCGGCAGTCCCTGACTGACCCGGGGATGGATGGTGTTAAACAAAGCGGTGGGCTGCTCAAAAATTTCCTTACGCATAAAGTGCTCATAGCCGTTTTTCTGGGCCTGCTCCACATTCCACTGGGCGGTGAGCAGCTCTTTTTGTACCGGATTTCCCTGCATATCGCAGACCGAAACCGCGCCGTCCGCCAAAATTCTTACGATTTCTCCATGCTCCAGGGCATAGTAACGCTTTGTATATTGCAAAACCGCCGAAATGTCCGAGGCCAAAAACCCTTCGCCCTCTCCCACCGCGGCCAGCAGCGGACTGTTTAGGCGGGTGCCGTAAACCTCGCCGGGACGGTCGGCAAACACAATGCCAAAGGCGTAGGAGCCTTCCATTTTGGCGCAGGCCTCTCGGATGGCGGTGATGGGGTCCCCGTGGTAACAGGAATCCAGCAGCTTAGCGGCGACCTCGGTATCGGTCTGGGTCTCGAAGCGATAGCCCTTGGCGGAAAGCTCTGCTTTCAGCTCCCCGTAATTTTCGATGATGCCGTTATGCACCAAGCTTAAATGCGCCGTTCCATGGGGATGGGCGTTGGCGTCGGACGGCTCGCCGTGGGTGGCCCAACGGGTATGGCCAATGCCGCAGCATCCAGGCAAAGGGGAAGCGGCAAGCCGGCTCTCCACCACCGCCAGCCGGCCGGCGGCCTTTACGGTTTTTAAGGTCCCTTCGCTGAAAACGGAAACGCCCGCCGAGTCATAGCCGCGGTATTCCAACGCGCTAAGCCCTTCCAGCAGGACACGAACGGCGTCTTTCGCGCCGGAGTAACCTACAATACCACACATATTTCATTCTCCTGTCTATGTAAAAAGTAGTGTTTCAAAAAATGGATTGTTCCCGGAATACTGTGTTGTGCCGTCAGTTGCCTGCGGTTTTGCTGTATTCTCTCACAGGGGAACGCTGCGGGGAGGCATCCGCCGATATTTCGATACTCCTCCCGCCTCGTCGACCGCGCAAATCGCGGCTGTGGCGCTTTTTTCTGCAATGGGTATTTTTCTCCTCCTCTCCTTTTTCTTTTCACTGCCCTCCTTTCCTATTTCGCCCGGCTCTTCATCCTATGTAAAGCGCCCCCGGTTTGTTCCGGCAAGGGCTGTTAAGCTATTATAGCAAATCCCTTTGACAAAGGCAAGGATGGGGAAAGCGATTTTCCCCGACAGCTAAGGAAAGCCGCGTCTTTTTGTTGAAATTAGAAGGAAACTATAGTATAATGGGGGTTCAAGCAATGGACAATTTGTCCTAAAAGGGAGTGAACGCAATGGCAGAGAATAAAAAAATGGTGGAGGCCATCACCTCAATGGAGGAGGATTTCGCCAAATGGTACACCGACGTAGTAAAAAAAGCCGAGCTGGTTGACTATTCCAGCGTGCGCGGATGTGTGATTCTGCGGCCATACGGCTACGCGATCTGGGAAAACATCCAGAATTGGCTGGATAGCGCCTTTAAAAAGACCGGACACGAAAACGTCTACATGCCAATGCTCATTCCAGAAAGTCTGCTGCAAAAGGAAAAGGATCATGTAGAGGGCTTTGCGCCGGAGGTGGCCTGGGTCACCCATGGCGGCAGCGAAAAATTGGCGGAGCGGCTGTGCGTGCGCCCCACCTCCGAGACCTTATTCTGCGAGCACTATGCCCATGTGATCAAATCCTATCGGGATCTGCCCAAGCTATACAATCAGTGGTGCTCGGTTCTGCGGTGGGAAAAGACCACCCGTCCTTTCCTGCGCACCATGGAGTTTCTTTGGCAGGAGGGGCACACCATGCACGAGACCGCCGAGGAAGCGATTGAGGAAACCGAGCAGATGTTAAATATTTACGCCCAGCTGTGCGAGGAGGCTTTGGCCGTTCCGGTGGTAAAGGGCAAAAAGACCGACAAGGAAAAATTCGCCGGCGCACAGTCCACCTACACCATCGAGGCGATGATGCACGACGGAAAGGCTTTGCAGTCCGGTACCTCCCACTATTTTGGGGATGGCTTTGCCCGGGCCTTTGACATTCAGTTTACCGGCCGGGACAACACCCTGCAATACCCGTACCAGACCTCCTGGGGGCTGTCCACCCGGATCATCGGCGCTATTATCATGACCCATGGTGATAACAACGGACTGGTTCTGCC
Source organism: uncultured Oscillospiraceae bacterium (assembly GCA_910587335.1). Lineage (GTDB taxonomy): Bacteria > Bacillota > Clostridia > Oscillospirales > Ruminococcaceae > UBA3818. The sequence continues at coordinate 40,292 of CAJUMG010000003.1, forward strand.
GCCGCAGGTCGCGCCGGTCCAGGTGATCATTATCCCGGTTGCCCAGCACAAGCCGGGCGTGCTGGAAAAAGCAGCCGAGCTAAAAGAGCGGCTGTCCCGCTTCTGCCGGGTGAAGATGGACGACTCGAACAACTCCCCGGGCTGGAAGTACGCCGAGTACGAGATGAAGGGGGTTCCCCTGCGGCTGGAGATCGGCCCCCGGGATATCGAACAAAATCAATGTGTACTGGTCAGCCGGGACAACCGGGAAAAGACGGTTGTCAGTCTGGACGAGCTGGAAACCGCCATCCCCAAGCTGATGGCAGAACTTCATGACCGGCTGTACCAAAAGGCTTTGGACAACCGGGAAAAACGCACCTTCGTCGCCCACAATATGGAGGAGATGATCCAGCTGGCCAGCGGCGAAAACGGCTTTATCAAGGCCATGTGGTGCGGGGACCTTGCCTGTGAAGAAGCATTCAAGGAAAAGGCCGGGGTCACCTCCCGCTGTATGCCCTTTGAGCAGGAGCAGATCGACGACGTCTGCGCCTGCTGCGGAAAGCCCGCTAAAGCGATGGTCTACTGGGGCAAGGCATACTAAATTGGACATCTGCAAAGGCGGCTTTGGCCAATGGCTGGGGCCGTTTTTCTCTATCCAAAGGCTGGTTTATTGACTTTTCTCTTTGTACCCTCTATAATAAAAATAACAAAATATTCCATTTTAAAAGGAGAGATTTAAAATGATGAAAAAGTTTATTAGATTGCGAAAAGGCTGCTGTGAACCGATCTATCCAACATAATAAAAGGGGGAGCCGGGCCATCTTTATCATAAGGCGGCGGCCCGAGAAAAGATTTTACATCCGCTTTTCCCTCCCCTACAGGAGGAAAATCATGCGAAAATATCTATGGAAACATCCCGTCCGGCTAATTTGGGCCATTATTGCCACATTCCTGAGCGATTTGCTCTGGCTGGTCTTTGCCTTCAGTCTGCAAAATATTATTGACACAGCCACCGCCGGCGATTTAAACCGGCTTTTGTGGGAACTGGTAAGCGGCTTTATTCTATTGATGGTGATTGCCTTTACCATCTATTTAGGCCATTCCGCCCGGGCGACCTACCAGAAAAAGACCATGGTGCAGCTAAAAAACAACCTGATGAACAGCTTGCTGTCCATGGATATGGATGCCTTTCAAAGCGGCAATACCGCCCGGTATTTGTCCGTCTACCAAAACGATGTGAAGCTGTTTGACTCAGACTATCTTTACATGATTATCCGCGCAGTCTCGGATCTTTTGCTTTTGCCCAGCGCTGCCGGGGCTATGCTGTATCTGAATCCCGGTATGGCCCTCATGACCCTGGCACTCAGCGGTCTCTCTTTAATTGTACCGGTACTGTTGGGGAAAAAGCTGGCGAACCGGCAAAAAGAGAACGTCCAGGCGCTGGAAAAATACACCGTTCGATTAAAGGATATTTTTTCCGGCTTTGAGATGATTAAAAGCTATGGGGTGACCTCTCAAATCAGAGAAAGCCACGACCAGATCAACCGGCAAACCGAACAGACGCAGTTTCGCCTGCGTCTGATGTTAGGCATTTCCTCCAGCTGTTCATACGGAGCCGGCCGCGTTTGCTATATTGGGGTTATCGCCATTGCCGCCATATTGGTGGCTAAGGGTGCTTTAACCGTAGGAGCGCTGGTGGCAGTGAATACGCTCATGGGTTCCGTGCTGGGACCCATTTGGAACTTATCGGACATGCTGGCTGCCATAAAAGGGTCTAAGGCGGTAAGGCAGAGGTTGGAAGAGATTTTGAACACCTCCGGCCCCGCTAGGGAGACGAAAGCCCTTCTTCCCCGGCAGATGCAGGCCATTGAGCTGCGGGATCTTTCCTTTGGCTACAGCGAAGGGGAAACGGTGCTTCATCACATAAACCTTCGGTTTGAGCATGGGAAAAAATATGCCTTGGTCGGCGCTTCCGGCTGCGGGAAAACCACCCTGCTCAAGCTGCTGATGCGCTACTATACAGGCTATCAAGGGCAGATCCTGTTTAACGGCCGCTCGGTAGAGGATTTTTCCAAAGAGGACTACTACCGGCAGGTGAGCATGATTCACCAAAGCGTGTTCCTGTTTGACGATACCATTTACAACAACATCTCATTGTACCAAGATTTCCCCGCGGATTCGCTGGATCAAGCGGTCAAGGACGCAGACCTTTGGGAAAAAATTTCGTCACTGCCCCAGGGGCTTCAGGCCCAGATTGAAGAAGGCGGCCGCAACTTTTCCGGCGGAGAGCGCCAGCGGTTGGCCATCGCCCGGGCGTTTTTGCGAAACACCCCGGTGCTTATGATGGACGAGGCAACCGCGGGGTTAGACAACCGCACCGCCCGGCAGATCGACCAAACCCTGACAAAGAAAAAGGACCTGACCGCCATTATCGTCACCCACAAACTCACCGAAGAATCCCTTCGGGGGTGTGATGAGATCATTGTGATGAAAAACGGCCGGATCGTAGAACAGGGGGCCTTCGATCCATTGATGGCCCAAAAAGGTGAATTTTACAGCCTGTTCCGCATTGCCAACTAACATAGAAAAAAACGCCTACGGGCGTTTTTTTCGTTCCAGTCCGTTGACTTTCCCCCTCTCCGCCCTTACACTGGTAACAGGCTTGGCAAAACGATCGATGGAGGGATTTTATGGAATTTCCGCTGCCGCTGCGAACGGCGATTGAAAATCAGGTACAGAAAGCCGGTGTCGCCGGTCTTGCGCAGGAGGCGAAGGAGCTTTCCCGGCGCTATCGGGAGGAGAGCGGGCAAGGCAAACGGCTGGTCGCCACCGACCGTCAGGCCCTCACCTATGCCGCTATGCGGATGCCCGCGACTTTCGGGGCGGTTGCCGCCGCGCTGGAGCGCATTGTATCTTTGCTAAAAGAATCGCCTACCTCCCTATTGGATGTTGGGGCAGGGACCGGCGCCGCAGCCTGGGCGGCGAACGAACTCTGGGAGCTGCAATCGGTCATCTGCCTGGAACGGGAAGCCTCTATGGCCCGGCTGGGACAAACGCTGATGGAAGCCGGTCCCCCGGCGCTGCAAAATGCCCGTTGGATCGCCGGGGACCTTACCGCCGCCGGTCCGCTGCCCGCCGCCGAGCTGGTGACCGCCTCCTACGTGCTGAACGAGGTTCTACCCCAAAACCGGCCGGCGGCTCTATCCCGTCTGTGGGAGGCGACCGAAAGCCTTCTGCTGTTAGTGGAACCGGGCACCCCGGAGGGATTTGGACAAATCCGGGCGGCGCGGGACTTTTTGCTCTCACAAGGCGCGTTTTTGCTGGCTCCCTGTCCCCAGGACGGCGCCTGTCCCCTGCCCGCGGAGGATTGGTGCCATTTTACCTGCCGGGTGGCCCGCAGCCGCCTGCACCGTCAGCTAAAGGAGGGGGACGCGCCTTACGAGGACGAAAAATTTTGCTATCTGGCTTTCTGCCGGACAAAAGGAACCCGCGCCGACGCTCGGGTGCTGCGCCATCCCCAGGTGGAGAGCGGAAAGATCACCCTGCGGCTTTGCACCGCCTCGGGCATTCGGACCCTGCCGGTGCGCAAGCGGGACGGCGCGCTTTTTAAGTTGGCGCGAAAGGTAAGCTGCGGCGACGAATTTCCCCTTGAAGAATGATGGGGGCCGTGCTCCAAAAGGGAAAGAAGACCGGTGTCTTCGTGCTCTGGCCTTTTTTCCATCGGGGAGGAATGTCGTTTATCGTCAAAGCGTTCCAATATTGCCCAATTGTATCCTTTACATTTCTTTTCTTTTGGAAGGGGAGATGGATGGTTAGAAGAGGTCACGGCGTACCTGAAGAATAACAGAGACCTGTTTATTCGGCTTGTGCAGGAAAAAAATCTGCCAATCGTTCCGCTAAAGCCGGAAACCGGATTTTTATTCTGGATTGACTGCCGGAAATCTGGAATCGAGCCGGAACATTTGGACAAAACAATCATGGAAAAAGCTGGGGGCAGCCTGAATAACGGTTTGGATCATGGAGAAGATGGACGTGGTTTTATCCGCCTTAACTTTGGCGTTACAGAAAAAACCTTACGAGAAGCAGCAGACCGACTAAAAAAGGTTTTTGATACAAAAAATATCCCGCTAAAAGAAAAAATGTGCTGGACTTTGTAAAAGACGTAAACGCAGATCAAGACGGCTATCTGAGACTGGCCATACTATGGATCACAACAGCTACTATATCTTCATTGATTATGCACAAACCAGTCCAGAAAGACATTCAAATATTTTCCATTTTCTATCTTGATATTTTTACAACTTTTTAGTATAGTTAGAAGTAATAACTCTAAGGAGGTTGTTTAATTTGAGAAAAAGAAAAGTCAAAGGCATGCTGGCTACCCTGGTAGCTGTGCTGGTCCTGTCGGGCGTATTTTATGCGTCTGCAGCTGAAGGAACAGGCACCGGTACAAACCTAGGGGAAACCGTCACTACCACCACCCCTTCTCCCGGCGTAGATCCTAGCGATCCTCCTGCTGAGAACATCGGCAGCGTTGACAAAGAGGATCTTGCGGCAGAGATTGAAAGCAAGGAAGAAGGAACCACCGTTGAGATTTCCTACACCGGTGAGAAATCCGAGCTGAAAGCCGAAGTTTTCGATGCCATTAAAGGCAAAGATAAAACCATCGAGCTTACTGACGGTACTGTAACCTGGTCCTTCAACGGAAATGACATCAAAGGCACCACCAACAAGATCAATCTGAAGGTCGAGCCGAGCAAGCTGAATGACTTTAACGGTTCCAAGAAAGATACGATCAAGGATCTTGTAAAGAAAGCGTCTGAGACCGCTGTTCTCACCTTCGCGGATAACGGAACTCTGCCTGGAAAAGCGACCATCAGCGTGAAGAAAGACACCCTGTTCCCCTCTTCGACCAAAACTACATTCTATGTATACTACTTCAACGAGAAAACAAACAAGCTGGAGTTTGTTGACACTGCGAAGGTCAACGGTGATAATCTGACCTTTGACATCACCCACAACAGCAACTTTGTTATCACTGACACCAGAGTAGATTCTTCTACTACCACTACGGTTAACAAAGGCAGCTACAAAGGCCCGATCGATGAGCACATCGTTGGCGGTAACTCGTCTTCTGTCAAAGACAATCCCCATACCGGAGCCTATTAAAGCCCTTTTGCTATCCATAAAAAAAGAAGCCGCCTTAAAAAAGACGGCTTCTTTTTTTAGGAATTCAAATCAAACGCGGTCTTCGATAAATTTGACCACATCGCCAACAGTTTTGATGGACTCGATATCCTCGTCCGGGAATTCCGCGTCGAATTCCTCCTCCAGACTCATGACCAGGTCCACCACGTCAAGGGAGTCCGCGCCCAAATCGTCGGCAATATTGGATTCCATTGTCACATCATCCTCCGCGACATCCAACTGATCGCAGATAATTTCTCTAACCTTTTCGAATACCATGTGGGAAACTCCTCCTCAAATGTTGTTTCTTGCCCTATCATATTCATATTTACTCCAGTTGTCAACAGTATTTGACCGGGAAAATAGAAAATTCCCATCTTTTTGTAAATCTGCCGTAAATCCCTTGACAATCGAAGGAAAAAAGAATAAAATACATCAATTCAAGACTAAATAAACGAGGGATGCAGGATGAAGCGTTTTGCAATTGTAGGATATCCTCTGGGGCACACCCTGTCCCCGCCGATCCACAAGCGACTGTTTCAGCTATCAGGGGTCGAGGCGGAATATGATGTACTACAAACGCCGCCAGCGGAATTTCACGCGCTGTGGCCCCATCTGCGGGAGCTGGACGGGTTTAACGTTACCATCCCCTATAAGGTGGAAATAATCCCCTTTTGCGCCCGGCTGGACGAAACGGCGCAGCGGTATCGGTCGGTCAATGTGGTGGACTGCAAAAACGGCGGCACTGGCTACAACACCGACTGCACCGGCTTTCTGCGCTCCTTAAAGGGCGAGCGTTTAGCGGGAGAGGTTCTCATCGCGGGGGCCGGCGGCGTGGGACGGATGTTTGCCATCGAGGCGGTGCGCCAAGGCGCCAGCGTAACATTGGCGGTGCGCCAAAGCGGGATGGAAAGGGCCATGGCCCTGGCAGAAGAAATCAGACGGTCCATTCCCGGCGCAGCTGTCCAGGTAAAGGCGCTGGACGGGCTGGCCGGCGAAAGCACTGTCTATCAATGGCTGATTAACGCCACCCCCGCCGGTATGTATCCGCAGGTGGACGACATACCGCTTGACCCGGCGGTTTTGCCCCGGTGCAAAACCGTGTTCGACGCCATCTATAACCCGGCCCAGACCAAGCTGATGCGGCTGGCACAGCAGGCCGGCTGCCAGACAATCGGCGGCATGGCCATGCTGGTTTGGCAGGCAGCGCAGGCCCACCGGCATTGGTACGGCGCCACCTTTCGGAAAGAGGACATCGCCGCCCTTATTGGGGAGATGGAAGCGATTATGGAGGAAAAATCGTGAAAAACATTGTGCTGTTTGGCTTTATGGGCTGCGGGAAAACCACCGTAGGCGCAAAGCTGGCCCAAAAAGCGGGTCTTCTGCCGCTTGACACCGATCTCTACCTCGAGGAAAAATACGGCCGCCGGATAGGGGAAATCTTCGCACTGGATGGCGAGGCCGCCTTTCGCCGGATGGAACAGGCGGTCTGCGCCGAACTGGCCGAGCGGGACGGATTGGTCCTGTGCTGCGGCGGCGGCACTGTTTTGGCGGAGGAAAACGCGCGGCTTCTCTCCCAAAGCGGCCGGATGGTCTTTTTAAGCGCGCCGTTTGCCGTCTGCTATAAACGCATTCAAACCAGCGACCGTCCGCTGGTGCGGCAGAATACCCGGGAAGGGCTGCATAAAATTTTTTCCAGCCGGCAGCCGGTGTACCTGTCCCGCGCAGAGCTGACGGTAAACGCCGCCGCGCCGCCGGAGCAGGTGGCAGACGCGATTCTCGCGGCGATCGGTCAAATATAGAGGTACAAAAGCCCATTTTTGTAAAATAAAAGGAGGAACCCCTGGTGGCAGAGAACAACGCAAAACATGTGTCCGATTCAAAGACAACCCAGATTCAGATTTTAATGCCGGAGCATATCAACGGATATAACCGTCTGTTCGGCGGAAAGCTGGTAGAGTGGATCGATGTTGTGGCAGCGGTTGCGGCCCGCCGCCATTCCGGGTGCAACGTGACCACTGCCTGCATTGACAATTTGCAGTTTCAGTCCGGCGCTTATGTTAACAGCACGATTGTCATCGAGGGGCAGTTGACCTGGGTTGGCCACACCTCGATGGAGGTGCGGGTGGACACCTTCGTAGAAAATTTAGACGGCAAAAAGGTCCACATCAACCGGGCCTATCTGATCATGGTGGCGTTGGATGAAGAGGAACGGCCCACCCAGGTTCCTGCTCTTTTGTGCGACAGCGACGAGGAAAAGGCGGAGTTCGAGGCAGGGGCTATGCGGGCCAAGCTGCGCCGGGAGCGGCGGCAGAAAAAATATTGATCCGGCCTCTTCCTCATTTTTTCGTCCACTGTGGGGTCACCGAATCAATCGTCTTTGCCAGACAGATTGACTTTTTGCACAAACTTTGCTAAAATGGAATACGTTAAAAGTCCGTCGGGCCATAGGCTGTCGGATTTTCTTATGGAAGCGTATCGAAGTGGTCATAACGGGCCGCACTCGAAATGCGGTAGTCCTCACGGGCTCGTGGGTTCGAATCCCACCGCTTCCGCCAAAAAACGCTGACTTTTTATATCGTCAGCGTTTTTCTTTTACAGGAAATAATTTCTGATCCACATACCCTTGGTTTATAAAAAACATCGCGGCGACGCATCAGCCTGTCTTTGTAGCTTTCTATACTTCAAAGACAGCAGGCTTTAATTGCCTGGGACACAAATGCTGCGGTCCCCTCTCCGCCGGCTTTATCTATATTTTCTGTAAACTCGCCTCCGCTGGTGTACAGCTCCCCCAGACCACAGAGGATTTCATCGGAACAGGTATAGAAATGCCTGGAGATGAAGTCCTGTAATTTTTTTACCTGTGACCGTACCTTTTCCGATTCCGGCGGCAGATGGCGCATAGCCCCAAATTCTGAAAAAATGACCATCATTTTCTCATATAGTCCTTGTGTCTCCAGGTCCGTGCGACCCTTTGATTTTTCCTCGTATTCACGGTACTGGGCCGTATCTCCATAAATGGCCCTTGCTCTTGCGGCATACTCGTCGATTTTGCTTGTGTCAAACGCTGCAAAACTCATGGAATTTCCTCCGTTTTCTTTGATTTCACGGGCAAGATCAATCAGCTTTTCCAGCTGCTCTTTCCGAAGGGTCAACAGGGTAATTTGCTGTTCAAGCGCCTGATCCCGGTCGAAACAAGGGCTTTCCAAAATCATTTTGATCTCTTTTAAGGGAAACTGCAATTCCCGGAACAGCAGGATCTGCTGCAATCGCTCCAGCGCTGCATCGTCATACAGCCGGTAACCTGCCTTTGTAACCGCCGCCGGTTTTAGCAGGCCGATTGCGTCGTAATGGTGCAGTGTGCGCACACTGACCCCCGTTAATTCGCTTACCTGTTTTACCGTTCTCATCCTGTCTCCCCTTTCCCGTGTGACCACAGTATAAACGATGACGCAGCGTCAAAGTCAACAATTATTTTGAAAAAAAGCACCTGGATATATTCCAGGTGCTTTTAAACTTGCGGCAGGTCCCGATTTTTCAAGGGAACACCGGCCTGTCCTTTTTTTACAAAAGGTACTTTTTTAACAACGAGATGGTCTCATCCAAATTGATGGGCTTTGCCGTATGGGCGTCCATACCGCTGTCTAAACAGCGCTTGATATCCTCGGCAAAGGCGTCCGCCGTCATGGCGATAATCGGGATGGTCTGGGCATCGGGCCGCTGCAGGCCGCGGATGGCCCTGGTGGATTCATATCCATCCATAACCGGCATACGCACATCCATTAAAATTGCGGCGTAATACCCTTGTGGGGACTGCTGGAATTTTTCCAGACAAATTTTCCCGTCCTCCGCCCAATCCAGCTCAATGCCCACATCGGACAAAAGCTCCTGCAAAATCTCCCAGTTTAATTCGTTATCCTCGGCAACCAACAGGCGCAGACCCGACAGATCCAAATCAGCCTCTGGAGCCTCTTCCTTCTGCTCGGTTTCCATATATTTTTTGAGTCCATAGAACAGGGTGGATTTAAACAGCGGTTTGGAGATGAACCCGTTAATTCCGGCCTCTCTGGCTTCCTTCTCAAAATCGCTCCAATCATATGCCGAAATTAAAATAATCGGCATTTCCACATCGACGATTTTCCGAATTTGCTTTGCAACCAAAATTCCGTCGGTATCCGGGAGCTTCCAATCCAGCAGGATAATCTCGTAATCCTCCCGCGCCTGATGGTGCTTGGCGATCATTTCAACCGCTTTGCTTCCGCTCTGGGTCCAGTCCGCCTGTATGCCGATGGACTCCAGCGCCTCTACCGCTGTCTGGCACAGGGTTTCGTCATCGTCCACCACCAGCATTCTCCACGGCGGCAGGACCATGTTGATCTCTCGGGTCTCGGCCTTTTCCAGATCCAAAATCACCTGGAACTCGGTCCCTCTATTGACCTCGCTCTTTACCGAAATCGTGCCGCCCATTGCGTCTACAATATATTTTGTAATTGCCATGCCAAGGCCTGTGCCTTCGGTTTTGCTCACCCGTTTGCTGTCCGCTCTGGAATAGGAATCGAAAATGTGCTCTAAAAACGCCGGCGTCATGCCCATTCCATTGTCCTTTACCGTGATATGGGTTCGGACATATCGCTCGCCCTTTTCGGGGGGCGCATCCTCCTGGAACAGGGACAGCTGAATCACCCCGCCGGCCTGGGTATACTTAACCGCGTTGGAGAGAAGATTGAGCATGATCTGATTTAAACGGACACTGTCGCAATACACATTCTCCGTTTCGATGTTGTCGATATGTACATGAAAGCTCTGGGACTTTGCCTTGACCTGCGTCTGCACAATGCCCACAATCCCCTCGACTACCTCTCTTAACGAGATTTGCTCCGCCGTAAGGGTCATTTTTCCGCTTTCGATTTTGGACATGTCCAGCACGTCATTGATCAGCCCGAGCAAATGCTTGCCGGACAGGGTGATTTTCTTTAGGCAGGTGCGCACCTGCTCTTTATCGTCAATATGCGCCGTGGCAATGGCCGTCATACCCACAATCGCATTCATGGGGGTGCGGATGTCATGGCTCATATTGGACAAAAATTCACTCTTTGCCTGGGTCGCCTGCAAAGCCTCCTGCCGCGCCGCCTCCAGCTCCTTCAGCTGCTGGCGGGTCATTCTGAAATACACACAGAATATGATCAGCAGGACAACCGGCACCACTACACTGACGAATAAAGTCGCCGAGGTCTGGCTCCAATCCAGCGTCTCAATCACTTCGCTCAAAGCGTCTAGGGGCAGCACCGTGACCAGGTGCCACTCGGAATAGGGCAAGGACATACAGTAAACCTGCTGGCTGCTTCCGCCCAGGCTCAGTATGCCGGAATAATCCTTGCCCTGCGCCATGGTGGTGGTAAGCCTTTCGATATATGTGTCGATTTTCTCCCGGTCTGCGTCCCGATACCGCCCATACAGGCTGCTGAAATAGTTTGTATATTCTGTGTCCACATCGGTCACGATAAAGCTGCCGTCTGTCCGGATAATGTAGGAGCTGATCAAGGCATCCTCGGTGTTGGTGCTGAGCATGGTGCTAAAATAATCAATCGGAACGGCGGCAAGCAGCGCCATAGATTTTTCCCCGTTGGCCATGGGGTAATCTGTGCCGATACCAAAAATGACCACCTTATTTCCGGTGGTATCGCTGCCCACCGCGACCTTTTTTTCCCGGTTTCTCAGCGACTCAAAAAAAGGCTCCGGGTCCGCCAGGCGAAGCTGCTTTCCGTCCAGCATCTGTATGCGTCCATTCTCCGCGCAAAGAGCCAGATAGTTAAAGTTTCGAACGCCGGCCTGATAAACCAGCTCCTGGTAAAATGCATCTATCTCGTCGGCATCGTCAAAAGCCTCCGGATCGGTCGGAACAACCTCCAGCACCGCCTCGACCTGCTCCAGCTTTAGATCAATCAACATGCGAAAATGAGCGGAAATATGCTCATTTATGCCGGCCATATACAAATTCCCCACCTTTTCAATAGACTGGGCGCTCATCTGACTCATAAAATGTCCCAATCCTACAAAAGCGGCTATGCTGATGACCAAAAGCAGCAAAAAGCTGCCGATCAAAAAATGGGCGGTACGGCTTCCTTTTTTCTTTTTCGTGACCATTGGTATCGTTCCTTCCTATTACCCCCCCCCGTATAGGGGGCTTGACTGTACTTGTGAGACTGGTGAGAAACGCGAAGAAGCCCAGTCCTTTTTACATAAAATTATACATTATAATTCTACCATATTTTCCATCCTGTCGCAAGCGCTTTCTTCCCGCCAGGGTCCCCCTCTCTTTGGATTTTTCATTGTATCCGGCGGACAAATATGGTATACTGATTTTGATTATGGTCAGCAGGGTCCAGGGGCGGACAGACCCGTCCCGCAGGCGCCATACCGGCTATTTACAGCAAAACAGAAGAGGTGATATCGCTTGTCTCAGACCGACCCCATTTTGGAACACACCCGCAATTTTTGTATTATCGCCCACATCGACCACGGTAAATCCACCCTGGCCGATCGGATTTTGGAGCTCACCAGCACGGTGGCAAAACGGGACATGGAAGAGCAGCTTTTAGATAACATGGATATCGAACGGGAACGGGGCATTACCATCAAGGCCCGCGCCGTTCGGCTGCAATATACTGCCAAGGACGGGCAGGTTTACGACTTTAATTTGATTGACACCCCGGGACATGTGGACTTTAACTACGAGGTTTCCCGCTCGCTGGCCGCCTGCGAGGGAGCGCTTTTAGTGGTCGACGCCTCTCAGGGGATCGAGGCGCAGACCCTGGCCAACACCTATCTTGCCATTGAACATGATTTAGAGGTGGTGCCGGTCATCAACAAAATCGACCTGCCCGCCGCCGACCCGGAACGGGTGGCTCAGGAGGTGGAGGATGTCATTGGCCTTCCCTGCCTGGACGCACCCCGGATTTCGGCTAAAAACGGCATAAACATCGGGGAGGTTTTAGAGCGGATCGTCACCGACATTCCCGCACCCTCCGGCGACCCGGACGCCCCCTTAAAGGCGCTGATCTTCGACTCCTACTACGACAGCTACAAAGGGGTCATCGTCTATATACGGGTCAAGGAAGGGTCCCTTTGCTGCGGCGACACCATCCGCATGATGGCCACCGGCGCCGAATTTTCGGTGGTGGAGGTGGGCACCATGGGCGCTACCTCCTTGGTTCCCTGCGAAACATTAAAGGCCGGCCAGGTGGGATATCTCACCGCCAGCATTAAAAATGTGCGGGATACCACCGTGGGCGATACGGTCACCCTGCGGGACCGGCCCTGCCAAGAGCCACTGCCCGGCTACCGCAAGGCGGTGCCGATGGTGTTCTGCGGTATCTATCCGGCGGATGGCGCCCGCTACCCGGACCTGCGGGACGCTTTGGAAAAGCTTCAGCTAAACGACGCGTCCCTTTCCTTTGAGCCGGAAACCTCCATTGCCCTGGGGTTTGGCTTTCGCTGCGGGTTTTTGGGGCTTTTGCACATGGAGATTATGCAGGAGCGGTTGGAGCGGGAGTTTGGTCTGGATCTGGTCACCACCGCCCCCAGTGTTATCTACAAAATCCACCTGACCGACGGGCAGACCGTCTCCATCGACAACCCCACCAACTATCCGGACCCGTCGCTGATCGCCTCGGCAGAGGAGCCGCACGTCAAGGCCAGCATCTTTACTCCGGCCCAGTACATCGGCTCGATTATGGAGCTGTGCCAGGAGCGGCGGGGGGTTTATAAGGACACCAAGTATCTGGACACCGACCGGGTGGAGCTGCATTATGATCTGCCCTTAAACGAAATTGTCTACGATTTTTTCGACGCGCTCAAATCCCGTACCAAAGGATATGCCTCCTATGACTATGAGCTGGACGGGTACCAGCCCTCCAAGCTGGTCAAGCTGGACATTTTGCTCAACGGCGAGATGGTGGACGCTTTGAGCTTTATCGTCCACGCGGACAAGGCCTATGCCCGGGCCCGGAAGATGGCGGAAAACCTGAAGGAGCACATTCCCCGCCAGCTGTTCGAGGTGCCGATTCAGGCGGCGGTGGGCGGCAAGGTCATCGCCCGAGAGACGGTGAAGGCCATGCGCAAGGACGTTTTGGCCAAATGCTACGGCGGCGACATCACCCGAAAAAAGAAGCTGCTGGAAAAACAGAAGGAGGGCAAAAAGCGCATGCGCCAGCTGGGATCGGTGGAGGTCCCGCAGGAGGCGTTTATGTCGGTGCTCAAGCTGGATTAGCCCCGCCGCCTTTTTTACCCAAAAACACCGCCCTAAAAGGAGGATTCTCATGACAAAGGATCGCGTTGTCTCGCATAATGCCAAAGCCTGGGACCAGAAAGTGCAAAACGCCAGTCCATGGACCGTTCCGGTATCTCATGAGGCGGTAGAAGCCGCCCGGACCGGGCGTTTTTCAATCCTGCTCACCGCCAAAAAGCCGGTCCCCCGGGACTGGTTCCCTCCGGTGCTGGCCGGGACCAACATTCTCTGTCTTGCCAGCGGCGGCGGGCAGCAGGGACCGATTCTTGCAGCAGCCGGAGCGGACGTCACGGTGTTTGACATTTCGTCCGCCCAGCTGGAGCGGGACCGGCTGGTCGCCCGGCGGGAGGGGCTTTCGCTTAAAACCGTTCAGGGGGACATGCAGGATCTGTCCCGCTTTTCCGACGGCGCTTTTGACCTGGTATTTTGTCCGGTTTCGGTGACCTATATCCCCGCGGTGGAGCCGGTGTTCGGGCAGGTGTACCGGGTGCTAAAAAAAGGCGGGACCTTTCTGTTTGGCGCCACCAATCCCTTTGTTTATATTTTTAACGGGGCGGACTGGGACCAAGACCGGTTTACCGTCTCCAACCGTCTGCCCTTCTGCTCGCTGGATGAGCTAAGCGCGGAGGAGGCCGCCGCCATGCTGGAGCAAAAGGAAGCCATTGAGTACAGCCACACGCTGGAAAGCCTGATCGGCGGGCAGACGGCGGCGGGCTTTTCCGTCACCGGCTTTTACGAGGATGTGGACGATGATTTGATCTGCCGGTACGCTGCCAAATACTTTGCCACAAGGGCGGTCAAATGAGCCGGTACCCGCTGATCATCGAGGAAAAAAAGCCGGGGATCTATATCCATGTGCCCTTCTGCGCGTCCAAGTGCCCTTACTGCAATTTTTATTCGGTCAAGGCGCAGGACAGCCTGATGGACGACTACACCCGCCGCATCTGCCAGGCGTTGGCGCAGGCGGCCGGCCGCTGGCCGCGCCAGGCCGATTCGCTGTATTTTGGCGGCGGCACCCCGATTTTGCTGGGAGCCCGGCGCATCGAAAAAATTCTGGACGCCGCCAGACGGCATTTCTCCCTGAACCGGGCCGAGATCACCTTGGAGGCCAACCCCGCTTCCACATTAAAAGAGACACTGCGGAACCTGGCCGCCGCCGGGATAGACCGTCTGTCCCTTGGCTTGCAGTCGGCCAACGACCGGGAGCTAAAGCTCCTTGGCCGCCGGCATACGGCGCGGCAGGCGGCCCGGTCGGTGGAGGAGGCGCATCAGGCAGGCTTTGCCCATATCTCGCTGGATCTGATGTTGGGTCTTCCACAACAGACAGTCCGGTCGGTGGAAAACTCTATCACTTTCTGCGCCGAGACCGGCGTTTCCCACATTTCCGCCTATCTTTTAAAGATCGAGGCCGGCACCCCCTTTGACCGGGATGGGGTGGCATCCCGCTGCCCTGACGCCGATGAGCAGGCGGATTTGTACCTGTGCGCGGTGGAATCCCTAAAGCGGCATGGTTTTTTCCAATACGAAATCTCCAACTTTGCCCGGCCCGGCTCCCACAGCCGGCACAACTGCAAATACTGGCTGGGAGCCGAATATCTGGGCCTTGGTCCGGCGGCTCACAGCTTTTTGGCTGGGCGGCGGTTATTCTTCCCGCCGGACCTGGCCGCTTTTTTGAGGTCGGACGATCCCCTGTCGCTGCTGGTAGAGGATGGACCTGGCGGCGGACCGCAGGAATTTGCGCTGTTGGGGCTGCGGCTGACCCAGGGCATCAGCCGGGAAGAGGGAGCCGCCGCCTTCCCGGATTTTGACTGGGACGGTCTTTGGCAAAAGGCCGCGCCCATGGTCGGGGCCGGCTATATGGGGCAGGAAGGGGACCGGCTTTTCTTCACCCCAAAGGGATTTTTGCTCTCCAACGCCATCCTGGCGCGGATATTGTAAGCTTCCACACAAAAAAAGCGTTCTTCCTCTTTAGAACCAATTCTGCAAATTTTTTCCGTTTAACCTTTACTTTTCAGCGATTTGCCAATATAATGAATTTAAGAACTTTTAAAGAGGTGTTTGTATGAAAAAAAGAAGATTCAAAACGGTACTGGCTTCTTTTGTAGTCGTACTGGCCTTGTCGGGCGTTTTTTATGCGTCTGCGAATACCCCCCCCCCGAGGGGATAGACGGCGAACCTACTGTCTTAGGAGAAGTAGGCTCGCCATCCAGTACGCCGGCTGTTGGAGTGGTGGATCCGTCTGACTGCATTGACGATGATGACGTAACCATCAAAATATCCGATGATCCTAATTCCCGTTCTGTACTCTGGAGGTGTTACGCTGATAGCATTACGGGCACCACCAGGAATGTCAAAGTAAATCTTATGAGTTCAGTGTTGGGTCTCTCTTCTTCTGACGTCGGGAATTTTAATAGATGTGCTACTGCCAACATTGTTTTATCCGATGATGGCAAAGCGACTATCTACATCGGCAGTAAAGGCTCTCTTTTCCCCGATCCAGACCAAAGCATCTGCTATTTGTATTACAAAAACGATACCAAAGGACAAGTGGTATATGACGGTGAAGCAGCGATCGTCCGTATTGACGATAGCGTCGACGATGAAACGTTTGGCTCCATTAACGGTGATGACGTGGTCATCGAAATATCTGACGATCTTCATTCTCCTTCCGTACGTTGGAGTACATATTGCAACATTACCACAGGTACTATCAAAAATATCAACGTGGGTCATATTTGCAATGAGCTATGGACCTCTTCGGACATAAGTCAGGAAGATAAAGACAAACTTTATAATAATAGGTGTGCTACTGCTAATATTGTTTTATCAAATGATGACAAAGCGACTATCTATATCGACAAAGGCTCGTTTTTCCTCGATCCGGACCAAAGCACCTGCTATTTGTATTACTGCAACTATACCAGAGAACGAGTGATATATGACGGCGAAGCAACGATCGTCCGCCTTCCCGATGAAAAAGGTGACCACAGCACCCACAACAACTGGGGAGACTGGAGAAGTGACGGCAATGGCACTACCCATTCTCGCCAATGCCTCGAGCCAGACTGTACAGAAAAAGAAACTGGTAATCATGACATCAAGGGCGAAGTTGGCATTTGCTCCGTCTGTCACTACGGAATTCTTGGCGTAGGGGAACTTCACACCCACTACAACTGGGGTCCATGGCGCTACGAGAATGAAGATTCCCATTCCCGTGAGTGTCTGGAGGCTGACTGCAACGTAACAGATAGTGAACCGCATAGCTTCGGAGCAGACGGCATATGCTCCGGCTGTGGGTACAGTGAAAATGGTAGTATTACTACCACTGGTTCTCCAAGCGTCGCCCCTCCTTATGATGATAACCCCAACAAAGGGCCTATTATTGGCGTGGGAGATAAAGAACCCGACCTGGAAACGGATATTTCCAGCGGCACTCTCGACAAAGACATCCAGGCGCTGCCGGACAGCAGTCTGATCGGCATCCGATACAGTATCAACGTCAGCGTTACGCTGCAAAAAAACATTTTCTCCATCATTCAGGGTACAAATAAAAGAATTGTCCTAAGCAATGGCCAGCTGCAATGGTCCTTCTTCGGACAGGACATTCTGTATCCCAAATCCATTGATTTAAGGGTTGACATTTCTCTGCTGGTGAATACGACCAGTCCCAACAGAAGACCGATTTCCAATCTGGTGGGCAATACCCCCACTTCGGTTCTTTCCTTCGCGAACAACGGCCAGCTCCCCGGAAAGGCGACCATCACCGTCAGCAAGGAAACTTTGTTCCCTAACTCCAGCTATACAAGCTTCTGGGTCTATCATTATGACAGTACAAGAAACCGGCTGGAATCCATTGCGAGAAACCTGCGTCCCACAAGCGATGGCTATCTAAACTTTGACATCTGGCATAATAGTGACTATATTATCACCGGAGAAGAGCTTACGAATCTGGGATCTGTCAGCACCTACAGAGGTCCGTTTGGTGGCTCCGGATCCACACCGTCTTCCAACAAAGAAAATCCCCATACCGGGGCATAATCTCCAGCTAAGCTGGTCTTGCCCTGAATTCTATGGGGATGGCCAGCTTGACGTGCATATCAGACTCCAATCAAAAAAGGAAGGTATGTGACCATACCTTCCTTTTTCTTTGCCTGGCTGCTTTACTCCTCGTTTTGCAGAGGGAAGGTGACCTTCCAGCCGCCCTCGGTCTTTTTTCCGGAGGTGTAAAAATCCCCATACAAGGCATATTGGAAAGCCTTTGCCGGACCAACATCAAAGACAAATTCATTATAAGCCACCCGCAGCCCTTCCTCCTGCGCCCGAAAGGCGAAAGCGTAATTGCATTCAAGGCGGGTTCCCTCTTGGTCCACCAGGTAAAAAAAGCCGTGGTTGTCGTTGTTTAGTGGGTCCTTTACCCGTATTTGGACATGCAGCCTTCCCTTTACATAGCCGATGCCGGTCAGCTCTATACCGTCTATCCCAAAGCCCGGGAGCGGTTCGCCGGGGACAAGGGCCAGCGCCTGGCTTTGTCCATGCCAATCGACGGCTTCCTTAAAATCCTCCCCGCTGCCGCCGAAAATCTCCTGCATCCCGGTAGAAGGCGCGGTGGAGGCTTTTTCCAGGTCAACCGGGATTTCGAATCCCTCATAATCGTGCTTGTCGCTTAAAAACATCCCCACCGAAAAGGTGACCTTGTCCTTGGGAATGCTTTGCCCCGCTTCCCCTTCGATGGTGATGAGAAAGGTGACCGTTCTGCTGTCCGGGTTATACCCCAGCCGCTCACAGTGGGCCGAAGCGCTAAAGGGCAGGCGGATATCGTAGCTGTCATACAAATCGGTGGTCCCGTCGATTCGGTCGCTTGTCAGGTCCTGTAGGGTGATGTAAACTTTGGCCACATTGTCCCGAATGTCGGCGGACACCACCTCCATCTTGATCCCGTTTGAGGTGTCGGACTTTTGCACCGGGGTGAAAAACTGGGCGGCGGCGGGGCTGATCAGATACACCAGCTCATAAACCGGCTCCAAGGTCGCCGCTAATACCGGAACCGCTAGCACCAAGCAAAGGCAGAGCGCTGCCATCGCCAACGCCGGGCGGCGGATAGCGCCTCCCCTTCGCTTTTTTTGCCGGAGCCGGTTCAGCGTATCCGCCATCAAAGCCGCATCCGGCTCAATTTGATCGTTTAGCTGCCGGTAAATTACCTTAAACATGGTCTTCCTCCTCCATAAAATCCCGCAGCATCGCCCGGGCACGGGTCAGCTGGGTGCGGACTGTACTGCTTTTGCGCCGCAAAAGCCGGCCGATTTCCTCGGTAGTAAAATTCTCGTAATAGTACAAATGGATCACCTGCCGGTAGTTTGGGGGCAGCCTTTGCAATTCCCAGTACAGGCCGGATACCGCCGGATCTTCGAAAGCCATTTCCTCCCCCAAAGGGACCGTCCGGCGACGCCAGGGATTTGCCCACAGCTTATTGGCGCAGTTCACCGTCACACGAATAAACCAAGCCCGGCAATGGTTCTCGCTTTCAAAAACCGGGCACTTTTTCACATACCGCAAAAAGACCTCCTGGAAAATTTCGTCCGCGTCCTCCCTCCTCCCCGACCGGGCAAACGCCAGCCGGTACACCATTTTGCCATAGCGCCGGACCATCTCCTCGGCCCGGTCCGCCTCGTCCTTCGGTCGGTCCTTCATCCTTCCCCCTCCCTTCACTAAAAATACCCGGCAGGGCCGCCAAACGCTACACGCCCGCAAAAAATTTTTTCCGCCGCGCCAAAAAAATTTGCTTTTTGCTCCCGGGGCGATTATAATAATGAAAATCGGGAAAACAATCAAAAAACCCAAATGAAAGGATGATACCCATGTACCCAGATTTGATCGACACCATCGGTTTCGTAGAAAAGTACGACCCGCAGCTTGGCGAAGCCATGCAGGAGGAGCTGAGCCGCCAGAGGAGGAATATCGAGCTGATCGCCTCAGAGAATCTGGTCTCTCCGGCTGTCATGGCCGCCATGGGGTCGGTCCTGACCAATAAATACGCCGAGGGCTATCCCGGCAAGCGGTATTACGGCGGCTGCCAATGTGTGGACAAGGTGGAGAATCTGGCTATCGAGCGGGCCAAAAAGCTCTTTGGCGCGGAACACGCCAACGTGCAGCCCCATTCCGGCGCACAGGCCAACATGGCGGTCTATTTCGCCCTTTTGCAGCCCGGCGACACCGTCCTTGGCATGAACCTGGCCCACGGTGGACACCTGACCCACGGCTCTCCGGTGAACATGTCCGGAACCTATTTTAAATTTGTTTCCTATGGAGTAGACGCCCAAACCGGCAAAATCAACTACGACGAGCTGATGCGCCTTGCGATGGAGCATAAGCCAAAGATGATCGTGGCCGGCGCTTCCGCCTACGCCCGGACCATCGACTTTTCCAAATTCCGCGAGGTGGCCGACGCCTGCGGCGCTTATCTGATGGTGGATATGGCCCACATCGCGGGACTTGTGGCGGCGGGACTGCACCCATCCCCGGTGCCTTACGCCGACATTGTCACCACCACCACCCACAAGACCCTGCGGGGACCCAGAGGCGGTATGATCCTTTGCCGGGAGCAGTTTGCCAAACAGATTGACAAGGCCATCTTCCCCGGAACCCAGGGCGGTCCGTTAGAGCATGTCATCGCCGGAAAAGCGGTCTGCTTTGGCGAAGCGCTGAAACCGGAGTTTCGCACCTACCAGCAAAAGGTGGTGGAAAACGCGGCCCATCTGGCCCGGTGCCTGACCGAAAAGGGCTTTCAGCTGGTGGGCGGCGGCACCGACAATCACCTGCTGCTTTTGGATCTGCGCGGCCAGGGGGTTACCGGCAAGGAGCTGGAGCGGCGGCTGGATGAAGTGTACATCACCGTCAACAAAAACGCCATTCCCGACGATCCGGAAAAACCCTTTGTCACCAGCGGCATTCGGGTGGGCACCCCCTATGTCACCACCCGCGGCTTTGGCAAAGAGGAGATGGAGAAGATCGCCCGGTGGATTTCCCTGGCGGTTTCGGATTTCGAAGGCTCTGCCGACCGCATCCGGGCCGAGGTGGGCGAAACCTGCAAGAAATTCCCGCTGTACGAATAAAAACGCCAAAAAAAGCAAGGGACCGAGCATCCCTTGCTTTTTTGCTGTCCAAATGATAAAACCCACCCTATTCCTCCTTCGGCCGCTCCTTTTCCCATAGAGCCAGGATCTGGCGGCGGTAGGCCGCGGCGGCCTGTTCGGTCTTGTTGTCCTGGAACTGATAGTACACCCGGCCCTTTAACTCGTCCGGCAGATACTGCTGGGGATAATAATGGCCCGGGTAGGGGTGGGGATACCGGTAGGTCAACCCCCGGCCCAGCTTTTTGGCGCCGGAATAGTGGCTGTCCTTTAAATAGTCGGGGACATCCCCGGTTTTTCCCTTCTGCACATCCGCCATAGCCGCGTCAATGGCCATGGCCCCGGCGTTGGATTTGGGCGCGGTACACAGCAAAATGGTCGCGTCCGCCAGCGGCAGCCGGGCCTCGGGCAATCCCAGCTGCAAGGCGCTGTCCACACAGGCTTTGACAATGGGAATGGCCTGGGGCCAGGCAAGGCCGATATCCTCGCAGGCAATGCACAAAAGCCGCCGGCAGGGGGAAAGAATGTCCCCTGCGGACAAAAGCCGCGCCAGATAATGTAACGCCGCGTTTTCGTCCGAGCCGCGGACCGATTTATGAAAGGCGGAAAGAATGTCGTAGTGGACGTCGCCGTCCCGGTCATAGCGCATGGCGCTGCGCTGGGACACCTGCTCCACCGCGTCTAAGCCGATTGGTCGGCGGCCTTCTTTAACCGGGGCGGACAAAGCGCACATCTCCACCGCGTTAATGGACTTGCGCACATCCCCGCCGCACCCCAAGGCGATGGCCTGGGCCACCCCTTCCTCCAGGTCCAGCGGCGTGTCCAGCTCCTTTTCCATTTTTCCAAAAGCCCGGACCACCGCCTGTTCGATGTCGGCGGCCTCCACCGGCTTAAACTCAAACACGGTGGACCGGCTTAAAATGGCATTGTAGACATAAAAATACGGATTCTCGGTGGTGGAGGCGATGAGGGTGATCTGTCCGTTTTCGATAAACTCTAGTAGGGACTGCTGCTGCTTTTTGTTCAGGTATTGAATCTCGTCCAGATACAAAAGCACCCCGCCCATCGCCTCAAAGGTGTCCAGCCCGCTGATGATCTGCTTGATGTCCGCCACACCGGCGCTGGTGCCGTTTAACTTGTGCAGCGTTTTGCCGGTCTGCCGGGCGATGATCCGCGCCACGGTGGTCTTGCCCACCCCGGAGGGACCGTAAAAAATCATGTTGGTGATATGCCCCGAATCCACCATTCGGCGCAGCACCGCGTCCGGCCCCAGCAGATGGCGCTGCCCCACCACATCGTCCAGGCTCTCCGGCCGGATTCGGTCCGCCAAAGGCGCCGCCATAAAAATCCCCCCTTCTCCTTTTACCGCTATAAAAAGCGGAGGTATACCTTTCGTTCATATGCTTCCCCGTTTCGGGGGTCCACCGCCGCCTCGCACCGGCAGAGGAAAAAACCCATAGAAAGGGCCAGCCGGTTCGACGGAAGATTATCCGTCCGGGTAGAATAATAAAAGGTGTTCGCACCCTGTCGGCAGCAGTGCTCCAGCAATAGCCGCAGAACCTGTTTGCCATAGCCTCTGCCCACATACTCAGGGCCCAGCGCAATTCCCGTATCCTCGTAAACGGCCGGGCTAATTTCTTTTATTCCCGCAAAGCCAATCGCCCGACCGGTGCTTTTTTGATAGATCAGCCAGGCGTCATGCTCCTTTTGATAGGCGATGGTTCTTTCCATCCTTTCCCGAGCCGCCTGCTCTTCCTTTGTCACCTGCCACAGCATATACCGGGCCGTTTCCTCCCTGGACCAAACGTTTTGATACAGATCCTTCCAATCCTCGGGCCGGGCCTTTGCCAGAAAGATGTCTTCGTCTTCCATGTCCTTCCCCCTTCCCTTTTTCTACCAGATCAGGCAGAGCAAAACCGGCAGAAAGATGGCCGGCACATAATTCATCAGCTTCAGCTTAGTCGCTCCCAACAGATTCAGTCCCAGCCCCACAATCAGCACCGAACCGACACAGGTCATCTCCGCGATCACCACATCTCCCAAAAAGGGGGATACAAAACCGGCCAGCAGGGTGATCCCACCCTGAAACACCAATACAAAGGCGGCGGAAAGAAGCACCCCCACCCCCAAAGAGGCCGCGTAAATAATCGCGCCGATAAAATCCAGCAAGGATTTTGTAAAAAGCATTTCGTGATTCCCCGTCAAACCGCTTTGCAAGGAACCCACAACCGTCATGGCGCCCACGCAAAAGCCCAGGCTGGCAGTGATAAATCCTTCGGCGATGGAATCGCCGCCCCGTCCCTCTTTTTTCTGGAACAGACCCGCTACCCAGCTGCCCAGGGCACGGACCTTTCCATCCAGGTCCAGTCCCTCTCCAATAAACGCCCCAAACACCACCGAAAGAATCAGCTTCAGCGTGTCCTGGCCGCTTAAAGCCCCGGAAATGCCGATGTAAATAAGGCACATCCCGATCCCCTTCATCAGCGTGTCGCCCAACCGCTGCGACAATCCCTTTTTAATCAAAAGGCCGATGGATCCGCCGACCAACACCGCCGCCACGTTTACCCAGGTCCCCAGCATATACAATCCGCCCCTTTCCCCGATTTTTTGCCCTAAAAAATAAACCAACCGCAAAAAAGTCTAATTTTCAGTATACACGCCCCGAACGGACAAAACAAGTCCGGTTTCCCTCTTTTTCTTCGGGAATTTAACAGAATGTTCACAGAAAAAAGCCAGCTTGTTTGACAAATCTCTGTAGAAAGAGATACAATAAAAAGGTATCGGGCTTTTTGGCCTGGAAAGCGGCTTTTTGCCGCAGGGAAGGATTTGATACCATGGGTCTTTTTGAAAAGCTTTTCGGCAGCTATTCCCAGCGGGAACTGAAAAATATCCGGCCGGTGGTGGACCGGGTCCTCGCTTTAGAGGACAAGTATAAAGCCATGTCCGACCGCGCCTTGCAGGAGCAGACGCCGGCTTTAAAGGCGCGTCTTGCCGCCGGCGAAATGCTGGACGACATTCTGCCCGACGCGTTTGCCGTCTGCCGGGAGGCAGCCGACCGGGTTTTGGGGATGCGTCCTTTCCCGGTGCAGGTCTTAGGCGGAATCGTACTGCATCAGGGCCGCATTTCCGAGATGAAAACCGGCGAGGGCAAAACCCTGGTCGCCACCCTGCCCGCCTATCTCAACGCGCTGGAGGGCAAGGGCGTTCACATTGTCACGGTCAACGACTATCTTGCCAAGCGCGACTCGGAATGGATGGGCAAGGTCTATCGTTTTCTGGGCCTTTCGGTGGGACTGATTGTCCACGACCTGGATTCCAGCCAGCGGCGGGAGGCTTATGCCGCCGACATCACCTACGGCACCAACAACGAAATGGGGTTTGACTATCTGCGGGACAATATGGCCGTCCGCCGGGAAAGCCAGGTGCAACGGGGCCACCACTACGCCATTGTGGACGAGGTGGACTCCATCCTCATCGACGAGGCCAGAACGCCGCTGATCATCTCCGGGCCCGGAGCCAAATCCACCGATCTGTACCAGCTGGCCGACCAGCTGGCCAGGAAGATGCGGTTTGTCAAGGTCAAGGAGCTGGACGCCAAGGAGGAGCACGATGATGTGGACGGGGACTATATCGTAGATGAAAAGGCCCGCACCGCCACCCTCACCCCGGCGGGGGTGAAAAAGGCCGAAAGCTTCTTCCAGATCGAAAACCTGATGGACATGGAAAACGCCACCTATCTGCACCATTTGAACCAGGCGATCAAGGCCTATGGCATTATGCACCGGGACATTGACTATGTGGTCAAAGAAGGTCAGGTATTGATCGTGGACGAGTTTACCGGGCGTATTATGATGGGCCGGCGGTACAACGAGGGCCTGCACCAGGCCATCGAGGCAAAGGAAGGGGTCAGCATCCAGAAGGAATCCCAAACGCTGGCGACCATCACCTTCCAAAACTATTTCCGCATGTATGACAAGCTTTCGGGCATGACCGGTACCGCCATGACCGAGGAAGGGGAGTTCCGGGAGATCTATGGGCTGGACGTCATCGAAATCCCCACCAACAAGCCGGTGCTGCGGACCGATCACCCGGACGTGATCTACAAGACCGAGCAGGGCAAGTTCGCCGCGGTAATCGACGATATCGCCGCCTGTCACGAAAAGGGGCAGCCGGTGCTGGTGGGCACCGTCTCCATCGAAAAATCCGAGCTTTTGTCCAAGCTTTTAAAGCGCCGGGGCATTCCTCACGAGGTGCTCAACGCCAAATACCACGAAAAGGAAGCCCAGATCGTGGCCCAGGCCGGCCATTTCGGCGCGGTGACCATCGCCACCAACATGGCGGGCCGCGGAACCGACATTGTGCTTGGGGGCAACGCCGAATACGCCGCCAAGGACCAGCTGAAAAAAGAGGGCATGAGCGAAGAGATGATTCTGGAGGCCACCGGCTTTGGCGAGACGGACGATCAGGCAATTCTGGACGCCCGCGCCCGGTTTTCTGAGCTTTTGGCAAAATACAAGGAGGAGTTCGCTCCCCAGGCCCAAAAGGTCAAGGACGCAGGAGGACTTTACATCATCGGCACCGAACGGCATGAGTCCCGCCGGATTGACAACCAGCTGCGGGGCCGTTCCGGCCGCCAGGGGGACCCGGGCGCTACCCGGTTTTACCTGTCGCTGGAAGACGACCTGATGCGGCTGTTCGGCGGCGAGCGGCTTTATAATATGATGGATTCCATCGGCCTGGACGAGGAAACCCCCATCCAGAACAAAATGCTGTCCGGCGCCATTGAAAGCGCACAAAGCAAGGTGGAGGGCCGCAACTTTGCCGCCAGAAAACGGGTGCTGGAATACGACGATGTGATGAACAAGCAGCGGGAGACCATCTATGGCCAGCGGGCCAGCGTGTTAGGCGGAGAGAGCCTAAAGGAAACCATCCTGAAGATGACCGAAAGCACCATCTCCGACGCAGTGAATCTGTTCCTTTCTGACGACGAAAACAAAGAGGATTGGAACCTGAAGGGTCTGAAGGTCCATTTCGGCGGCTGGCTGTGCGGCGAAGAGGACTTTGTCTATGAATCCGGCCAGCTGGATACCGTTTCCAAGACGGATATCCGCGACACGCTGATCGACCGGGCCAAGGATCGGTACCAAAAGCGGGAAGAAGAGCTTGGCGGCGATTTGATGCGGGAGCTGGAGAGGGTGGTGCTTCTGCGCAACGTGGATACCAAGTGGATGGATCATATCGACGCCATGGACGAGCTAAAGCGGGGCATCTCTTTGCAGGCCTACGCCCAGCGGGACCCGGTGGTGGAGTACCGGATGGTCGGGTCCGACATGTTCGACGAGATGGTCCAGTCCATTAAAGAGGATACGGTCAAAATGATGCTCACCGTGCGGGTCAGCCGGGAGGCGCCCCGCCGCGAGCAGGTGGCCAAGCCGGTCGCCGCTTCCGGCGGCAGCTCCGACGGTACGGTGAAAAAGGAGCCGGTCAAGGTGGGCAAAAAGGTCGGCCGCAACGATCCTTGTCCCTGCGGCAGCGGCAAAAAGTATAAGCACTGCTGCGGCAGATAAAATTTTGACAGAAAAAACCGGGTAAAAACCCGGTTTTTTTGCCTTCTTTTTTGGGAAAATCCCCCTTTTTTTGAGGATTCCAGCTCGGGTCCCCCTTCCGATTGGACAGAAGATATGGTATACTAAAGACAGAAAGGCGTGAAACCATGATCGAGATCAAAGAAGAACAGCAACAGGCCATTTTGGTGGCGGTAGATACCGGCGAATATGATGTGGACCTGTCTTTGGATGAGCTGGGCGAGCTGGCCCAAACCGCCGGCGCTATTGTGCTGGGCAAAATCAGCCAGAAGCGCCCCGCCATCGACAAGGCCACCTGTGTAGGCAGCGGTATGCTCCAGGAGATCCAGACCCAGGCCGCGGCGCTAGAAGCCAATCTTTTGATCTTTGACCACGAGCTGACCGCCAGCCAGCTTCGCAACATCGAAAAAGAAACAAATATCGCGGTGGTGGACCGCACCACCCTGATCCTAGACATCTTTGCCCAGCGGGCCCGCAGCCGGGAAGGAAAGCTCCAGGTAGAGCTGGCCCAGCAAAAATACCGTCTGCCCCGGCTGATGGGGCAGGGAACCGCGCTGTCCCGTCTGGGCGGCGGCATTGGCACCCGCGGACCCGGCGAAAGCAAGCTGGAGAGCGACCGGCGGCATATTCGCCGGCGGATTGAATCGCTGGAGGGGCAGCTGCGGGAGCTAAAACAGCAGCGCAGTCTGCGCCGAGATCGCCGGAAAAAGGACGGCGTTGTCACCGTAGCCATTGTGGGGTACACCAACGCGGGAAAGTCCACCCTGCTCAACACCTTGACCGACGCGGGGGTTCTGGCGGAAAACAAGCTTTTCGCCACCTTAGACCCCACCTCTCGGGCACTGACCCTGCCGGACGGGCGCTCTGTTATGCTGGTGGACACGGTAGGTCTTATTCGGCGGCTGCCCCATCAACTGGTGGAGGCGTTCCACTCCACCTTGGAGGAAGCGGCAAACGCCGATCTGCTTTTGCATGTCTGCGACATCTCAAATCCCGAAGCCGACAGCCAGGCCGAGGTAACCCGCCGCCTGCTGGACGAGTTGGGCTGCGCCCAGACGCCGGTGGTCACCGCCCTCAACAAATGCGACCGGCTGGAGAGCATCCCCGCCGCATTTGGCGGCAATCGGGTGTGCATCTGCGCCAAAACCGGCTATGGTCTGGACCGCCTTTTGGAGGCGGTGGCCCAGGCGCTTCCCCCAAGTCAGCTGCGGATGCGGCTGCTTTTGCCCTATGACAAAGCGGCGCTGGCCGCCGAAATCCGGGACAGCGGCAAAATTTTTTCGGAGGAATATGTTCCGGGCGGTCTTTTGTTAGACGCGCTGGTGGATAAACAGATTATCTGGAAGCTGGAGCCCTATCAGGTAGACGGCTGAAAGCCGCCGGCCCAGGTCTACACAGGTGAAAAGGATCCGTAGCGTTTTTCATGCAGAGCAAAAATCTTCCTATCCGGCCCTTTTTGCGGGCCAACACAAATGATTGAAAGGTGAAAGCATGAATGAAAAACAAAAATACGAAAAACGGATTCTAAAAATTTCCCTATACGCGGGAATTTTATTTGTAATTGTAGAAATTTTGATGTCTCTGTGGAGCAATTCTCAGGCGATTTTAATGGACGCGGTTTTCGACGCGGCGGAGCTGATTGTCATTGGCCTTTCGCTGTTTCTCACCCCGTTTTTTTACCAGCCGGTCAGCGAGAAAAAGCCCTACGGCTATTCCCAGTTTGAATCGGTGTTTATCGTGGTAAAGGGCTTTATGCTCATATCGGTTACGCTGGGCCTGATCACCAATAACATCCAGATTCTTTTACAGGGTGGACGGCATTTGAATCACGGGCAGATCTCGGTCTTTGAATGTATCCTGGCTTTCTTTAGCCTTCTGGTACTGCTGATCATGCGGCACTTTCACAAAAAAGCCTCCTCCCCCACTGTCGAAGCGGAGATCTACGGCTGGAAGGTGGATTTTTTGTGCAGCATTGGCATTTCCCTGGCCTTTTTCTCCCAGCTTTTTTTGGTAAACACCTCTTTAAAAAGCATTTCCCCTTATTTTGACCAGATTGTGGCGATTGTCACCGCGCTGTTTATGCTGCCTCAGCCGGTCAAGATGATTGCCGACGCTTTCCGCAGCATCTTTTTGTTCGCTCCGAAAGAGGAGGTATTACATAAGGTAAAGCAGGTGGCCCACCAAATTCTGGACGATTATCAATATACCGGCACCTTTTATGACGTGGTGCTCACCGGGCGGAAAATGTGGATATCCATCTACTTTAAGCCCAAAAGCGACGTACTTTCCATGACCCTTTTACACAGCGTATACGACGAAATGTATACCGCCTTGGGCCAGGAGTTCGAGGATTATTCCTTGGAGCTTGTCCCGGAGCTGGAGGAGGAAGCAAACAGGTAAGGAGTTTTTATCGTGAACGGGATTTTTCCTGCGGACATCGGCATCATCGGCGGCGCGGACGGACCAACTGCCATCTTTATCGCTGCCGGCCCTTCTGTCTGGATCTGGGTTGGCTTGGGACTTGTGGCCGCCGTAGCTGGGTATCTTGTTTACCAAAGAAAAAAGCGCAAATAAAAAAGACCTTCGGGCCCGGGGCCCGGAGGTCTTTTTCTCTTTAGTCAATCTCGATTTTGGAATACAGCGGCTTGTTGTCATCCTCCACCTCGACCTTGGTGCGGTTGGGAACAACATCTTGAGGGACATATTTTTCCCTTGGCGGGCGTTTTTCGTATCCCCGGCCCCCTCTGCCGCCGCTTCTCGACCCTCTCGGACCCCGGTCACGACTGTGCTCGCCTCGGTCGCCACCCTCAAAGGACCGCTCCCGGCTGTAGCTTCGTTTGACCGGGTTGGTGGAGGAAATCACCACCCGGCGGGACGGCTCTTCCCCAACCGAGGAGGATACCACCCCGTCGATCCCCTGAATCGTCGCGTGGATGACCCGCCGTTCATAGGGGTTCATCGGCTCTAAGGTGACGCTGCGGCCGGTGCGGACGACCTGGGCGGACAGCTTTTTTGCCAGATTTTCCAGGGTTTTTTCCCTTTTTTCCCGGTAGTTGCCGCTGTCTACCACAATGCGGTAATATTCGCCCTCCATCCGGTTGGCCACCAGCCCCGCCAGATATTGCAGTGCGTCCAGCGTTTCGCCCCGTCGGCCGATGAGCACACCCAGTCCATCGCCGTTTAGGCTGATGGTGGCGCTGTTCTCCCCTTCGGTCAGGTCGATCTGGACATTCTCCAGCCCCATTCCCGCAAAAATGCTTTGCAGATAATCCACCGCGCACTGGGCCTTAGAAGTCTCGACATATACCCGAACCTTTGCCGGGGAGGACCCTAAGCCCAAAAACCCTTTTTTAGGCAGATCAATAATCTCAAACTGAGCCTCTCCCTGGGATACGCCCATTTGTTCATAGGCTTTTTCCAGCGCCTCGTCCACTGTTCTGCCAGTGGCAATGACCTCACGATTCATAATAAAACCTCCATTCCAAATGGCAAAACACTATTCCTCATCCTCTGTATACACATCGCCGTATTTCTCAGCCATCCGCCGACGTGCCTCGGCGATTTTTTTCGCATTCAGCTCTTTAGCGTTCATGGCTTTTTCTTTTTCCTTTTCGTCCAGCTCTTTTCCCTGGGCTTTCTTTTCCTTTAACAGACGGCGCTCTTCTTTTTCCCGTTCTTTTTCCGCTTCCTCCGCTGCCTTAGCCGCCGCAATTGCCTCAGAAGGGTCAAATTTTTTGTGCAGGAACAGGCTTTGAACCATGGTCAGAACATTGGATAAAAGCCAGTACATACCCACGCCGGCAGGCACCTGGAAGGCAAACCACAAGGAGAACAGAGGCATAAAATACATCATGCCCTTCATCATTCCGCCGCCGGCCATATCACCCATAGTGGCCTTGTTCTGGCGCTGGGACTGAATGGATATGAGCAAGGAGGTGACGCCGGACAGAATCGGCACCAGCAAAAGCGGCAGATAGACCGACATGGGCTGTCCGCCAGGGGTCAAGGTCGGCGTAGCGGCCAGATTGACGCCCAAAAAGGAAAAGTCCATTCCCTGGGCCTTGGCAATAAAGCTCTCCCCTAACTCATGCCACGGGGTAGGGTCGGCTTGAATGGCGTTGATCACCGTAATCTGAGAGGCCATGGTATTTCCGGTGTTTAAGCCCAGATTCGCAAGAATCTCGGTGGCCTTGGTAATCACCTCGGCGCCGGGCCGGATGATGTGGGTAATCGGCTTATAAATAACATCGATCATACCGAACAGAATCGGAAAGCTGATTAAAGAGGGCAGACAGCCGCTCATGGGATTATAGTGCTCCTTCTCATACAGCTTCATCATCTCTTCATTGAGCTTTTCTTTGTTGTTTTTGTACTTTCTTTGCAGCGCCTCCATCTGCGGTTTAAAAATCGCCGTTTTCATCATGGATTTTTGCTGCTTAATCGCCAGTGGAAGCTGCAAAGCCTTGGTAATCAGGGTAAACAGAATTAAGGCAAGTCCATAGTTTTTTACAATCAAATAGCATACATACATGATCCAGCCCAACGGCCAGCCGAATACAGTATAAATAAAATTCATTCCTTGTCCTCCATTTACAAATTTTCACAAGTCCTGCCGCGCTGTAAAAGCCTGAGGTAATAACAGGAGGATCGGCTAATCCTTTTTCTTTTTGTAAAACCAGCGAAAGCTCTCAGGCACCGGGTCGATTCCGCCGGGGTTAAAAGGATGACAGCGCAGGATGCGCCGAAGCGCCAAAAGCCCGCCCTTCCATACGCCAAAACGATCAATCGCCTGAAACGCGTAGGAAGAACAGGTGGGGTAAAATCTGCAGGTGGGTAAGCCTTTTAATTTAGACAGATGTTTTTGGTACATCCGAATGAGCCAAAGTACCAATCGTTTGATCATTTTCCATAAGTCCCAGCTTTTGCAGATGCTTGCGCAAAACAGGTTCGAGCTCGGTGGATTTTGCAAGGGGGGTTTTGGCCCGCGCGACCAAAACAATGTCATAGCCTTGTTTAATTTGTTCCTGCAGCGGCCAAAACGCCGCCGTAATAATCCTTCTGGCCCTGTTTCGCTGTACCGCGTTTCCAACTTTTTTGGAGGCGGTAATGCCGATTCGTGCCCGCCCTATGCGGTTTTTCATCGCATAGGTGACAAGTAATGGGTGTGCCGCATACTTTCCTTTTCCATATACACGGCGAAAATCGCGGTTTTGGTTGAGTTTTACTGTTTTCATCTCAGGCTCCACCGCCTTTTCGTCATAAAAAAACGCCTTTCGAAAGCTATTTCAAAAGGCGTTTTTTCCTTCGGTATCATTTTCCGACAGCTATCGGAAAATACGGCACATAAAAAGAAAGACCACATCAGGATGTGGTCAACCCCTCTTTTTAGTAGGAGAGACGTGCTCTGCCTTTGGCTCTTCTGCGAGCCAAAACCTTACGCCCATTTCTGGTTGACATTCTCTTGCGAAAACCGTGTTCTTTTTTTCTTTGCAGCTTTTTGGGCTGGTATGTTCTGAACATAAATGTCCCTCCTTTCGAGGCTAACCTTGCAAGAATATAGTATATCTTACCCGGACTTGCTAGTCAATATCAAAAATAAAAAAAACCGTTTTTATAAGGCAAAAAAGACTTTTTTTACGCGAAAAAAGCGCTTTTTTCTCCTCCTTCTCCCCCATATCACCTATATTTGACAAATCCGTCCTTTATACTATTAAATAATATGGATTCTTTCATCGGTGGAAAACCTTGAAAAGGCCCTGTCTTCTGTGGTATAATTTCAGAGGAATTCTCTGTGGAAAAAATCCCTTTCCACAGAAAATCCCCAGTCTTTCAACCGGATATGAGGAGGTACCGATAATAGATGGAATCCTTGCAGGAAATCCTGGACCTGGTTTTTCAAAAGCTCCAGGAAAGTATGAATCCCACCGCCTACGCGGCGTGGATTAAAGGAATTGAGCCCTTGAAGATGGAAGGCTCCACCGTTTATCTTCAGGTTCAGACCCAATTTAAAAGAGATCAGATCATGGGCCGCTATCTGGAGCTGATCGCCGCTTCCTTCGAAGAGGTGGTGGGCTTTCCGGTCGAGGTGGTCATTCAGTATAAATACAGCGATTCTTCCTCCTCTTCCTTTAAATCGGCGGAGGCATTTCCGCAAAAATATACCCAAGAGGAGATGGAGAAAAACAGCGCCGGCGGCGATTACGATTATACCTTTAACACCTTTATTGTAGGTCCCTCCAACAAATTCGCTCACGCTGCCTCCTTGGCGGTGGCGACCAATCCGGCTGGGGCCTATAACCCTTTGTTCATCTACGGCGGCTCGGGACTTGGCAAAACGCATCTGCTGTTCGCCATCTCCAACGAAATTACCAAAAACAATCCCAACGCCAACGCCCTTTATATTAAGGGCGAGGATTTTACCAACGAGCTGGTAGAGGCCATTAAGTCGGAAACGACCATGAGCTTTCACAATAAATACCGGCAGGCGGACATTCTTTTGGTGGACGACATCCAGTTTATTGGCGGCAAGGAGCAGACCCAGGAGGAGTTTTTCCACACCTTTAATACTCTGTATCAGGCGGAAAAACAGATTGTGTTGACCTCTGACCGGCCGCCAAAGGAGATTAAAACCCTGGAGGATCGGCTGCGCAACCGCTTTGAATGGGGGCTTTTAGCCGATATCCAGCCGCCGGACTTTGAAACCCGCATCGCGATTATCCAGCGCAAGGCGGAGCTTTTGGACATCCACGTTCCAAATGAAGTGTGCGAATACATTGCCAACAAGCTTAAAACCAACATCCGCCAGCTGGAAGGGGTGGTGAAAAAGCTCAAGGCCTATAAGCTTTTGGCCGGAACCCCTCCCTCCATCCTGATCGCGCAGAATGCCATTCGAGAGGTTCTCAACGATCAGCAGCCGATTCCGGTGACGGTGGAACGCATTATTAGCGAGGTGGCCCGCACCTGCGGCGTATCCTCCCAGGATATCCGGTCCAACAAGCGCTCGGCCACCATCTCCTCCGCCCGCCAGGTTTCCATTTATATCGTGCGGGAAATCACCCAAATGTCCATGGCTTCTATCGGAGAAGAATTCGGCGGCCGGGATCATTCGACCATCGTTTACGCCATTCAGCAGGTTGAGAAGAATATGAAGGTGGACTTTCGCTATCGGGAAATGGTCGAGGATATCATCAAAAATATCCAAAACAGCTAGTTTTCCACCGTTTCCCCTCCTTCACAATCCACATAATTGGGAAAATTTTGAGGGACGTAAAGACTTTTCCTCTTTTTCCACCGAATTTTCCACAATTTCTAAACCTTCCACCTTTCCTTTTGTGGACAAACTGGAACAAAAAAATTTCTTTTCACATTTTCACTTTTTTCCCACAGTCTGTCCCACAGACCAAAGCTGCTTATTTTCCCTTTATTTATGCGGATTTTCTTCCCTTTTTCACAACTCAACCGCCTCTACTACTAAGACTAAATTTTATTCTTTCTTTCTTCTTTTCTTTTCCGTTTATTTTTACCTGTTAAAAAGGAGTGTGTCTTCATTGAAATTCAGCTGCCCCCGTCCGGAGCTATACGAAATCGTTTCCAATGTCTCCCGCGCCGTTTCGGGAAAAACAGCCCTGACTGTATTAGAAGGAATCCTCATCCGCGCCAAAGGCGGTGTTCTTTCCTTTTTAGGCTATGATCTGGACCTGGGCATCTCCGCCCAGATGTCCGCCCAAATTGAGGAGGAAGGGGAAATTGTTCTTTCAGCCAAGCTTTTTGTGGACATGATGCGCCGGATGAACGGAGATACCGTCACCATTCGGACCGACGAAAAATATCTGACCGAGATTAAAAGCGGCGCCACCGAATTTACCATATTGGGCATCCCCTCCGACGAATTTCCCGAAATCCCCGTCGTGCAGGAGGAACAGTCCATCCGTCTGCCCCAGCACCTTTTAAAGGGCATGATTGATCAAACCCTGTTCGCCATCTCCACCAATGATTCCAAGCCGGTCCACACCGGCTCTTTGTTCCAGCTGGAGGACGGGGAACTTCGGGTGGTATCGGTGGACGGGTTCCGCCTGGCGCTGCGCCGGGAAAAGGTTTCGGCCGAAGGGACGGCACAGTTTATCATCCCCGGCAAAACCCTATCGGAGATGACCAAGCTTTTGTCCGAGGATGAGGAGGAAGAGGCGGGATTATTTCTCTCCCGCAAGCATGTGGTTGTGCAGATCGGTCAGTATCGGGTGATTTCCCGGCTGCTGGAAGGGGAATTTCTCGATTATCGGGCGGCAATTCCGGAGGGAAACACCACCACCGTCACCGTAGATGTCCGCCCCTTTGTGGACAGCATCGAAAGAACCTCCCTTCTAATCTCCGACCGGCTTAAAAGCCCCTTGCGCATCCAGTTTGGCGAGGATCAGATCAAAATGTCCTGCTCCACCTCCATCGGCAGGGCCTATGACCAGCTGGAATGCAAGCTGGAGGGGGACGAGGTGGAAATCGGCTTTAATAACCGCTATATGCTGGAGGCGCTGCGGGCCACCGGCTGTGATAAGGTCAATCTTTTGTTAAGCGGTCCGCTTTCCCCCATGAAGATGGTCCCGCTGGAGGGGGACAGCTTTTTGTTTTTGATCCTGCCGGTGAGACTGAAAAGCGAAGTGTAAAGAAGAAAATCCCGTGGAGGAGATAAAATCATGGCGCAAACGCGTGTTTTTTCCATTCGGACCCAGTGGATTCGGCTGGATCAGTTTTTGAAATTCTGTGGCTTGGCCGAAACCGGCGGACACGCCAAGGAAATTGTGGCGGAAGGGGCCGTCTCGGTCAATGGAGAGGTTTGCCTTGCCCGGGGAAAAAAGCTTTATCCCGGCGACCATGTACAGATTGATCAGTACGATCTCGAGGTTTCTGCCGGTGCGGATTGAAAATCTTAGGCTGGAAAATTTCCGAAATATGGAGGATTTGTGCCTTTTCCCCTATGAAACGGTCAATATTATCTATGGGGACAATGCCCAGGGAAAAACGAATCTGTTAGAGGCGCTTTGGCTTTTGTCCGGCGCCAAAAGCTTTCGGGGCGCCAGGGATGGGGAGCTGATCCGATTTGGCCAGGGTCAGGCGGTGATTGAGGCGGACTTTTTTGGCGAGGACCGGGTACAGACCGCGAAGATTCAGTTTGGCGGAAAAAAATCCGTTTGGCTCAACGAAATCCGTCAGGACTCGGTCACCTCCCTTGCGGGAAGATTTACGGCGGTGGTCTTCTCCCCGGCCCATCTGGGCTTGGTAAAGGACGGTCCCGCCGGCCGCCGGAGATTTTTGGATACCTCCATCTGTCAGATCACCCCCCGGTATATTGGGATGCTGGGCCAGTATCAGCGGATTCTTTTGCAGAGAAATACCCTTCTAAAGGATATTTCCTATGCTCCCTCTTTGCTGGATACCCTAAATATCTGGGACGAAAAGCTGGCGGTTTTGGGCGGGGCGATTTTGCGGCTTCGCATGGAATATACCCGCAGGCTCGGGGCCGAGGCGGCAAATATTTACAGCGGCATTTCGATGGACCGGGAGGAGCTTTCCCTATTTTACCGGCCCTTTGGATTAGAACTTCGGCCGGAGCAGACCAAGGAGGAGATCGCCTCGCTGCTTTTAGAGCGCACCGTAAAAAACCGGTCGGAGGATCTTCGCTTTGGCACTACCAGCGCCGGCCCCCACCGGGACGATCTGGAAATTTTGATCAATGGACGCAGCGTCCGCGCCTTTGGCTCCCAAGGACAGCAGCGCAGCGCAGTTTTGGCTCTAAAGCTGGCGGAAAGCCGCTGCATCGGAGAGATTTTGGGCGAACGTCCTATTATTTTGTTAGATGACGTGATGAGTGAGCTGGACCAGAGCCGGCGGGAGTATCTGCTCAACCATCTCACCGGCAGTCAGATTTTTATCACCTGCTGCGATAAGGGGTATTTTTCCCAGCTGCAGGAGGGTCGGACCTTTTATATGGAAAAGGGGCGCTTGGCCCAGGAATAGGGGGATTTTTGCTTGTATCTGCATCTAGGACAAAACACGGTGGTCCGCACCTCGTCGGTGGTGGGCATCTTCGATATTGAAAATACCTCTATGAGCCGGCTGACCCGGTCCTATCTTGCTTTGGCGGAAAAAAACGGACGGGTGGTCAACGTTTCGCCGGACCTGCCAAAATCCTTTATCGTCTGCGAGGAAAACCGGAAAATCACCGTGTATATCTCCCAGATTTCCCCTGCCACCCTTCGCAAGAGAACCGGCTTTATGGCGGGGCTTGCCAATCTGTAAATAGATGGTTTTGTTTATAAGGCCAGAAAGGCTTTTGTATAGATTTTGATAGAAAAAGGGTCCGAGGAAAAACGGGCCTTGTACGCCGAAAAAATCCTTTGAAAAAAAGAGAAGAATCCTGTTTGGAGGGAAAGCAATTTGGAACAAAATAACCAAACCCCAAAATACGATGAAAACGACATTCAGGTTTTAGAGGGACTGGAGGCGGTCCGCAAACGGCCGGGCATGTATATCGGCTCCACCGGACCGCGGGGTCTGCATCATCTGGTGTATGAAATCGTGGACAACGCCATTGACGAGGCGCTGGCCGGCTACTGCGACCTGATCACAGTGGAGATTCTGCCGGGAAACAGCATCCGGGTGGTGGATAACGGCCGGGGCATCCCGGTGGGCATCCATCCCAAAATGGGCATTCCGGCGGTGACGGTGGTGTACACCGTTCTGCACGCCGGCGGCAAGTTCGGCGGTTCCGGCTACAAGGTGTCCGGCGGACTGCACGGGGTTGGCGCCTCGGTGGTCAACGCACTTTCCTCCTGGCTGGAGGTGAAGGTTCACGACGGGGCGCATATCCACTACCAGAAATTCCATCGGGGCGCGCCGGAAGCGGATTTGAAGGTGATCGGCGATACGGATAAAACCGGCACCGAGGTGGTCTTCTCCCCCGATCCGGAGATTTTCGAGGAGCTGGATTACGATTATGATACCCTTTTGGCCCGGCTGCGGGAACAGGCCTTCCTAAACGCAGGCGTGCGCATTCTGTTAAGGGATACCCGGGGAGAAGAGCCAGTGGAGACCGACCTTTGCTACGAGGGAGGTATCCGCTCCTTTGTGGAGTATATCCACAAGCGCAAGGGACTGGAGACCCTTCATCCCCAGGTGATCTACCTGTCCGGCTCCAAGGGAACCACCACCGCCGAAATCGCCATGCAGTATAACGAAAGCTATAACGAATTGGTCATGTCCTTTGCCAACGACATCCATACGGTGGAGGGCGGCACCCATGAGCAAGGCTTTAAAACCGCTTTGACCCGGGTGTTTAACGAGTATGCCCGGCGGCACAACTTTTTGCGGGACAGCGACAAAAACCTGACCGGCGAGGATGTGCGGGAGGGGCTGACCGTCATTGTGTCGGTCAAGCTGGAAAACGCCCAGTTTGAAGGGCAGACAAAGGCAAAGCTCGGCAATACCGACGTTCGGACGCTGGTGGACGGAATTGTATACGAAAAGCTGGGCACCTTTTTCGAGGAAAATCCGGCGGTTGCCAAGCTGATTTTCGAAAAATCCCTCAACGCCGCCCGGGCCAGAGAGGCGGCCAGAAAAGCCAGAGAGCTGACCCGGCGCAAATCGGTGCTGGAGGGCAGCCAGCTGCCCGGAAAGCTGGCCGACTGCTCTGACCGGGACAACACCTATACCGAAATTTATATCGTAGAGGGGGACTCGGCCGGCGGCTCCGCCAAGCAGGGTCGGGACCGGCGCTTTCAGGCCATTTTGCCCTTGTGGGGCAAAATGCTCAACGTGGAAAAGGCCCGGATCGACAAGGTGTACGGCAACGATAAGCTGATGCCGGTGATCACCGCCTTGGGCTGCGGCATTGGCCAGGATTTCGACGTGAGCAAGATCCGCTACGGAAAGGTGATCATCATGGCTGATGCGGATGTGGACGGCTCCCATATTCGAACGCTTTTATTGACCTTCTTTTTCCGGTTTATGCGTCCGCTCATTGAAGAAGGACACGTCTACCTTGCCCAGCCGCCGTTATTTAAGGTCAGCCGGGGCAAAAAGGTCCTGTACGCCTATTCCGACGAGGAAAGGGACCAGGCTGTACAGGAGCTGTATGGCGACGACGATGTGAAAAAGGATATCCAGCGCTATAAGGGCCTGGGCGAAATGGACCCGGAGCAGCTGTGGGAAACCACCATGAATCCGGAGACACGGACCATGAAGCGGGTGGAGATGGAGGACGCGGTCCGCGCCGACGAAATTTTTACCATTTTAATGGGCGATAAGGTCGGTCCCCGGCGGGAATTTATCGAAGCCAACGCCAAATACGTAGAAAATCTGGATATTTAGAAGGGGAAGGTTTTTCCCTTTTTTGGAGGTTTATTTATTTGGAAAAGCCGGCGTATATCCTGTCTTTTCTGATGGGCTATCCACAGCATCGGGATTATTATCTGTACCATACAAAAGCAAGCAACGGGGTCTGGCCTGTATTTCTTTTGGCCCTCGCCGGCGCTTTGGAAGCGGTCTGCCTTTTCTGCCGCTACAAGGGTCTGGCGGAGCTTTCGCCGCCGGCCGGTCTGCTGGCGGTATCCTGCGCTGTGGCGGCCGTGGCCGCATGGACGGGAAACAAGCTGCGGATCTGGCGCCGGTCAAGAAGTTGGTATCGCCAAAAGCAGTTTGGAAAACGAAAATCCCAAGTCCGCTTTTATGAAGATTTTTTCACAGTCCATTATCCGGCCTGCGCGTTTGACGGCCTTTATAGCGAGGTTTACAAAATCGACCGGACCCGGCGTTTGGTGATTCTGGTTTTAAAAAATGGGGCGACAATCCCCATTCCCGGCGAGGCTTACAGCCAGGAATTGGCGGCGTTTTTAGCCGGTAAGCTGCCGGAGCTGAAAGACAGCGATCTTAAGGAGAACACAGAAAAAGAGGAGTCCGACCAATTGGTTCGGACTGAAGGGTGATGAAGAATGAACGAGGATTTGAACAGAATCGTCCAGGTGGACCTGGAAAAGGAGATGAAGGAATCCTACCTTGCCTATTCCATGTCGGTCATTGTTGGGCGTGCCTTGCCGGATGTGCGGGACGGCTTAAAGCCGGTGCACCGCCGGATTCTGTATACGATGTATGAAAACGGCCTTTCCCCGGATAAAGCCTACCGAAAATCGGCGGATACCGTCGGTTCGGTGCTGGGCCGGTACCATCCCCATGGCGACGCCTCGGTTTACGACGCGATGGTTCGCCTGGCGCAGGATTTTTCCATGCGCTATCCCCTGGTGGACGGACACGGCAACTTTGGCTCGGTGGACGGGGACCCGGCAGCGGCCTATCGGTATACCGAAGCGAGAATGAGCAAAATCGCCATGGCTATGCTCACCGATATCGACAAGGATACGGTGGACTTTATGCCCAACTATGACGATCATCTTCAGGAACCGGTGATGCTGCCCTCCCGCTTCCCCAACCTTTTGGTCAACGGCTCCACCGGTATCGCGGTGGGTATGGCGACCAACATCCCGCCCCACAACCTTAGGGAGGTGGTGGATGCGGCCTGCTGCATGATTG
Source organism: uncultured Oscillospiraceae bacterium (assembly GCA_910587335.1). Classification (GTDB taxonomy): domain Bacteria; phylum Bacillota; class Clostridia; order Oscillospirales; family Ruminococcaceae; genus UBA3818. Next base: position 80,032 of record CAJUMG010000003.1, read on the forward strand.
AGAATCCGGACGCGACGCTGGAGGAGCTGATGGAGCATATCAAAGGTCCGGACTTTCCCACCGGCGGCATTATCATGGGCCGTTCAGGCATCCGCGCCGCCTATGCCACCGGACGGGGCAAAATCACCCTTCGGGCCAAAGCGGAAATCGAAGAGCACAAAAACCGTATGCGCATTGTCGTGACCGAGATTCCCTACATGGTCAACAAGGCCCGGCTGATTGAGAGCATTGCCGGGCTGGTAAAGGAAAAGCGGATCGAGGGCATCAGCGATCTGCGGGACGAATCGGACCGAGACGGGATGCGCATTGTCATCGAGCTGAAAAGAGACGCCAACGCCCAGGTGGTGCTGAACCGGCTGTACACCTTCAGCCAGCTTCAGGACACGGTTGGTGTCATTATGCTGGCCATTGACGGCAAACAGCCTAAGGTGATGACCCTGCAGGAGATTCTGCGGGGCTATCTGGACTTTCAGTTTCAGGTTATCACCCGGCGGACCCGGTATGAGCTAAAGAAGGCCAAGGAACGCGAGCATATTTTAGAAGGGCTAAAAATCGCGTTAGACTATATCGACGAGGTTATCGGGATCATCCGGGCCTCGAAGGACCAGCCTGCCTCTAAAGCGGCGCTGATCGAGCGGTTTGGCTTGTCCGACGCACAGGCCCAGGCGATTGTCTCCATGCGATTAGGGCAGCTGTCCGGCTTGGAACGGGCCAAAATCGAGGATGAGCTGGCGGCGATTCTGGCAAAGGTTGCCGATCTGGAGGATATCCTCGCCCACGATAGCCGGGTTTATACCATCATAAAGGATGAGCTGATTGCTTTAAAGGCCAAATATGGCGACGAGCGCCGCACCGAGATCCAGAGCATTTCCGGCGAGGTGGATATCGAGGACCTGATTCCGGTGGAGGACTGCGTTGTCACCCGGACCCACTTTGGCTATGTAAAGCGCCAGCCGGCGGATGTGTACAAGACCCAAAAGCGGGGCGGACGGGGCATTTCGGGCATGACCCGCCGGGAAGAGGATGTGGTGGAGGATTTGTTTGTGGCCTCCTCCCACGATTATGTCTGCTTCTTTACCAACCGGGGCCGGCTGTTCCGCTTAAAATGCTATGAGATTCCCGAAAGCTCCCGGACGGGCCGGGGAATCAACATCGTAAACCTGCTGCCGTTAGAGCAGGAGGAAAAGGTCAGCGCGGTTTTGAAGGTGTCCGACTTTGCGGACGACCGCTTCCTTGTCATGGTCACCAAGAAAGGCATTATCAAGCGGACCGAGCTTTCCGCCTATCGCAACGCCCGCAAGTCGGGGCTGAACGCCATTACCTTAAACGAAGACGATGAGCTGGCCTGGGTGCGGGAAACCTCCGGCACCAGCGAGCTGGTCATCGCCACCCGTCAGGGTATGGTCATCCGCTTCCCCGAATCGGACGCAAGACCCTTGGGCCGGATCGCCCGAGGGGTTAAGTCCATCCGGCTGGACGAAGGGGACGAGGTTGTGGGCATGGCGCGGGTGAAAGAGGGCGCGACCCTTTTGACCGTAACCGAAAAGGGCGCCGGACGCCGGACCTCCTTTGATCAGTACCGGCTGCAAAGCCGCGGCGGCAAGGGTGTGCTTAACTATAGAATCAACGAAGAAAAGGGCCTTGTGGCGGCGGTCAAGGCGGTCACCCCAGAGGATGACGTGATCATGATTACCGATGACGGAATTATTATCCGTATCAACTCGGACGATATAACCGCCCAGTCCCGGTACGGCAGCGGCGTGCGGGTGATGCGGGTGCCGGAGGGCGGCCGGATCGTAACGCTGGCAAGGGTGCCCAAGGAAGAGGACGAGAGCACAGATCCCAGCGAAGCAAAGGAAAATGCCGAACAAGCCGAAGAAAAACCGGAAAATGCAGAGAATGGGATTGCGACATCCGGCGGGATAGAGGAAAAGCTGTCCCAGGCGGTACAGGATTTCGCGGATTTTGCCTTAGAGCAGCAGGATACAGGCGCGAAAGAGGGGGAATAATGCCTGTTTTTTAGGCGAACTAAAAGGACGCGGCGTTTTGCCGCGCCCTTTCCCTTTTTTGAAAGGATCAAAAAAATTGTCCGGTTTCCTATTTCGCCGGCTTTTGGGGTCAAAGAAGGATGGCGGCCAACAGCATCTCGATTAAACGGGCGTAAATGGGTTCCAGTTCGCTGATAGGCAGCGGATTTTTTCCTCGCCCGATCTCGATGGTAAAGCCCGGCCGGCCAAACGCCTCGATAAACCAGTCCTTGAGTCCCCCATGGCTGGCGGTTCCGGTGGGATCCGCCAGGGTGTATCCGCTGGAAAGGGAGAGCACCTGGGCGATTAAGGGAGATCGGGCCGGGGTATTTTCCCCATATCGGTAGTAGATTTCCTCCCCTTGGGAGTGGAAGGCGTAGAGCTGCCGCACCGGCTGTGTCCGGATAAACCGGCAGATGGCGCGGGTTTCCGGCTCGCTTTCCGGCGCTTCGCCACCGTACTTCCCCGGCCCGGGACCGAAAATCCCTGCCTCCCGTTCCGATTGCTTACAAAGGGCAAAGCCCGCGTCAAAGTTGTGGTTCAGGTCAATCCCCCGGGCGTTGGCCTGCCAGGAGGAAAAGTCCCCGCCAGAAAGCTCGGTTACCTGCTCTTCCCTCCCCGGCGCACCGGCGGCTCCCTCCAGCGCAATACAGATGCCGTCGGGGTTCAGGGCGGGGATGACCACCAGCCCTTGGCGGTCCAGCGCTTTTTTTACAGGAATCTCCGCAAGAGGGCGGTTTTGTGCTATACTAAAGAAAAGATCGTCCAAAAACCGGAACAGCAAAAGAGAGGTCAGCCATTCCTGCCCATGTACCCCGCCCACAAACAGGGAAAATCGTTTGGGGTTACCTAGCCGGACGGCGTACAGTCCCCGTCCCAAAAGGGAACGGCCGATGGGAAAAACAGAGGACCAGCGCGGGTCCAAAAGAAATTGATAGGTGCGCACCTTTTCCCGGATGCGGGGAAAGGTCGGCGCAAGGGTATAAAAAGACGGTTCCATATCAAATCACCTCGCAGCAGTTTCTTTTTACTATATGAACCGAACAAGGTCCGATATTTCAAAACAGCCGCGGAAACAGGCCCTATCAGGCAGATTTTCCCGCGGGAAAGGAGAAAACAACATGTCCCATACGGAAAAAACCCTGGATTCTACCCGCATTTTCGACGGGGTGGTCGTCCATCTGCGCCGGGATACCGTACAACTGGAGGACGGCGCTAAGACCATCCGAGAGGTGATCGACCATCCCGGCGGGGTGAGCATTCTGGCCATGGACCGGGAAGAGAGGATTCTCTTTGTCCGCCAGTTCCGCTATCCCTTTGGCCGCACCCTGCTGGAGCTGCCCGCCGGCAAGCTGGAACCGGGCGAGGATCCGGCGGACAGCGGACGCCGGGAGCTAAAGGAGGAGACCGGCTGCACCGCCGGCCGGTTTGTGCCCATGGGGCAGCTGATCCCCACCTGCGCCTATGACACCGAGGTCATCCACCTGTTTTTTGCCACCGACCTGATCCAAGGGGAACAGTGTCTGGACGAAAACGAATTTTTGTCGGTGGAGCGGTACAGTCTGGACGAGGCGCTGGAGATGATTCTGGGCGGAGAGATTGTCGACGCCAAAACCCAGATTGGTCTATTCAAGTACAAGGCGCTGCGGGACGCCGGCCGTATTTAGCGGCTTAAAAATAAAGGGGGAAATTTGTTGGAGGAGAAACGGTCTTTCCGACTTAAAAAAAAGGATTGGTTGGTCCTTGGTCTGCTGCTTGTCCTGGCGGCGGGCAGCTGGCTTTTTTACCAAATCGGCTACCGGGAGCCGGTAGAACAGAATCTGGCGGTGATTATGGTGGACGGGAAAGAGGCGGTGCGGCTTAATCTTTTGGAAGAGTCAGACCGGGTCTTTTCCCTGCGGGAGAATTTTGGGGTTCCGGTGTCCTTTGAGATCAAGGATCACAAAATCCGGTTTGTGCAGGTGGAGTGCCCGGACCACATCTGCGAAAACGCGGGTTTTTTGTCCATGGAGGGCCAGACGGCGGTTTGCATGCCCAACCGGACATCCTTAAGCATCTACGGAGAAGAGGGCTAACCGGCCCGCCGGGTCAGGAAAAAAAATCCAACCGGTAAAAATTTTTCCAATCTCTTTTATTTTCACAAAAAAGATGGTATAATGCTGTTTGAATCGGTGCATTTCGCCAAAAGAACTGAGAGAAAAGGGTTGCAATGGAGAAAAAAGGAACGATTATGATGACCGCCTCGGGAAAAGGCGGGGTAGGAAAATCCTGCCTGACTGTGACGATTGGCCGGGAACTGGCCCGCTTTGGGCAACGGACCCTGCTGGTCGAAATGGAACCGGGCCTGGGTTCTTTTGATTTAATGCTGAACCTTGGCAGGGGCATCTGCGGTCTTTCGGACCTTTTATCCGACCGGTGCGAGGCAAAAGATTGTATTCTTGCCGCGCCGGACGAACCGGGCCTGTGGGCAATTTTGTCCTCGCAGGAGGAGGGCTTTATTTATAAAGCGGAGGTTTTTGCCAAAAGAATGGACGAACTGGCGGGGTCCTTTGATTTTATTTTGATTGAAACGCCGTCCGGCCAGGGCAGCTGGCTGGATGCGGCGGTCCAGGCGGCAGACCGGGCGATGATTGTCGCTTTGCCGGACCTGCCCTGCCTGCGGGAGGGCAGAAGCCTTTCCGACCGGCTGGACGAAAAAAAGAGTCTTCGCCAAAATTTGATCATCAACCGGTTGAACGTAAAGGAATTTTGCCGCTGCCGGCCCTTCCCGCATCTGGATTTTGCCATTGATACGGTTGGGGTGCAGCTGCTAGGGATTGTACCCGAGGACCGGGAGCTGGCCCATCGCCTGGGCGCGGGAATGGTCCTGCCCCAACAAAACAGCGCAAGGGCGGTCTGCGAAAACATTGCCCGGCGCCTTTTGGGGCAGTCGGTAGAACTGGGTGTATAGAGAGAGAAAAAGAGAGAGGATGATCGTTCATGACAATTGCATTAACGGCAAATGATGCAAAAAAAGAATTGCTTGTGCAATTTTGCATCGCGTATTGTGGGATATTAAGCCACCATGCTTTATGCGGTACCGATACCACCTGTAAAATGATATCGGAGGCAACCGGATTGGAGATCATCCGGTTTTTAAGCGCGGACCATGGGGGCGACCAGCAAATCGCGGCGCGGATTGCCTGCAATGAAATTGATCTTTTGCTGTTTTTCCGGGACCCGCTGAGCCAACAGACCGCTCAGGACCCGGCGCAGCTACTTCGGCTGTGCGATGTACACAATATTCCGGTAGCGACCAACATTGCCACGGCAGAGGCGCTGATCCACGCGTTGGAACGGGGCGACCTGGATTGGAGAAACATCGTCCATGCCGGATGAGTCAGCCGGTTTTGGGAGAAAAAAGAGGGGATTTTTGTACGGTCATTGTTTTTTCTTGCAAAATCGGCCAGATGGTATTATAATCTAAAAAATAGGATGGGCCCGGCGCGAAAACAAGGGGTTGTCCAGCAAAAAGGATAAATGTGCATTCGGCGGGAATTTTCCCCAACGGCCGGCACAGAGAGGCGCTCCACAGGCTGGAAGGGCGCTGCCAAAGGTCGTGGAGGAGACAGACACCCGTGCGGCAGACAGGGGGAACGCCCAAGGGTGGGCCGGTAGTCCTGTCCGTAAACCGGCGTTAACGGTTTTTAAGCGGAGGGCGATTTCGCCCTCAACAAGGGTGGCACCGCGGAGATACTCCGTCCCTTCCGGCTCAGGAAGGAACGGAGTTTTTGTTTTTCGCCGCGAAAACGGCTGCCAAAGGATGAGGAGGAAGCAAAATGGCGATTTTGACCAAGGGGCCCCGGGGCACCCAGGATGTGCTGCCGGAGGAAAGCTACAAATGGAAGTATTTAGAAAAAAAGGTGATGGATGTCGTAAATCTGTACGGCTTTCGGGAAATTCGAATTCCCACCTTTGAACATACGGAGCTGTTTAACCGTTCGGTGGGAGATACCACCGACGTGGTACAAAAGGAGATGTACACCTTTACGGATAAGGGCGGTCGTTCGATTACCCTGCGGCCGGAAGGAACCGCCGGCACGCTGCGCAGCGCGATCGAGCATGGCCTTTTGGGAGACGCGCTGCCCTTAAAGGTGGCGTATCTGCTGTCCGCCTTCCGCTACGAAAAACCCCAGGCGGGCCGTCTGCGGGAATTCCACCAGTTTGGTGTGGAATTGTTGGGAACCCCCTCCCCCGCCGCTGACGTAGAGGTCATTTCCATGGTGGCCCAGCTGTTTGGGGAACTGGGCATTGAGGCGCGGCTGGAGATCAACTCCATCGGCTGCCCCACCTGCCGGGCCAAATATCAACAGGCGCTGCGGGAGCATTTCTCCGCCCGAAAAGAGGAGCTTTGCGACAGCTGCAAGGACCGGCTGGAGCGAAATCCCCTGCGTTTGCTGGACTGCAAAAGCCCGGTCTGTCAGGAAATCGGGCAGGGCGCGCCGGTGATGCTGGACTTTTTGTGCGAGGAGTGCGCCGAGCACTTTGGGCAGGTCAAGGCGCGGCTGGACGAGGTGGAGATCCCCTATGTGATCAATCCCAAAATTGTCAGAGGGCTGGACTATTATGTGAAAACGGTTTTTGAGTTTATAAGCGACCAAATCGGCGCCCAAAGCACCATCTGCGGCGGCGGCCGGTATGATGGATTGATCCAGCAGCTGGGCGGGCCCGATTTGCCGGGCATCGGCTTTGCTATGGGGCTGGAGAGGATCCTGATGACCTTGGAGGCCAGCGGCTTCCGCTTTCCGGAAGAGAAGGAATGCAGCGCCTATATTGGCAGCATAGGGGACAAAGCCAGCGCCAAGGCGGCGCTTTTGACCGGGCAGCTGCGGAAAGAGGGCTTTAGGGCCGAATGCGATACTATGGGCCGTTCGGTCAAGGCCCAGATGAAATACGCCAATAAGCTGGGCGCGCGCTTCAGCATGATTATTGGGGACAGCGAGCTGGAACAGGGGACGGCCAAGCTCAAAAAGATGGCCGACGGCTCGGTTATCGATATCCGATTGGACGCCGCGCGCAACGAGCCGGGGAATCTGGTCAAAGCGATTTTCGACGATCGCCTGCAAGAGGTTGCCAGCGCTTTAAAAACCGAGTAGACGGGATAGAAAAGAAAAAATAAGGAGTTTTGATATATGGTACAGTCAAGAACCCATACCTGCGGCCAATTGCGGATGGAGCATGTGGGCCAGACGGTGACACTGGCGGGATTTATGGAGAATGTCCGAGAGGTGGGCGGCAGTCTTGCCTTTGTGGTCCTGCGGGATTTTTACGGGACAACCCAGCTGGTGGTGGAGGACCCGCAGCTGCTGGCGCTGATTAAGGGGCTCAACAAAGAATCCACCCTACAGGTGACCGGCGTTGTCCGGGAGCGTTCCAGCAAGAACCCCAAGCAGCCCACCGGCGATATTGAGGTAGTCCCCGCCAAAATACAGGTGCTGGGCCGCTGCCGGCACAACGAGCTGCCCTTTGAAATCAACCGCAGCCGGGAGGCGGACGAGGCTCAGCGGCTTCGCTACCGCTATCTGGACCTGCGAAACCCACAGGTGCGGGACAAGATCGTTCTGCGCTGCCAGGTGGTTGCCGCTTTGCGCAAGGCGATGATGGAGCAGGATTTTTTGGAGATCACCACCCCGATTCTCACCGCCTCTTCCCCCGAAGGGGCCCGGGATTACCTGGTGCCTGCCAGAAAGCATCCGGGGATGTTCTACGCCCTGCCCCAGGCGCCCCAGCAGTTTAAACAGCTATTGATGACCTCCGGCTTTGACCGGTATTTTCAGATTGCCCCCTGCTTCCGGGACGAGGATGCCCGGGGCGACCGCTCCCCCGGCGAGTTCTATCAGCTGGATATGGAGATGGCCTTTGCCACCCAGGAGGACGTTTTTTCGGTGATCGAAGAGGTGTTCCCGCCGATTTTTGCCAAATACGGCACCTACCACACCGCATCCCAGGCGCCTTTTAGGCGGATCGCGTTTCGCGACGCCATGGAGACCTATGGCTCGGACAAGCCGGACCTGCGCATCGACCTGACGGTGCAGGACGCCACCGAGCTGCTTGGCGGCTGCGGCTTTGGCCCCTTTGAGGGGAATGTGGTCAAGGCCATTGTGGTCACCGATTTTAACGGCACCCGTAAGCAGATCGACAGTCTCTGCGCTGAGGTGGAGGTGCAGTCCGGCAATAAGGGGTACTGGTTCCGGTATGACGAAAACCGGGAGATTGTCGGCGGCATCGCCAAGTTTGTCTCCCCCATCAAGGACCAGGTAGTAGAGGCGCTGGGCCTTGTCCCCGGCTGCTTTGTGGGACTGACCGCCGGCAAAAAGCTGGCCGCCCAAAAGACCGCCGGTGTGTTTCGCGGTAAGCTGGGCGCTTTCTGCCCCAACCACATGGATAAGGAAAAGTACGAATTCTGCTGGATCGTTGATTTCCCCATGTACGAAATCGGTGAGGAAAGCGGCCAGCTGGAATTCTGCCACAACCCCTTTTCGATGCCCTCCGGCGGGCTGGAGATTCTGGAAAAAGCCCATCGGGGCGAGGTGGATCCTTTGCAGATCACCGCTGACCAGTATGACCTGGTGGTCAACGGGGTGGAGCTTTCCTCCGGCGCGGTGCGAAACCATGATCCGGAGATCATGATTCGCGCCTTTCAGCTGGTAGGTCTGGGCGAGGAGGACGTCAAAGCCAAATTCCCGGCCATGTACAACGCCTTTACCTATGGCGCGCCGCCCCACGCGGGCATTGCCCCCGGGGTGGACCGGATTGTTATGCTGCTGGCGGGAGAAGAATCCATCCGGGAGATCATCCCCTTCCCCATGAACAAAAGCGCCCAGGATGTAATGATGGATGCGCCGGGCCCGGTGAGCCAAAAGCAGCTGGAGGAGCTGCATATCCGGGTGGATTTGGAGGAAAAAGCGTATCTGTAGGGTTTGTCAATGAAGTGTTACAAAGAGGGAAGGACCTGTTTAGGAGAGTGCCAGTTAAGGGGACGCATAGGTAAAGAGTTATATTGACGCTGTCTAACAGCAAGCTAGCATTGAAAATCGTGGAAAGAAAAGAATTTGTGGGAAGCATAGAAATCTTCATTGTCCTTGCGGTGGCTGCGCTCGACCTTGCCATTGCTGTGAGGTATACGGACGAATGAGTTTGTGGCGGATGCCAAATTGTGCGAGGGATTTTTCAAACGGATCTCATCCTCGTGGTATTGGTTTGGAAGATGGTGCGGCCGGTGGGAGCGATCCTCAAGGCTTGCCAACGTGCCGTTGTACCGCTTTCGCTAGTGGTAGACATACTGCTGGTTGATAATGTAATGAAAGAAAATCGGCGTTGGCCTGATGTTACAGAAAATTTAAACGTGGTAATTTGAAAGTTTATTGAGGAGGTTCTTATGGATTTAAAAGCATATATTGAGCATATAAAAATTTAGAAGTATCTTGTTACAAACAGAAATGTTATCTGCAAGAATTAGACAAAGCTTTGCAGAGTGCACAAAACCCCAGATTGCATGCTAAAGTTTCTCCTGCAAAGTCAGAGAAAGAAACTGGGTGGGATTATATAACTTGTATTCCGAATGGTGGGTTATTAGGAATTATTTTAGGTGTTATTATTTCCTTTGTATTACATAACCCCTTTTTTAAGTCTATTGGATTCGGTCTGGTAATTGGTTGTGGTTTAGGGCTTATATTATATACTATATTAAGAATTAGCAAAAGATCAGATCAAAATCAATTAAATAAAAAGGCCGAAAAAGTTAATGAACAAATTGCAGAAAAAAACACAAAAATATTAGTCCAAGTTCCTCAACGAACTTTAATTGTAAAAAAAGAAATTGAACACGCAAAAAGTAATTACGAAAAGACCTGCAACACTTTACAACGGTATTATGCAAAGAATATTATTTATGAGAAGTATCGTAGTCTCGTACCTATTTGTATGTTTTACGAATATCTTGCATCTGGCCGTTGTAGTCAACTTGAGGGGCATGAGGGCGCATATAATCTTTATGAATCCGAAGTCAAGATGCAAATTATTATAACAAAGTTAAGTGATATTATAGAGAGACTAGATAGAATAGAAGATAACCAGTACACTATTGCTGTAGCAATTAGACAAAGTCAGCAGGAAATTAGCAATTTGTCAAATGTGGTTCAACAACAGGCGATTACATTGAGCAATATTGAAAATGATACTATCGTTTCAAATTATTACAACAGAATCATTGAAATGAACACTTCTTATTTAGCTTGGTTGGCATATACCGATAGGTAATTTGAAACTTATTCCTGAATCTGAGAAATTCATTTTTTCCCACAGCCTTTTTATTCGCGGATCTCGTGATAAAAGATATAAGGGCAAAACAGGCCCCTAAAGGCTATTTTTGGGGCAGCGTCTGCAAAAACCCCTCCAGCCGGTCCAGCCCGGCGGCCAGCTCATCGTCGGCATAGCAGTAGGACAGGCGGATATACCCTTCCGCCCCAAAGCAGGAGCCGGGCACCGCCGCCAGCTTTCCTTCTTTGATCATGCGCAGGCAGAAACTTTCCGAATCCAGCCCGTACCGCTGGATCGATGGGAACAGGTAAAAGGCGCCGCCCGGTTTTTCTACCGGCAGTCCCATCCGGCAAAGGCGGTCATAGGCGTAGTCCCGGCGGCGGCGATAGGCTTTTACCATCTCGGCCGGATCATAGTCCAGCGCGACCGCGCAGCCCTTTTGCAAAAAGGAGACGGCCGAAACCACCGTGTAGGAGTGAAGCTTTGCCAGCTGCTCGATCACCGGCCGGTCGGCGCAAAGATACCCCATCCGCCAGCCGGTCATGGCATAGGGCTTGGAAAAGCTTTGGATGAGGATGATCCGGTCCCGTAGCCCCTGATACCGGCTAAAGCTCTGGTAAGGGGCATAGATCAGCTGGGCGTACACATCGTCGCACAAAACAAAGATGTCCCGGTCCTTCACCGCATGGTAAACATTCTCCAGCGACTGGAGGGAGTACACGCTCCCGGTGGGATTGTTGGGGGAGTTTAGCAAAATTGCCTTGGTTTTGTCCGTCAGATGGCGGGACAGGTTCTGGGCGGTGAGCTGAAAGCGGTCGCCGCAGGTGTCCATGGGGACATAGACCCCCTGGGACAGGGTGACAAGCGGCTCATACAAGCCAAAGGCGGGGGTGGGGACGATCACCTGGTCGCCGGGGTTTAAAATTCCCCGAAGCGCCAGATACAGTCCCTCGGTGGCACCGTTGGTGACGATGATCTCCTCCGGCTGATAAGAAACCCCATTTTTCTCAAGCTCAAACCGGGCAATGCGCTCCAGCAGATACCGCTCCCCCACCCCTGGCGGATAGTGGGTCAGGTTTTGATCCAGGGCCGCCTTGGTCGCCTCTTTAATCGGGTCCGGCGTGTTGAAATCCGGCTCCCCGATGGTGAGGGACAGACAGTCCGGCTCCGCCTTGGCCAGGGCGGTGAATTTGCGAATGCCGCTGGGGCTGACGGCGCGCAGGGCGGCGTTCATCTTTTCGACCATGGATTTGCCTCCTTTGCAAAAAAGTGTTTTCCACCGCGGCTCCGCGGCCTGGTGGAAGGATCAAAGGGCCAACAGCTTTTGATAAAGGGAGACACCCGACTCCAATATCGATTCGTCAAACCCGAACCGGTCGGCGTGAAGAGGCAGGTCGCCGCCGGTCCCTAAAAAGAAGAACAGGCCCGGCAGCTCCTGCTGATAAAAGGAAAAATCCTCGGCAATAAGGACCGGTTCGGCCAAAGTGGTAAAGCCCTCCGGTCCCAACAGCGCCGCCGCCCGGTCGTATAGGTCCGGGTCGTTACGGACCGGCGGATACCCTTTGCTAAAATGAACCTGGATGCGGCAGCCGGTCTCCCCTTCCAGCTGGTGGGCGATTTCGGCGGCCCGGCGGGTGATATGCTCGAACACATCCTCCTGAAAGGTGCGAAGGGTTCCTTCTATCCGGGTGTGGGCGCTGACAGCGTTGCTCACCGTGCCGCTTTGCAAAAGGCCAAAACGGAACACCCGAAAGCGGTCCGCCGGCAGCTCCGATTCGGCCATTTGGTAGGCGCGGCACAAAAACTGCGCACCGGCCTCCATCGCGTCGATCCCCTGCTGCCATTTGGCGATGTGGGCGCTTTTCCCCTCGATTTCCACCGTCACCTCGTTGGTGCGGGCCATCATGGGGCCGGGGCGGGTGCCGATCACCCCGGCAGGCAGTTCCGGCCAAAGGTGGATACCGAAGATCTGCCGGACCTTCAGCTCCCCGAAAATACCGGTGCGGCAGATGTCCTGCGCGCCGCCGGTGGTCTCCTCCGCCGGCTGAAACACCAAAAGGACGTTGCGGGAAAGGGCGGAAAGGTTCTGGTCGAGCCACTGGGCAAAGGTCAAAAGCATGGCCATGTGCCCGTCATGCCCGCAGGCGTGCATCCTGCCCGGATGGACCGAGCAGAAGTCGACGCCGGTTTTCTCCTCGATGGGCAAAGCGTCCATGTCGCTGCGAAAGGCCACCGCGTCGGGACAACCAGCGTCGAAAAACGCGAGGACCGCGTGTCTGCCCGGTTCGATGATTCGGCAGCGCAGACCCTTTAGCTGGGAAAGGATGTAAGCCTGGGTTTTGGGCAGCTGGTCCCCCAGCTCTGGAATGCGGTGAAGCGCCCGGCGATGGGCGGTCAATTGACTGAGCATAAAAAGTTCCCCTCCTGCGGTTTTATTAGGGCTATTGTACGCTCCCTTTTGGCCGGATGCAAATTTTTTTTGGCGGACCGGGAAAAATTTGCGATTTTTCACAATAGATCCCGTAAGCATAGTGGGATTCTTTGTGTAAACCAACTGTTTTTTGCCGAAGGCTTGCGTTTTTGCAAAAAGCGTGTTATGATGCGGACTATATTGATAGAGGCGCGAAAGCGATGATCCGTCCCTCAGCCGGCAGGCGATGAGGGGACGAAGAGGCAATTTCGCCGAACTGGCTCTGGCAGGCGTGTCAGGCTGGTGGGCCTGTGGAGAAGATCCCCAGGACTGTCTGCAATGAAAATGCAGGAGTGCTATCTTTAGGTCTTATACAAACAGGGCGGACCGGCGAAAAAGCGGTCCCCCTCGTATCGGGCTGTGAAGGGCGCTCCCCTTCGCGGCCTTTTTGTTTTGCCCAAAATAAGCTGAGAAAGCCTTTTGGCGCATATACTACAAAAAGGCGGCGGGATCTTGTATCGGGGAGAGTGTGACATGGAAAGAGAATATCTTCTTTTCCCACAGGAGGTGACGGCGGCGGGCAGCTGCGCTTTTGGCGCGGACGCCCGAGGAAAATCCGCCGTTCGGCGAGAAAACCCAGTGGGAGGAGGGAGCTTATATGCTAAAGGTAGCCAAATACCATGGCTGCGGAAATGACTTTTTGATTTTACGGGAGAAAGAAGCTGCGGGATACCAGTTGGACCGGCTGATTCCGGCCATCTGCGACCGGCACACCGGCATTGGGGCCGACGGGTTTATTCTGGTGCGGGAAAGCCCGCTGACCATGCTGTTTTACAACTGCGATGGGTCCCGGGCGCCTATGTGCGGCAACGGCATCCGCTGCTTCGCAAAATTTTGCCTGGACGAAGGGATCGTGGACGCGGACCGATTCGACGTACAGACGCTGGCAGGGGTTAAGACGGTGACGGTGGTGGACCGAGAGCCGTTCTTTGCCCGGGTAGCCATGGGGAAAGCGGATTTTTCCCCACAGGCGATTGGGGTGGACCGGTCCGGTCCGGCCCTGGGAATGACCGTTCTGGCACAGGGACAGCCGGTGGTGGTGGACAGCTTTTTTCTCTCTACCGTTCACACCGTTTGGTTTGTGGACGACCCGGAGGACCCCGAAACCCAGCGCCTGGCGGGCGCCATCTGCGAAAGCCCGGTCTACCGGGAAAAGACCAATGTCAACATGGTGCAGGTGCTGGACCCAAAAACCATCCGGATGCGGACCTGGGAACGGGGGGTGGGCATGACGCTGGCCTGCGGAACCGGAGCCTGCGCCGCCGCGGTGGACGCCCATCGCCTAGGAAAATGCGAAAATCAGGTGGAGGTTTTGCTGCCGAAGGGCCGCTTGACCATCCAGATAGAAGAGGACGGGAGCGTGTGGATGAGCGGCCCGGCCCGGCGGATTATAAAAGGAGTGTATGAAGGATGAATTTGCAAGGATCGATTGTAGCGCTGATAACCCCGTTCCATCCGGACGGGACGGTACATTTTGAACGGCTGGGCCAGCTGATTGACTGGCAGATTGAACAGGGAACCGACGGAATTCTGGTGCTGGGTACCACCGGGGAATCCTCCACCATGAGCCATGAGGAGGACGACGAGGTCTGCCGCTACACCATCGACCGGGTGGCGGGCCGGGTGCCGGTGATTGCGGGCAGCGGCTCCAACTCCACCGAAACCCAGCTGGAAAAAAGCGTGAAGTACGCGAAAATGGGGGCGGACGCGCTTTTGTGCATCACCCCTTACTACATCAAGGCCAACGCCGAGGGAATGTACCGCCATTTCGCCGATGTGGCCGACCGGGTGGACGTACCGGTGATTTTGTACAACGTCCCCGGGCGGACCGGCTGCTCGATCCCGGTGGAGACGGTGGCCCGGCTGTCCCGGCATCCTAACATCTGCGGGATCAAGGAGGCCAGCGGCGACATCTCCTACGCGGTGAAGATCGCCCGGTATCTATCCGACGATTTTTGCATGTTCTGCGGCAACGACGACATCACCCTGCCCCTTCTGTCCCTGGGGGCTAAGGGGGTCATCTCGGTCTGGGCCAACATCATGCCCGCCGTCTGCCACCAGATGGTATCCGACTATCTGGCAGGGTACCGGGAAAAGGCGCTGGCGGCTCAGCTTAGGTATCTGGACCTGATAAACGCTTTGTTTATGGAGGTAAATCCCATCCCGGTGAAAGAGGCCATGAACCTGATGGGGATGGAGGTAGGCGGCTACCGGCTGCCCTTGTGTCCCATGAGTGAAGAGCACCGGGAACAGCTAACCCAGATCATGCGGCAGGCGGGACTTTCGGTAAAATAGCGCTGATGGGGTGGGACTGGAGGTCTTTTGCCATCGGTCCGCGGGAACAGCGAAAGCTTTTGAAAATAAAGGAGGGCGCAGATGAAAATTCTACTCACAGGCGGCGGCCGAATGGGCCGGATGGTTCAGGAAGAGGTCCGGCAGAAGGGCTGGGAGGTGCTGGCGGTGCTGGACAAGGAGAACGCCGGGCGGCTGGCAGAGCTGCAAAGGGCGGACCTGGTCCTGGATTTTTCCCATCCGGATATGCTGGAGCCGCTACAGGCGTATGTCCGGCGGACCCAAACGCCGCTTTTGTCCGGCACCACCGGATACGATGAGGCGGGCCTTGCCCGGCTGCGGGCGCTGGGAGAGGTCGTACCGGTGCTGTACTCGGCCAACTACAGCCTGGGCATTGCCCTTTTGGGAAGGATGCTGCGGCAGTTTGGCCCCGCGCTGCTGGAAAGCTTTGAGCCGGAGCTGGTGGAAAAGCATCACCGGCTCAAGGCGGACGCCCCCAGCGGTACCGCCATCCTCCTGGCGGACGCGCTGGACCCGGACCGGCAGCTTCGGCGGGTGTCCGGCCGGGAGGGCTTTTGCGGCCAGCGAAGCCGGTCGGAAATGGGGATGTTTTCGGTGCGGGGCGGCACGGTGGCTGGGGAGCACACCCTGTACTTTTTCGGCGAGGATGAGACCATCACCCTGAGCCACACCGCCGCCAGCCGCCGGATTTTCGCGGCGGGCGCGGTCAAGGC
Organism: uncultured Oscillospiraceae bacterium; assembly: GCA_910587335.1. GTDB lineage: Bacteria > Bacillota > Clostridia > Oscillospirales > Ruminococcaceae > UBA3818. The sequence goes on from CAJUMG010000003.1 coordinate 95,853, forward strand.
GGGGTCGCTTTTGGTCCGGCGGTCCCCGGGCTTTTACACGCTGGAGGACATTTTGTTTGCCTCCCCGAAGGAAGAAAGGACGGTTTTAGGATGAACGCAGAAGAGATTATCGAGTACATTCGCTCCTCCCCCAAAAAAACGCCGGTGCGGGTCTGGCTCCAGCTGTCCCAGCCGGTGGATTTTCCCGGTTCCAGACAGTTTTTGGGCGGAAACGGGTTTTCGGTGGTGTTCGGCGACTGGGAGGACATCCGCCCGGTGCTGGAGGGGAACCGGGATAAAATTCTATCCCAGCAGGTTGAGAACGACGCCCGCAACTCCGCCATTCCCCTGTTGGACAAAACGGCGGTCCATGCCCGGATTGAGCCGGGAGCGATTATCCGCGAGCAGGTGGAAATTGGGGCCGGCGCAGTGATTATGATGGGTGCGATTCTCAACATCGGCGCGGTGGTCGGGGAAGAAACCATGATCGACATGGGCGCGGTGCTAGGCGGACGGGCCACGGTGGGCAGGCGCTGCCATATCGGGGCCGGCGCGGTGCTGGCCGGGGTGATCGAGCCGCCGTCCGCTCAGCCGGTAGTGGTGGAGGACGATGTGCTCATCGGGGCCAACGCGGTGGTCATCGAGGGGGTGCGCGTTGGCAAAGGGGCGGTAGTTGCCGCCGGCGCTGTAGTCATCGAGGATGTGGCCCCCGGCATGGTAGTGGCGGGCGTTCCGGCGCGGGTGATCAAGAAAAAGGACGAAAAATCCATCCGCAAAACCGAGCTGGTGGACGCGCTGCGGGAGCTGGGCCAAAAGGACGCGGAAGAATAAACAAAAAAGCTGGGACTGTGAAAGGCGCTTTGGCCGCTTTTCCCAGTCCGTTTTTTTGTAAAGACCCGCCGCCGGTTCTATCCCATGTAAAAATCCTGGAAGCAAGCAAGAAAGGCTGTTTTTTTTAAGAAAGATTTGTTATAATAAGAATTACGAAAATTTTTGCGGATCGCTGCCCTTCTTTTAAAAAAGAGGATTGATTTTATGGTCCGCAGTGGGAAAACTAGAAAATAGGGCGAAAACGTCCGCCCAGCTTTGGGGAACGCGCGCTTTGCGCGATGTGAAGGCGGTGAGGCATTTTGCAAAAAAAAGAGAATTTGGCGCCGGCTCCAAAAATGGTGAAGAAAAATCCGTCCCCTGATCGTTCTTTAAAAAGAGGAAGAAAAAGAAAGAAAAAAGGGGGATCTTCGATGATTTTCATCAATATGCTCTCTACAGCGGGGATGACCAAGGGTCATGGGGTACTTTCCGCTTTCGAGGAACAGACCCGCCTGGTGAGAGAAGGGCTGGGCGATCAGTACACCATTCTGATCAACAGCTGGAAAAAGGCGGATATTTTGCATTTTCATACAGTTAACCCCAGCTTTTTGCTCCGCAGCTGGTTTACAAGTGCGGTCAAGGTGGGATATGTACACTTTCTGCCCCAAACGCTGGAGGGCTCCATTCGGCTGCCAAAGCTGATTCAAAAGCTGCTTTGCAAATACGTGCTGCTTTTTTATCAGTCCATGGACAAGCTGATTGTGGTCAACCCCTCCTTTATCCCCAAGCTGGTGGAATGCGGCATACCCGAGGAGAAGGTGACCTACATCCCCAATTTTGTGGATGACGAGCAGTTCCACCCTATCGGGGAGGAGCGGCGGCAGCTGGTCCGGCAAAAGTACGGACTAGACGGGGGGGGGGTACTTACGATCCTCTGTGCCGGTCAGATGCAAAAGCGCAAGGGCTTTTTGGACTTTCTGGAAACGGCCCGCCGCTGCCCGGATATGCGGTTTGTCTGGGCGGGAGGCTTCTCTTTTGGAAAGATCACCGACGGATACGAGGAAATCCGTCAGGCGGTGGAGCAGCTGCCGGACAACGTAACCCTGACGGGCATTGTGCCCCGAGAGGAAATGAACGATCTGTACAATGCGGCGGATGTGTTTTTTCTGCCGTCCTTTGACGAATTATTCCCCATGACGCTTTTGGAGGCCATGTGCTGCCACAAGCCGATTTTGGTGCGGGACCTGGAGCTTTACCCCTGCATTTTAGAGGGGTATTACTCCGCCGCCTCGGACGTGGAGGGATTTGTCCGCCAGCTGCGGGCGCTGACCGATCCGGCGGTTCGAAAAGAGGCGGCCGCCCGGTCCGCCGAGGGGCACCAACGCTATACCAAGCAGGCGGTGCTCTCCTACTGGAAAAACTGCTACGCCTCTTTATTGCCACAGGCGCGGGGTGACCTGCATTTATGAGCATTCCAGGAGGAAAAATTCTCAGCACGGCGGTCACGGTCATCGGCATTGTAATTTCGCTGATTCTGGTCATTATGGGACTGAAAATGGGGGTTTTTACCTCTCCGGAGACCTTGCAGACCTTTTTGCAGGGGACCGGTATCTGGGCGCCGCTGGCCTTTGTGGCGATTCAGATTGTGCAGGTGGTGTTCCCCATCATCCCCGGCGGACTTACCTGTGTGGCAGGGGTGCTGATGTTCGGACCGGTGTGGGGCTTTGTCTATAATTACGCGGGGATCTGCGTCGGCTCCGGCATCAACTTTTTTTTAGCCAAGCGGTATGGCCGCCCCTTTGTGGAGCGTTCGGTCTCTGAAAAGGTGTGGGGAAAATACATCAAGTGGTTAGATTCCCCCAAATTCGATCTGTATTTTGCCTTGGCGATTTTTTTGCCGGTTGCGCCGGACGATTTTCTCTGCCTGCTGGCGGGTTTGACCCCGATGAAATTCCGGCGGTTTGCCGCCATCATATTGCTGGGCAAGCCCCTTTCCCTGCTGGCATACAGCTGGGGACTGGCGACCGCTTTAAGCTGGCTGGCTCAGTTTTTGGCCAAGTAAAGGCCGTCCGGAGGATCGAAGCCATAAAAAAAGCCATCAAACCCGAAGGGACAGGGGGCGGACGTTTGTCCCCTTCGCCCTTTCGGGGGTTTTTTCTATCACAAGACAAAAAGGAGGAAGCATGGTGACCGAACGGGAAAAGATGCTGTCCGGGCTTTTGTACGACCCTTCCGACCGGGAGCTGACCGACCTGCGGCAACGGGCCTTTCAGCTGGTGGAGCGGTTTAACCGTCTGCAAAAGGAGGATGCCGCCGCCCAGCGGGAGATTTTGGAAGCTCTTTTGGGCAAAATGGGAAAAAACGTGACCTTTCGGGCAGCGGTGCGGTTCGATTACGGCTGCAACACCTATGTCGGGGACAACTGTTACTTTAACTTTAACGCGGTGTTTTTGGACTGCGCCCCCATCCGCATTGGCTCTAACGTGATGGTGGGACCGGGCGGCTCCTTTTTTACTGCGCTGCATCCCCTGCTGGCCGAGGAACGCAACGCCCGGACCGGTCCCGACGGGCGGCGGTACAACCTGGAATACGCAAAGCCCATTACGGTCGAGGATAATGTGTGGCTGGGCGGAAATGTGGTGGTCAACGGCGGGGTCACGATTGGTCACGATGCGGTCATCGGCTCGGGCAGCGTTGTCACCCGGGACATTCCGCCGGGGGTTTTCGCCGCCGGGGTTCCCTGCCGGGTGATCCGGCCCATCACCGAGGCGGACCGGATGGAGCCGCTGGAATAAAAGGAAAAAGCTTTGGAAAAGTTGTCCTTTTCCAAAGCTTTTTTGCTATAGGCTGGGTTTAATAGGCGCCGGTGCGGGGATTGCTTTTATTAGAAGACGAGGTGGTGTCGGAGCTGGACCCACCGAACGGGCCCTTGTAGCTGCCGCCGCTTGAGGAGCTAGACGAAGAACTGGTACCGCTCAAGCTACGAACCGCCCTTTCGGTGATGATGTAGTAGCTGTTGTGCTTAATGTTAAAACTTAAATAACCATTTTCATCGATTGCTCGATTTTCTGCAATCAACTCCAGCTCATGACTTGTTGGGTTAAAGTAATAAACCCAACAAGATGTTTGTTTGGAATTGGGGAAAATGTCGTCTATATGCACACTGATCATCGCCGTTCCAGGCAAATCTCCGTTATTCGCGAAGGAAAGAACCGTGGTAAGCGTATTTCCTACCAGGTCGGCGATCCAGTTTTTGTTGGGGCCAGTCATGTTCTTTAGCGATGAGATTTCCACCTTTAAGTCAATTTGTTTGGGATTTTTGATAGTCTTTCCCTCAAAAAGCCATTGCACATAACCATCAAACAAGGCGATGGATTTATCCTTCCCTTGAATAGCGGAAAATACATCGGATCCCAATGTGGAATGACTATCGTAGTAAATTTTGATAAGGCTTCCTTCCGGCTGTGCTTTAATATCATTGACAAGCGTATTGCTGGTGATATCTGTAGAGAAATCCGCGTCGACGATACCAGTGTCAGAACTGCCGGTGTCAGAACTGCTAGTGCCAGGATTGGACTCTATAGTAGAACTTGGTGTAGTAGTTTCCTCTGCACGCACATATTGCCCCTCGGGGGGGGGGTATTCGCAGACGCATAAAAAACGCCTGCCAAGGCCAGTACGACTGTAAAAGAAGCCAGCACAGTTTTAACCTTTCTTTTTTTCATATAAACACCTCTTTCAAAGTTCTTGTTTCTATTATATTGGCAGATCGCCGAAAAGTAAAGGCCCAAAGGGAAAAAATGGACAAGATTTTTCCAAAATCTGGCTCACCCTTCCCCCCACAGGCCGATGAGGTTGATCTCCCAAGCGGGGATGTAGGGAAACCGCCGCAGATACAGGCGATACCCGGGCTGGATGCGTTCAATTTGCAGCGGTAAGGCGAACAGATCCTCGCTGCGGTGGTAGGCGCTGATCATCAGCTTGGGCCGGTGGCGGCGGATGACCCCCGCTGCGCCCAAAATCGCCCGGGACTCGCTGCCCTCCACGTCCATCTTTAAAAAGGTCACCGGGGCCCGGCCCACCAGATTGTCCAGGGAATCCGCCGGAACCTCCCGCCCGGCGGCGGCGACGGCGGAATTTCGCCCCGCCTTGGGCGCGAAGAACAGCTTTTCCCGGTCGTCCCAGGCGGCAAGATTCCACAGCCGGACCCTCTCGCCGGGGACAAGACCCAGCTCCTTTGCCCGGGCGCAGAGCTTGCGGTAATTTTTTGGGTCCGGCTCCAGGGCATAGATGGCGCGAAAGCGCCCGCCGGTCTGGGCCAAAAATTCCGCGACGGTGTCGCCGTTATAGGCGCCCAGATCGGCGAAGGATTCTTCGGGGCCAAGCCGAAGCAAACTGGAAAAAGCCTCCCCACGGGGGGAGGCGGTGGCGGCCAGATACCCCACCTGCCCGGTGAGCTTATAGGCGATCAGGTCCCGGTAAGTTTGGCGGGACCGATCGTCCGCCAGCAGCGCCAGGGCCGCTTCGGCCTCGGGCAGATGGGCCGCCAGAAAGTCCCGGTCGAACAGATTCTCCCCGGCCACCGGAACGTCCGGGGCGTACAGCTCGTACCGGCGGGACAGGGCAAAAATCGCCTCCATGGTGGGGGTGTCCTGCACCGCAAAGGCGGTGACGATGACAAAATCCCGGTACTGCTCTTCGATCTCCGCCAGGCGCTTGACCCGCTTGCCGTGAAAGCTCTGCCCGCGAACAAATCCGTCGCTGGCGAAAAAATCCTGGACGGCCACCCCCATCCGGTCCAGATAGTAAAGGATGTGGTCCGCGCCGTTACCCATGCCGTACATGACGATCGGCTTTTGGGTTTTTTGCAGCCGCTCCCAACAGGTGGGCAGGGATAAAAGGGAATCCAGCAAGGATCGTCACCTCCGGGCTTTATGCTTCCTTTAGTGTAGCACACCCTCCGCCAAACCGCAACCGCCTCACCCCCGCTTTTTCCCCTTTAATAGGCTTTCGCACAATTCCGGATAGTCGCAGAACAGGCGGTCGTATCTCTTTTTGCAGCTGCTGGACGGAAAGGCGTCCTGATACCGATCCCGCAGGTCCTTGTCTCCGGTGATTTCGATCAGCTTGCCCGAAAGCTGATAGAGCAAATGATGATAATAGCCGTCGTATAAATCCTGGGCCTTTTCCCTCGTCATCCGCAGCCGTTTGCCAATGGCGGGAAAGGTCATCCCCTTTGTTTCCTTTAGCCGGATGACGCTGGCCACCGTTTGCTTGCTGAACCTGGCGCGAAGGGGCGGCAGCTCCCGCAAAAGCTGCTCCGGCATGCCCGGCTCCCCCTGGCGGTATTCTTTTAGAATATCGGCGTATTCCTTTTCAAAATAGGCCGCGACGTATTTCATGGCGCTATAGCAGTCCAGGGCGTTTTTCCAAATTTCGGAAAAATGGGCGGTGGTCTGGTAGCCATGGAGGATGGAGAGATGGTTGACGTAATACCGAATCTTAAAAAGCAGCAGCCGGTTGTAGTCGTGGGTAATGGTGACTACCGAAACGCCGTATTCCCTTGCGATGTCGGCAAAGGTGTTGCCGTATAGGTCCCGCAGGACCCACACATCATATTTCCGGCCCTTGTCCAGTAGGGTTTTGTACGGAATATCCTGTAACATAACAATCCGCCCTTTCTTTTGTTGTCTCAATAACAACATAATAGCACGAAAAAAAATGTTGAAGAGCTTTTGACACCAAAGTGACATCACCTAGAAAGGAAAAAATTCATGGAGCGCGTAAGAGCGGGGCTTCGTGTACCCTGCGCAAGACCATAATCAGCATTGGGATAATCAAATTGCTATGTCAAGGGGAGAAATCGTTATTTGAGGTTTGTTTTTCGATAATTCCAACTGTTTATCAGCCATTGCTTTTATTACAGCTATGTCATCGGGGGGAAGCCGCTTAAGCTTTAATATGAGCTGTTCGCGTTCTGGAAGGCCCTCCAGCAATCCATCTAATTCCGGCCCAAAAAAATATTCCGGATACGCCTTTAAGTTTAAACAGATGCTTTTTAGCATGGGCACGCTGGGCAGTCGTTCTCCCCGTTCGTACTTTTTCCATGCGCTTTCAGAGCAGCCGCATAATTCGGCGGCCTGTTCAATGGTGAGTTTTCGAAACTCCCTCATTTCCTTTATCCGCCTGCCAAAGCCCTGTCTATCCTTCATCCATCTGTCACCTTCCCAAAGAGTATTGTACTATTTATTTTTAAGTATATAGCAGATGATCAATATTGAAAAGGGACTTAGAGAGTCTATACATACACTCTAAGCGTCCTTTTTAGCATTTTTTTTATTTTTTTTGCTTTAGAGCAAAAAAAGAGCCGGGAACCTATCAAACAGGTCCCCGGCCGGTGGTTTTGCCTATGCAGTTCTGTCAGCTTTTAACTGTTTGACTTCTTCAACAGAGAGACCAACAAATTCTGCAATCTTTTCAAGTGTTATCGTTCCATCTTCCAACATCTTCTTTGCAACACTTATCATTCCTTCTTTCAGCGTCTGATTCCTCATATCCTCCATAGCACGGCACATGATTTCGATACCCTCTTTGTCAAATTTCCCACCTGCTTTGCCTTTCGCATCTCCATCGTACCATAAACCTTTTGATCTTTCAAGCCGGGGACCAGCTCATTTCCGATTGGGTATTTTTTCGTTTCCCCTCCCCGAAACCCTTTTTTAAAAGGGGACGCGCACAAAATTTTTGCCGGCGCATAAGCTAAAAATAGGGTCCTTTCCCCCAAAAAGGGGGAAGGCAATTTTCGGCAGGCCGCCGGCCGGAACCGTGCGGCGTTGATTTTGCTTTGGCAGGTCAAAGTAAGGAGGGGTTCATGCTATCACTCTGGCTATCCGCCCTGGCAGGCGGCTTTTTGTATTTTGCGCTGCACCTGACCACATCCGGCTCGTTTCCCCGTCCGCTGTCCGCCGCACAGGAGCGGGAATGTCTGCAAAAAATCCGGCAGGGGGACCAGGAGGCCAGGGACTATTTTATCGAGCATAACCTGCGGCTGGTGGCACATATCATTAAAAAATACTACGCCTCTTATAAAGAGCAGGAGGATTTGATCTCCATCGGCACCATTGGGCTGATCAAGGCGGTGGGCACCTTTAACAGCGACAAAAATATTCGCTTCGCCACCTACGCTTCGCGGTGCATCGAAAATCCTATAGTAACTTTGGGGAAACAATGCATTTTGATTTTGCTCTGCGCTCTCATAAACGGTTAACACTACTAATCGAGGACGCGCAAACAACTCGTCAGCAGCATCAGATATATCCAATTCAGGTTGACGAGGCAAAACTTAAAAGTTGCAAATATCCAGCAGACGTTCAACTCATTTACCGGATGCAGAAAAATAATAATGCACCAATAATGGACAAAATACGATATGCCCGCTTGATAGCAGATTTTAAACAAAGAGAATTGGCACAGATAGTAGGTATAGATAGATGTACCTTGATTCGTCTTGAGAATGGACAAGTATCTGAATTGAACATGAAGACCGAAACGTTAATAAGAATTGCTGTCGCATGTGGTTTTGAAAGGACATTTTGTTGCAATCAATATCATTCTCTGCTGGCAAACGACGTTGGACGAAAGATCAAGGAGTACCGTAAGACACATCATCTAACCCAAATAGATCTTGGGAAGCAGCTTAATGTCCACAAAAAAACTATTTCTCGCTGGGAGCACAATTTACAGAAGCCATCTGTTGAGGTCTTGATGTATTTTTTCCCAGAGCATTTTGACTATGATGAGCAATCAACCTATCAATAATGGCCCGTTTATCGCCCTCGCGAAGCCCACTTTTTTCCAATCTATTTTGGACCTGCTTTATGTAAAAATCAATATATAATTTTTGTATTTCCGCTCTACTTTTTTCTTTTGTATAATGAAAAAACACTTGAAAAGGCGTATTCTTTCGGGCCATAGAATCCCTCCTTTCTCCATTATTACGTATTTACGACTTGTACCCATTCCTTTTGAAGCCGGATATTTGTTGTATGTGAACTACCCGGAGAGCATCGAAACCAATCTGATCTACCTGTTGGTTTCCAAGGAACGGATGCTCCGTTTCCTCAAGGGCCAGGATATTTCCTTTGAAGAGCTGTTTGCCGAGATGGGATTCAATATGATCCACCACAGAGGCGCAGTATTCCGCGGGTATGACGCAGACGGCCGTCCAGAACTCTACTGGGGTCAGCAGCAGATCGCAGCGTGATTCATTTAAAGCAACATCTTTCAGAAAACCTTCTGGAAGATGTTATTTTATTATATAGATCAACAATATTTTTCAATAGTTAGAATTACAATACAAATGATTGTTTATCATTTGTATGATGTGTTATACTAATTCTATAAATTCAGTTTAAGGAGGGAAATTTGAATGTTGATTTCAAGACCATCCTATTTAAACTTTTTGTTGGAATGGAAAGACCAACAGATTATTAAGGTCGTCACTGGAATTCGCCGGTGTGGTAAGTCTACGCTGTTTGATTTGTTTCGGGAACGGTTGGAGGCGGATGGCGTTTTACCGTCACAGATTATTTCTATCAACTTTGAAGATGCGGAATACGAATCCTTACACGATTATAAACAGCTGTATGCCTATGTAAAGTCAAAGATGGTAGATGAAAAGATGAACTACATTTTTCTGGACGAGATTCAGCATGTGGCACAGTATGAAAAGGCTGTTGACAGCTTGTTTGTGCAGAAGAATGCAGACGTTTATATTACTGGCTCCAACGCCTACTTTATGTCCGGTGAATTGGCCACCCTTCTTTCCGGGCGGTATGTTGAACTGAAAATGCTGCCTCTTTCTTTTGCTGAATATGCCAGCGCTTTCCCAGATTCCACAAGCCGGGAGGAATTGTACCGAAACTACGTATATAACAGCTCTTTTCCCTATACGGTAGGTCTGAGCAGCAGACGGAATATTCACGCCTATTTAGACGGAATCTTTAACACAGTCGTTCTCAACGATATTGTGCAACGCAAAAAGATACAGGACCCCTCGATGCTAAAAAGCGTCATTCGTTTTATGTTTGACAACATTGGCAACACCTGCTCGACAAAAAGGATTGCCGACGCTATGGTCAGCGCCGGCAGAAAAATTTCCAATCATACCGTGGAAAACTATTTGGAGGGTATGACCGATAGCCTGCTGATGTATCGGGTCGGCCGTTTCGACATCAAAGGGAAAGAACACCTGCAACTCTTGGATAAATATTACCTAGCGGATGTTGGACTGCGCTATTACCTTTTAGGTAGTAGGAATGTGGATCAGGGACACATTTTAGAAAACATTGTATTCCTAGAATTGCTTCGGCGTGATTACCATGTCTCAGTTGGTAAAGTGGGAACAGCTGAGGTGGACTTTGTGGCGCAGGACTATGACGGGAACTTGGAATACTATCAGGTCTCTTGGTCTGTACGAAACGAGGAAACCCTAAAGCGGGAATTGGCTTCCTTAGACACCATCCATGACCACAACCCCAAAATCCTGCTGACAATGGATAACGATCCTCCTGCTTCGTACAATGGAATCCGTCAAAAGTATGTAATCGACTGGCTGCTGGGCAAATAGTAGACACAACAAAAAGCCCCCCTACAAGGAAATTCTTCTTGTAGGGGGGCTTTACTTTACTGTAAAATGCGTAACCCTTTATTACTGTTCTTCAAATGCAGAGAGAAAGTCTTCAATCATTTTAGACAGAGCCTCTCGCTGCTTTGGTGATAGTTTCTTAATTTCTTTCGATTCCATCATAATGTTCAGGTTGGGTGATTCTCCATATAACAAATAATCAGTCGTAATGCACAGGCTATCACAGATTTTTATGATATTTTCTGGACGCATCGCTTTATGTCCATTTTCTGCTGCGGAAATCATCTTGGTAGAAAGTCCTGTTAGTCCTGCAAGCTGCTCTTGGGTATAGCCTTTGGATTTTCGTATATGTTTAAGACGGTTTCCCATCTCCATTAAAGTTTTGTTTTTCATTTCACTTATCCTCCTATGAGACTATACTATCCCAATAGGATGCATATTTTAATCCTTTATGGTAGAAAAACTCCCTTTATGGTTCTATATTTTTCCCGCAAATAGAAAAAAATGCTTCTACAATTTGTTGGAAAGCCAAACGTTCTTTAGAATTAAGTTCGGATAGCATATCGACATGGGATACTTCCCCCAACATTAAATATGAAACATCCAAATTTAGAATTTTACAAAATTTAACAATATTTTCAGGCCGAAGTGCCTTTTTCCCCTTTTCGGCACTAATCACTGTTTTTATAGAAACCCCAGCTAATTCTGCTAATTGCTCTTGACTCATATGCAACTGCTTTCGTTGATTTAAGATTCTTCTGCCCATGTCAACTAGTAATGTGTTCTCGTCTGCCATATTATCCCTCCATGAGAGTATAATATCCATTCTAGTAGGAAAATATAATCCCCTATGGTAGACATATATCCTCTATAGTGCTATAATTATGTAAAAAATATGCTGAAAATTAGAAATGTTAATATATCTAAAAGATCATGAAATAAATAATTTTAACTCCTAAAAAGACCCATGGAGGAAAAAATGTAGAATTAAAATCATTTTAAAAACAAGGTTGTCTTAAAAGGCATAGATAGTGTGAGAAATTTTGTATACTAAGGCGCAACTGAGAAACTTCCTTCACCGTAATGTTGCAACAATCGGAATACAACGCGGACAATTGGAGCGAGGTGAACAGTTGGAACACAACCAAAACTTTTTAATTGGAAGGAGTAATGTGGATGTCGCACGAAAATACATTGGAAATGGTTCAAGCAATCCAACCTGAAAAAATTCCGAGATGCGCCCTATGCGGCAATGAAGACAAGCTCTCACCGGTCAATAAGACACATCACATCTGCGGCAAATGCCTTTCTGCTCTGGAAAGAAAATGGAATACCTCATCTAAAACCGGATTTGAGCGCCATGCGTTTAACTTAGAGCTGCAATTGAAGCCGTACCTTTCCGTCGAGTATTTGCTTGGTGTGATTGGAGCGTGGGCAGATTTTTCCCTTCCCCATTTGGAGGCGATTTGCCAAAACCCGGCCCTTTTAACGTCTGAGGATTACGAAAGGATTTTTAAAGCTCTCCATAACAACAAAGCGTTTTTAAATCCGAAATTCATAGACTGGCACGATGTGAATATCAGGCTGGAGGCTCTAGCCAGCCTTTGCAAACTAGAAACCCGTCGGGTACGGAGATTTTATAGTTTCCCTCGGAATTCTGATATCCGCCCTTACGAGTTAAACCAGCTGTGCCATTACTTAAGGCTACAACCCTGGGATTTATTAAAATGGCAGAAGTCTCAGCGAAAAATAAATGCAGAAGAATTAAATGAAGAGAGAATGAATCTGATACCAACTCTCAACCGGAAAATAGATACTCAGGGACGGATAAGAATTCCAGACAAAATTCTATCTGTTTTAAATCTGGAGGCAAAAAGCCAGGTAGCCCTAACCGTGAATATAGAGAAAGGGTATATTATTTTGACTCCCATCAAAGAGGGTTGCAGCGAATGATACGTGTGCAGCATTGACAATTTGGGACGAGTGGTTATTCCAAAGGTTATTCGCAAGCTGTTTGAGATTAAAGATGGAAACAGCTGGTTTACTGTTGTAGTAGCCAATGGTAGACAAATCTTTCTCTTTAAAAGGTGAATGCAATGAAACGTAATAAAAAAGAGCTGATTCTCTTTGTCTGCACAGCTTACACCGTACTTTTACAAAACGAAAGCCACAAAAAGAGTTTGGTCTAACCGACACCGAAGTGAAGCGCCTAGAAGAAATTTTGGTGCAACCTGAGACGGCGTTCGGTGTAATGGTGTTGTTTCAGGCACTTAGTGCAGCGATGATACCAGTAAAACGCTCTTTGCAGCAGACAGCGGAAAATTATCCACTGGAATATCTGGAGCTTTCAGCCAGACCATATACAAGTCTGGTGAAAAGCACGCAGTTCGGAGCGATCAGGACAGTAGCGGATTTATTGCGGATATCTGACAGCCAGATTAGCCGAATTAGAGGGATCGGGCCTAACTCCAAGGGACTAGAGGAAATCAGGAGAAAACGTTTAAAGTTTGTCCAGGCTTTTCATGACGGCCTTATTAAATAATAGTCTCTTTCTTCGAAGGAAAAAATATTGCGGCCAGCAGGGTGTGGAAAAATTGGATCGGAACCGAATTGATTAGTTGCGATAAACAGAACAAACAATCCCCCAGCATCATTAGATGCTGGGGGATTCTTTATGCTGCTTTGTTAAGCATGAGATCCGCTTGTAATACATCTACCAATCTCTGGCCGGCCAAATCTCCCGTATGGATGATGGCCCGTTTTTGAGAGAGCTCGGCAAAATTGTCCTGTCTTGCAACGGCACTTTTCTCTGACAATGCCCGGTCTTCCTGCGTAATTCGTTTTGCAACAACCGACTGCCATTCCAAAAGGAACTGCTGTATTTTATGAATGTCTTTTCCTTGACGGTCATATTCTGTCCGTTTTTGACGAATCGTACCATCGGGCTCTATTTCAAGAGTATAATAGGGCCGATCCGGTTCCTCATTTTTCCGGCAAAACAGAATATAGCTTTCATCCTGCTCCATTCGCTCCCAATATTGAGTACTTGTGTCTACGCAGTGATGCAGCGCCTCGCCTTCTTTTATAATATCCAGAACACAGCTGGGCGCAATCACACAATAGCTTTCCCCCATATATCCATATTTGTCTTTTAGCTTGGAAAAAATCTTATGGATACCAGGAAACTTTTCCGAAATTTCATCTGCCCGAAGCTCAGATGCCTTTAGTCTGCATAACTCTGCCAATTCATCATGCCGCTGCCTTAGCTTTCTCACGCGATAGATGATCTCGTCATTCGTGTCCATTTTTAAACGCTTGGCCATAGAGAGATAATCCGCCCAAAGGCCGATTACTACTTGGCAGTCGAGGTCCAGCTCTTTCATTTGTCTTTGGAGATAATTTCGGATCTGCAAAGGCGACATCTGATCTGCTATAAATTTTAGGTCGGAGGGTTCTACTTGTTCCTTTATAAACCACTCAAAGACATCCCGTGGAATGTCTTTCCCTGACCCTTTTTCATATTGGAGCCAGCTTAGATGCAGCAGACCGCCATCCATATCGCGCAGCTGTTTAAGTTTGCGGGTATCAATCCCTAAAGATTTTGTCAAACTGCTGCTATCGGTCAGAGTTTCTCGGGTAGATGACTGCCACCAAGAATCGTAAAGCTCATCTGTTAGTCTAGGTAAATGGGCTTTTAAGACTTTTTCAATCAGGGGGATTCTTTTGTATACTGCCAAGTATTTTTCGGGATCTGCAATCTCATGGTTTTGAATCCATTCAACCAATCCAGTCATGCGCAACTGATTTTTCGCAAGAAAGGGGAGGGTTTTCCCATACACTTTACCTTCGTCACCATAATAGGATGCATTACAAGGGTTTGTTTTCATCCATCTGAAATTCCGCTGCTTATAAAGTCCCCAATAATAAGCGCGAGGGTTAAAGTCTTGATCATAGATGGTCCGGCGAATTTCTTGATGGTGAAGTTCAGGGGATAGATATTGTCCTTTGCGGATGACTTGATTGACACTAAATTCACGGATCATCACTCCATCCCTGCACCTTTGGATTAAATAGGCTAAGAAGTTACCGCTCTGCACGAATCCGGCCTTTCCTACTGACTTATAGGTAACCTTATGCTGGCAATGAGGGCAACGGCCTTCTTTATTGTGCCTGGGATTTTGGATTAAAACGTCTCTTTCACAGTATGTGCAGTATCCGGTTTTAGCACCGCCTTTTTTATAGTGATAGTAGAGATACTGTTTCGGGATTGCCACTTTGCGAAGCCACCGCTGCCAATCCTTTGGCAAAGGTGGTGTTTGCTGGAGATCCTGGTCCCATGGATCGGTCTCTTTCTTATGCCTCTTTTCCAGTTCTTTGTCACGGATTCCCTGCTGATAATGAATCAACCCTTTGTAACTTCCCTTATCTTCTCCCAGATAGCCGGCTATTTCATCTGCGTCCTCCCGGCTGACAAAAATCCCGTCAGACTCATAAAAATAACCGGGCCAGTGGATGTTAGAAAGCGTTGCTGTACGCCATTTGCTAGCAACACGGTCATAGGTCAAAAAAGTTTCTTCGCCTTTGGAGATGTAGAGCTCATAAGTGGCTTGACGGCCTCCAGTACGCATCACATCCGGCAGAAATAAAGCCACTTTTAAGATACCGCTTTCCACGCAGCATCGCAGATACAGTTTATAAGTATATGTTTCTTTTCTATAGCAGTCTTTCCATTTGCTTTTTTCCTTGCTGGGTGTATCTGCCAAAGCTGCGTCCATCATCTCGTCAGTTGCTTCTAGTTTGGGCAGATTTAACAATTGTTTTTTCTTCAATTTTTATACCTCCTTTTGTTTTAAATCTGCATCATACCATTTGCCGGGCAAAACGTTCTGCCCATCTACACAGACCAATGCCACCTGAATAATCTTATGTTCCATCAAATCTTCTCTGGCAAAAGCAAGGACATCTCCCAAGCTGCCGCAGGCCAAAGGATTTTTGCCTCGAACAATCGCATAACCTTGGCACGCTTTTCCATAACTATTTTGAACCTTCGGATGCCATTTCCGGCGGGGATGGTCTACCATATAAGCGAGCGCATGCAGGAAAAATTCTTCTCGGGACAGCTTGGTAAGTATAGTAAGCTCTGTGCAGGAAATCTTGCTATCAATCCCATCCTCATTCAAATCCCCGCCTGCATCCACCAGATAATATTCGGATTGCTCCATATTCGGATAATAGGTCAGGCAGTCCAACGGGTTTTCCGCACAGTGATAGCCATTTTTTCTACAATTCGCTTGCGTGGTTGTATTTTTCCCCATCACAAACTGATGTCCAAGACAGATAAGACCCGGCTTAAATGCTTTATATGCGAACAATACTTTTTTCTCCCTTCCAATAAGGCAAAACGGGAGACAACCTTTTTGTTGTCTCCCGTTTTGCCTTTCTAATTGTTGCCTCGTTCCTTTGCAAATCTGGGCAAATGCGTTTCAAAGCCGGTGACCTCAGTAAATATGCTGCGGAGCATATCCCAATATACTCCTGTGTACCGCCGAATCTCCTTATGTATTTCAGGGTACTCAACTACTTTGCCGTCCTTGACACGATAGCTAACCGCACGGTGATAGAAAAATACAACGTCATATAGGTCATCCCCGCCCAACGTAATTTTCAGACCATTCGCACCGCTTGCATTTCTGGGAAGCCGCATTTGGAGAGAGTTCCAATCATACACGAAATCCTTACTTCCCGTCATGATCAAAAATTCCCGTCCGCCCAGCTGCATTAGAATCTGTTTTGCAACCTGCATTTTTTCAATATCCATCACATCATGCCTCCACCTATCCAAATATTTTTTGATATTCCGATTCGCCGATGTATCCGGCTGCGGCTATACAAAATTCTTCTCCCATCTTCCAATCATCACATAAAAGCTCTAATGTCCCATTATGCAGGAAACGAATGGGAGCATCCATAAGAGTACGGTATTTCTCAATACCGTACTCGCTGATTTTGCTATCCTCATTCCAGACGAAAGTGGCAGGCATATCCACATTTCCTACCATAAGGTTGCAATCTAATTCTCTGCCACTTTCCAGAAGATCGAAAAAGTTTTTAGGAGCTTTCGGCGCAGACATAACCCGCAGGCGCCCATAGTCTCTTGTGCTTAGTTTGAGTTTTTTCACAGCTTTTGTCATCCTTTCTTATATCAAGCATCGCTCTATTCCTTGTATCCTTCTGCATATGGGCTATGCTGCCATATTGTTTTCCGCTTCCAACAATCGGTTATAGCCGTGTTGGATACACTTGGCCAAATGGGTGTGCCGTCTGCTGGTATCCTCTTTTTTAATGGATCGTTCCAGCGCCCAATGGTTTCCCACAAGAAATACTCTGGATTTGCCTCGGGTAATCGCTGTGTAAATTAAATTCCGGTTCAGCATAAATGCGTGTTCTTTCAGTACGGGTATGATGACAATAGGGTACTCGGCGCCCTGAGCCTTATGGACCGTCAAAGCATATGCCAGATCCACAAGTCCCATTTTTTCATCATCATATACAACATCCTTATCGTAACCCGTAAAGCGGATATGGACTTTATCCGGCTCTACCTCCGTTACGACTCCAATCTCTCCGTTATAAATCCCGTCGGCATTTTTATTTTGGATTACAGGATCACCAACGCAGTAATACCGGTCGTAATGATGATAGCCTAACCCCGGAGCGTCCTGTACCATGCTCTGAATCGAGGGATTCAGACTATTAACGCTGCACTGGTGTTTTTCATTGCGCACCGGCGTTAATACCTGCACATTTTCTGCTCCGACCGATGCCACTGCCTGCTTATAAAGAGCACAGAGCAGATACATAGCCTCTTGCTGGTCTTTTGCGGGAATCAAGACAAAGTTATCGTCAAAGATAAGATTTGTCTCTTTTTGGTTGATTAGCTGGGCATTGACGGCAATTGAGCTGCCGGTAGCCTGCCGGAACACCGTTTTGAGTTCAACCACCGGAACAACGCCGGAATGAATAAGTTCAGACAAAACGTTCCCCGGTCCAACACTAGGGAGCTGTGCCGCATCTCCAACCAGGATCAGTCTCGTTTCAGGTGAGATGCGCGAAATCATTTGAGCGCCTAACCACATATCCATCATAGAAGTTTCATCTACAATCACCAAATCCAAGCTCTTTATGCTTTCATTGCTCTGCTCACTCTCCTTTTCCCAAAGGCCGAAGGACTTGTGAATGGTAAAGGCAGGGTATCCGGTGGCTTCGGAAAGACGCTTGGCAGCCCGGCCTGTAGGAGCGCACAAAAGTAGAGCGTTTTTCCTAACGCCATTCTCCACGAGATTTTCCAAAATGGTGCGCACTACCGTTGTTTTGCCGGTGCCCGGTCCGCCCGTAATAACACAGGTGTTGTGCGTTAGAGCCATCATGGCGGCCTGTTTTTGTTCTTCAGAGAGTATTTCACCATTTTTGATACCGGCTGGCAGTGGTCTGTGGTTTGCTTTGTCTTGATACAGCCGTATCGCCATCCGATCCGCAAAGGTTTTTTCGTCCAGATAGTCTTTTGTGAGATAGATGGATTTGTTTTGATAGGTAATTTGCTCGGTGCGCAGTACTTTATTGGCAAGGGGGCGGAGTTCCTCTTCTTTAAAGCGGTAGGTAGCCTTTTTATGATTCAGATTCTTTTTCAGTTCCTGCAAAAATTCCTCCGGATCTAAATACAGATGACCTTTTTGCTGCCGTGCCTGTTTGAGAACGTACAAGGCAGCGGATTTGACGCGAGGCAGAGTATTCATGGGTTTTTGCATTCTTCCCGCCATTGCGTCTACAGTCAGGAAGCCGAAGCCATCCACTTCGCAGAGATAGTAAATATCCGACCGGATTATTTCCATAGCCCGATTTCCAAAATGAGCGATGATTTTCCGCGCTTTGCTAAGGGTAATCGGGGATTTGGCTGTGGGATCGCTGCGAAGGGCGTCGGCATAATACTGGCCTACATAAAGCAGTAAAGCGTTGATTTCCCGATTTTCTTCAAAACTTTCGGTGATTTCTGCTAATATCTTATCACCGATGCCGCTGACTTCCTGGAGCCGCTGCGGATGATTCTCCAAAATATCCAGTGCTTCTATGCCAAAGTGTTGGACAATTTTTTTCGCCACAGCAGGTCCGACGCCTTTGACAGCGCCGGAAGCCAGATAACCTAGTATATTTGCCCGCGTCCGCTTCACCTTGGTCTGAAAAGACTGCACAATAAAGGTATCCCCATACTGCGTGTCCGAAACCATCTTGCCATCTAAGACAATTTCAAAGAAATTGTTTTCCGGCAAGCCGTCGCCTTTGGCGACAAACGCATGGGAAACCGCTCCGCCAGGGAGCGGCTTATAGCGGATAATCCGAAAATCTGTTTCCACTTCCATACCCGATTTAGGCCACAAGGTTTCAACGTATTCACATGCCAGCTGCATTTTTAAGCACCTCTTTATTGGTCTTCTGAATCTGCTTATCCAATACAACAGATTCATAAAAAGAAGAAGGAATTGCGTGACGTACCGCCATCATCATATTGCCGTTAGATACGACAAAACAGATGGTTTTTGGATTTTCACACTCGCGGTTTTCTTTCATCAATTCTAAAACCTTGTGAAATACGGCGTTGGAGAGTAATTCCCCGAAAAGATGAATTTCCATTCTATCGCTCGATAGCATAACCTTGTAGGGTTGGGGCTTTTCCTTTTTTTCTCTTACCATCAGGCTGCCTCCTTTCGTTCATTTTTCTGCGCTGGTTTTTTCATCCTGACTTCAAAACTGGGTTTTATTTTTTCATTTACAAAACGGGCGTATATCTCTGGATAGGCCGTTGCGAGCCCATCCAAATCCACCGACCGTGTTTTCCGGCTTGTCCACCGCATTTTAACGTCTCCACACTGACCATCTGCTTGGTCCAACATATAGCTGGACAGCTGATACGAAATAGAGGATAATTCTTCTTTTGCGTTCTCATAGGCTGATTTGCAGTCATCATAGATTTCTTTTTGCTTGGCGTACGCCGACGTCAGCTCCAATAACCCTTGCTTGAATAAGTCAGGAGGACGATGATAGCGACGGCGCGACGCGGCATATAGGGCGATATCTTGTTCTGCTGAATCCGATGGGACGGCAGGAAAAGGTAAAATCTCCTGTTCAACACAGTTGTTCCAGAAGGTTTTGGCGCACTGAACAATCTTCGCTTCAACCACGAAATCCCGATCCAAATGGTGAAGTATGACCCTCGCCTTCGTTGTTATCGCACAGATAGACAAGAATGGTTTCATCCAGATTGGTTACGGCCATTTCATGCCGACATAACAGTTCATGTTCCACAGGGATTTGGGCTTTCAGCTCGTCCAGCTTCCAATAAGTTGCCGTTTTGCATTTTACGTTCACCATCCGGTTAAGTTCACCGGTTTGCGGATCGGGAAAGACGGCGATATAGTCGGGCTTTGCCATCATAAACGGGTGGTAGGGATGCTGCAAAAGAAGGGAGGGACTATATACTGGCATACCAAACCGGATGGAAAGATATTTTGCCATCACCCTTTTCACGGTATAACTGTGGACAATAGGGAGTTCAAACTCTTCGTTTACGTCAATGATCGGCCTTCGGTTGATCCCGAAAATGGGCAGCTCCGGTTCCGCCAGCTTTCGACTGGCATTCTGTTCCAACCGAGTACAAACCATTTGGTCCAATTCCGCTTTCGTTTTGCGGGACATTTTATTGAGAAAAAGACCGAGTACATTTTTGTACTCGGTCTTTTCCATTTGATTATCTAAGTAAATGGCCGGCAGTTCGTCCGCCATAATCCCCAGCTTCTGATATTCCAGTCGTTCGGGAAAGGTTAAACGGGTGGTATCTGCCAAAACCACAGGTTGATATTGTTGTCTCGGCATCATTTCACGCTCCTTTTTTCTTAAAATACAGCTGTCCAAAGGACGCCATACCTTTTTTGCGAAGGCGAAGGCGGGCAGATCGCAGCTCTTTGTTGCTGCTGCGAATCTTATCGCCGTTCAGCAGTCGCTGGATTACAGTTCTCTGCGAATCGGGAAGGGCTGCTATTTCTTCTTTTATCCAAAGGAGGGCTTCCGGTTTATCTGCCGTCGGTGAATTCGTACAACGATCCTCCAGCGAGATGACTCGAAAATCCTGTACCTTGGGAGCATTGGGAATTCCATAACGCTTACTTGGCGCCAGCTGGTGAAACAGGGTGTAGTTCATTTGTTTCACCAGGTAAGCATCCAAGTTTGGGCAGAGATTAGCGTCATACCTGTCCAGGCACTCCAACATCCGCACGGCTAGTTCCTGCCGGGCATCCTCCCAAGAGAGGCGGCACGCTTGGAGCAGGCGGCTATGCCGTTTTAATGTTTGGTCAATTAAGGCCGATTTTTCCACAAATAGCTGGTTTCGTACATTTCGCTGCATAAGGCTTCCTCCTGCACTTCAGATAAAACCTGCTCCTTTTTTAGTTCCAACCAGCGTACAAGTTCTTTTTTGTCATGTGATTCACCTTTCTGATGGTTTTAGCCATCCTTGTATTTGTGTCTCCAATGCTTGAATCTTCCGGCTCTGCTGCTCGATTACTGCACGCAGAAAAAAATATCTTCTCTGGCCAGCATCTATTAAAGCAGACAGGCTTTTCTGGAGGATACCTTTTTTATCTCATCCAATTCCATCAGTATGCCCTTCCTTTCACGCATTCCACTGACTGCATTGGAATGTCGGGATAAAGGGTGTTGCCAATCAGGAGAGCAGCTGTATGCTCCCCTATCCGCTTGACGATCCCTTTCGTTCCGGCAAGAATTGTTTCCGTATTCATTTTGTCGGTAATTATGACGATCTCCCTTAATGTAACTTCAGAGCCAACTGTCATGCAGCCACCGCCGATCTGTTGCCATGCCGCTGCCATAACCGGGAATTTACCAGATAAAACACCTGACCAGCGCTTTTTGGCGGTGTCGCCGTAAACTGAATATCAAGAACGCAGACAGAATGGCATTCCATTTTTAAACGGAACGAACACCCTTTCTCCCTGTCCACCAGCGCAATTGTGTCCCCAATACGAACATGGTGCATAAAAGCGCGGGCAACCTGGCGTTTAGACAGGGTTTCACAAAGGCTGGAAATGATACTGGGAAGCCGTGCGGCAGTGAGGGAATCACATCCCGACAGGCAGCCGGCGCCGACAAACACTTCCATATCCTCGCCTAACATTGTGATTGTGTTCTCTGTTGTTTTCATAGAAGTACATCCTTTCTCTTTTAAAAAATAAAGAGGGGACAAAACCGCATGAAGCTGTTTTGTCCCCATAACCCTAATTTTGTTGTCGGCTTACGCCTCCCTTCCATCCTTTCGTTATATATATCAACCGGGAGAAATTTTCCCGGATTGTCTTTAAAAAGCTCGAAAAACAAAAAAACGCAGTACACCCGTAAAGGGAGTACTGCGCAAAAAATCAATCAATATGGCAGCGCCGAAGCCGCCTACTGAAAAATCCAATGAAGGATTCAATAAATAGCATAAACACATTATATAGTATTTATACTATGTTGTCAATACTATATTTAGATATAGTGGTCACTCATGTTTTATTTATCCTTTTACCACAATCGCATTTGTGCAGAAACTGGATATTTCACAAGCATGGGAGGGACAGCGCGCAGGATTTCTTCCGCTGCTCTACCGCTGCCAAGCCAATCCTCCATTCGGCTTTTGGGCAGGACTACCGGCATCCGGCTGTGTACCTCCGAGATGGAGCTGTTGGCAACTGTGGTGAGAATACAAAAACGTCTCTGCCCCTCAAACTCTTTCCAAAGCCCGGCCATATACAGTGTATCCTCATCCGGCAGCTGGAACAGATATTTTTGTTTGGAAGCGTCCCATTCATAGAAGCCGCTGGAGGGGATGACGCAGCGCCGTTCTTTTAGGCTTTCCCGAAACATAGGGCGCTGATCCGCCGTTTCCGCCCGCGCGTTGATTATAGATTTGCTGCTTTTAAAGCCAGGGAATCCCCAGCCCAGCAGTTCCGGCTCTTCCACTCCCTGTTCCCAAAGCAAAACCGGCGCTTGATTGGTTGGAAAGATTTCCCCCGTGTGCCAGTCTGCTTTTGCATTCTTAGCTTCCATCTGCTGGACAATTTCCCGCAGTTCGGCGCTTTCTTCCACCGAAAAATTATACCGTCCACACATGGCTTTCCCTTCCTTCTTTTCAGCTATAGTATACCATATTTTTGCCCAACCATTCCATGTGGATGGACAAGCTTTCAAAGCCATACAATAACGGTATGAAAGCTAGTGATAGAACCATTTTACATGTGGATTGCGACGCCTTTTACGCCTCGGTGGAATGTCTGCTTAACCCTTCCTTGCGGGGGAAGCCTGTGGCCGTGATTGGCGACCCCGAACTGCGCCACGGCATTGTGCTGGCCAAAAGCCAGGAGGCGAAACGGTTTGGCGTCCAAACCGGCGACGCTATCTGGCAAGCACAGCAAAAATGCCGGAATATTACCTTTGTTCCAGCTCACTTTGACCAATATTTAAAGTTTTCCCATCTGACGAAAGAAATATTTTCGGACTATTCCGACCGGTGCGAATCCTTTGGGCTTGATGAAAGCTGGATCGACTTAACCGGTTGTACCCAGCTGTTCGGAAACGGTGAAACGGTGGCCAACCAAATCCGCAGCCGGGTCAAGCGGGAGCTGGGCATCACCGCCTCGGTGGGCGTCAGCTTCAACAAGGTGTTTGCCAAGCTGGGCAGCGATATGAACAAGCCGGACGGCACCACTGTGATTCCTTACAACGGGTTCCGGGAAAAGGTCTGGCCGCTGCCGGTGAAGGATTTGCTTTATGTAGGCCGGGCCACCACCAACAAACTGAAATCCTATGGAATTTCCACTATCGGGGCGCTGGCTCAAACACCGGTGGAATTTCTGGAATGGCGCTTTGGAAAAATTGGCCGGATGCTTTGGATGTTTGCCAACGGCCTGGATACCTCCCCAGTGAGCAATATTGGCGCCAAGTCTCTGATTAAAAGCATTGGCAATTCCACCACCGCGCCCCGGGATCTTATCACCGATGAAGATATCAAAATTACCTTGTACGCCCTGTGTGAAAGCGTGGCGGAGCGTCTGCGGGCCCACGGGTTCCGCTGCCGGGTAGTACAGATCACCATCCGGGACAACAGCCTGTTTTCCTACGAGCGGCAGAAGAAACTCCAGCGGCCTGCCTGCACCTCTCAGGAACTATTTGAGGCGGCCTTCTCGCTGTACCAGCGGCACAAAAACGGCCTACCGGTGCGCAGCCTGGGAGTGCGCGCCGGAAATTTATTACTGCTGGATGCCGTGCAGCTCTCCCTTTACCCAGATGTGGCCAAGGTGCAAGGAAGGGAGCGCCTTGAGGAAGCGGTGGACGAAATCCGCAGCCGGTTTGGTCATTACGCACTACAGCGTGGGATCATGCTCACCGACCGGCAGCTGGCCATCAATCCCATTGACGACCATGTGATTCATCCAATCGGTTTTTTGCAATAGGGAGGCGAGGCGGCTGGTACGAAAAGTATATGTAGAAGTGGTAGCACGATTTGATGCGGAAGGGAATATCAAGCCGCTGTCAATCGTTTGGGAGGACGGCCGCACCTTTGAGATTGACCAAGTGCTGGATGTACGGCGGGCCGCCAGTTTAAAGGCCGGTGGTATGGGGATGCGTTACCTCTGCCGGATCCTTGGCCGGAAAACCTATCTCTTTTACGAAGGCCCACGCTGGTTTGTGGAGGGGAAGGCTTAGCCCGTGTTAACTTTATCATTCTCTATTTAAATCTAATGGACGATAGTAAAAGTTAGTGTGAAATCAAGTTATTCAACGAAGCAGCGATATAAGCCGGTACATTATGAATCCCATTCCAGCGAGCCAGCAAATCATCAAACATGTTGGAGAATGCTGAACCGCTCATTTTTTCAAGAATTCTGCCTGGCTCTTTTGCTTGGTTGAGTAGTTCCGTCAACTGGGACACAAGCTCTGACAGAATCTTCTGCATGACATGGTAATATCTCTGTTCGTCAGCTGGTGTTTGAAAGCGATGCAGAGTATCCCGCATCAATTGACCCCAACTGGATATATCTGCCTGGAGCTGTGTATAGTGAATTCGTTCCATTACCTCTTTGGCAGTAAAAATAGGCGAGGGTTGGGAGAATTCCACAGGTAATATGCCTTGATGATTATTTTCCTGTTCTTCATTAAAAGAACTGTTTATTATATTACTGTTTCTATTATTTGCTTGTCCGGGTTTTTGGTGTCCCATCTTTTCGGATATTACTTTTTCGGACAACGGTTTCTCGGACGTGGATTGAGGCGATTCTAACCGTTTTCCACCGTGTACTGACTTTTCGGACATAGATTTATCTGGTGTTCCCTTGGAAACGATATGTTCGGTTTTTTCCATTTGGTCAGAGCAGACCATGCTATGAAGCCTGTAGATACAAATATCGAATCTCCCACCGTTTTTACGTTGTTCTATTGATAAGTACCCTTTTTCAATTAGAAGATTAAAGTGGCGGTAATACGTGCTTAGAGATCCAATTTTAAGCTCCCTGAGAATTGTTGCACGCCTTGGAAATGATGTCGTACCCATGCCGGAAAAAGAAGCAAAATAGGCGTAGATAGCCTTCGCTTGTGAAGTTAGGTTCTGGTCCAGCATTACAAGTTTGGGAACAGTGCCAAAACCGTGGGCCGCTACATTTTCAAAAACGAGAGTGTCAGTCAGTTCAGACTCCTTCT
This sequence comes from uncultured Oscillospiraceae bacterium, assembly GCA_910587335.1. Classification (GTDB taxonomy): domain Bacteria; phylum Bacillota; class Clostridia; order Oscillospirales; family Ruminococcaceae; genus UBA3818. The sequence goes on from CAJUMG010000003.1 coordinate 121,087, forward strand.
CATCCTGAAAGTTATAGACGGGGATTGTCTGCTGAATGGTATATAGGTTTCCCGTGGCTGTGCGTTCTTTTGTGATGTAACCTCGATTAACCAGTAAAGCAAGATATTTTGTATAAGTATCTTTATTGATCTGAAGATCCCGCACAATTTTGTCCCGTTTGGGATATGCTTGCCTGCCGAGGCCAGCAAAGGAGCAAAAATACGCATAAATGCTCTTTGCTAAAATAGGAAGGTCTCGATCACGCATTACTGCCTTATAGATTTTTCCGTAGCCTTTGGAGTCGATGTTTACTAAAATAGGATTCAACAACAGACTCACCTCCTTAGAAATTTATTTGTATTGAATATTGCATGATTGGGAGATTAAGGGCCGATGACAATAGGCATACAAAAAGAAGCTACTGTTAGTAGCTTCTTTTTGTATGCCTATTGTCTTTACATTGGGTGCGTAATATGTATATAATATGAATATAAAGGAGTGATTGCAGTGCCGCGAACAAGTACGAATATCCGAATAGATAAAGAAATCAAGGAAAAAGCGCAAGAAATTTTTTCTGAGTTGGGGATGGATTTGACTACAGGAATTAACTTATTTTTACGTCAGGTTGTCATAAACCGAGGAATCCCTTTTGCATTGAAATTGGATCATTCAGACAAAGATATTGCTTTAAAAGAAGGTGATACAGAAAAATGAGATTCTTCATCTATTCCAGAAAATCAAAATTTACCGGCAAGGGTGAATCTGTTGAAAACCAAATCCAACTGGCAAAAAGCCATATTGAGCAAAGATTTGGATCTCTTGATCAGCATCAAATCGAAACGTTTGAGGACGAAGGTTTTTCTGGAAAAAACCTGGACCGTCCAGAATTTCAGCGTATGATGTCATTGGCTCGAAAGAAAAACTGCGATTATGTGGTATGTTATCGTCTGGACCGAATCAGTCGTAATGTAAGTGATTTCTCAACCCTTCTGGAAGAATTCAATCACCTCAAAATTTCGTTTATCTGTATCAAAGAACAGTTTGATACCTCTACTCCAATGGGCCGCGCTATGATGTATATTGCTTCTGTATTTGCACAACTTGAACGGGAGACCATAGCAGAAAGAATCCGGGATAATATGATGTTGCTCGCTCGAACCGGACGCTGGCTTGGTGGAAACACCCCATTAGGTTTTGAATCGGTGGAAGTAACACATGAGATTGTTGATGGAAAAGTAAAAAAATCATTCAAGCTAAAACCGATAGAGTCAGAGTTAGACCTTGTGCGGCTCATCTATAAAAAATATCGTGAACTAAGGTCATTTACTAAGCTGGAAACCTATTTGCTGCAAAACGGCTTTAAAACTAGGCAAAAAAAAGATTTTTCGACTGCTGCTATAAAGGAAATTTTGTCCAACCCTGTTTATTGTGTAGCTGATCAAACAGCATATAACTACTTTCAGAAAATGGAGTCTGATGTGTGCAGTGATAAATCTGAATTTCAATTTGACGGTAAGCATGGGATTGCTACGTATAATCGAACTACGAATGAAGGAAAAATGCAGCGTAAAAATCCGATTAACGAGTGGATTGTAACAACTGGAAGACATCCAGGAACAATCTCTAGTGCTGAATGGATTGAAGCGCAGGAAATCGCCAAGAGTAATCAACCCAAGAAATTTTCTGGAAGGGTACAAAATAGTTCTTCTTTGCTAAGTGGTTTACTTGTTTGTGCAAAGTGCGGATCTTTTTTACGTCCAAGAGTAAATAGCAATAAACGTCGAGACGAGCATGGCAATCAAACTTTTTCTTATTTGTGCGACAAAAAGAAAAAAAGTAAAGGTATGTTGTGCGACCTACCAAATATTAACGGAAATCAGTTGGACCAGATTGTATGTGAGGAAATTTTACAATTCGATGTAGAGGGCTCTCTTATCCATCAGAAGTTGAAATCATTACAAAAACAGACGAAACAAGGCTCGTCAGCAACACAAATTGCATTGGACTCAGTAAAATCACAAATTCAAGAGAAAAGAGCCGAGATAGATCATTTGATTCGGATACTGAGCCAGTCTGAGCCAAGTGGAAAATTGTACGAATATACCTCTAAGAAGGTTGAGGAACTGGACCAAGAAATTCTCAAGTTAAAACAGGAAGAATTCCACTTAGAAAAAAAGGTCGAACTGGTGGGCGGTTTTGACCAACAAGTTGATATTATCTATGATGCTCTAAAAACTTTTGCAAGGACATTTGAAACAGCCACTACGCAAGAGAAGCGTGTCTTTCTTCGTTCAATTATTGAAAAAATTGTTTGGGATGGGAAAGAAATCCATATTTTTCTATTTGGTGAGCCCGAAAAGTAGTGTTTTTACTGGCTCACCTATAGAAAAATTGTTTCACCAAAATATATATAGCAAACGAAATTTTGATGTATTTTCGGGGACGGAAGAAGTACGCCCAGGACCTGTACATACAAGACCCCATTGACACCGACGCCGACGGCAACACCCTAACGCTGATGGACATTATGGCCCAGGACGGGGACATTTTGGAGGATGTGGACCATCGGTTAAAAAGCGACCGGCTGTACGGATACATCGAAGAGTCCCTAAGCCCGCGGGAGCAGCAGGTGATCTGCCTGCGGTACGGGTTAGGGGGCCGGTCGCCCATGGCCCAGCGGGAGGTGGCGGCGCTGTTGGGCATCTCCCGCAGCTATGTATCCCGCATCGAGAAAAAGGCGGTGGGGGTTCTGCGGGGCTGCTTTGCGGATGAAATTCCCCATGGCTTTTAAAATAGGCGCGGGTTCGTCCGCTTGCCTTTGGAGCGAAATTGGGATAGAATAGGAGAAAAAGCGGGGCAATCCCCCGGAAGGGAGGGCGTTTATGGCAAGCTGCCGTTGGTGCAAAAAAAGCGGGCTGCTTCTTTCGGTCAATCGGTACGGCTTTTGCAAAGCGTGCAGCAGTGCGGTGCGGGAGCTGATCGGGCAAAAGCTCGCCCAGATCGGGGCTACGGCAAGGGCCGCCGATGCTGCCCAGGACCGGCAGGAGCTTCAGGCGATGGTCCCTCAGCTGCGATCGGCCCTGGGCGCCATCCGGGAATTAGAGCAGCTGCGCCCGTCGGTCCCCTTCTTTCGGTCGGATACATCGGGGTACGCCAAGTCCATCGTCCGGGGGCTGGACCGGGCGGCAGGCAAGGCGGTTTCGCCTTCCCCGCCGGAGGAAAAGGGCAGCGCGGTGGAAAAGGCGATGGCCCGGGTGCTGTCCGCCCAAACCCAGGTGGGCCGGCGGGAGAAGGGCGGCGGCCAGACGAAGGTCCAGCCGCTGGAATTCCCCCTAAAGGCCGCTGGACTGGTCCCCGCCCAGCTGTTTGGTGAGGTGGGCTTTGCGCCTTGTTCCGAGCAGACGGAAGCCGGTCTGCCCGGCGGCGGGGTGCTGCTGGAGCAGGATCCCCAAAGCGGCGACGATCCGGATACGGTGCGGGTGTATCAGGGCGGCCGGGAGCTGGGCAGTCTGCTCCCCGGCCCGGAGCGACAGCTGGTCAACCGCTGGCTGGACGGGGAAAAGCCGGTTTTGGCCCGGCTCTCCCGGGAAAAAGGCGCCCAGGAGCTGGAAATCTGCTTTTACGATCAGGAAAAAAAGAGCGGTTTTCGGTTTTTCCCGCTGGAGCTGTCCGACCGGGCGCGGGAAAATCTGCCGAAAACCGCCTGGTGGGAGCCGGTCACCTTCCGGTGGGAGGAGGAACCGGAGCGGTACACCGTCCGCGGTCAGGAGGACCGGGAGCTGGGCTTTCTCCCTCAGGCGGCGGAGGCGCTGCTGGAAGGGGAGGAGCCGCCCGCCTTTCTCTATCAGGTGCAAAAAAAGGACGGGGAAGTATTTGCCGCTACGGTGGCCATCGCCCGCCCACGCCGTCGCCGGTTGGGATAGCTCCGACAGCTTTTGAGGGGGGATCCCCGCCGCCCTTTGCCGGGAGAAAAAGCCCGGTTTGCTCCAAAGAAAAAAGAACCTGTCGTCCACGGATAGACAGGTTCTTTTGTTATTTTGCCCGCGGGATCACCGGTCGCCGCTTTCTCGGTGCAGCGCCAGATGCTCTTTTTCCAGCTCGGCCAGCAGCTGGCCAAAGGGCCATCCTTGGTTGTGGGGGGTCATAATCGCCTTAAGCTGCACCGAAAGCTGTTGCCGGTTCATTTTGTCCAGAAGCTGCCGGACCCGCTTTTCCTCCACCGCGCAGAAGATCATTGCTTCCCGCTGGGGAACCGGCTGGTCCCAGGCTTTGTTCGCCGGGGAAAAACCGGACAGACCGGCCAAAAATCCCAGCGAATCCCCCAGCTGACCGGCGGTTACCGGGGTAAAAGGAATACCCTCCTGCTGGCAGAAGGCGGCGACAATTTGGGCTTTGTCCGGGTCCATCCCTTGGTAAAACAGGATTTTCGGGTCGGCCGGCCGCCGGATATGTGCTTTCATGGTCATTTTCCTCCCCTTTGTGCTTTTATGATTGAAAGGATCTCGTCCTTTGCCGCCAGGCGCCCGGCAAAGGCGGTGGCGCTTCCGGCGGCGATGGCCCAGTCCAGCGCACCGGACCAATCCTCCCCAAGGGACAGACCGGCCAAAAACCCGGCGGTGAGACTGTCCCCCGCGCCGGTGGTCCCCTTGACGGCGCCATTGGGTGCGGACAGAGCGGTAAAGTCCCCGGACGCGGTCAAAAGGGCGGCGCCTTCCGCCCCTAGGGAGAGCAGCACCCCCCGGGCACCCATGGCCTGGACCCGCCGGGTGGCCTCTCGGGCAAAATCCGGATAATCCTCGGGCAGACCGAGCAGCGCCGCCGCCTCGGCCCGGTTGGGCTTGACCAGATCCGGGCAACCCTTTAGGCTGTGAAGGAGCAGCGGACCGTCGGCGTCCACCACCGTGAAAACCCCTCGGCTCCGCAGCCGGTCCAAAACTTCCCGAATAAACGCCGGGTCCATGCCTTGGGCAGGCTGCCGCCAAAGGAGAGGACATCCCCTTTCTCCAACACCTCTAACCGCCTAAAAAGCCGGTCCTGCTCCTGGGGAGAAATCCAGGGACCCGGGGCGTTGATCTCGGTTTCCGCCTGTGCCCGCAGCTTTAGGTTGATGCGGGTTTCCCCCTGGATGGGTGTCAGCTCCGCCGCGATCTCCTCCTCGGCCAAAAGCTTTTGCAAAAGATTTCCGGCGTATCCGCCTGCAAAGCCCAGCGCCCGGTTGGGAACCCCCAGACGGGTAAGGATGACCGATTGATTGATCCCCTTGCCGCCAAAGACCAGCCGTGCCTTGTCCGCCCGGTTCACCTGCCCGGGAAGGATGGACCGGCTTTCCAGAATATAGTCCAGCGAAGGATTTAGGGTGAGGGTATAGATCATATAAAAGGCTCCTTCTACGCTTTGATAAACCTTTGGTCGGCCGGCGGAATCCCCGACTCGTCCGACAGGTGCCGTTCGACCCGCATGTGCAGATCGTATTTTTCCCGCAGCGCGGCGATCCGCTCCATCATGGGCGAGGCGTGGTGGGCGTCCAGGGCGGACTGATCCGCCCACCGGTCGATTAAAAGGACCGTTTCTTCATCGTCTGCGGGAAAGAAGTACCGGTACCCAAGGTTTCCCTCTTCCCTTCGGATCTGGTCCACCAGGCCGGAGGAAACCATCTCCTGTGCAAATTTTTTCGCGTTTTGGCGCTGGCCGGTGTAATAAATGTGAATGACAATCGCCATGCTTTTCCTCCATGTAAAAAGAAGGAGCGACCGTTTTTTTTGAAACGCTGCCGCTCCTATTTTTTATAAAATCTGTTTTCCCATGGGCTTTATGGGAAAGGATGTCCCTTTTAGTCCAGCAGCTTTTTGGCCGCGTAGCGCTTCACCGCGGCATCGTTAAAGGTCACCTGGACCGATTGCGCCCACTGCTCGACCTGCTGTAAAAATTCGTCGTTCTTTACCGCGGACAGAATCGCTTCCCGATCCGCCTCGAACTTCTCTTGGTCCGCCATGGGGTCCAGCTTTTTGATCAGAATCAGCGCGTCGTCGGTGGTGACGACCTTCAGCTCGTCCGCCTTCATCTGCTTGGCGGCGGCGACCATCTCCTCGGGGTAATAGGACT
>CAJUMG010000004.1:0-69266 GCA_910587335.1 uncultured Oscillospiraceae bacterium
CAGCGTCGTTGGTCTTAACCGAAACTTCCTTGACCAGCTGCGCGCCCATATTCTCAAACGCGTCCTCCAGCTCGATCTCCTTGGCGATGGTCACGCCGTCGTTGGTGATCAGCGGAGAGCCGAATTTTTTATCCAGCACCACGTTGCGGCCTTTGGGGCCCAAGGTGATTTTTACCGTATCAGAAAGCTTATCAATACCGGTTTGAAGCGCTTTTCTGGCTTCCTCGCCATAGATGATTTGTTTTGCCATAGTTGATTCCTCCTAAATTTCGTTAGCTTAAAACGTTATTCCACAATGGCCAGAACATCGTCCTGACGAAGAATGGTATACTCCTGACCGTCCAATTTCACTTCGGTTCCCGCATATTTGCTCATAAGTACACGGTCGCCGGGCTTTAAATACATCTTGACCTCTTTTCCGTCAACAACGCCGCCGGGTCCTACCGCTACTACTTCTGCGACCTGGGGCTTTTCTTTCGCCGATCCTGCGAGGATAATACCGCTTTTTGTGGTTTCTTCCGCTTCGACCATTTTGATTACAATTCGGTCTGCCAAAGGTTTGATTGTCATAAAAACGCCTCCTGTATGATAAAGAATCTGTTGAACTGATTTGGCACTCATCAATCTCGAGTGCTAAAATCTATTTTAGCTATTTTTCAGGAAAAATCAAGTCTTTCAGATGAATTTTTCCAAAATTAAAAATTCCGTAACAATTCATCTATTCTGGCAGTGCCGAGCCGCCCCGGTTAATAGTAGATTCCACTTCTACCGAAAAAGAAACCTGATCCAGGGAATCGGCATAGCTTTCCCGATGCTCTCTCCAGTAATCGGGTTGCTGCTGCGCCAAAATATTGGCGTAGCCCAGCGCGTCGCAGGAAAATTCGTGAAAAAAGCGATCCAGCACATGGGTCGTCTCCTGTTCAATCAGCCGCTCCTGCTCTTTTTCATATCGGTCGCACCGCTGGGAAAAGGAAAGGCCCTCTACAAAGGACAGCTCTTCGCTTACATTGCTTTGCACCCGAATCAAAACCTCGTAAAAAGGCTTTCCATCCCTGATTTGGGCGGATACCTTTGTAACGGCATCTACTACATCTAAGGTTGTAGCGCCGCTTTCTTCCTCTAAGGTCAACTGAATTTTTCCCACCTGTCCGGCAGCCCAAAGGATTCCGCGGGTCTCCTGCGGCAGGAAAACGCCCACCTTTCTGCCATCCCGCAAAACAGCCGCCCCGACAATTTGGATACCGGGATTTTTTTCGTCCCCGGAAAAGGCCGCTACCGGCAGATAGGATCCCACCGCAGGATTTTCCAACGACCCTGCAATGCCAAGCAGCTGGGTGCGCACCAATTCCGCGCTGTCTCGATAGCCCTCCAGCATCATTTTTGTAGACAGCACCGGCAGAATACTGCTGTCTAGTGGCTCGTTCAGTACCTTTTGCGCTTTTGTATCGGCCAACAAAACATCCACCGTTGGACGAAACTGTGGCTCCGCATTGAAATAATCCATGACCGTTTTTATCCCCTCCTGGGCAATGTCTTCCCCCAGAATGAGCAGCTTGGTATGTGCCAAAAAAATCTCTTGGCCCTGCTTTAAATTGGCGTTTCGCATGGCCTGAGAGATGGTCTTTCCCTGCGCGTGCAGAATTTTGCCGCCGGAGGTATCGTCCCCCTTCTCCGACTCCGGGTCAAATATTTGCAACGTTAACACATACTCGCCGTCCTCTTTATCCAGCCCGATAGCCTGGACGATAGCCCGCTCGTTCAGCTGAACCGACCGCATACAGCCTGGCAGAAGAAGCAAAAGAAGAGAAAGGGCGCAAAAGCCGGCTTTTTTCATTGTCCCGCCTCCTTTTTTCGTTTGGATAGCAAAAGCAAGATCGGCAGTAAAACCGTAAGCAGAAGGACTGGTATACCGCCGGCAAACAGGTTCCCCAGCTTTTCCAGGATATTGGGCAGTCCGATGAAAAAACCGGACAGCAGCGCTGAAACCACCGTGCAGATGCTTACCGCGTATTTCGACGCCTTTTGTGGAAGCAGCCGCGCCAGAGATTTGCCCCCTACCTCCAAAAACAGCGCCAGCCGGATCAGTGCCAAAAACACCCAAATGGCCATATGCAGGCTATCCAGCCGCTGGAATATGGACAGCTCCGCGATTTTCGTCACCGCATAAAACGGGAATCGTTGGGTCCCGGCATAATCCCCCAAAGCGGCGGTGGCAAACAGGATGATCCCATCCAGAACGACAAAGGACAAAAGGCTCCACTTCCAGAAAACGCCACCGCCGTTTTTGTTGACGGCAGGGAGCAAAAACAACAGCGCTACTGTCTCTACATTGCCAAGAGTAAAGCGGATAAATAGGCGTAGCTGGCTTTGCCATCCGTCGTAGGAAGGGGGACGGAGGAATTCCCATTGGGCCTGGGGCCATACACTAACACCCACAAACAAAACCGCCGCCACCAGCGCCACCAACACAAAGGACCCAAAACGCGCGGTCGGCTCGTATCCCATCGAGGCCGTATAACCGGCAACCACAAAAATCAGCAGAATAAGCGTCCATGGGGAGCTTTGGGGATAGGCGGCGCTGGTCAGAAAATAGGAAAAAGAACAGGCGGTCTGCACCAGTACGCAGATGGAAAACAGCAAAAATACCACCGGAAAGAGAAGGCCCATTCTCCCCCATCTTTCCCCCGCAATATCCAAAAGTCCTTTCCCCTTGTTTTTTTGCAATAGAAAATAAGCTGGCAGCAAAAGCAGCACGCTTGCCAAAATGGAGAGGGGCAGCCAAATTGCGGCGGTCAGCGCCTGCGGTCCTTCCCGCTGAGGTTCGGCCAAAAAGAAGTGGGTAACCCGGCTTAAAAACAAAAGGACCGCCAGCTGCCAGGCACTGATTGCGGACTCTCCTTTCAAACAAATCGCCTCCTTATCTCATTTGATTTCCGTACCGGGCAGGTTCTGAATTTTCAGCTTTTTACGGCCCAGTTTCTTCCATCCTTCCCGCAGCAGCACATCCCGCATGGCGAACATCTGGAACGGCGATTCCGGCGACATACTGGGAATACCATAGGCGTTGACCGAACAAAGGTTGACGATCATCCAGGCCATCCCCAGTGCCATACCGAAAATCCCCAATGTTCCGCCAATGATAATAAAGCCAAAGCGCATGATGGTTACCTCCTGGAACAGCGACGGCACCACAAAGGAGCTTAAAGCGGTCAGGGCCACCACCATGACCATAGGGGAACTGATAAGGCCTGCCGTCACCGCCGCATCGCCAATGACCAGCGCCCCGATGATGCCGATTGCATGTCCGATAGGCCGGGGCAAACGAAGGCCTGCCTCCCGCATCAGCTCATAGATAAAATGGATCAAAAGCGCCTCCAGCATCAGTGGAAACGGAACATCCTGCTCTGCCGCGGTGACGTTTAACAAAAGCGCTTCGGGGAAAAGCTCCGGATGAAAGGTCCCCACCGCCACATACAGTCCCGGCAGCAAAATGGTAAAGAAAAAAGCCAAATATTTTAGCCACCGCTCAAATACAGCGTAATAGGGCCGGTGGGTATAGTCGTCGATGCTTTGGAAATTTTCGTTAAAAAAATAAGGGACGATCAGGGCGAAGGGGGTTCCGTCCACCAGAATGCCCACCCTGCCTTCGCTGACCTTTGCGCAGAGGGTATCCGGGCGCTGGGTCGTTCCCACATTGGAAAAAATCGAGGCGATATCCGTATCTAGAAACGGCTGGATATAGCCGGATTCCAGAATAATATCAGTTGGAATTTCCTGAATCCGGCGGCGGATGTCCCTTAAAAGCTCCGGCGCAACCATATCGGTCTGATAAATTAAGCACAGATCGGTTTTGCTTTTGACCCCCGCCTTCATCAGCTCCATCTTTAGATCCGGAGACTTTACACGCCGGCGCACCATGGTCATATTGATACGAATCGGTTCGGTAAAGCCCTCGCGGGATCCCCGGACGTTTTCCTCCGACGACGGTTCGGATACGCTGCGGAACTGAAATCCCTGTACGCCGGCTACGATGGTCTGAGGGATTCCGTCAATCATAATGCCGGCAAAACCGGACATTAAAAAGGGGAACAGCTCCCCCAGCGTCTGTACCTGACTTTGATCCATTCCCAATACCGCCTCGTGCAGGATCCAGTCCTGTAGCGCCTGGGGCGTAGGGTTCTCGAGGGTCAGACTTCCCAACGGATCAAGAATAATTTCGGTCAGGGTCTGAAGGCTGAACATGCCCTCAAACATCATGAGCTTGACCGGTATCCCACAGACCGTGATCTCTCGAACCATAAAATCCGCTGTGTCATGCAGCGCAGCACGGATGGTCACAAGATTTTCTTTGGCGTTGGCGGTCAGCGGAATCGACTCGGTTTCCGACGGCTTTGGGGTGACATAAAGCTGCTTTTCCTTTTCTTTTATTTTTTTTGCAAACCATTGCGGCATATGGATCCCTTCTTTCTCTGACATTGTTGCCAGATCTCGGGAAAAACATGCGCCGGCTCCCGCAAAAAACAATGCATAAAGGAAAAAAAGCGGCACATACTACAAGCACAAAAAGCACAGGAGGGAATTTGCGCTTATGTCAGTAAATTTTCTGCGCACGATAATCCTATACATAGTGATTGTCGTAGCGGTACGGATTATGGGAAAACGGCAGATTGGCGAGTTATCCCCCACCGAGCTTGTTATCACCATCCTAATTTCCAACATCGCCACCCTGCCCATTGAAGATACAAACATTCCCCTGACCGCGGGGCTTGTTTCCATTTTCACACTGGTTGCCTGCGAGGTATTGGTGTCCGGTCTTTTGCTAAAAAGCCCCAGAATGCGAAAAATTGTTTCCGGTTCTCCCCGGGTGCTGATTCGAGATGGGGTGATTGACCAAAAGCAGATGTCCGCCCTGCGCCTTTCCATCGACGATTTGACCGCCCAGCTGCGGGGACAGGGATGCTTTGATATCAGCCAGGTGGCGTTTGCAGTGGTGGAAACCACCGGAAAGCTGAACATCTTTCAAAAGTTCGGTTCTCAGCAGACGACCAACCAAAATTTACATGTAAAAGAGCCAAAAAACGCCGATGCGCCGCCGATGGTCGTGGTTTCCGACGGCCGCATTAGCGAACCGGCTCTTCATTTCTGCGAAAAAGATTCGGAATGGCTGGGGAATTTGCTGCTGGAAAAGGGGTGTCCGCTGGAAGAAGTTTTCTTATTGACCTGCGACCGAAACGGAAACTATAAACTGATCAAAAAGGAGGGGACACCATGAAGCGCGTGATCCTGTGTATCGCCATTTTGCTGGTGATCATGCTTTTATGCACCGCCAGCCTTGTGACCACCTCCCGGTACCAATACGTTCTCACCCAAGAGGTGCGGGACCTAGAGCAGGCAATTTACCAAAAAACCTTTGAGCAGCTTTCTGCTCAGGCAGCGGCTTTGTGTCAGAAGTGGATGGAAGCCGAGCATGTGCTGATCCGCTTTATCCGCCACACCCAACTGGACGAGATCACCAGCGCTATGGCCCGTTTGGAAATGCTGGCAAAATACGGGGATCTTTCCGAATTTTCCGCTGAGCTGGGCCGGATTAAAAGCTTGCTGCACCACATCTATGATTCAGAGCTTCCCTATCTGCGCAATATTCTCTAGTGCGTTAAAAAGCCCCTGTCTGCATTCTTCTACTCTTTTTCGTCGTTATTGTTAAACTGAATCGGCTGGACCTTTTCGGTCAATTTTTCAAAACGATACCCCTGTGCTGTCAGCTGGTCAATAACCGGCCCCACCGCTTGGGCGGTAGAAACCCGCATTGTATCGTCGTGGCAAAGGATAATGACCTTATCCTTGTCCTTAGCGCCTTTTACAATATTACGAATGAGTGTATCGGTGTCGGTCATGTAGGATTTGTCATCGCCGGATACCAAATTCCAATCGTAATAGATATATCCTCTGCGCCGCATTTCGATCCGGATGGCCTTTTGGACCGAAGGACTGGCAAAGCTATTTTTTACGCTGCCGCCTGGAAAACGGAAAATCTTTGGTTCCACACCGGTGGCGGTGAAAATCTTTTCCCGGATTTTGTGAAAATCGGCCAGGTAATTTTCTACACTGGCATAGATGTCTCCGTATTCATGGGAATAGGTGTGCATGCCGATGCTGTGTCCCTCATCGACGATTCGTTTTAGAATCGCGTCGGAATCGACACCGGGCGACTCCTGGCCGGTAACAAAAAAGGTGGCCTTTACCCCTTTTTCCTTCAGGGTATCCAAAATGGCAATGGTGTTTTTGGAGGGACCGTCATCAAAGGTGTAGTAGACTACCTTTCCCTCTTCTTTTTCAAATACGTCTGTGGGTTCCACATACATATCCGGATACAAATCCTTATAGGCCGAGTCGGACATCGTGTTAGCGGAGAGGAAAAATTGGCCCACCCCCCACAGTAATCCACAGCAGGCCGCCACGGCAGTCACTGTAAGTATCTTGATTTTACTGCATTTGATTAAACAGAACATAATTGATCCACCAACCTTCTGTTTTTAAATGTATTTCTCCTCTTTGTCCGTTTATGTGCAGAAAAAGAAAAACAGGCGAAAAATTCGCCTGTTTTTCTTTTTCTGCACTTTCCTTTAAAATACTTTGCCCTATCCTTTTTCTGCGGATCCGCTCTCCGGCTGCACAGGCGCGGTTTGCATTTGATCGGAAACCTGTTCAAATACCACCTTGCCGCCTGCCCGGACACCCTTTTGTACGCTTCCCTTGACATTCACATTTTTCCCGGCGCTGATTTTCCCGCCGACGTTTTGACCGACCTGGCAGTCTTTTCCCGCATGGACATTGCCTCCAACGCCGCCATGGATCACAGCATCCTTTCCGGCGGTTACGCTGCCGGCTTTTACATCACCTAAGATCGTAACATCTTTTCCAGCGGTGGCGGATCCCCCAATATCTTTTTCGCAGGTTAAGTTAACCGCACAATGGACGTTTTGAACTGGACCGTTATAACGGAACATCATATTCTGCCGTTCGTTTCCGATAAAGAATCGGCGCAGACGGTGCCCCTGATAGACCACCACATGAAAATCCCCGTTATCCGGCCAAGGCAAGTTCTGTACAATGCCGATAGGCGGCTGATCCGGGATCTCGACTGTTTTTTCCGGGAGGCCAAACAGACTGTCGATGGTCACATCAAATATCCCGGCGATCTGTGGAAGCAGTCCAATATCCGGGCAGGAATGCTTCGATTCCCACTTGCTGACAGCCTGCGGGCTGATGCCCAATTGGGCGGCAAGCTGTTCCTGGGTCATATTCGCTTTCTTACGTAAGCTGCTGATTGTATCACATAACCTATCATAGTAATTCCGTTCTTCCATAGGTGGGACCTCCTTCTGTTTCTGCTTGCCATGGCACTTTTCATTGTACCGGTCAGAGCGATTTGTGGCAATAGACCGCTCGTTGATTTTTTATAAACTATTGGTTGTATGGCCTATAAGCCACCTAAAATTCCCACGAAACGCATCTGTTTTCTTCTCAACCAGCGGTTGTTTCGATATTATACAGCACAAAATTTCCTTGTTTATCCCTTTATTTCATGATATCCTAGGTATAAGAAGATATGTCGTGCCAATTTTGTAAACAAGGGGTATTATTATGAAATATTTAAACCAACTGGATTACGCTGATGTTCCTTATCCCACCGACGTAAAAAACCCAGACAGTCCCATGAAGGACGGTAGCATCAAAAGAGCCGGATGTGGTTTATGCTGCCTTTGCATGGCAGTCGACCGGCTTACTACCGAGTCTCTGCCGCTGTTGGAATGCCGTGATCTGGCGGTGGAGCACAAAGCAAATCTCGATCCTGGCACCGATCTGGAGGTACTCAGCCCGGTTATCGCAGAAAAATTCCACCTGCGTTATGAACCGACCGATGATCTTCAGAAGATGATCCGTTTCGTTCAAAACGGCGGCTGCGCCATCGCCAATGTGGGCGGGGACCGGGACGACGGCCAATACACCGGCGTATTTTCTCATGGCGGGCATTTTGTCGCGGTCATCAGCGCCGACGAAAAAGAGCTTTGCATTCTGGACCCATCTTTAAAAGAGGGAAAGTTTGATGAACCCGGCCGGGAGGGCAAGGTGCGGGTTGAAGGGGTTTTCGCCTACTGCGCTCCTTCCATTCTGGATCGGGATACCGACAATCGCTCTCCCCGGTACTATTTGTTCTCTCGCTGATTTTCCAAAGAAAAATTGCCTGTTCGGATCATTCTATGCTGTCCTCCAGATAGGTCATAGAATGATCCTTTTGTTTTTTATCGCGTACCATTCGCTGTAAAGAACTAAGAAATTTTCCGAAAATCATAGAATAAAAGTATGATTTGTGTTATAATGGGATTATATTTTTTGAAAAATCGTATCAGGTGGTGAGATTGCCGTCACCGGGTAGGTGTGGCAGCAGGACATGAAGGAAGGACAATCAAAGGTACAGGGGCTGGCTCTTGACCTGGTAGAAGAAGGCAAGGACCTATCTTTGTGGGAACAAGGCGTTCAAAAGAAAAAGGCGCCGCTCCCCCAAGGCATTACAGACAAAATGATGTATGCGGATGTAATCCGGATCGCCTGGCCATCCATGGTTGAGCTGCTTTTGACCCAGCTGGCCTCTATGGTGGATTTGATGATGGTCGGGCAGCTGGGCGCCTGGGCGCTGACCTCTGTGGGGCTGACGACCCAGCCAAAATTTTTGTTTATGACGATCTTTCAGGCGCTGAATGTCGGTGCGACGGCGATGGTCGCCCGGTACAAGGGCGCCGGACGCGCGGATAAAGCCAACCTTGTCATGCGTCAGGCGTTGATGATGACGCTGCTGGCTTCGTTCGTTATGTCTTTTATCGGATATTTCTCCTCTGAGTGGATGGTCGGTTTTATGGGAGCGTCCGACGCGGAAAGTCTGGCCGGCGGCACCATCTATCTACAGATTCAGATGATCGGATTTGTGCCCATGGCGCTGACCACCGCCATCACCGCTGTTTTGCGGGGAGTGGGCAATTCAAGGACGGCGATGATTTATAATGTTGTGGCAAACGCGGTAAACGTTGTCCTTAACTACTTTTTGATATACGGCCACATGGGATTCCCGGCAATGGGAATCGCCGGCGCTTCTCTGGCGACCATTTTGGGGCAGCTGGTGGCGATGATTATGGCTTTTTTCGCTGTAATGCGCCAAAACAGCGGTTATCTGCATCTGCGGCTGCGCGATGGGTTCCGTCCTGACCGGGAGTCGGTTACGGCGATCTTCAAGGTGGGGTTCCCCGCCATGATCGAACAGCTTATCATGCGCGCCGGTATCATTATCTACTCAAAAACCGTGGCCTCTTTGGGGACAGTGGCTTTCGCGACCCATCAGGTATGTATGAACATCCAAGCCCTCACCTTTATGAACGGACAAGCCTTTGGCGTTTCCGCCACCTCGCTGGTAGGACAATGTCTGGGCAAGCGCCGTCCGGACATGGCGGAACAGTACAGCCGCCGGACCCGGCAGGTGGGGATGATGGTTTCCTTGCTTTTGGCTACTTGTTTTCTGTTATTTTCCCGACAAATTGTTTCTTTGTACAATGATGACCCAGAAATCATCCAGCTTGGAGGAACCATTTTAATGTTCCTTGCGTTTATCCAGCCTTTCCAGGCTTCTCAGTTTATTTTGGCCGGTGTACTGCGCGGCGCGGGTGATACCCAGGCAATCGCGGTTATCACCTTTTTAACGGTATTGCTGGTACGTCCTGGCCTAGCTTTGCTGATGGTATATGGATTTCATTGGGGCCTGCCCGGTGCATGGGTAGCCCTAGCGGCGGATCAGCTTTTGCGTTCCCTTTTGGTTTGGCTTCGGTACAATGCCGGAAAGTGGAAGACTATTAAGGTTTAAAAGGATCTGGGATACATAAAAGGGAGACGGTTTTTCGTCCCCCTTTTTTTATACAATGCACCCTCAAGCACCAATAGAGTTCCCCTGCGAGAATAGAAAGATTTTTCTATTTTTTGCCTTTCTTTTCACAATTTGTTCACATTAGAGCAATACAATACCTATTGACAAAAAGAAAACAGAGGGGTATATTCAAATAGTTAGATTATCAAACTAATAATTCATCTATGCTGGAGGAATGGGTATGGATGCTTTTGCGGTAGCGCTTAACGAGGTGTTGGTAGACACTTATCACAACATTCTACAGCTTGAGGAAGAAACGCTGAAAAAAAGCGGCCGGATTCATCTTTCCATCAAGGAGATGCATCTGATCGAAGCGGTTGGAAAGGGAGAAGATCAGGGACGGACGGTCAGCGAAATCGCTGCTGCCATGAATATTACCCGCCCTACTGCCACGGTGGCGATAGGCAAGCTGGAGAAAAGAGGGTATTTAGAAAAGCAGCCTGACGATAGCGACGGTCGCACCGTCCGCGTTACACTAACCCGAAGCGGGAAGCGGATCGATCATTTTCACCGGCGGTATCATTATAATATGGTTACAAAAATTGTGGAAGACCTGACCGAAATGGAAAAGGACAGTCTGTTTCGAGGGATCCGGAAGCTGAACGAATTTTTGAAAAAAAGCCTGGGGGAGAAAAAATGAGTTTTTGTGTATTAGGAACCGGCAGCTATGTTCCGCCTAAAGTCGTGACCAACGATGATTTAGCATCCTTTTTGGAAACCTCTGACGAATGGATCCGGGAACGAACCGGCATCCGGCAGCGTCATGTCTGTGAGACGGAGTCCACCTGCGATTTGGCGTATCAGGCGGCTCTAGCTGCGCTGGAGCAAAGCGCCGTTAAGCCAGAGGAGCTGGATATGATCCTTTGCGCCACCATCAGCGGGGATTTCGCCACGCCGTCGGTGGCATGTGTTGTACAAAAACGTCTGGGCGCTGCTTGTCCGGCTATGGACCTTAACGCAGCCTGTTCAGGCTTTTTGTTTTTGCTGGATACGGCGGCGGGCTTTTTCGCCCGGGGCAAAGCCAAAAAGATGCTGGTCATCGGTGCGGAGCGCATCAGCAGGCTACTGGATTGGGACGACCGCAGCACCTGCGTGATTTTTGGCGACGGAGCCGGCGCGATGGTGCTGGGTGAAGGAGACGGGTATCTTGCCTCCCAGCTGCATTCCAAGGGGGACGACGAGGTAATCCGCACCCCGGTATTCGAGGGGAAATCCCCTTTTTACAAGCGGGAGCAGGAGAATCCCTATATTCATATGAAGGGGCAGGAAACCTTTCGCTTTGCAGTAAACGCCATGACCCATGATTTGAAACATTTGATCAAGCAGGCTGGTTTTTCTGAGGAGGAGATCAACTGGGTGATCCCCCATCAGGCCAATATTCGTATTATCGACGCAGCCAGAAAGCGGCTGAACATCCCGCCGGAGCTGTTCTGCGTAAATATTGACCGATATGGCAACACCTCTGCCGCAAGTATCCCGATGGTGATGGACGAACTCAATCGCTCTGGGGACCTGAAGCGGGGCGATCTATTGGCATTGTGCGCCTTTGGAGGCGGCCTATCCAGTGCCGCCTGTATTCTTCGCTGGTAAGGCCGGGCATTCGGCTTTCCATATATTTTTTGTATTTTATGGGAGGAAATAAAGATGATCTTTGAGAAGCTGGTTGCTGTTTTAGCAGAGCATGTGGATTGTGACCCCTCTGCCGTTACCATGGATACCACCTTTGAGGAGCTGGGCGTTGATTCGCTGGATACTGTCGATATGGTCATGGAGCTGGAGGAAGCGCTGGACATCGAGCTGGAATTGGATGAAAAAATCTCCACCGTTGGCGAAATGGTCAAGCTGGTGGAAGAAAAAATGGGCGAGAAGGAATAAACCATGATTAAGACACCGATTTGTGACATGCTGGGTATTGAATACCCGATTTTCCAGGGCGGTATGGCCTGGATTTCTGACGGAAAGCTGGCGGCGGCGGTATCGGAGGGCGGCGGCCTGGGGATTATCTCAGCCATGAACGCCGACACAAATTATCTGAAAAAGGAAATTGACATCTGCCGCGGCTTAACCAAAAAGCCCTTTGGAGTAAATGTTATGCTCATGAGTCCCCATGTGGAGGAAGTGGCAAAGCTGCTGGCCGAAGAAAAGGTCCCGGTTATTACAACCGGCGCCGGAAATCCTGGAAAATATATGAAGCTTTGGCAGGAAGCCGGCATCAAGGTGATTCCGGTGGTGGCCTCGGTCGCCATGGCCAAGCTGGTAACCCGTCAGGGCGCCTGTGCTGTGATCGCCGAAGGCGGCGAGTCCGGCGGACATGTGGGGGATTTGACCACCATGGCGCTACTTCCGCAGGTGTGCGACGCAACCCCTCTTCCGGTCATTGGGGCAGGCGGCATTGCCGATGGCCGCGGCGTTGCGGCAGCCTTTATGCTGGGCGCTGTCGGCGTACAGCTGGGCACCCGCTTTCTGGTTGCCGAAGAGTGCGGCGTGCATCAAACCTACAAAAACAAAGTTCTCAAGGCAAAGGACATCGATACGATCTCTACCGGCAAACGGCTGGGACATCCGGTACGCTGCTTAAAGACCCCCTATTCCCGTGAGTATTTCCGCAAAGAGTATGACGGAAATGTTTCGGACGAGGAGCTGGAGTCCTTTGGCGCCGGCGCGCTTCGTCTGGCCGCGGTAGAAGGCGACGAACAGCACGGCTGCTTTTTGGCAGGGCAAATCTCCGCAATGGTGAAAAAGGAACAGCCTGCCGCCGAAATGATCCGCGAAATTTTTGCTGAGGCGGAAGACGTTTTGAATGGAGCAAAAAGATGGGTAAAATAGCGTTTCTTTTTTCCGGTCAGGGCGCACAATACAGCGGCATGGGCCGGGAATTGACACAGGCGTCCGCCACGGCAAAGGAGCTGTTTCAGCTGGCCGACCGGCTGCGTCCGGGAACGTCGGACCAGTGCTTCGAGGGATCCAAGGAGGAGCTGTCCCAAACCCGAAATACACAGCCCTGTCTGTTCTGTGTGGACCTGGCGGCGGCTTTGGCGCTGGAGGAAGAGGGCGTAAAGGCCGATGGTGCTGCGGGCTTTTCTTTGGGCGAGATGGCAGCTTTGACCTTTGCCGGTATGCTGGATCAAGAGATGGGCTTTTCCTTGGTATGTCAGCGGGCAGCACTTATGGATGAAGCCGCCCAGCAGGTGGACAGCGCAATGGCGGCGGTCCTAAAATTAGATAATCAGACGGTTGAGGAGCTTTGCGCCCGGTTCACGCAGCTGTACCCGGTAAACTACAACTGTCCGGGACAGCTGGTCGTAGCGGGATTGCGGGAGGAAATCGAGGCGCTTAAGCCTTTGGTGAAAGAAGCCGGTGGGCGGATGGTTCCGCTGGCGGTCAGCGGCGGGTTTCATTCACCGTTTATGGCCAAAGCTGCCAAAGCCTTTGGTCAGGAATTAGAGCCCCTTTCCTTTGAATCGGGGCGGATACCGGTATGGGCTAATCTGACAGCAGAGCCCTATGGGCAGAACCCCAAAGCGCTTTTGGCAGCTCAGATGGAAAATCCTGTCCTTTGGGAACAGACTCTGCATAATATGTTCGCGGCCGGATTTGATACATTTATCGAGGTAGGACCCGGTAAAACCTTGTATGGTTTTGTAGCAAAGACGCTGCCGCAGGCAAAAGCTTATCATGTAGAGGACGCACAGACTTTGGAAACAACGATAAAGGCGGTGTTGGAAGAATGAATCTTGAGGGAAAAACCGCGCTCATTACCGGCGCCAGCCGCGGGATCGGCAGGGCGATCGCTCTTGCCTTTGCAAAGGAGGGCGCCAATCTTGCGGTAATCTTCGCCGGAAACGCTCAGGCGGCGGACGAGGTCTGCCAGCAGGCGTCTTTGCTTGGGGTACAGGCGAAAGCTTATCAGTGCGACGTAGCGGATTTTGACCAGGCAAAACAGACCGTCCAGGCGGTGCAGAAGGATTTTGGCGGCGTTGATATTCTCGTCAACAACGCAGGTATTACCCGGGACGGACTGGTCTATACCATGAAGGAAGCGGATTTCGACGCCGTGCTAGACACCAATTTAAAAGGTGCGTTCAATTTTATCAAGCACTGTTATCCGATTTTTGTCAAAAAACGAGCGGGCAAGATTATTAACATTTCATCGGTGTCCGGTCTGATGGGAAATGGCGGCCAGGCCAACTATTCCGCCTCCAAGGCCGGGCTCATCGGTCTAACCAAATCGGTTGCCCGGGAGCTGGCGGGCCGCGGAATCTGCTGCAACGCCATTGCACCAGGCTTTATTGAAACCGATATGACCGCGGGAATCGACAAAGAGGAGAATCCGCTTGCAGGCGTCATTCCCCTAAAGCGGATGGGCAGGCCGGAGGAAATCGCCCATCTGGCGGTATTTTTAGCCGGCAGCGGTTCCGACTATATTACCGGGGAGGTCATCCGCGTTGACGGCGGTTTGGCCATGTAGGAAGGAGGACGCATATGAGACGCGTAGTAGTAACCGGCCTTGGGGCGGTAACGCCCGTCGGCAACGAAATTCCTGTGTTCTGGGAAAACCTGCTGGCCGGTAAAAACGGCATTGGGCCGCTGGATCGGTTTGATGCAAAAGAATACAAGGCAAAGGTCGCGGCACAGGTAAAGGACTTTGATCCCACCCGTTATATGGAAAAGGGCGAAGTGAGAAAAAGCGATCTGTTCAGCCAATACGCAATGGCAGCGGCCTGTCAGGCTGTAGAGGACAGCGGCATCGCCGGCAAGGTAGTGCCAGAGCGGTTCGGCGTGTATTTTGGTTCCGGCATTGGCGGACTGATTACCATGTCTGGCGAAATACAAAAGCTTTTGGAAAAGGGGCCGAAACGGGTATCGCCTTTCTTTATCCCCATGATGATCTCCAATATGGCGGCGGGCAATATCGCCATTCGTTTTGAAGCAAAAGGACCCTGTCTCCCGGTAACCACCGCCTGTGCTACCAGCACCAACGAGGTGGGAGAGGCGTTCCACGCTATCCGCGCAGGGTATGCGGACGTGATTTTAGCAGGTGGCGCAGAAGCGGCTATCACCCCTATTGGCGTGGCCGGTTTTACCAACTGCATGGCTCTTTCTTTGGCAGAGAACCCGGACGAAGCTTCTTTACCGTTCGACAAGCGCCGCGGCGGCTTTGTCATGGGAGAAGGCGCCGGCGCCCTCATTTTAGAGGAGTATGAGCACGCCAAAAAGCGCGGCGCCCACATCTATGCGGAAATGACCGGTTATGGATGCACCTGCGACGCGTATCATATGACAGCCCCCGCTCCTGGCGGAGAAGGTGCTGCCCGGGCGATCGCTTTGGCATTGGAGGAAACCGGCACAATCACCGGACCTATTTATCTGAACGCCCATGGCACCGGCACACCGCTGAACGACAAAACCGAGACACAGGCCATCAAAGCCGCGTTGGGTGAAAAAACAGCGGATCTTTTTGTCAGCTCTACCAAATCCATGACCGGCCATATGCTGGGTGCGGCAGGCGCGGTCGAAGCCATTGTCGCAGCATTAGCACTGTATCATGGGCAGATCCCTCCTACCATCAATCTGCGTGAACCGGACCCTGAATGTGATTTGGATTATGTGCCGAATCAGGCGAAAAAGGTGCAGGCACAGTTGGCATTGTCAACCTCTTTGGGATTTGGCGGGCATAACGCGTGTATCGCATTTAAGCGGATGGAGGGATAAAACACAAATGGAGATGAAAGAAATCCGCGCGCTGGCGCAAATTATGAAAGAGCATGGAATCACTCGGGTGGAAATGCAGGAAAATGGAAAAAGTATTCGGATGGAGCGGGAAGTCTCTGTCTGTCCGCCAGCGGGAACACCCGTGCTGTCAACCCCTATTATGCAATCTCCCCTGCTTTCGACCGAGCAGGAAGCTAAAACCCAGGCGGAGCCTCCGGTCCCGGATGGCCGAGTTGTAGAGAGCCCGATCGTTGGCATGTATTACGCATCGCCCGCGCCCGGAGATCCGCCTTTTGTGAAAAACGGCAGTCAGGTAAAAAAAGGCGATGTACTCTGCATTATTGAAGCGATGAAAACCATGAATGAAATCACCGCCGACTGCGACGGAGAAATTGTTCAGATCTATGCGGGCAACGGTCAGCTGGTCGAAGTAGGTCAGCGGCTGTTCCTTGTGAGGGATACGCAATGAATCAAGAAGAAATTATGAAAATTCTCCCCCATCGGGACAATATGCTTTTGGTAGAAGAGGCGCAGGTCATTGACGGTGTGGCCCACGGAAAATATACCGTGCGCGGCGACGAATGGTTTTTACAGGGGCATTTTCCCGGCAATTCGGTCGTTCCCGGCGTTATTCTCTGCGAGATGATGGCCCAGGCCACCTGTGTTTTGCTGGCAGAAGAGCTGCCCGAGGGTGCAACCCCTTTTTTCACCAGCCTGGATAAAGTAAAGTTTAAAAATCCAGTACGTCCCGGTGACACGCTGGAAACAGAATGTGTCATTACCAAATCGAAAGGCCCGTTTTATTTTGCCAGCGGAAAAGGCTACGTCGATGGAAAACTGTCGGTCAGCGGAGACTTTTCCTTTGCTGTTGTGAGGAAGTGAGCCATTGTTTTCGAAAATTTTAATCGCGAATCGCGGAGAAATTGCGGTGCGTATCATTCGTGCCTGTAAGGAGATGGGCATTGCCACCGTTGCGATCCATTCGCAGGCGGATAAAGAATCGCTGCATGTATCGCTAGCGGACGAGAGTGTCTGTGTGGGGAAAGCCCTGCCGGGAGAAAGCTATCTTCGCCAAAAAGATATCATTACAGCGGCGCTTTTGACCGGTGCGCAGGCTATCCATCCCGGATATGGGTTTTTGGCGGAAAACGCGGAATTTGCCCGTTTATGCGAACAGAACGGACTGGTTTTTATCGGTCCAAGCGCGGATGTCATTTCCCGAATGGGTGATAAGGACGCGGCTCGCCGGATGATGCAGCAAGCCGGTGTTCCCACCATACCGGGCACCGATCTTTTGTCCAATCCAAAACAGGCGGCCGAAGCTGCCAAAAAAATCGGCTATCCGGTGCTGATCAAGGCTCGGGCCGGCGGAGGCGGAAAGGGCATCCGCCTAGTAAAAGGTCCGAAGGAGCTGGAGCAGGCTTTTTTAACCGCGTCGGAAGAGGCAAAAAACGCTTTTGGCGACGGCGGCGTGTATATGGAAAAGTATCTGTTTCCGGTAAAACATATCGAAGTGCAGCTGCTGGCTGACGAAGGCGGCAATGTAGTCTGCCTGGGCGAGCGGGAATGCTCTATCCAAAAGCGAAATCAAAAGCTTTTGGAGGAAGCCCCCTCCCCTGCCATCAACCCGATTTTACGCAAAAAGATGTGTGATGCTGCTGCAAAGGCGGCAAAGGCCGCGGGATATACCAACGCAGGTACAGTAGAATTTTTATTAGACGATGCGGGGCATTTCTATTTTATGGAAATGAATACCCGTTTGCAGGTAGAGCATCCGGTCAGTGAATTTGTGTCCGGTGTAGATATTGTCAAATGGCAGATTCGCATTGCCTGCGGGGTACTGCTCAATTTCCGCCAGAAGGATGTTAAAATCACCGGCGCTGCTATTGAATGCCGTATCAACGCAAAAAGCGGTGGAAAAATCACCTTTTTCCATGTTCCCGGCGGCCCTTGGGTTCGGTTCGATACCTTTTTGTATCAAGGCTATGAGATGCTTCCTTTTTATGATTCTATGATGGGTAAACTGATCGTTTACGCCAAAACCCGAGAGGAAGCCATACGTAAAATGAACTCCGCTTTATGCGAATTGGTGCTGGAGGGTGTACCCAACAATTTAGACGAGCAGTTGGAAATCATTAGTGATCCGGCATTTTTAGCGGGGAATTATCATACGGATTTTATGGCAAAGAGAGGTGAATAAGGTCCCATGCAGCTTCAGGGATTTTTTAAAAAGCCAAAAAACGAACTGGAAAAGGGCGGCCGCACGCCGGTAAGCGCAGCCGCAGAAATGCATGCAGAGCCTACTGTTCTTTGTCCAGCTTGCAAAAAGGCGGCTGTACCAAGTGAACTTTGGGACAATTATCTGGTTTGCAGCTGTGGCAATCATTTTCGAATGAACGCCCGCCAGCGGATCGATTTTATCACCGATTCTGGCAGCTTTTGCGAGATGGATGCCGAGCTTCGTTCCAAAGACGTCCTCTCTTTTCCCGGCTATGATAAAAAGCTTAAGCACGCGCGGTTAGCCTCTAGCGAAAAGGAAGCGGTCATCTGTGGTACAGCGTCTATTGGCGGGCACGCCTGTGGGCTCTTTGTCATGGATTCCTCTTTTATGATGGGAAGTATGGGTACCGTTGTGGGGGAAAAAATCACCCGATTGTTTGAGTACGCGACCACCCATTCTTTGCCGGTCGTGGGCTATACCGTTTCCGGCGGCGCACGGATGCAGGAGGGAATCCTCTCCTTAATGCAGATGGCCAAAACCTCCGGCGCGGTCAAACGCCACAGTGATGCGGGAAATCTGTACATCACCGTCCTGACCGACCCGACGACCGGTGGCGTTACTGCCAGTTTTGCCATGGAAGGCGACATTATCCTGGCGGAACCCGGCGCGCTGATTGGGTTTGCCGGTCCCAGGGTCATTGAGCAGACCATTCGCAAGAAGCTGCCGGAAGGATTTCAAAAGGCGGAATTTTTGGTAAAGCGGGGATTCATCGACCGCATTACGCCGCGGGCTGGTCAAAAAAAGCTTTTGACCAGACTGCTGATGCTACATGAAGGGAGATGACTGGATGAAATCGGCATATGAAAAAGTGCAGACAGCCCGCGCAAAAAACCGCCCGTCTGGGATTGGGTTCATCAAGGGTATCTTTACTGACTTTATTGAACTGCACGGGGACCGGCGCTTTGCGGAGGATACGGCTGTTGTCGGCGGTATCGCTCGTCTGCGGGATAAACCGGTGACAGTCATCGCCATGGAAAAAGGCGGAAATACCAAGGAAAAGGTCTTTCGAAATTTCGGTTCTCCCAATCCGGAAGGCTATCGAAAAGCGCTTCGTTTGATGAAGCAGGCAGAAAAATTTCATCGTCCGGTGATTTGCTTTGTCGATACCTCCGGCGCTTTCTGTGGCATTGGCGCAGAGGAGCGCGGTCAGGCACAGGCGATTGCAGAAAATCTCATGGAGCTAATGACCCTCCGCACCCCGGTCATCGCTATTCTAATTGGCGAAGGAGGAAGCGGCGGCGCATTGGCGTTGGCTGTAGGAGACGAAGTTTGGATGCTGGAAAACGCTTTTTATTCGGTCATATCTCCAGAAGGGTGCGCCAGCATTCTTTGGAAAGATCCGAAGAAAAACAAAGAAGCAGCCGAGTCTCTTCGGCTCACCGCTGAGGATATGAAGCAGATGCAGGTAGTAGAGCGTATTATCCCAGAGGACGGCCTGAGTTTTCCGGAAATTTTTACGCATCTGGAAGAGCTTCTTTGGAAAGCATTGGAGGAAAAATCTCAACTGGATCTGGATTCTCTGCTGGAAGCAAGATATGAGCGTTTTCGAAAATTTGGCAGAATAGACTAAGGTATTTGTTTTTTGTAACCCATATAAAAAAAGCGCAGACAAAAATAGATTTGTCTGCGCTTTTTTCATTTTCATCTTCATTTACTCTTTTACAGGATTCCATTTGGCCGCATAATGAAACAATACCAGTCCGACAATAAAAAGAAAAGCCAAAACGGAGATTCCTAGATTGGTGCTTCCGCTCAACTGGGTAAACAAACCCACAAGGGCTGTTCCCATAAAAGAAGCGCCTTTTCCGCATATATCGAACAAGCCGAAATATTCCCCAGCCTTTTCCGGCGGGATAATCTTAGCAAAATAGGAACGGGAAAGCGCCTGTACACCGCCTTGAAACATACCAACAAGCCCCGCCAACAGCCAAAACTCCCAGACCTGATCCAGTTGGATGGCAAACAGCGCGATGATTGTATACGCGGCAATACAGATTTTGATCAGTCGGTCATTGCGATATTTCTTAGCTGCCTTTCCAAAAAGCAGCGCAAAAGGAAATGCGACCACCTGTGTTAATAGCAATGCCAGCAGAAGCATAGTGGAATCAAACCCCAATGCACTGCCAAAGGCCGTTGCCAGGTCAATGATGGTATACACACCATCAATAAAGAAAAAGAAAGCCAGCAAAAACAAAAAAATGTGTTTTTGGCTTTTTATCTCCCGAAATGTGCGATACAGTGTGCGAAATGCAGCTCCAACCATATGCTTTTGCTTTGGCGAATAGTGAAGCTGTTTATAATTTTTTAATAGCGGCAACGTTAAAACAAGCCACCATGCTCCATTAAGAAAAAAAGATATACCCATCGCCGCCGTCATGGAAATACCTAAAGCCTCATTGCCAAGCACAATCAGCAAGCTAACAACGAAGGGAATACAGCTACCAATATAACCCCAAGCATAGCCTTGGGCAGACACATCATCCATTTTGTCCGGTTCCGTTACATCTGCCAGCATGGAATCATAAAAAATCAGGCTGGCAGAGAACCCTACTTTTGCAACAACAAAAACCGCTAAAAAAAGAATCCAGGAAGAGGGAAAGGACAGCGCCGCGCATCCTAAAACTCCCACCATCATACTGATGGTGAAAATCGGCTTTTTCAGATTCTTCATATCCGCCATCGTACCCAATACCGGGCCGATCAACGCAACAATCAAAGTCGCCACAGAGGCAGCATATCCCCAATAAGCCAGATAGTCCACCTCGGAAATGCCCGCAGCCTGCGCCAGACTGTTGAAATAAAGGGGGACGATTGTCGCCACCAACAAAACAAACGCAGAGTTGGCAACATCATATAAAATCCAGTACTTTTCTAATTTCCCCAGTTTTTCCTTTTTCATCCATCTACCCTCTCACTCAAAAGTCCGATTCAAGCGTTGGCTGAACGGACCATCTGTTTCCAACGCTTTGGAAAACTTCTCCATTTCAGCGGTTGCCTGGGATATAGTCCGCCTATAAAGCTCCAGCAGATGCTCGCAGGTCATTCGGCAGCGAAGGTCCGCTTTAGGTCCAATGATGTGCTGGGTGATGGCGTTGTACTGACCAATCAGCCGCAAACCTTTTTTCGCCAGCATTTGTACTGCGCCGTTTGGCATGACCAGAAGATTTTTGTACCGGCGCATGGCATGCAGACTTTTTTTCATCTCTTTGGTAGAAACACCCGGATAAAATGGCGCGATATCATGGGCTATTTCCTCATCCAAAGGCAGACAGTAGCCCACTGGGAATGAAATCGGATTCCTTCCATCTAAGGTGAGTAAAAGACGTTCAAATTCCGTCTCAATCGCCACATGGCCAACCCCAATTGCTTTTACCTGACGCCCAATATACGGATGACAGGCGCTGTCCAGCATAAAATGGCACAAAAAGCCCAATAAATATGCCGCTTGCGAAGGGCTTTTTCCGCCCTCCTTCCAGATTTCCCGTGCATTTTCCAAGAAGGACCGAGCCGTTTTTTTATGCAGCCGGCACCCAATATTTCCAATAGGATGCTCGGTAAAGGGATTGTAAAAAAATAGTATATCCGGTCCCTGTAATCCAGCCCGAAAGAGCTGGGGATACTGCAAAATAGGCTTTTTCACCGAAAACGGCAATTCTCTCGCCGCTTTTAAGCCAAAGGTATCATGGGCGTACATCGCTGGCATCCTATTTCCTCCTAATCCAAGCCTTTAAAGAGGCCGGAAAATATGATACTTTTTCCTCTATTCATCCCATTCACAAAAGTGATTAGGGGCAAAGCTTTATCTATAAAAGTATTTTTCTATTGTTT
Source organism: uncultured Oscillospiraceae bacterium (assembly GCA_910587335.1). Classification (GTDB taxonomy): domain Bacteria; phylum Bacillota; class Clostridia; order Oscillospirales; family Ruminococcaceae; genus UBA3818. The sequence goes on from CAJUMG010000004.1 coordinate 21,792, forward strand.
TTTTGCCGAAGATTCATTCTGTTCCGCCAGCAAAGTGCCCAAACGCTCTAGCTCCTGCGACAGCCCCTCTACACGGCCGGCCATTCCGCCCAGACGCTGTTTTGTCTTTACTATCTCATCCTGTAGCTGTTCTAATTGCTGTGTTTTTTCTTCTTCTGTCTGTTTTAGAATCTTCTGTGCCTGTTTTTGGGCACCCTCTATGATTTCTTGCGCTTTTTCTCTCGCCTTTTCCAGGATTTTATCTTCCTTCTGGTGGGCGGCGGCAATTATATCGCCAGCTTCTGCCCGAGCCTTTTCCAATTCTTCTCTGATTGTGTCCTTTTGCGCCAAAAGCAAAGCCGCTTCCTGATCCAAGCGCTCGCGCAGGCGGCCCAGCATCGATTCATTCTCGCTGCCCGCCTCCTTTGCTTTATTTAGGATCGTCTGTCCCTCCTGCCTGGCCGCCTCAAGAATCCGCTCGCTTTCCTGGCGCGCATCCCTTTCCATCTGCTTGGCTTCTTCTATGCGGGACTTCATTTGTTGTGCCAAAAGCCGCAGCCGTTCCATACCCACCTGTTCCGATTCCTGTTGCCGTTCTTCTTTATTTTCCAAATTGGAAATTTGCTCATTGGCCTTTTCCAATTCCTTTTGCAGCCGGTCCCGCTCCCGCAAAAGCACCTTTGTCTGTTCGGGATCTACCCCTTCATACTTTTTGTGCAGTTCCTCTTTTTCTCTTTCGTATTTGCGGGTCAGCTCAGTTAGATATTGGGATACCTGCTCTTTATGGAATCCACGCAATACAGTGGAAAACAAGTCGCCTTTTGCCATGATCTTAGTCTCTCCTTTGCCCTGCTCTTTCTCTTCGGGACAAGGCCCCGTCCTTTTTCTTTTTAGTATACCACAAAAACCCTTTTTGTAAAAGCATCTGTTTTTCCCTTCTTAAAAAAACAAAAAACATGGATTTTCATAAAAAATAGCCGCTTCTGCGGCTATTTTTTATGTGCATCTCTTTTGCCCAATGAATCAACCTGGTATCACAATATGATACAGATAAGCCCTGTGCAGCCTTCGTTAATAATGCGTTCAATGGTCTCTTGTAGCTTCAAACGCGCCTCCTGCGGCATTCGATACAACTTATTGTGCAGTCCTTCATTGACCAAAGAATGCAGAGATTTTCCAAAAATATTCGAGTCCCAAATTTTTTCAGGGCTATCCTGAAACTCTTGCAGCAGATACATCACCAGCTCCTCTGACTGCTTTTCCGAACCGACAATCGGCGAAACTTCGGTGGTGATATCCGCTTTCATCATATGGATAGACGGCGCGCTGGCCTTTAGGCGCACACCATAGCGATTTCCCTGCTTGACAATTTCCGGCTCCTCCAGCTTTAGCTCTTCCAGCGTTGGCATAACGATGCCATAGCCTACCGCCTCTACCTGATCTAACGCGCCTTTTATCTTTTCGTAATCCCGTTTCATCTGCGCCAGCTCGATCATACAGGGCATGAGTCCCGCCTCGGAATCAATCGAAAGCCCTGTCTTTTCGCTGATAATTTCATACAGCAGATTCCCTGGAACACGCATTAGCAGCTTTACCTGTCCCCGGCCCAGATCAATCTCGGTAACCGAAGCGCTTTCCACATGCTCTTGCTGTGTTGTCTGGGCCATGGCCTCTTCCACTTCCCGAATGCGGACAATATCCTGTGCGCTTTGCAAAATCGCACTGACCAGCTCCTGCCGCAGCCAATGCTCTTTCTCCAAAGAGAGAATCCATCTGGGAAAATCCACACAGATCTCTTTTACCGGAAACTGGTACAAAATGGCCGCAAGAATATCGCGAATATCATTTTGTGTCAGCTTCAGGCAGTTGACCGGCATCACCGGCACCTCGTATTTTTCGGTCATCTGTTTGGATAATTCCCGCACCTTGGCCGAATCCGGTTCAGTAGCGTTCAGCAAAACAACAAACGGTTTTTTAATCTCCTTTAATTCCGATATCACCTGTTCTTCCGCCTGCTCATATTCTTCTCGGGGAATATCGCTGATAGAACCATCGGTGGTGATGACCAAGCCGATAGTAGAATGCTCCTGAATGACCTTGCGCGTTCCCAGTTCCGCCGCCATGTTAAAGGGTACTTCTTCGTCAAACCACGGCGTCACAACCATACGCGGTCCACCATTTTCCACATAGCCCAACGCGCTGGGCACTACATAGCCAACACAGTCAATCAGCCGCACCCGAAAAGAGGCCTGATCATCCAAAAACACCTCCACCGCCTCTTCCGGGATAAACTTGGGCTCCGTCGTCATAATTGTCTTTCCGGCAGCCGACTGGGGAAGCTCATCTACAGCCCGCTCCCGGCGATATTCGCTTTCAATATTGGGAATGACCAGTGTCTCCATAAATTTTTTGATAAAGGTTGATTTTCCTGTACGTACCGGACCTACGAGTCCCAGGTAAATATCTCCGCCGGTCCGCATCGCAATATCCTGATAAATGCTGTGGTTTTCCATTGATCTAGCCCTCCTTATTGATCACTTGCTGCTGCGGGTTATCCTGTAAATGCAAAGTCAAATCCCTTTCTTTTTGCAGGTACACGCTTATGTATCGTACCGCCCCTGTTCATACAAAATCAGCATACTTCGCACAATAAAAACGAATATCTTTTACCACTTTCGTATAAAAACAGGTGACCCGGCAAAAGTACATCGCTTGCCGCAGTCCATATGATACCGTCCCCCTTACGCATTTTGCTATCACAACTATATGTCCCTTTTGTCCAAAATAGTACCTTAGAAAAATTCTAGTAAGATCAATGGGGCCATTATCCTGCTCCATACAAAAAAGCCCCGCCAATTGGCGGGGCTTAAAACAGGGTAAAAGCTTTTATTTCGCAAGAAAACCAACCTTTTTATACATCTTTTCCAATGTCCGGCTGGCAATGCGAGACGCTTTCTCTGCGCCAGCGTGGTAGCAGCTTTCCAAATAAGACTTATCAGCCATCAGCTGAGCATACTTCTCCCGAATGGGGGCCAGATGGTCGGCGACCGTTTGACCTACCGCCACCTTAAAGTCGCCATACCCCTTTCCTTCGAATTCCGCTTCAATCTGTTCATAGGTTTTCCCGGTTATGCAGGAATAGATTGTCATCAGATTATTGATGCCGTCCTTCCCCTCCCGATAGGCCACCTGCGCCTCGGAGTCGGTAACAGCGCTTTTAAATTTTTTGATAATAGTCTCCGGCGGATCAAGAATATACACACAGCCTTTGGGGTTGGGGTCCGACTTGCTCATCTTTTTGGTCGGGTCCTGTAAGGATGCAATTTTTGCCCCCACCTTGGGGAAATAGCCATCCGGCACTACAAAGGTATTGCCGTGCTGCCCGTTAAAGCGAATCGCCACATCCCGCGCCAGCTCCAAATGCTGCTTTTGATCGATTCCCACCGGCACCAGGTCGGTCTGATACAGCAGAATGTCCCCTGCCATCAGCACCGGATAGGTAAACAGTCCGGCGTTGATATTATCCGGATTTTTCGCGGATTTATCTTTAAACTGGGTCATGCGGTTCAGCTCGCCAAACTGGGTATAGCAGGCCAGCACCCAATTTGCCTCCGCATGCTCCTTCACATGGCTTTGGATAAAAGCAATAGACTTTTCCGGATCGATTCCACAGGCCAGCAGCAGGGCATAAGCTTCCAACGTCCGTTGCCGAAGCTGGGCCGGGTCCTGCCGGACCGTGATGGCATGCATATTGACAATGCTGTAGATGCAGCGGTAATCCTCCTGTAGCTGTGTCCAGTTGCGGACCGCTCCCAAGTAATTGCCCAGGGTAATCTGTCCGCTGGGCTGAATGCCGGAAAAGATGATTTTTTTACGCTCCTGCGCCTGATTTTCCATTGATAACACCTTCTTAGAAGAGTATTTTGGTCAAATCCCCCAGCAAACCAATCCCTTTTATGATCTGCTCGTCGGTAGGGGTAGAAAAGTTTAAGCGAACGGACTGGGAAACATCCCTTTCATCGGTCAGAAAGGCGGAGCCCGGCACCACCGCGACCCCCTGGGATACCGCCTGCTTACAGAAAGCCGGCATGTCCGCGCCATTTGGCAGACTGCACCAAAGGAACAGGCCGCCCTGTGGGTTGGTATGGGTTACCGCGGGGCTGAAGTGCTCGTCAATCTGCTGGATCATCAACGCAGACTTTTTGCGGTAGATTTCCCGCAGGCCGGCAATATGAGCCGAAAAATCATATTTTGCCAAAAAGCGCTCGCAAATCATCTGGGAAAGGATGGTCGTATGCACATCCGACGACTGCTTTGCCACTGTCAGCTTGGCGATAATCTCTTTGGGCGCCACCACGTATCCCACCCGCAATCCGGGGGACAATACCTTTGAAAAGCTGCCGCAATAGATGACAATCCCTTCCGTATCCATCGACTTGATCGTAGGGACATCCTCTCCGGCAAAACGCAGTTCACCGTAAGGGTTATCCTCTAAAATCAAAACGCCGTACTCAAGCGCCAGCCGGTAAACCTCTTTTCGTTTTGCCAAGCTCATGGTGATACCGGTGGGATTTTGAAAATTCGGAATGGTATAGATAAATTTCGCATTGGGATTTTCTTTTAGCGCCTGTTCCAGCTTTTGGGTGTCAATGCCGTCCTCCTCCATCTCAACCCCCACCAGCTGGGAACGGAAAGAACGAAAAGCGTTTAACGATCCGATAAAGCTGGGGCTTTCGCTGATGACCTTATCCCCATCGTTTAAAAGGCAGTGAGCGCTTAAACAGATTCCCTGCTGCGCGCCGGACACCACCAATACCTGGTCAAAATCCCGGCCGATTCCATATCGCTCTTTGACCAGATGGGTCAGCTTTTCCCGCAGCGGCTGATATCCTTCGGTCACCGAATACTGCAATGCCAGAATCGGGTCCTCTTCCAAAATTTCCCGGGTAATTTTTTGAACAGCTTCTACCGGGAATGCCTCGGGCGCCGGGTTGCCCGCCGCAAAGGAAATGACCGATGGATCCGCGGTGGCCTTTAAAATCTCGCGGATAGCCGATGGCTGTAAAGAATCTATCTTTTCAGAAAACTGGTAACGCAACGTTTACTCCTCCTCTAGCTTGGATAAGAAACCGCTTTGGGACTGCATGCATTTTTTCCCGCGGCCAATTGAACTTCCCGATATAAAAAATCATTTTCAGTATACCACAAAAAAGTGCAAAAGCAAAGAAAGATTCATGAGAATGGCAATCTCTCACGGTACCTTTTCAAAATTTTCTTTTCCTCCTTGACAAAAGACGTCAAAGGGGTTACTATATCCCCATACCCCCCAGGGGTGATTTTATCCTTTATTTTTTCAGAAAGGAGCGATGTATTTTTCATGAAACAAAAGTTCAATGTATCCGGCATGACCTGTTCCGCCTGCTCTGCCCATGTGGAAAAAAGCGTGGCAAAAGCAGACGGCGTCCAATCGGTAGAGGTCAGCCTTTTAACCAACAGCATGCAGGTGGTATATGATGAAGAGCAGACCGACCCGGCTAAAATTATTCGGGCGGTGGAGCAAAGCGGATACGGAGCCTCTCTACCGCAAAAGGGTGCGGAAGCGGCGCCGGCGGCCGCTCCCGCAGACGCTGTAAAGCAGATGAAACGGCGGCTCATTTTATCCTTTTGCTTTTTAATCCCTCTTTTTTATCTATCTATGGGGCATATGATGGGGCTGCCCATTCCACACTTTTTTCACGGCACCGAAAACGCCCTGGCCTTTGCTTTTACCCAGCTGCTTTTGACCTTGCCGGTGGCATATTTAAACCGAAGCTACTTCCAAATTGGCTTTAAAACGCTGTTTCGCGGCTCTCCCAATATGGATTCGCTGGTGGCGATTGGTTCCGCCGCTTCCATTTTATACGGAATTTTCGCCATCTACCAAATTGGGTATGGCTTTGGTCACGGCGATCTGGACCGGGTTCAGCAATATGCCATGGATCTGTATTTCGAAGGCGCCTCGATGATTTTAACGCTCATTACTTTGGGGAAATATCTGGAGACAAAATCCAAGGGAAAAACCTCAGAGGCTATTACCCGACTGATGGATCTGGCTCCCAAATCCGCCACAGTCCTGCGAGATGGGCAGGAGCTTCAGATTCCGGTCGAACAGGTTTTGGTGGGCGATACGGTTATCGTACGTCCCGGTCAGAGCATCCCGGTAGACGGCGTGGTGTTAGAAGGCAGCTCCTTTGTGGATGAATCAGCCATTACCGGCGAGAGCATCCCGGTGGAAAAGACCGAAGGAGATGCCGTTACCGCCGCCACCATCAATAAATCCGGCGCATTTCGACTAAAGGCTACGAAAATTGGCGATGACACCACCTTGTCTCAGATTATCGCTCTGATGGAGGAGGCCAGCGCCTCCAAAGCGCCGATCTCCAAGCTGGCGGATAAAGTCGCGGGCGTTTTTGTACCGGTTGTAATCGGAATCGCGATTCTGGCCGCGGCTGTCTGGTTCCTTTTGGGGCAAAGCTTTTCTTTCTCCCTTTCTATCGGTATAGCTGTGTTGGTCATCTCCTGCCCCTGTGCGTTGGGACTGGCTACGCCGGTGGCTATTATGGTCGGCACCGGAAAGGGAGCGGAAAACGGTATTCTCATCAAATCCGCCGAAGCGCTGGAAACCGCCCATACCGTCAACACTGTCGTGTTAGACAAAACCGGCACCATTACCGAGGGGCGGCCCAAACTCACCGATATCTACCCTGCCGCCGGTATGGAAGAAGGGGAACTTTTGCAGATTGCCGCTTCGTTGGAAGCTCTTTCTGAGCATCCTCTGGCGCAGGCGATCGTCTCTGCGGCCAAGGACCGGGGCATCTCCCCCCTTCCTTCTTCTGCATTCCAAGCTCTCTCGGGACTGGGGCTTTCCGCTTCGCTAGGCCAAGAATCCTATCTGGCCGGCAACGAGCGGCTGATGGAGGAAAATGGCGTTTCGATGGAAGGATTGAACTCCATCGCTATTCGGCTGGCGCAGGAAGGCAAAACGCCCCTGTACTTTGCAAAAGGACAGCAGCTTTTAGGCATTATCGCTGTGGCGGATGTGGCAAAGCCCACCAGCGCGCAGGCGATTGGTGAGATGAAGCAGCTGGGACTTGAGGTTGTGATGCTTACCGGAGACAACCAGCGCACCGCCGACGCGATCGGAAATCAGTTAGGTGTCTCCCAGGTGATCGCACAGGTTCTGCCCCAGGATAAAGAACAAAAAATCCGCCAGCTACAGCAAAGCGGAAAAAAGGTTGCCATGGTGGGAGACGGCATCAACGACGCACCTGCTCTTGCCCGTGCCGACGTGGGCATTGCCATTGGCGCCGGTACCGATATCGCGCTAGAAGCGGCTGACATCGTCCTGATGAAAAACGATTTGTTAGACGCGGTCACCGCCATTCATTTAAGCCGCGCGGTGATCCGAAACGTCAAGGAGAATCTGTTCTGGGCCTTTTTGTACAATACCATCGGTATTCCCATAGCGGCGGGGGTCTTCTTCTCCCTTTGGGGCTGGAAGCTGGACCCCATGTTTGCCGCTGCGGCAATGAGTTTAAGCTCGGTCTGTGTAGTGTCTAACGCGCTTCGCCTGCGCTTTTTTAAGCCGCATCGAAGCCGCCAGACCGCCACGCAGCCCGTTTTAGAAAATACACAGCAAAAAATCGACTCTAATAGCAAAAAAGGAGAAATGAAGATGAAAAAAACACTGAAAATTGATGGCATGTCCTGCTCCCACTGCACTGGACGCGTTTCCCAGGTCCTGAACGCAATCGACGGCGTTTCTGCCGAGGTATCTTTGGAGGATAAGGCCGCTTATCTGACCATGGATACGGAAATCGCAGATGAAATTCTGGTGAAAGCCGTGACCGACGCTGGCTATACCGTCGTCGAGGTACAGTAGCATGACGGCGGATAAGCAAAAGGTCGCCCGCCTTTTAAAGACAGCCAGGGGGCAGATCGATGGGATTTTGAAAATGATCGACGAGGATCGTTACTGCATTGATATTTCCAACCAGATCATGGCTTCCCAATCGGTACTAAAAAAAGCGAATGCCGAGGTGCTACAATCCCATTTAGAGCATTGCGTCAAAGAGGCAGTCACGCAAAATGACGCTACCGAAAAGCTGCGGGAAATTGAAACCATTATTTCCAAGCTTTTGTAGCTTTTCCTATATCCAAATCGTTTTCTGAGCACAGGTATTTTACCTGTGCTCTTTTTTTGAGCAAATGGCTGGTTTTTCTTTCTTTTTTGTGATAAGCTAAATATGTTTGTCTCCCATAGGATAAATATAGCCGCTTGGCTCCAAAACAAAGCTGTGCAAAGGCGCCATAGGTGCGCATAATGTGCTTCTCAGAATGATACTAGCACAAGCATGGATGAGGAGGGTCATCATGAATCAAAACGAACGTTACAAAAAAGTCAACCTGGGCTTTATGGTCCTGTATTTGCTGGTGTGCATCTGGGGGATTGTAGATAGCTTTCTGCACTCGACCCCCTATTATATGGGACTGTCTCTGCTTTCCCCGCTGTTTTTGCTCATCCCACCGCTCTTTTGGAAGGTGACGCACCTAAAACCCGCCTACTTGGTCTCCCTAACGGTAAATATTTTTAGCTTTTTGGCTTTTGTTATCGGCATCGCTTTTCGCGGTTATGGACGCTTTCCCTTCTACGATAAAGTAGTCCATACGCTTTCCGGCGTCTTTTTCGGACTTTTGGGGGTTATTTTTTACTATCTGATGAAGAAGGATCGTTCTATTGTCCCGGAGGATGGCATCTTCGCCGGATATTTTGCCGTTTCATTTGCCTGCACGATCGGAATGCTTTGGGAAGTATGGGAATACGCCATGAATTTTATCTTCCACTCTGATCCACAGCACGTGCTGACCACCGGCGTAAACGACACCATGCAGGATATGATTGTCTGTCTGGTCGGATCGCTGTTTATCCTATTCTCTGTCTGGCGCTATTACCGAAAGGGAAAAGCCGGTCCTGCCATGCGGATTTTCCTGGATTTTTACGAGCTGAATCTAAAAAATCCCCGTTAAAACAAAAATTTTGTATAAAAACCCCCTCTGCCCAAACATGTTCGGCAGAGGGGGTTTCGTCATTGCAATAAAAATTTTTACCAAGGCTTACGCGCGGATACTACCCGATCATTTCCACCATAGTCTTTAGCAACTCGAATCTCTTCAAAGCCAGCCTCTTTTAAAAGATCACAGACCGGCATAGCCTGATCAAACCCAATCTCAAGGAGCAGGAGTCCGCCAGGCTTCATCGTTTTTTTCCACAGCGCCGGGATTTCGCGGTAAAAACGCAGCCCGTCCGCCGAACCGTCCAACGCCATACAGGGCTCTTTACGCACCTCCCGCTGCAAAGTGCAAAGCTCGGCCGATGGAATATACGGCGGGTTCGAAAGCACCGCATCCAGCTGTTCCAGACCTGCCGTATCCTTTAATACATCCGCTTGAGAAACCATACAGCGGGGAGCCAGCACATCCCTATTTTTTTTGCAGTAGTCCATTGCCTGAGGAGAAAGCTCCAGTAAAGAGACCTGCGCATCCGGCCTTTCACAGGCAACCGTCAGCCCGACACAGCCGCTACCGGCACACAGGTCGGCAATGCGCGGTGACGAAACCGACTTCAATTCCTTTAGCGCTTCCTCGACCAGTCTTTCTGTATCGGCCCGGGGAATCAAAACACCCGGTCCCACCGAAAAACGGCGCCCATAAAATTCCCACCAGCCAAGCAGATACTGAAGAGGCTCTCCCTCCTCCCGCCGGGAAAGCACCATCTGCATTTGTTCCAGCTTTTCTTGATCTAGTTTCCGCTCAGGATCCAGGAGGCGGTCCTTTTTGGAGACGAAGCAGAATGTCTCCAACAGCAGATCCAGCTCGAACCCCGGAGCCTCTATCCCCGCCTGTCGCAGACGATTTGTCCAGGAAAGGTAGCATTCTTTAATAGAACTCACCAGCGGTCGCTTCCTTCCACCGAAGGGAGCACCGGTTTTAGTGAAGCAATCGCCACCTCGATCATTTTATCATCCGGTTCCTGGGTTGTCAGATGCTGTAACCACAGACCCGGCGCGGAAATGATCCGGGTACAAAGATTGGTATACCGCCCGGCCAGCTTAATGATTTCATAGGAAATTCCTACCACCACCGGCAACAGAAGAATTTTCAGCGCCACACGAAGCCATGGATTACTCCAGGTGATAAAGGAAGTCACCAGCACGCTGACAATGACAACAATCAGCAAAAAGCTTGTGCCGCAGCGGGGATGAAACCGTTTTTGTTTCCGAACATTTTCCACCGTCAGCTCCTCGCCCGATTCATAACAAAAGATGGTTTTATGCTCAGCGCCATGGTACTGGAACATCCGGTGAATATCCTTCATCCGGCTGACCGCCGCCATATAGCCTACTAGGATCGCTATTTTGATGATCCCCTCCACCAGGCTGGAAAACACGCCCAAAGGAAACAGCATATTCAGTCCCCGAACCGCAAAGGTCGGGAGCGCCATAAACATCAAAAGGGCGACCACGACCGCAATGACCGAAGCCCCCCCCATCAGGACCTCTGTCGCTTTTTCCCCGAAATGACGGTTAAACCATAAATCCAGCTTATCCGGCTCACCCTCTTCATAGCCGGATTTTTCCGCTGACTTCATTAGACACTTATAGCCTAACCGCATAGTATCAACAAAATTAAAGATGCCGCGGACAAAGGGCGTTTTTTTGTACCAGGCGGTCACCTTTTGATTATCCCATACCTCTACATCGATACTTCCATCCGGAATTTTTACCGCCAGAGAGGTTTTCTCTGGGCCGCGCATCATAATTCCCTCAATTACCGCCTGGCCGCCAATAGACGTTTTATACTGTTTGCTCATTGCTTTTTACCTCTCTGTTTCTGAAATTTCCGCTTCTGCTTTTTTCCCCGCCAGTGGCAGGACGATGGTAACGGTCGTTCCTTCCTGATAAATGCTTTCTATCTCCAGACTGCCGCCATGCCGGCTTACAATCTCGTCAGCCACCGCAAGGCCGATACCGGAGCCGCGTTTGGTAGAATCCCCTTTATAGAATTTGGTCTTCACCTGCGGCAGATCCTCCGGCTTGATTCCTTCTCCCGTATCGGCGATGATCACGGCCGCCGCCTCGTTATCATGCCGAACGCTGATTGCAATCGTCCCGCCGGCAGATGTATGCTTTAAGGCATTATCCAAAATATTGACAAAAACCTGTCTAAGCCGGTTGTGATCTCCCATCACGACAATTAAATCCTCTGGCTCTTCATATTGAAGGACAATTTTTTCCCGGGCCGCCCGCTGTCCAAACATCAATACTGCATCATCCAGCTCCGCAACCAGATCCATTCGGTCCATGACCATAGCCATCCGGCCGCTTTGAATGCGGGAAAAATCCAGCAGCTCTTCTACCATGCCGGAAAGCCGTTCGGTCTCCTTTCCGATCACCGCCATCCCCTTTTGCATGGTCTCTCTGTCCGGTATTTCTTCACCGGATAAGGTTTCCGCCCAACCCTTAATCGCCGTAAGGGGCGTTCGAAGCTCATGGGACACAGAGGAAATAAAATCATTTTTTAACTGCTCTGCTTTGGAAAGCTCTCCCGCCATATAGTTGATCACTTCGCACAAATCACCGATTTCATCATCGTTCTCTTTTTCCAGCCGGATGCTGAAATCTCCCTGGGCAATTTTTCTGGCGGTCTGCCCCACCTTGCCCAATGGAACGACAATCGAGTTGATAAAATAGCTGCTGGAAAGCACCACAAAAAAGATGATCGCCATTCCAAAAACGGTGATAACCGCCACCAGCGAGATGATCTGCTGATCTACCCGCGCCAAAGAGGTAACATAGCGAATGGCAAAAATCTCTTCATCGCTGACCTGGAAAATTCGGGTCAAGGCCATTATGTTTTCGCCGTACAGTGTCCCCTGAAAGGTTCCTTCCCCATTTTCCGATTCCAACGCCTGTTGAAAATCAGGCATATATAGCATCTGGGTCACTTCAAAGCCGCTGGAAGATAACAGGATGCCACCGTCCACATCCAGCGCCATAATCTCCATTTTATCCTTGTCCTCAAAATTTTCAATCAGGCCGCGCACCTCGGTAGCATAATCGGCCGACGCATCCTGAGCGTATTTTTTTAACAGGCCGTCTACCAGGTCCGCGCGGGACACTACTGTCTGCCGTACACCACTATAATAATAGCTTTTAAAACCATAGGCCGAGAGAATTTCAATGGCAATCAGAATCAAAAGAATGATGCCAAAGCTGTTAAAAAGCCACCGCTTGGTAATTCTTCTTCTGGCCATCTGTTTTCTCCCTCCCCTTCTTCCAAACTGAAAAGGACCTAAATCACCCACTTATACCCATAGCCCCAAACCGTCTGCAAATATTGGGGATTGGACGGCTCCTCCTCGATTTTCATTCGAAGCCGACGGATATTCACATCCACAATTTTTACATCGCCATAATAATTGCTTCCCCACACTTGGTTTAGAATGGCGGAACGCTCCAACGCCGTGTTGGGATTCTTCATAAAAAACTCCATAATCTGAAATTCCACCTGGGTTAAATCAACTGCCTTGCCGTTTTTATACAGCATCCGGCTTTTGCTGTTTAGCACAAAGGGCCCAGAGGTCACCTCATCCTCCTGAGCCGGTACATCCTTAGCCAAAGACACCCTGCGATAGATGGCGTCCACCCTGGCCACCAGCTCCGAAGGGCTAAACGGCTTGGTGATATAATCGTCTGCTCCTGTCATCAGGCCGCGTACCTTATCCATTTCCTGGGATTTAGCCGACAGCATAATAATGCCAATGGAGTTGCTGGCCGCCCGAATTTTCTCGCACACGCCAAATCCGTCGATCCCCGGCATCATAATATCCAGAACAACTACATCAAAATCGCCGCCGCTTTCTTCAAACACCCGAAGGGCCTGTTCGCCGTCCGGTACGTCTACAACCTCATAGCCCGCTCTTTTCAGGTTGATAACAACAAAGTCGCGGATAACGTCTTCGTCCTCTGCAATCAAAATCCGTTTCAAATTGGCGCCCTCTTTCTCTATGATTTCAAGGTGGAAAAGCAGTTTTTTACCTTTTCCCAATCAAGCTGCAAAACAGCCGGTATTTCCGGTGATTTTCCCAAAGCCGCACAGTATTCATACACCCCGCGTTTTTCCAGTTGCTCATAGGTAACATTGTCAAAAATATCCCGCGGTTCATCCTGGCCATAAACACGAATGCGCAAAAGAGCCAAAGGCTCCGCCGCATCAGACCGAAGGGTGAATACCCATTCGTTTTGTCCGGACTCTTTTGTCACATCCACCTGGCCAATCCACTCCTCTGGAAATTGGAATCGAAAGCCATAGTCCAAATTGACAAAGCCTGTCCAAACAGGATAGAACTGAAAAGAAACCGGTTCTTTTTCCAAATCCTCCTCTGCGCCGGCACTTCCCAGCACCGCCAGATTCTCTGGATTGGAAAGACATAGATACTGAATGATGTTTTTTCGGTTGTCTTCTTCCTCCCGCTCATCCTCATTTGTCTCATCTAACAATACCGGCACTTCTAAAATACCATCCCGGTTGATATCTTCACAGCGCACCGAAATTTCACGCGTCAGCGGCCTATCCACTTCGCCGTAATGGTCATTCATGGAGCGGAGCTTTCCATCCTCTGTATACACCAGTATTTCGGTGAAGACCCGGTCGTTCCCGGTATAGGCATCCACAAATACCGCCGTTTGATCTTGGGCAATCTGCCCGATTTCAATGCCCAAAAAGTCTGTAATCGTATTGAAAAGCACCACCCGGGATACCGACTGGAGCCCTTCCTCCGTCTCATTTATCAGGCGGATCGAACCGGTTTTGGAGGATGCTTTGAATATACCCAACAAAATTTCCTCTATTCCATCCCGGTCAATATCCTCAATCAACATCTGAGAATAGTCGCTTTCAAACAGAACCCGCAGCTGCCCGCCAACATAATCGTAAACCGACATCTTGGTATTTTCACTGGTTCCCTGCTCCCATCCAATCAGCATACAATGCCGGCCAGACGCGGTCAATATCCGAAAATCCGCCTCGGTGACATCGGTCCCCTCTCCTACTGCATCATAAACCGATACCCACCGTTCCTCCTGATGATCCAACATCATAATGCGGACATTTGTCCCCCAGCTGGGAACATTATAAAAGACCAGCGCCTCTTTTTCTCCGTCAGCATCCAGATCGAACATAACAAACGCCGAACGGTATCCGCCTTTTTTCGGATATTTCAGCTGAACGTCCGGCGCACCCACCGCCTCGGCCAACGCCTCATAAATTTCGGATTGATCCTCAGCCAATTTGGGCGCCTGCATCAGATCGGCCACATTTAGCTGGAAGGACGAGCAAGCAGACAAAAACAAGCAGCATACCGCCAAAAGGGCAGCTTTCAAAAAACGCAAGCGAGCTTCCTCCTTCCAAAATCACAAAAAAGCCGGGACCCTACGGCTCCGGCACACAAATATCCTTTGCAAAAACAGCCTTTTTGCCTATTTTATAGTATAACAACCCATTCGTTCTGTCAATAAAAAAGCGCCCGCTAGAGCCGGTTGTTCACAATAAGTTCACCGCTTTCACCGCGCAAAAAAATGTATGATCAATTTGTATTGCGGCAATTAAAAGTAAAAAGGCAGCCTGGAAAACTCCATACTGCCTTTAGGTTTTATAAAAATGGGGCTTATGTCCTACAAATAAAGCAGAGATGATTTCAAGTTTCTCCTGTTAAAACCGGCAAAAAACGACAAATTTTGCTTTCCTTTTGCCTGTTAGAATGATACAATAAAATATCTTCTACTTTCCCTTTTCGATTTTGGACTCGCTGTTTTGAATCAGGTTCATTAAAGAAGAGGAAAACATCGGATAGGCTTGATGGAGCGATTCGGTGGTAATCGCCAAGGCATCTACACTCTCAATCGGCTCCTGTCCCTCTATCGTATTGCCAGAAGCAACCGCCGCCGCATTGGCCTCGGCCACCGTCATAGCCGCCGCCGCATAGTTAGAAGCCACCTGCTTTGGAATGGTAAACATTCCATTTTGATTTTTAGGATTTGCCGAATAGACCACCCGGAACACCCGGTATACTGCCAGCATTAAAAAAGAAGAAACCTCTTGAATGAGCGGTTTATTCTTGCTTTTTTGCAGCAGATCAAACAAAATGTTCAAAGAATTTGCAATCAGCTTTTTATTCAGTATCGGCAGAATGCTGCCATGCATCACGTTTTCTTTGCCTGCCGCGTCCGGTTCGGGGATATCCTCCACCGTCAGGGTCATGCCGTTGCGGTCCGGAGAACGGCCCAAAAGATAATCACAGGAAACGCCATAATAGTTCGCCGTCCGCACCAAAAAATCCAGTCCGCATTCCCGAATCCCTTTTTCATAATGGGAAAGCAAAGCCTGCGAAATTCCCAGATCGCTAGCTGCCGCTTTTTGGCTGATTCCCTTTTCCTTTCTAAGGAGCGTCAAGATCCTTGGAAAATCGGCGTTCATCTTCATTCCTCCGCTTAGGCTTTACATATCGTAAATTATATATTAAAATACAATGGTTGTAAAGTATCCCTTGTAAAAATTTTAGACGATTTGTCGAAACAGATTGAAAGGAGCGGTGTTTTTCGTTGATAACCTATAAAATTCATTTCATCCGGCATGGAAAAACGCCGGAAACAGAACAGGGAGTGTATCTGGGGCGGACCGACCTCCCCTTAAGCTCCGACGGAGAACAGCAGCTTAGAAATATGGCAGAGGATTTTTGCTATCCACCTGCTCAATTGGTTTATACCAGTCCCTTGCAGCGATGCCGGCAAACGGCCCAACTTCTTTATCCGGACCGGATGGTTCTTTCTGACGAGAGCTTTAATGAATGTGATTTCGGCGAATTCACCGGAAAATCCATCCTGCATTTAAAGGAATTGCCCGCCTATGAAAAATGGATTGAGGGCGGCTTTGAATCAGCTCCCCCCAAAGGAGAGAGCGGGCAGCAATTGCTAGCCCGTGTTTTGCGCGGATTGCAATCCGTTTTCAGCCGTATGATGGCCGAACGGCTCACCGATGTAGCGGTGATCACCCACGGAGGCATCATCATGTCATTATTGGCATCCTGCGGCTTTCCCAAACGAAAAATGAGCCAGTGGACCACCGACTTCGGCTGTGGCTTTACCATTCTTTTAACACCGCAGATGTGGATGCGGGACCGGGCGTTTGAAATTTACGCGGAGATCCCATGGCGGGGAACTGACCGCAAATTTACCGATGATTTTGATATTCTGGACGGTTTTTACTACGAAGAAAATCCATTCTAAAAATATCATCCGCTTTTACCTGGAAAAGGCAATTGCCAAAGGAGAGTCTGACTATGAAAATCTGTATTCTTTCTGCCTCTGCCCTGGCCGACGAAATGATAAAGTATACAAAGACGGTTTTGGAGGCTGTTTGCAAAAAGAACCTGCCTTCATTGGAATTTTGCCACTGGCAGCCGGATGAGGCGGAAATGGAAAACGGCGTTCCTTCCAGAGAAACGATTGATCTGTGCCGCACCTCCGATGCGGTTCTGTTCTGCTTGCAGCAAACCGGCGCATGTAGCAAAGGCTATCTGGAGCTTCTCCGCTCCAAGCTGGGGCTCTTCGGTTCCATGCGGCCAATCCGGATTTTTCCTTCCCTTTCCTCCTGCGCGGTGATAAAAGATCCGTCCGCAAGCGGTATGGACTGCCTTTTGATGCAGGAAGGACAGTCCGCCGATATGCTTCCGGAACAGGGCGAAAAGGTGATTAACGGCGATCTGTGCGGATATGATGTGCTGCTGGCCAATAGCCAAACCGCTCGGCTGACTACCCAGGCGGCGTTTTATGCGGCGATGAGACGAAGAAAAAAGCTTATTTTTACCGACCTGTATGATAAAATGTCTTCCTCCTCTTTGCGCCGGCGGATCATCAATCTGACCGCCTCTGAATTTCCCGAAGTGGAGCTTGTTCATCTGTCGGCGTCCCAAATCTCTGCACAGCTTTTGTGCGATCCCGGGTCTATTGACGTTCTTTTAGCTGATCCGCTTTTAGGGGAACTGCTTTTTTCCACCGCGGTGGCGATGACTGGTACTGCGCACCTTCAATCCGCTGCTTACTTTGGCTACGGAAAACAGGGCATTTACTACAACGCCGCGCCCTTGCCAGAATCCAGCGGCAAGGAGGAAGCGATTTGCCCGGCGGCGATTATTTTGGCTGTAGCTATGGCACTTCGGCACAGTTTAAATTTGGAAAAAGAGGCAGACTGCATAGAAAAAGCTGTGGTAAAGGTGCTGGCATTAGGCCGTACCGCTGATATTCACCAGCTTTCTCTTCCCACTGTTTCCGCTTCAGTATTCAGCGCATATATCGCCCAAACTGCGGCAGAATATATGTCATCTGCCGGATAAGGTTTTCTTCTATTACCGGCAAAAAAATGCCGGAGGCGCTTATGGAATTTTTTATCCCCAAAGTGAAACGATGCGGAAGGTCTGCTTTGCATTCTCATCGGCGCGAAGCCGCCCACATTGTCTTTTTTACTCTTTTGCCACTTCTTCTGCCGGTTTTATTCATTTCTAATTTATCCCATATTCCCTCTCCGATCGTCCTACCACTATTTGGAAAAACTTTTTCTCTCTCACTTCCTCTTCTTTCAGCTGGTGGACTCGTTTTGTTTCTACTTCTTTTTTACCTCCCTCTCCTTTTCGGAGTAAAACGATGGTATTTAACCATCTGTCGCACTGAACAGATGCGAAAGCCGTCTATTTGGTACTTTTTTTCTTCCTTCCATCTCTATACAAAGGCGATTTTAACCGGATTGTCGTTGTTTTTTCGCCGATTTTTTCTCTTTTCGTTGGGCGTATCGCCCGCTTTTTCTGCGGTTCTAGTATCCGTTATCTTTTTCCGCAGAGCATCCAACGATCTGGAGCGTTCCCTTTCACTTTTATGTTTAGTCGCCGCCGCCGGATTGTTTTTTTGCGGACTGGCAGCGGCCCACTTTATTGGCAAACGATATTTCTGGGCGCCGTGGCTATTGGCCAACGACCCCTCTTTACCGTTGCGCCAAATCTTTTCTGAATCGGTACAGCTTACCCAAAAGGACGGAGAGTCCCTTCGTAAGATACAGCGATCTTTGCGCGGACAAAGACTTTTTGCCCTTTGCTTTTTTCCCGCTTTTTGGACAATTCCCTTAGTAGAATGCACGCTGGCCGCATGGATATCCGGAAAGCTGCCGCCTGCGGAACCGGCATATTTTGTTTTTCCCTTCCGTCTAAGGAAGATTAAGCGTTCCCCTTCCGTAAAAGCTGCCCATTCCTTATAGCATACCTTTTACCATGTTAAAGTATACCGCTCTATGGATACAAACGCATTCATATGGCTTTCTATTTTTTTACAACCGACAAAATCATAAAAAAACGGTTTTCAGGAAATACTCGCTATTGAAAATGAATACCTGGATAGACGAAAATTTCCCTATTTTTTGACAAAAATTTTAAATTTATTCACATTCTTTTTTTCTTCTGCTTCATTTTAACTTTTATAATAATGCGTGCTAAGCAAAAAAATCTTTAAAGCTTCAAATCTCGTACGATAGGTCATTGCCCTTGCTGCCATAACGGCAAGATTTGTTGCAATCTCGCTATTCTTCTTGGAAAGTCATAAAAAAGGATGATTGGGAATGTCAAAAAAAGAATTCAAGCCAAATAATAGCCCTCGTAATGGAAAAAGGACCGTTCTTATCGTTTGTACTTCTTTACTGGCTGTGGTCCTATGTGCTGTAAGCGTTACCGCATTTTACATCAATCATATGCTAAACAAAATTGACTATGAAAACACCCCTGGGCAGGAAGATGGTCAATCGGTTGTACAGATCAAGGACGATAAGGCGCTTTGGAATGACGATGTGCTCAATGTCCTTTTGCTGGGCACCGACGAGCGTTCCAACCAATATAGCGAAAATGCCCGTTCCGATTGTATGATGGTTCTTTCCCTCAATCGCAAAACCCATAAAATCCGACTAATCAGCCTGGAAAGGGGCATCGGCGTGCCGATTGAAGGTCGGGAGGATGATTGGCTTACACATACCTTTGCCTATGGCGGCGCGGCTTTAACCTTAAAAACCGTACAAGAGTGTTTCGATTTGGATATCGACCGATATGTCCGGGTAAACTTTAATTCTTTCGAGCAAATTATCAATGCTATTGGTGGAATTGATATTGAACTGACCGCGTTGGAGGCTCAGGGACTTAACAATGAAATCTATACCAACGCCGTTACAAAACATAGAGTGTATGAAGGCTGGAATCATTTAGACGGTTACGACGCATTGCAATACGCCCGCCAGCGTTTTATCGACAGTGACTGGCAGCGGATTGAACGGCAGCGCAATGTGTTGTCTGCCGCTTTTGATAAGGTAAAAACCATGAATGTATTCGAATGGAACGGTCTTTTGGATACCGCTCTCCCACTGGTCAAAACAAATTTTACCAAGTCAGAAATCACCTCTCTGCTGATGGATGCGCCCGGCTTTGTCAACAGCGAAATTGACCAAATGACCATTCCCGCAGACGGTACCTATGGCAATAAAAAAACGTCTGACGGCCGGAGCCTATTGGATTTAGACTGGGAAACCAATATCCAAATTTTGAAAAATTTCATCTACTCTTGATTGTACTTTTTGCATATGACAAAAGCTGTCTTGCACCCTGGCAAGACAGCTTTTGTCAGTTTTCGTCCCGTTTCATATGGAAAAATAAGCGCAGTAACGGCGAAAGGAGTTTGGGACATTTCATAACAACGACTTTCATATTTACCGCCCTTTCAAATAGGGATTTGTTTTATTATATACAACGCTCCCTCGGTTGGTGAAAGCCCAGTTATCTTGGCCTGTCTTTAGAGATGACAATCACCAAAGTCCCCTTTTCCACCGTGATCTGTGCATTCTGCGCAAGAATTTCGTTGCTTAGTCCTAGAGGAAACCAATTGGTCAATTTCGCATCTTTCAGCGGATACTTTACCCCTGTCAGCGTAACCCCCTCACAATTTGGTGTGTAGGAAAATACCGAAAGATAGCATCCGTCCATTTTAGGCAAAAATACCGTATCCTCCCGCAGCATAGAAATCAAATTATACTGGTCTGCAATGGTGATAAAAACATCCTGCTCCAAACCGTAAGCGATTGTCTGTAGGTTCGCCAAAGTATGGTCGAATCGGCCGCCAGTAGCACCCAAAAGAATGAATTCTTTATATCCGCGGGAAATCCCTTCCTTAACCGCCAGCATCATGTCTGAATCATCCTTTTCCGGCTGACAGATCAAAGCCGGAATTTCCTGGGGAAAGCCTTCGGCAAAGGAGTCTTGGTCCCCTATCAAAAGATCTGGCCGAATCCCCGCCCGCTGTGCATGGCGCAGCCCGCCGTCAGCACAGATAATAAAATCATCTGTGCGCCAGGAAAAGCCCGATAAAAATTCCTCTTCTAGCTCCCCTGCGCCTATTATGATACAGCGCTCCATCTTTGGCTCCCCCTCCTCATCTTCTGTTCCATTCCCATTCCTTGATATTTTTTGCCGCCTCATATAATGCACAGTAGCTGCTGTGCCGGGAAAGCGCGATCTCTTTCCGCTCCAACGCCGCCAGTACTTCACATCCCTTTTCTTTCGTGTGGGAACATCCGGTAAAACGGCATTTTTCTAAATGCGGCTCAAACTCCCGAAAACAATATTGTAGCTCCTCTTTAAAAATCAGTTCATACCGCTCCAAATCCATCGAGGAAAATCCCGGCGTATCCGCAATATATCCGCCGCCGGGAACCGGGTAAAGCTGCACGTGCCGGGTTGTATGCCGTCCCCTGCCAAGCTTTTGACTGGTCTGGGCCGTGGATAAATCCAACCGGCTGTCTATCCGGTTTAAAAGGCTGGACTTTCCAACCCCTGAATTTCCGCAAAAGGCGCTGATTTTTCCTTCCATCGCACTACGCAGAGCCTTCAGATCTTTATCGCAATCGAGTCCGGTGCAATACACGCGAAATCCCGCTTTGCTGTAAGTTCCTGCCAGCATACTGCCGTCCTCTAAATCCGTTTTGGTCACTACTAAAACCGGTTCTATTTTCTTGTGCTCCGAAATCGCGATCAGTTTGTCCAACACAAACAGATTGGGCGATGGATCCGCTACGGATACCACCAAAAACAGTTGATCCAAATTTGCCAGCGGCGGCCGTGTTAAGCTGTTTTTTCGATCCAGGATCTGTATAATATAGCCCTTTTCTCCGCCTGTTGGCTCGATTTCCACCCAATCTCCCACCAAAGGCGATATGCCTTTTTGGCGAAATAATCCCCGTGCTCTGCACTCATACTGTATTTTGTCTGCCAAAACATAATAAAAGCCACCGGTCGCCTTTAAAATTCTTCCTTGCAAAATCTTCTCCCCTCTGTCAAAATATCGCTGTCCTTCACAAAAGGCCTCCCATCCGGGAAGCCTTTTTTCTTTTATTGGAAGGTCTGTGAATAATCCGAATCTAGTTCATGGATTCCTTCATCAACATCAACAATATATTCCATATAAAGCTCGTCGTCAATATAGATTTTCACCCGTCCAATGCCTTCTCCCGAGAAAGATGGCCGCCAAGAACTGGTGTTTTTGGGATTGATCGTCTCTCTGCGGATCTCCATATCATCTAAAAAGGCCGATACGGTCACATCCCGGTCAATAGATGTAGGCATTGGCACCACAAGGGTCAAGCGGGAAATCACTTGGTCTCCCTGGCTGACCTTTAAGTTAATAAAGGAACCGCTCGCCGCTACATTTCCCTCGGAAGGATCCTGGGACAGGACCGTCCCGTAAGGCTCGTCGCTGTATTCATCCAACTCAACCGTGCCAACCTTGAACCCGTTGCTTTCCAAAATTCGTTTGGCATCGTCGATATGAATACCCGTTACATCCGGCACCTGCTTCATCACCGTTTGGGCGCCCAAGCTGACGTAAACGGTCACAACCGTGCCCGACTTTACCTCGCTGCCCTTGGTTGGATCGGTTCGGATCACATAGCCGCTGGCGATGGAAGGGTGATTGATCCGGGACTCAACATAATCCAGTCCCATATTTTTTAACTCCGCATAAACCTGCGTTGCCTCTTGATTGGAAAAATCAGGAATCGTGATCTTTTGCGATCCACTGGAGACCTTTATTTTAACCTCGGCGCCCTTTTTGACCGTTTTGGGATATTTCGGTTTTTGTTCACAGATCACGCCTCGTTCATATTCATCATTATAAACGGTTTCCTCCACAACGATATTAAAATCCGAATACTTGCTGGAATTCAGCACACTTTCATATTGGATTCCCACAAAATTCGGCAGCTTCACCTCGTCAACCGAAACAAACGGATTATTAAAGTAAAACATCAAAAAAATAAACAGACAGGTTACCAACACAAAAGCCGCTGAAATACCGCCTAGCATGGCCAGATACGGCGTTTTTACAACAATCTGCACATCTTCGTCCAGCTCTTCTTTTTTTCCTTTTCTTTTCGTTCGTTTTTTAGCCGATTCAGCCTTTCCATCCGACTCCCGGTTTCTTCTTGCCGCTGCCTGAGCCTCTTCTTCCTCAGCAAACAGATATTTATAGGCAAACGCTACCGACGGATCCCGTTTAAACGCATCAATATCCCGCAGCATTTCCGCAGCGGACTGATAACGCCTGGCTGGGTCCTTCTGCATTGCTTTCATGGTGATCTGTTCTAATCCTTCCGGGATCGAAGGATTCAATTCCCGCGGACGTTTCGGTTTAGACTGGATCTGCTGAATGGCCACCGAAACTGCGGAATCTGCCGTAAAGGGAAGCTGCCCTGTAAGCATTTCAAAGAGCATAACACCCACCGAGTACAGATCGGTTTTTTCGTCTGTCTTCTCTCCTCTGGCCTGTTCGGGACTGATATAATGTACCGAGCCGATAGCCTTATCGGTAATCGTCGCAATCTGGCTGCGGGCAAAACGGGCAATGCCAAAATCCATCACCTTAATTGTGCCATCCTGCAATAGCATAATATTCTGCGGTTTAATGTCCCGATGAACGATTCCCTTGTCGTGGGCGTGCTGCAATGCCCGCAAAATCTGTACAGTAAAATGAACCGCCTCTTTCCAGCGGATAATTTTCTGTTGGTCAATATAGTCCTTCAGCGTAATACCGTCGATATACTCCATAACAATCGACTGCATTTTATCCGAAAAACTGACGTCATATACTTTTACAATATTCGGGTGATTTAACGCCGCAATCGCTTTGGACTCATTTTTAAAGCGGCGTACAAATTCTTCGTTAGAGGCATACTCCTCCCGCAAAACTTTAACCGCTACCAGGCGTTCGTCAATTACGTCACGGGCTTTATAGACATTCGCCATACCCCCAACGCCCACAAGCTGTAAAACCTCATACCGTCCATCCAGCTTTTTGCCTATCAAATTATCCATTGTCTGCCTCCTGGTCCCACAGTATTGAAAAAGTTTTATTTTGCTATCAGCACTGCCGTAATATTATCTGCGCCGCCCATCGCGTTGGCCTGTCCAATCAGCTGTTCCGACGCCAAGACCGCGTCGTTATTCCAAACCATCTGGTGCAAATCCTCTTGATCTAGGTAATTGGAAAGTCCATCGGAACAAAGAAGCACCGCTCCTTTATCCGGCATTTCCTCCTCCAGATAATCAACGTCCAGCATACTGCTTACACCTAGCGCCCGGGTAATATAATGCTTCTCCGGATGATATTGGGCTTCTTCCGCCGAAATTTCTCCCCGGTCTACCATCATCTGAACCATACTGTGGTCCCGGGTCAACTGACGCACACCAGCTTCATCGACCAAATAAGCCCGGCTGTCACCGGCATAGGCAATATGTATAACAGACTTTCGGACCAAAACCAACACAACCGTAGTGCCCATTCCCTGAAGCGATTCATCTTTTTCCGCCATAGAAAAAACCTGCGCATTTGCAGCAGAAATGGAAGAAAGCATGAGGTTTTTCACCGAATTTTCTCCAAAATCCTCCTGATAGCCGTTCTCCATCGCCTTCCGGATTCGTTCCACAGCACAAGAACTGGCTATATGGCCGCCTTTTTCTCCGCCCATACCATCACAGACTACTGCATAGGCCGTATCTTCTGAAAGCTTGGCGACGAAAAAGCGGTCTTCGTTCGCTGTACGTTTTTTCCCAACATCCGTTTTTCCCGCTATCCTCAGCATGATTTTCCTCCTTTGTCATCCCGTCTCAGCTGTCCGCAGGCAGCGTTAATGTCACTGCCCAATTCCCGGCGCACCGTGGCGTTGACATGGTTCTGTTCCAAAATCTTTTGGAACTGTCGAACTCGCTCTCGGGAACTTCTTTGGTATCCTCGCTCCTTCACTGGATTAACTGGAATTAAGTTTACATGAGCGCCCATACCCTCTAGCTTCCGGCACAGCTGCTGTGCGCACGAAGGCGTGTCGTTCACCCCTTCGATCAGCGCATATTCAAAGGATATCCGCCGCCCGGTCTGCCTGAAATATTCCCGGCACGCCGACAGCAGCTCATCCATGGGATACTTGTTGTTCACCGGCATGGTCCGGGAACGAATTTCATCGTTTGGCGCGTGTAGTGAAATCGATAGCGTAAGCTGCAATTTTTTCTCCATCAGCCGGTAAATTCCATCGACCAAGCCACAGGTGGAAAGAGAGACATGGCGCAAACTTAAGTTTAGCCCCTGAGGCGAAGAAAGGATATCCAAAAAATCCATGACATGATCAAAATTATCTAACGGCTCCCCAATCCCCATCAAAACAACCGAAGAAATTTTCTGTCCGCTGTCTTTCCCCGCCATATAGATCTCATCAAGCATCTCGGCAGGTGTAAGAGAGCGCTCCAGCCCCAACAGAGTAGACGCACAAAACCGGCAGCCCATCCGGCAGCCTACCTGGGTGGAAATACAAAGGCTATAGCCGTGCTGATACTGCATCAACACACTTTCCACCGTTTGACCGTCGGCAAATTCATATAGATATTTTATCGTACCATCCATTTGGGAGACAAGCTTTCGCCGAATCTTAATATCCGAAATCTGACAGTTTTCCGACAAATTTTTTCGCAGTTCAGCCGGCAGATTGGTCATTTCGTCAAAGGATTTAACCTGTTTTTGATGAAGCCACTGAAAAATCTGTCCGGCGCGGAACTTGGGAAGTCCCTTCTGTTTGCAAAAATCTTCCAGTTTTGGCAGTGTCATTGACTGAATATCTACCTTTTCCACCTGTTCCGCCTCCCTCTTTTTCAGAAATTTTCCCCTTTAGGATCGGGAAAACAGCGCAAAGTAAAACCCGTCGCTGCCATTTCGGTGGGGCATCAGCGTTGCGCTGGACACTCCATCCAGGCCCAAAAAGCGGGAGGTTTCCTCCGGCAGTATAGCAGCGGAAAAAGCCGGATGCTCTTTTAAAAAGCGCTCGGCAATTTCATCGTTTTCTCGCCGGTTCAGCGTACAGGTAGAGTAGAGCAATCGTCCACCCTCCTGCACATATTGTGCGGCAGTCTGCAAAATTTTATACTGAATCGCGGGCAAATCCCGCAGGGTGTCCAAACTTTTGTAGCGGATTTCGGGTTTGCGCCGGATAATGCCAAGGCCAGAGCAAGGCACGTCGCACAAAACCCGGTCAAATTGGCCCAGTCCGGCGGAATAAACGCTTGCATCCGCCGCAAAAGCCCGGATACAGCAAAGGCCTAGCCGTTCCCCACCCACCTTAATCATCTCCGCTTTTTTGGGGTGCAGATCGGTCGCTATAATCTCTCCCTTATCTTCCATCCGCTGTGCCAAGGTAAAGGTTTTGCCTCCGGGAGCCGCACAACAGTCCAGCACCCGCATTCCCGGGCGCACATCCAGCGCCGACGCACACACCTGACTGGAGAGATCCTGAATATGGAATAACCCTTCCTGAAAAGCCCCAATCGCCTCCAAGCTCCCCGGTTGATGCAAAAGGATGCAATCCCGAAATTCGGAAAAGACCTCAGCCTCCACCATCTCCTCTTTCAGCCTGGTACATAACGCTTCTGCGCTGATCCGGCGGGTATTTACCCGAGCAAATAGCGGTGCGCGGCTTGTCATCCCCTGCAAAAGCACCTCCAGATCCTCTTGTGGGTACTGCTTTTGCCATAATTGTATCAACTGCCGAGGAATAGAATAGGTCAACGACAGCCATTGCAGGCGGTCTTTGTCCGGCTCCGGCAGATGGATTGTCCCACCATCCCGCAAAAAGGAACGCAATACGCCATTGATAAAACCAGCAGCCCGTCCCTTTCCCATTCGCTTTGCCAGTTCCACCGACTCATGGACAGCCGCCGCCTCCGGTACAGAATCCATCCAAACAATCTGGTAAACGGCAATGCGCAAAAGCTGACGCACCAACGGATCTGTTTTTTCTTTCGGCAAGGAAGAATATTGGCCGATCGTATAATCTATCGGAATTTCTTTTTCTAAAACGCCGTAGAAAAGCGCACTGGCAAAAGCCCGTTCACGGGCCGCTGTCTTGTCCGACTGAAACCGCCGGTCCAAAATAATATTGGAATAGCTTTTGGAGTTTTCTACCCGCAAAAGGGCCTCCACTGCGATTTGCCTGCCATTTTTCAACTGCGTCACCTAAAATCGTTTTTGTTTAATCATCCCGGCGGCGTCCGCCAAAAATGAGAACCAGCCGCAAAAGCTGTGCCAAAGCGGTCAGCAGCGCCGCCACATAGGTCATCGCCGCCGCCGACAACACCTTTCTCGCGCCTACAAGCTCCTCTGCTTCCAGCATTGCGGATTGTTCTAATACCTTCATTGCCCGGGAACTGGCGTTAAACTCTACCGGCAAGGTCACCAACTGGAACAGCGCCGCTGTAGCATAAAACAAAATGCCCACTAAAACAAGAGGCTGCAATTGGAACAAAAATCCCAATAAAATCAAAGGTACAGACAGTTGGGACCCGATTCTCGTCACCGGAATAATCGCGGTGCGAATCTTAATCGGCGCATAGCCAGTAGCATGCTGCACTGCATGCCCCGCCTCGTGGGCCGCGACCCCAACCGCGGCTACCGAAGGCGATCCGTAAACTGAATCGGACAGGCGGATCACCTGATCTTTCGGATCGTAGTGGTCGGTAAGGCTGCCGGCAATCCGCTCAATACGAATATGATACAGTCCGTTGGAATCTAAAATCATCCGGGCAGCGTCAGCGCCGGTATATCCCCGGTGACCATAGACAACGGAATATTTTTTAAAATTCGAAGAAACCATCATCTGTGCCCACAGGGCCAACAAGATGGATGGTACGATTAAAATCCAGTAATATGGATCGAACAGATTGTAAAACAAAAGCTAAGCCTCCTTGTTCAGAAAAGCCTCTAACGATCGGCTATGGAATTTCTTTTTGCAAAAGCAGTATTCATTAAAAATTATACCGATAAATTATGTCATTCTGATGGGCAGGATGTAAATTTTTTTTCCACATCAAAGCGAAGGCCCCGCAAAAAGTCCTCTCCCCGCATCCGCTTGCCGCCTTGGGGCTGTACCTCTAAAAGCTCCAGCGACCCTTCTCCACAGCTGACAATCATCCGTTTTCCACCGGTAAGAAAGCCCGGCTCGCCTTTCTGGTCATAGAGCGGCGCAGCCCTGTGAATTTTTATCATCTTATCCCCCAGATAAGCGTAAGCGCCCGGCCAGGGAGATACGCCCCGAATCAAATCGTATAATTTGTAGGCCGGCTGGGAAAAGTCCAGCGCTCCGTCAGATTTTTTGAGCATTGGCGCATAGGTCGCCCGACCCTCGTCCTGAACCGTGCGGACCGCCTCGCCCGCCTCCAACCGCTTTAGGGTATGCAGCAGAAGATTCGCCCCCAAATCCGCCAGACGATCCATTAGCTCTCCCGCCGTTTCATCCGGTCCAATGGTGGTGGATTCCTGCTCTAAAATATCGCCGGTGTCCATCCCTTCCCCCATAAACATGGTGGTTACGCCGGTCGTTTTTTCCCCATTGATCACGCTCCATTGCACCGGTCCTGCACCGCGATATTGGGGAAGCAACGAAGCATGAACATTGATGCAGCCATATGGCGGAAGTTCCAGAATCTCTTTTGGCAGTATCCTTCCATAAGCCGCGACAACAATCACATCCGGCTGCAATTCTTTTAAAATGCCCGCTGCGGTACCATCACGCATTTTTTCCGGCTGATACACCGGTATCTGCCGGGACTGAGCCAATTCCTTCACCGGCGGCGGCACCAGCTTATAGCCCCGCCCTTTGGGCCGGTCTGGCTGGGAAAAAACCCCTACCACCTGGTGCGGACTATCCAATAAAGCCTGTAGCGTAGGTACTGCAAAATCCGGGGTGCCCATATATACGATACGCAATATTTTTCACCTTACTTATAACGATTATTTCCAGTTTCCGTCTTCATCCTGGTGCAGCATCCGAATCGCAATGTCTTTAAACAGCCGACCATCCAGGTGATCGCACTCATGGCAGATAGCGCGCGCTAAAAGCTGCTCTCCTTCCAGTACGAATTCGTTTCCATGCCGGTCCTGCGCCTTGACCGCAACTTTTTCCGGCCGGCGAACCAACGCGTATTCCCCCGGACTGGAAAGGCAGCCCTCCGCCTCGTCCAACGCCCCTGCCTGTGAGATGATCTGCGGGTTTATTAGCTCGTACAGCTTCTCTCCGCAATCAATCACCACAACCCGGCGCAGCACCCCAACCTGCGGGGCTGCCAGGCCAACGCCGTTTCCCTCGTACATCGTCTGCGCCATGTCATCCAACAAAATGGCCAAACGTTCATCAAATTTTTCTACCGGGCGGCAAACCTTGCGCAGGCAGTCGTCCCCTTCTTTTACAATTTCCCGAATCGCCAAAATATTTCCTCCTTACATGGAACCGTCGTAATATAAATCGCCAAAAACAAAAACCTGCTTATTCTGCGGATCCTTTCCCGATCTGACCAGAAGGCTGGCGATCATCCGGCGGAAATCCGCGGTATTTTTACATTTAATCAATATTTTGTAGCGGTATTTCCCGCTGACCTTCACAATCATGCTGGCCGTGGGGCCCAGTACCCGCAGCGGAAGGTGAGGGAACTCCCTTGCCGCCGTTTGCTTTAAATCCTTCAAAAACCGCCTTGCCGCTTCGATCACCTGTGATTCCATCGGCCCGGAAAAGCCGATTGCACAGATACTGCAAAAAGGTGGATACAGCATGATCTTGCGGCCCAGAATCTCTTCTCGAAAAAAGCCTTCGTAATCCTGGCCGGACGCCTGTTCGATGACTTTATTGTCCGGTACAAATGTCTGAATCATTGCCCGGCCGTGTTTTTCCCCGCGGCCGCTGCGGCCAATTACCTGGGTAATAAGGCTGAAGGTTCTCTCCTGACACTTAAAATCGTCGCCAAACAGCGAAGCGTCCGCCGCCAGCACACCTACAAGCGTTACCTGTGGAAAATGCAGGCCCTTTGCCACCATCTGGGTGCCGATCATAATATCGTAATCTCCACTCGCAAAGGCTTTGAACTTTTCACTATGGGCATTTTTGGTCATGGTGGTATCCGCATCCATCCGCAAAATCCGCGCCTTTGGGAAAAGCTCGTGTAGCTCCTCTTCCAGCTTTTGGGTGCCAATACCCTGATAGCGCAGATAGCTGCCGCCGCAGACCGGACATTTTTCATCCGCCGGACGGGAATAACCGCAATAGTGGCACAACAGCCTTTTGTTGGCCGCATGATAGGTCATGGCGATACTGCAATTGGGGCAGACCGCCGCCGTATTGCAGCCGGTGCAGATCACCTTGGTATGATACCCCCGCCGGTTTAAAAGCAGGATTGTCTGTTCACCCTTTGCCAGATTTTCTTCCATCTGGGCCAACAGCTCCCGGCTCAGCGCCAAATCGTTCCCTTCTCGCAGCTGCTGCCCCATGTCAACAATCTCGACATTTGGCAGCAAAGCGCCGCCATACCGCTCTTCTAGCCGCACCAGTCGATAGGCGCCTTTCTGCGCATAATAATAGCTTTCTACCGACGGTGTGGCGGAAGCCAATACCAATAGACAGTTGTTTTGGGCGCTGCGAAACCGCGCTACATCCCGGGCGTGGAAACGGGGACTCGCCTCTGACTTATAGGTATGCTCCTGCTCTTCATCTATAATAATAAGCCCCAGATTGGTAAACGGGGCGAATATGGCCGATCGGGTTCCTACTGCAATGCAAACCTGTCCCGCCCGAATCTTTTTCCACTGATCCATCCTCTCACCCAATGAAAGGCCGCTGTGTTGTATCGCCACCTTCTCTCCAAAGACAGCGGTAAACGCCGCGATTGCCTGAGGTGTCAAAGAAATTTCCGGCACCAGGACAATGGTTTGTTTTCCCTCTTCCACCGCCTGTGCAATCAGCCTCAAGTAAACCTGGGTTTTGCCGCTGCCGGTCACACCATACAAAAGGGCTGTAGAAGCTTCTCCTTTTTCATATTCTTCTAAAAGGCTCTGATACGCCTGCTGCTGCTGCCGTGTCAAAGGAGGGAGCTGCTTTGACCCTGACTCCAATGCCGGCTCCTGCCGCAGAACCTCCGCATCGTAATAATAAAGCAAGCCCTTGTTATGCAGCGCGCGAAAGACCGCTTCGGTCACCCCGGTAAAATAGATGGTTTCTCGGACCGAAGCTGTTTCCACCGTCCGCAAAAAATCCATGACCTCCTTTTGTTTAGGGGTCAAACGGACAGTTGCCAGCTCATTTTCCTTGGAGGACAGTGCCAGCATCCGAACCGTTTCATCCTTCATTCGGCGGGTGGCGACCTCTTCTCGGACCAAAATCCCTTTCTGCCGCATCTTATCGAGAATGGAACTTTCTGCCGACAAACCCAAAAGGCCCAGCAATTTTTCCTCCGGCACCTCTGCTTTTCGCTGGTCCAGGTAGGAAGCAATCTCCCGCTCATCCTCTCCCAGCTTTTCCCAATCTCGGTCCCATAAAGGGGAAAGCTGATATCCATAGCGCACCCGGTAACCGATTCCACCAGGCAAAATAGCCTTTACCGCGTCAAAATAGGAGCAGAAGGTGGTCTCTTTTAAAAATGAAACCAACCGCAAAAGCTCCGGCGAAAGGATCGGTTCGTTATCCAGCAGCAAGATAACCGGTTTGAGCTTTTCCAGACTTTTCACCTTTACCCGGTCGAGCACAATTCCCTGACGCTTGCGGTTTCCGCCGCCAAAAGGCACCAGTACCCGCATTCCCGGCTGCAAAACGGCTGCAAATTGGGTGGGGATCGCATAACTGTACAGCTTATCAAAATGGTAAGCCGCCTTATCCACCGCGACACAGACCGCTTCATAAGGTAAAATGGAAATCCTCTCCTTTATTTCTCCGGCGTTTCTCCAATATTTTCCGGTTCAACAATTTTATATTTGCCCGAGGCAATCTCATTCACTGCGATTTTAACCGGCTTTTCTGTCAGAACAATATGTTCCTCTTCCGCGTCCTGCGCAATTTGACGAGCTCTTTTCGCCACCGCAATTACCAAGCTATAGTAGCTTTGTCCTTCTTTCAAAATCTCATTTACAGCAGGTCTTTGCATCATCTTCCACCTCTTCAATAAATTTATTTAGATATCTGGCGGTGTGTTTCGCCGCGCAAACAATCTGCTCCAGTTGGCTGGCTGCTTCTTCCACTGTCTGATTAACCAAAATATAATCATACCGCTTTGCCGCTTCCATCTCTCTGGCGGCATTGGACAGACGCCGCGCGACCGTGGTCTCGTCTTCGGTACCCCGACCGGACAAACGGCGGCTCAGCTCTGTAAAAGACGGCGGCATGACAAAAACAAGCACCGCGTCGGGACATTGCTCCTTCACCTGCAAAGCGCCCTGAACCTCAATTTCCAACACGACGTCGATTCCTTTTTCCAAGTTTTCCTCCACCGCTTTGCGTGGTGTGCCATAACAATTTCCTGCAAACTGCGCATGTTCTAAAAAGCCTTTGCGCTCCACCAGCTGGTCAAACTCCTTTTGGCTCAGAAAAAAGTAATGCTGACCGTGGATCTCCCCTTCTCGCGGGGCGCGTGTGGTCGCGGAAACCGAAAAAGCCGTATGGGGGTGCCTGCTTAGATATTCCTTCAGCACCGTTCCTTTTCCCACGCCGGACGGCCCGGAAAAAACAAGTAAAAGCCCCTTTTTATTCATTTGCCTCCAGCTCCTCATCCTCTTCGTCAGACAGGCGGTTCGCCACCGTTTCCGGCTGGACCGCCGAAAGCAAAACATGATCCGAATCCGTAATAATCACCGCCCGGGTGCGCCGGCCGTAGGTTGCGTCAATCAATACGCCCCGCTCTCTGGCATCCTGAATAATCCGCTTAATGGGAGCGGATTCCGGGCTGACGATCGCCACCAGACGATTTGCCGAAACCATATTGCCAAATCCTATATTGATCAGTTTCATCTTTGCCCATCCTTTTCGGTCTATTCGATATTTTGGATCTGTTCCCGGATTTTTTCAATTTCACTTTTTATATCCACTACAACCCGGGCAATTTCAATATCCTGCGCTTTTGAACCAATGGTGTTGGCTTCTCGATTGAATTCCTGAATCAAAAAATCCAGCTTGCGGCCCACCGGTCCCGCCTGCTCCATAATCGCGCGGAACTGATCAATGTGGCTGCGCAGACGCACCGTTTCCTCCGCCACCGCGATTTTTTCCGCATAGATGGCCGCTTCGGTTAAAATACGCTGCTCATCAATCTGGGTGTTGCCCAACACCTCGCTGATTTTACGATACAGTTTGGCACGGTATTCCTCCACCGTTTTGGGCGAACGCTCCTCGACCTTTTCCACTGCCCGAAGGATAAAACCCAGTCTCTCCTCCAGATCCTCCTTCATTTTAGAGCCTTCCGCTTCACGCATCTGAACAAATCGGTCCGAGGCTTGTTCCGCCGCCTGCAAAACATCCGACCAGATCGTCTCTTCGTCCTCTGTCTCCTTCGTAACCGTAAAGATGTCCGAAAAACGCGAGATCGTACTCAGAGAAAGATCATCGGTCAATCTCAAAGGTTCCTGCAATGTGCGCAGCGCCTGCACATAAGAGGCTGCCAGCTCCTGGTTCACCTGTACGCTGGCCGTGGTTCCCTCCACCGTTTGAATACTGACGTTTACATCTACTTTGCCGCGAGAAAGCTTTCCCTGTAAATAGTTTTTCAACCGGCTTTCCAAAAATCCGTAGCTTCGGGGAACGCGGGAAGAAAACTCAAAATAGCGGTGGTTGACCGAACGAATCTCCACCAGGATATTCCGTCCGTCTATCAGCGCTTCCGCCCGGCCATAGCCGGTCATACTTCTGATCATCTGACAAAACCTCGATTATCGAATCTTTACCAGGTTTTTTCCCTTGTTTCCAAAAAAGGTCTACAAACCCAGTATTTTATTATTTTACTATGTTTTCTCCTCTTTTGCAATGATTCCATACGAAAAAGGGAGAAGCCTTTTTGACCGGACTTCTCCCCAAACGCTTTAAAACTGGCTGTGACTTTCCAACAACCGCTGCTTGATCTCCCAAAGCTTCGGCGATAAATCCACATAAAATTTGTGCGGATTTTCAAATCGCTTTACCTCATCCCACAAAAGATCCACCTGCTCCTTGCAGTAAGCACGAATCTCCTCTAGGTCCGGCCGGTCATAAATGCATTTTCCCTTTTCAAATACCTGAACCAGGATTTTTTTTGCGGTGATATTCGTCAAGGTCTTCTTTTTCCAGGTGGCATCCGGATCAAAGATCGTCACCGGCTTGTCGGTGTCCACCGTTTCATCAAACAAGGTGACATAATCCGCTACCGCCTCGCCATCGGTTTTATTATAAAAACGGTATATGGTCTTAAAGTCCGGATTGGTAATCTTTTCAACCGTTTCACTGATTTTGATTTTTGGAATCATCCGCCCGTTTTCTTCTATAGCCGCCAGCTTGTATACACCGCCGAATACCGGATCGGATTTAGAGGTAATCAGATTTTCCCCTACGCCAAAGGAGTCGATTTTCGCTCCCTGCTGCAAAAGATCACGAATCAGGTATTCGTCCAGCGAATTGGACGCCACAATCGGGCAGTCCGAGTACCCCGCTTCATCCAACAGTTTGCGCGCTTTTTTGGACAAATACGCAATATCGCCGCTGTCAATGCGCACCCCTTTGGGCCGTCGTCCCATAGGCGCCAACACTTCATCAAACACACGTATCGCATTGGGTATACCGGATTTTAGCACATTGTAGGTGTCAACCAGCAAAACGCAATTGTCCGGATAAAGCTCCGCGTATTTTTTAAAGGATTCGTATTCGTCACCGAACATCTGCACCCAGCTGTGGGCCATTGTCCCCACTGCCGGAATGTGATAATCCCTGTCCGCAATGGCACAGGCTGTAGCGTCGCACCCGGCGATGTAAGCAGCTCTGGCGCCTAAAATCGCCGCGTCGTAGCTTTGAGCCCGACGGGAGCCAAATTCCATGATCGACCGCCCTTGGGCCGCCCGAACGATGCGGTTGGATTTTGTGGCGATCAGCGATTGATGGTTGATGGTCAGCAGAACCATCGTCTCCACCATCTGCGCCTGTACAATCGGCCCTTTTACAATCAGTACCGGCTCATTGGGGAAAATCGGAGTTCCCTCTGGCACCGCCCAAACATCGCACGCAAAATGAAAATCCGCAAGATAATTTAAAAAATCCTCGTCAAACATGTTACGACCCCGCAGATATGCAATATCCTCTGGGGTAAAATGCAGATTTTCGAAATAGTCAATCAGTTGCTCCAGTCCGGCACAAATGGCAAACCCGGCCTGATCGGGTATCTTTCGGAAAAACATGTCGAAAACCGCCGTCTGATTTCCGGCCCCCAGCTTAAAATAACCGTTGGCCATTGTCAGCTCATAAAAATCCAGCAGCATTGTAAGATTTTTTTCCTGTTTCCAATCATTTTCCATCGCAATTCACCCATTTCTTTAAAGATTGCCAGCTGATACGGCATAAAGCTTTCTGTTTGTATTATAGCCCGCCCAGTGGAAAAAGCAAGCAAAAACGCAGGATTTCTTTTGTAACAAAATCCTGCGTTCTGATCCCCTGCGTTTAACTACATTTTGTATTTATTCTCTATTTTTATACCAAAAACAATTTCCACCTCATGCATTAAAAAGAAAACCTCTAATCATTTGCCGCTTTTTCCTCATCCCGGCATTTAGGGCAAAGACCGGAAAAGATCACGGTATGCCCTTCAATCTGAAAACCGGTAGCCTGCTGCGCCTGCCAATCCATCTGTTCGTCATACGGCAAAAAGACGTCCTGTAAATTTCCGCATATCCGGCACCTTACATGGGAATGGGGTTCCATATTTCCGTCAAAGTGGTCCCCTTCCCGGGACTCAATCTTACGAATCTTTCCCTGTTCCGCCAGAATCCCCAAATTTCGATATACCGTTCCAAGGCTCAGCGAGGGATGCTGCGGCTTTAGCCTTGTGTAGATCCATTCCGCTGTTGGATGAACCGGATGCTGCATCACCACTTCATAAATTGTCTGCCGTATTTGAGATTGTCTTCGTACAACCAACCGCCTCACCTCTTCGCCTAATGATTTTTCCAAAAGGATTGGGGACAACGCAAAAACTCAAACGTCTTCCAACCTCTTAAAATATGACCTTTATTATATCGGAATGGGGGATGATTCGCAAGTATTTTAATTTTGCACCGTTATGGTAATTTCTTCTTCCAATGTTCCCAATTGCTCCAGGGAATCCATATCAAACAGCTCAATTTGACAAATACCTGGATATATGCCGTCCGCCAACCTTTTTTGCAGCTTCGCTTCTCGAATATGACTGTCCGGCGGAATCATCCCGGAACGATAAACCTCGTCACCGTCGTCCAGTATATAGGAAATCCTGACAAAATGTTGGTTGCCTCTGTCGCTTTGAAAATAAACGGTCCCTGCTGTGTCACAATCTCGAAAAAAAGGGGATTCGTTCAGACGGTAATGCAGCCAGCCGTATTCCACCTCTTTCTCCGACGCTTTTCCTTCCAACGGACCGGACCGGCAGTTTTCATCCAGTATTACGTCATAACCAGACCATTTTTCCTCTAAGCTACCTGCTTGACTGTCTGCTTGACCACCGCTCAGCCAAACCAACAATATACCGATTAAGGCGAACAGCACGATCGCCCCGGCGCTTACCAAAAGCGTAATCGGACCGGTATGCCTGTGTCCTTTTTTCATTTTCTTCATCCTTACATGCGGATTCCCCGTTTTTCCATAAACAAAGGATCTTGTATCCGCTTGATTTTTTGTGAGGCAATCTTTCCCCAGTCCATATTATAATGTCGAAAACGAAAAAGCGCAACTGTAGGCAGATTCTTTTTTCTGTGTTAAAATAAGGAAAACACTTTAAAGGGGACCCTGCTATGAACGCCCTGTTATTGGCCTTGAATGCCAAGTACATTCATTCGAATATCGCCGTCCGTTACCTGCAAAAATTCGCGGCGCCTGATCTGTCCTATCCGCCGCAGATTTTAGAATTGACCATCAACAATCGTCTAGATTTTGTTCTGGATGAAATTTTTCGCCGCTCTCCGGATATTCTTCTGTTCTCCACCTACATCTGGAATGTGACAATGGTCCGCAGTCTCGCGGCAGAGTACCGAAAACTTCGTCCAGATGCCATCATCGGCGCCGGAGGGCCAGAGGTCACCTATGAATCCGAAAGCTTTCTGCAGCAAAATCCGGCTTTTGATCTGGTGATCCGCGGAGAAGGAGAAGAAACGGTTCGTCAGCTGCTGACTGCGGTGGAGACAGGGACAAGCTGGACCCAGCTTCCCGGTCTGACCGTGCGGGATGGCGGCGATATCCGTTCTAATCCGCCGCAGAAGCCTCTCGATCTGGGAGCGCTTCCCTTCCCATATGCACCGGATTTTTCCGATGCGCCGGAACAGATCAAATACTATGAATCCTCCCGCGGCTGCCCTTTCCACTGTCAGTATTGTCTATCCTCTGTGGAAAAGGGGGTGCGTACCGTGCCATTGGACAAGGTCTTTGCCGATCTAAAGCTTTTTTTGAACGCCAGCGTCCGTCAGGTTAAATTTGTCGACCGCACTTTTAATTGCGACAGTCACCGTGCCCTGAAAATCTGGCGCTTTCTGCGGGACCATGATAACGGCGTTACCAATTTTCATTTTGAGATTACCGCCGAGCTGCTGAATCGTGAAACGTTGGATTTTTTGCGGACCGTCCGCCCAGAACAGTTTCAATTTGAAATCGGCGTTCAGTCTACCAATCCCCAGACGTTGGCAGCCATCCACCGGCAGAACGACTGGCCCCGTCTGCGCGCCATCGTGGAAGAAATCCGCTCCTTTGGCAATATCCACCAGCATTTGGATCTCATCGCCGGCCTGCCGCATGAGGACTGCGACTCCTTTCACCGATCCTTTAATGCTGTTTACTCTTTAATGCCGCAGCAGCTCCAGCTGGGATTTTTAAAAATTTTAAAAGGTTCCGGCCTTTTTTACGATCAGCAAAAATATGGCCTAATCTGCCGGGACTACCCTCCGTTCGAGGTGCTGACCACCCCTGACCTGCCCTACCGTGACACGCTGCTTTTAAAGGCGGTGGAAGAGATGGTGGAGCTGTTTTATAACAGCGGGCGTTTTTTTCATGCTCTTCGCTGGCTCTTCTCCCAAATAGATGATCCCTTTTCCTTTTATCAGGCGCTGGGGAACTGCTACCAAGCGGAAAAACGTCACTACGCCAGTCAGTCGCTGGATCAAAACTATGCGTTCTTCTACCAATTCTGTGCGGCCCTTCCAGCGGTTGAGGAAAAGAAATTGGCCCAATACCTTAAGCTGGATTACTGCCTGCACCAGCGCCCGAAACGGCATCCCGGCTGGTTCCCCGGGCCGGATGCCGCCTCTCTGCGTCAGCGCTGCCTGCTGTTTTTGGAACAGACAAAAAACCGCGAGGCCTTCCTTCCCGCCTACCAGGAAACCGATCCGAAGCATTTATATAAGCTGGTCCATTTTGAGCCCTTCTCCTTCGACGTGCTCACCGGTCAGGACTGCCCGGTCGTTTTGCTGTTTGATTACCGGCACCGCGACCTTTTGGGAAACGCCCGCGTTTCACCTGTCCTTCTGCCGGAAGCGTGATTGATCCGCTTCCTCAAATGAAAAAGGACGCACAAGGCGTCCTTTTTCTTTCGACTTAATAATTTTTCGCTAAAATCTGAAAATAGGCTTGCGGATGGGCACAAACCGGACAAGCCTCCGGTGCTTGGCTGCCCACGTGAATATGGCCGCAGTTGCGGCAGATCCAGACAATCTGACCCTCTTTGCAGAAGACCTTGTTCTCCTCAACATTTTTCAAAAGCTCCAGGTATCTGGCTTCATGCTCTTTTTCAATCGCGCCAACCATCTCGAACAGCTTGGCAATATGATCGAAACCCTCTTCTCTGGCCTCTTTGGCAAAGGCCTTGTACATGTCGGTCCATTCGTAGTTCTCTCCGGCAGCGGCATCCTTTAGATTCTCCGCAGTGGTGCCGATCCCGTCATGCAAAAGCTTGAACCAAATTTTCGCGTGCTCCTTCTCATTGTCAGCCGTCTCTAAAAACAGCGCGGCGATCTGTTCATACCCTTCTTTTTTCGCTTTCGAAGCGTAGTATGTATATTTGTTTCTCGCCTGGGATTCACCGGCAAACGCCGCCTGCAAATTTGCTTCTGTTTTTGTTCCCTTTAAATTCATTGGATCCACCCTTTCTTTTATTCGGAATGATTCTTAATTTTTTATACCACACTTTCCTCTTTTTGTCAATCGTCAAAAGCGGCTTTAGAAAAAACAAACAAATTGACCAGAATTTCTTTCGTTCTTTTCTCCTGGTTACCCATTGTGCTTTAAAAAGGTTTATACTATACTAAAAAAGGATAAAAGGAGGATTTGCTTTTATGATTTTGACGATTGATATCGGCAACTCGAACATTACAATTGGCGCGTATCGGGGGGACTCTCTGCTGTTTTTAAGCCGAATGGGTACCGATCGGACCAAAATGCCGGACGAGTATGCTATCGCCATTCATTCCCTGTTGCACCTGTATGGTTATCAGGGCGACGATTTGGAAGGGGCAATCATTTCTTCGGTGGTTCCTCCTCTGTCTGCTTCTTTAAAACAAGCGGTCTCCCGTATTAAGCCGGTGCGAATTCTAACGGTGGGGCCTGGAATCAAAACCGGCCTGCATATCGCTATCGACGATCCGGCGCAGACCGGTGCGGACCTTGTCTGCGTGTCGGTGGCAGCTCTGGAAAAATACCCCCTCCCCTCCATCGTAATCGATATGGGTACGGCTACCACCATTTCCGCGATGGATCGGGACGGAAAACTGGTTGGCGGCTCTATCCTTCCGGGGGTGCGCATTTCGCTGGAGGCTTTGAGCAGCAGAACCGCGCAACTTCCCCAAATTGAGCTGTCCACCCCTCCGAAAAAGGTCATCGGCACCAATACAATTGACTGTATGAAATCCGGTATCCTCTATGGAACCGCCAGCATGTTGGATGGCATGATCGACCGTTACCGCGAACAGCTTGGCGAGGATCTGACCGTTATCGCCACCGGCGGTTTGGCCGGTTCTATTGCCGTGTTGTGCCGCAACCAAATTATTTTAGACGAAAATCTGGTTTTGGAAGGACTCCGTATCCTCTTTCAAAAAAATACCAAATAACTTTTCCTTTTGGCTTTTGCGGCCACTTTGGCCGTTGGCAAATAAATATGCGCTGTATCGGATCACCGAACAGCAGCAAGGAGGATTTTTTATGACAAAAGCAACCCAAAAGACCCGAAGATTGGTACAGATGGCAATTCTAATCGCCATTATGCTCGTCTTGGCCTTTACGCCTCTCGGGTACTTAAAAGTTGGCGCGATCGAAATCACCTTTATGACCATTCCTGTGGTCATCGGCGCAATTTTATTGGGTCCGGCGGCAGGCGCGTTTCTTGGCGGCGTGTTTGGCCTGACCAGTTTTATCCAATGTTTTGGTATGAGCGCTTTTGGCGCTGCACTGCTGGGCATCAACCCGTTTTTGACCTTTTTGGTCTGCATGGTCCCCCGTATTCTGATGGGATATCTGGCAGGCGTTATCTTCCGGGTGATTTACCGGCACGACAAGACAAAGATTCTCTCTTTTGCCGCTTCTTCTTTGTCCGGCGCACTGTTGAATACAATTCTTTTTGTCGGGATGCTGATGCTTTCCTTTGGCTCCAGTGAATATATGATGACGATGCGTGGCGGATTGGGCCTGCTGGCTTTCCTGGCTGCTTTCGTGGGCGTAAATGGCTTGGTGGAAGCGATTGTAGCTTTTGTCCTGGGTACCGCAATCAGTAAAGCCCTGGTGCAGTTTCTACCAAAGGCCGAGGCGTAGATCTTTTTTGTTTCTTCTTTAACTAGAATGGGAGGAAGTTTATGGAAATCCTGTTTGAAAACCGCTATACCGTCAATCGGAAAATGCTTCTTTCCTTCGCCCGGGGAGCCAGCTTTTCCCAGCGACTTTTCTTTCGCTTTTCTATTGTGGGAATGGTGATCTGCCTTTTGGCAATCGCCTACTGTCTGATTTTTCTCCCTGGCGACTGGAATTCGATGGTTTCCCCTGCTGTTTCCTTTCTTCTCTGCGCCATGCTGTTCTTTTTCCCGAATCTGACCGCCCAAGTCCTGTATCGCAATACTTTAAGATTGCATGGCGGCT
Organism: uncultured Oscillospiraceae bacterium; assembly: GCA_910587335.1. Lineage (GTDB taxonomy): Bacteria > Bacillota > Clostridia > Oscillospirales > Ruminococcaceae > UBA3818. Next base: position 62,604 of record CAJUMG010000004.1, read on the forward strand.
CCATTCCCGAAACGGTTGTTCAGTTTGGGGATCAAATTTCTATGACTGAAGGGACCCTGTCTGTCTCTTTCCAGTACCGGCAGGTTACAAAAATCCGGGAAACAAATCGCTTGTTTGTGCTGATGTTAGGGAAGGACAACGGCATTATTTTGGATAAAGACGGATTTTCTATCGGGGATTTTCGTACATTCTATTCCTTTATTCTGGAAAAATGTCCAAATATAGCGAAAAAATCGCATAAAAAATAGCCGCTCTTGCGGCTGTATTTTACGATGCGTCCTTTCTTCTTTAGAAATGATAGGTCGATTTTTTCATGATGATAAAAAAGAACAGCGTCTTATGGGCGCTGTTCTTTTTTATACAAGGCTTTTCCTTTTTATGGATTCAGCTGCCGGTATGGACCAAAAAAAGTCCGCTTTCCTTGCGACTCTACAATAAAGGACCCATCGTACAGCCCGTAAAAATCACGGGTGGCATACCGCATCGCCTCCTGAATATCCGGCATACGCGTTCTCTCCGCATCGGCAAAATGCGGCTCAATGGAAAAATCCACCAGACCGATTCCCTCATATTGGCACATCTGGTCAATACCATCGTCTGGATCTCTTGCAAGAAGCACCTGTTTTGCCATATTGATAGAACCAGCGCTCGTGCCAACGGTAACCCCGTCCCTCTTTTGCAGGGCATCTATCAGCCCATATTCCTTAATATGGCGAATCTGTGTCAGAGTTGGCCCGCCGGACAGCCATACTATATCGGCCTCTTTTAGTAAAGAGACTGCCTCTTTTGGAGAAACCGAAAAGTCCACCAGCGCGCTTTGGGAAAAGTAAATTCCGCCTTTCCCAAAATCTTGCAAATACTTTGCAAGATACCTTGCAGATTTTTCATGAGCGGAAAAGTCAGAAGCAACCATAACAAACCTTCCCGCCTTGGGCAGATACTGACACAACTGGACGAAAAAATCCGCCGTAAACCCGTCAGGAAAGCCGCTGGTAACAAACAAAGTCTTCAATCTGTTCCCCCCTAGTTCTCCTGATCGATCGGTTTCCAACCTTCCCCGATGATTTCGCCCGCTTCGGTCACAACAATAAATGCGTCTGGATCGTGGCTGTGAACCAACGTTTTCAGTTTAAAATATTCGGTCTTGCGCACAACGACCAAAATCACATCCGTCTCCGCACCGGAATAAGCGCCTTTTCCTTTTAAAATCGTCGCCGACCGGTTAAGGTGAGCGATAATATCCTTGGCGATTTCACTGTTTTTGCGGGAGACAATATGTACCATCTTGCCGTTTTCCAGGCCATATAAAATTCCATCCATGACCTGGGAACAGGCGTACATGGCAATCAGCCCAAATAAGCTCGCCTCGATATTCTGATATACAATGGCAGCGGCGGCTAACACAAAGCAGTCTAAAATCAGCATCATTCGGCCGATGGGGATATGAGGAGCCTTCAGCTGCAATAGCTTTCCTAAAATATCCGATCCGCCGGTTGTGGAGCCCCGCATAAACACAACCGCCAATCCCGCGCCCATACAAACGCCGCCGAATAACGATGCCAACAGCGCGTTCCCGGTATAAACTGGGAAGTATACTACTACATAGTCCAAAACCGCCGACATAATGACAACGGATTTCAGGGTCTTTGCCGTAAAGGTTTTCCCCAAAATAAGGAACCCGATAACCACCAGCGGTATATTGATGGCAAAATTCATCGCGCCAATGGGCAGACCCGTCACAAAATTTATCAAGGTGGCAATACCGCTGACCCCACCGGGCGCCACCTGATTCGGCGCCGTAAAGCAAAGAATTCCAACGCCATAAATGAGCGACCCTACTGCGTCGTATAGACAATCCGTGCAAAAGGTCCTAACTTTACCGCTCTTTACTGGTCTCATCGTTCTCCATCCTCTCCTGAGAAATCCGCATCGCTTCCTGAAACAAATCTTGCAGCCGTGTATCATCGCCTTCCAAATACAAAAAACCAAACAACGCCTCTAGGCCGGTAGCTTTTCGATAATCGGCCATCTGCGCGTTTTTCGGAACGCTCCCGGTGTGGGCATTGCGTCCCCGCCGGAGAATTTCCCGCTCCCGGTCGGTGAGCATCGGCTCCAGTTCGTCGTAAACCGCCGCCTGGGCCGATGCCCGCACCAGCTCCACCTTGCGGGCGTTGAGCTTTTTGGTAGGCATATTGCCCCCTTCCACGACATTTCTCCGAACTAGCAATTCATATACGCCGTCCCCGACAAACGCCAGCGTCAGCGGACTTAAAAGCTTTGGATCCTGCCCTGCCTGCATTCCTTTCCCTAAACCCCTTTACTTAATATAGTCAAATTCAAAATTCAAAATGCTGACCGTATCCCCTTCACGGATTCCCATCCGTTCCAGTTCCTCAATAATCCCGGATTTGATGAGTACCCGCTGGAAATACTGCAAAGATTCGTAATCCTCCATATCCACCATGCCCAGGCTGGACATCAGCCAGTCTGCCTCTACGATATACACACCATCTTCAACATGAATTTGGAACGCCTGTTTCCCTTCCGGATGCTCTGGCTGGGGCAGCGGCTCTGCTTCATACTGCCGGATAGGCGGAAGCTTATCCAGCATAGCGGCAATGGCGCCGACCAACGGCTCCACCCCTTTCCGAGTCGCGGCAGAAATGGGATAAAACGGCAGATTCTTTTCCTCGATATAGCGCCGGAAGGATTCCACCTGCTCTGGCGTTGCCAAATCGCATTTGTTGCCAGCCACAATCTGCGGACGGGAAGCCAGCTCTTCGTTAAAGTTCTTCAGTTCCTGGTTGATCGCCTCAAAGTCCTCTACCGGGTCTCTCCCCTCGCTGCCAGACACATCCACAATGTGTACATTTAAGCGGCACCGCTCCACATGGCGCAAAAATTCATGCCCTAGGCCAATTCCTTCGCTGGCGCCTTCAATCAATCCGGGGATGTCCGCTACAACAAAGGATTTTCCCTCTTCCACCCGAACCATCCCCAATACCGGGGTCAGGGTGGTGAAATGATAGTTGGCGATTTTGGGTTTTGCTTCGCTGATCACCGAAACAAAGGTGGACTTTCCCACGTTTGGAAAACCGACCAAACCCACGTCAGCCAAAAGCTTGAGCTCTAATGTCACTTCAAACAGTTCCCCAGTCATACCCGGTTTGGCAAAGCGGGGGATCTGGCGGGTTGCCGTAGCAAAATGGCTGTTGCCCCACCCGCCTTTGCCGCCTTTGGCCACCACGACCGGTTTGTCGGTCGAAATATCTGCCAAAATCCGGCCGGTCTGGGCATCCTTTACCAAAGTTCCCATTGGCACACGGATCACAAGATCCGGCGCACTTTTTCCCGTGCAGCGGCCGGCTTTGCCGTTCTCACCGTTTTGCGCGATAAACCGGCGTTTATATTGAAAATCCATCAGCGTGGAGAGATTGGTGTCCGCCTGGAACAAAATATTGCCGCCCCGACCGCCGTCGCCGCCGTCTGGGCCGCCTGCAGCCACATACTTTTCCCGATGAAAGGATACCGCTCCGTTTCCGCCGTCCCCTGCCTTAATGCGAATTTTTGCAATATCTACAAACATAAAAACCTCCTATGCTTTCTTCCTAGTATCGGCGAAAGCAAAACAAAAAAATCCCGAGGGACCCTCGGGATTTTTTGGTCTTTGTTACTGAACAGGATAAATGCTTACCTTTTTGCGGTCGCGTCCAACTCGCTCAAAACGGACTCTTCCGTCAATCAGGGCAAACAATGTATCATCCGATCCGCGGCCAACGTTCTCCCCGGGGTGGATGTGGGTGCCGCGCTGCCGAACCAAAATATTTCCGGCTAAAACGCGCTGCCCATCAGCCCGTTTTACCCCTAAACGTTTGGACTCGGAATCACGACCGTTCTTAGTAGAACCAACACCTTTTTTATGTGCAAAAAACTGCATGCTTAAACGAATCATTCGTTACACCTCCGAAATAATGATCTGAATGGTATTTTCAAACTCCTCTGACAAAATGGTTAGATGTTCCAAAAAAGCCTGCAACAATAAAACAGATTCTTTTTTTGCTTTCTCTCCCAGACAAAGAGAAATCCGATTTTCCTCGACCGTGACCTTCGCCTTCTCTGCAAATTGCTCGGTAATCGCATTTGCCGTCAGCTGAACCGCCGAAGTCACACTGGCACACACAATATCCTGTCCCGCATCGGCATAGCCCGCATGACCTGATAGAGAAAATGCCAAAAGTCGTTCACCCTTTTTTTGGAATCTGGCGGTAATCATTGCGGTTTAAGCTTTGATTTCCAGAATCTCAACCTTGGTATACGGCTGTCTGTGACCCATTTTTCTCTTGGAGGATTTTTTGGATCTGTAGGTAAAAACTGTAATCTTCTTAGATTTTCCGTTTTTCGCGATCTTCGCGGTTACCGTCGCACCGTCCACATAAGGACTGCCTACAACGATTCCATCCTCTTTACCAACCGCGACGATTTTATCCATCTCGATAATTTCCAGTTCTTCGTGCGGAAGCTTTTCTACATAGATCGTATCGCCCTGCTGAACGCGGTACTGCTTTCCGCCTGTTTCTAAAATAGCGTACATAATAAGGCACCTGCCTCTTTCTTATAGACTCGCTGCCCAAAGGCGGCGCCCGTAAGCGCACTTATAGCCTGTTGCATGCGGCAAGATTTATTTTATCACATCAATGTAAGCTTGTCAATAAAAGCACCTGTTTTTTCGCATAAAATTACAAATCTATCCCTTTTTTGCCGCATTTTGCGCGCTGGTCAGCGTATTCTTTAGCAGCATGCTAATGGTCATAGGACCCACTCCGCCCGGCACTGGCGTAAGGTAGGAGGCCACCTTCTCCACCGAGACAAAATCTACATCACCGCAGAGCTTACCCTCTTCATCTCGATTCATTCCAACGTCGATGACCACCGCTCCAGGCTTCACCATATCAGCGGTAATAAATTTCGCCCTTCCCACCGCCGATACCAAGATATCTGCCCTTTTGGTAACTTCGGATAGATTCTTCGTCCGGGAATGGGCAATGGTCACCGTGCCGTTTTCATGCAGTAAAAGCATCGCCATCGGCTTTCCCACAATATTGCTGCGGCCAACCACTACGCACTCCTTTCCCTCTATCGGTATATTTACCGAATGGAGCAGCTCCATTACCCCCGCCGGCGTACAAGGCAGAAAATCATAATCTCCAATCATGATTTTCCCCACATTGGACGCATGAAAAGCATCTACATCCTTGGTGGGCAAAATTCGTTCAATGACTGTCTTCTCGTCCAAATGAGCAGGCAGAGGAAGCTGAACCAAAATGCCATGGATTTTTGGGTTTTCGTTCAGCCGATCCAACAAAGCCAACAGCTCCTGCTGTGTCGTGTCCTCCGGCAGAGCGTGTTCCTCTGAATAGAACCCGACCTGCTCGCACCCCTTTTTCTTATTTTTAACATATACTTTAGAGGCCGAATCATCCCCGACAATGACCACCGCCAGCCCTGGGCAAATCCCCGTTTCTGCCACCAGCTTTTGGGTATCCAGCGCAATTTGCTCCCGTATTTGTGCCGAAACCTTTTTTCCGTCTATGATATTCGCCATTTGGATCCTCCTTCTCTAACCTGTCGTCTTTACAGTCTTGTAGCTGCTAACAGCCTTATGCCTGCCTGTCGTCCGCCGAATTCGCCTGCTTTGCTTGTAGGTCAGTATGGCTGCCGGCAATTTCTTCACAAGGCTCATCCTCTGTCGCCGCTCCTGAAGAAGCCCGCTCCCCCTCAGCCTCTTCCCGCTTCGGTTCGTCTACCGTCGGACTCGGATCCTCCAGCGGCGCCGGCTGATTTTTCTCATAGAATCGGCCTTCCCGAATTAGCTGCGCCTCCCCAGTATCCACATAAAGCTTTAAATATTCCGGATCGTTGCTGGCTTTCTTTTTATGCAGTACGACCACCATGGTAATCAGCGCCGCGACCGCCGAAAGAATTCCAAAAACCTGGGACACCCGCAGATTCCCCGCCATCAGGCTGTCCGTCCGGAGCCCTTCTACCACAAACCGCTCCGCACCATACCACATAGTATAAAGCAGTATGAGCTGCCCGTCAAATTTTCGGCGCTTGGTCATCCACATCAGCAGGAAGAATCCCAAAAAACACCAGATCGACTCGTAGAAAAAGGTCGGATGAACCCCAATTGCCTCCATTCCACCCATCGCTTCCACCTGCTCTTGTGTAAGGGTGGACAGATACCGCTCTACCATGGTAGAACCAATTCCCCCGGCGTATTCACTGGTCATTCGCCATGGCATGGTGGTAGCGCAGCCAAACGCCTCGACATTGACAAAATTTCCCCACCGGCCAATGGCCTGCGCCAAAATCAAACCAGCGGAACACAAGTCCAGCATGGGCAAAAAGCGCACCTTTCGCCATCTGCATAGAAAATAGCCGCATAGAACTGCCGCGATTACCCCGCCATAAATGCCGATCCCGCCGTTCCAGATTTTGAAAATATCTATCGGGTTGTTTTTATACATATCCCAGGAAAAAGCCACATAATAAATTCGCGCGCCAATCACACCGGCAAGGATGGCGCCCAACAGGACGTCGACCACTCGGTCGGCATCCAGTCCGAATTTTTTTGTATTTTTCAAAACATATAAGGTGCCTACC
>CAJUMG010000004.1:69276-74464 GCA_910587335.1 uncultured Oscillospiraceae bacterium
GAGGCGGAAGTGGCGAAAGTTGAGGCTCTGCTTAAAAAGGCACAGGCAAAAATGATTCCGTACCACTTAATAGTCAGCGAGCCGATGGTAAATGCATCTGGACTGATGGAAAAGGAAAAACCCAGTCCGGGAAAAGAAACGATTTGCGTCATCACAAAAACTCCATTCTGCTGTATTTTTCATCTCTGATGACAAACGCCCTGTAAGGGACAAGCCTATCTTTCCTCCAACGGTTTGATCACCGACAACGCCGCATACTCGGTTCGGTAATCCTCTATCAATCGTTTCTGCGCCTGCTCAATGGTGGAGGAAGCGGCCGTATCCAGCAGGTCATACAGATCCAACCCGGAAAAATAGGTGCCGGTCATCACATTTGCAATGGAATCCGGACGGTTTAGCATTCGAACATACCGGCCATAAACCGCCTTTTTGCCGCGCTCGAACGCCGCCGGATCAATCCCCTCTTTTTGCACCCGCTCAATTTCCCGCAGAATCGCTTCAGCCGTTCTGTCCGGATCCTTGGATTCCCCCGAAAAGATCAGCGCCGCAAAATCTCTGCCGGAATCAGCTTCACAGTCAAAGGTGGTGTTGATTAAACCGCTGTCGTATAGCCGGCGATACAACGGGGATGCATCCCCTGCCAAAACCTCGTTGACAATTTCATTGATCACACTGCCAACCATATTGGTTTTGGCGTCCGCCGGGCATACTTTTAGCCCCAGACAAAACATCGGAGCTGCCACCGGGAATTTTTGCTCAATCCGTTTTTGCCGCACCTGATCCGGCTCCTGCACCCGCTCCCGCTCCAGCCAAAGCTTTGGCGCCGGCTTTAATATCTCATCGGCTATACGAATCACCGCATCCGGCGAAAAGCTTCCCGCCACTGCCAATGTCATATTGTGCAGATTATAAAAGGTTCGATAGGTCTCGTACAGGCTGTCCGCCGTAATCTGGGCAATGCTTTCCACCGTCCCCGCAATGTCAACAGAGATGGGATGATGGACATACATCGCTTTAAGCAGATTGAAAAATACCCGCCAATCCGGATTATCGTCATACATCTTAATTTCCTGACCAATGATCCCCTGTTCTTTATCCACCGTTTGCTTGGTAAAGTAAGGTGTGGTCACAAATTCCAGCAGGATGCGCAAGGACTCTTCAAAATGGTCGGCGCAGCCGAATAGATACGAGGTTTTATCAAAAGAGGTGAACGCATTGGCCGAAGCGCCGGTAGCGGCGTATTTGGCAAAGGCGTCCCCATCCTCATTTTCAAACATCTTGTGCTCCAAAAAGTGGGCGGTACCTGCGGGGATCCGGGTAAAGTCCGCCCCGGCATCCGTCCGGAATGCCATATCTACCGAGCCGTAATCGGTGGTCAGCATGGCGTAAGCGGAGCTAAACCCTTCCATCGGGTACAAAAGCAGGGTCAGGCCGCTGGGATGCTTTACCTTTAAATAGCTTTCCTGCATTCTTTTCGAATGAATCGTTTGTTTCATTGGTCCTGTCCCTCCTTATTTGCGGCTAAGAAAAATACCGTATCCAGCGTAATCTGGGCCGCCGCTTTCTGAATCTTTTGTTTATCTATTCGAGAAACCTTCTCCACATTTTCTAACGGAGACTCCTCTGATCCGCTTAAAATCTGGGTCAGATACCAGTTTTCCAGCCCGCTCAGGGTATCCACCGTAGATTTTAGCGCATTGACAATCGTCAGGATGGTGGAATCCAGCTCTTCCTGATCAAAATCTCCCTGCTGTACCAATGCCAGTTGCCGCAGAATCTCTTCCTGCGCCTTCTGCTCATTGCCGGTTTCCACGCCGCTGTCTACCATCATCATACCGCTGGCCTTATCGTAACGGGCCGCGCAGTAATAGCACAGCGAAAGTTTTTCCCGAACATTTTTAAACAGGCGGGAAAAAGGCGTTCCGCCGTATAAGGCCACCATCATTTTCATCGCGTTGACCTGGTCCGGAGAGGACGTGTCCCCGGTGCGAAAGCCCATCACCAGCTTACCCTGGGCGATATCGATATCCTCCCGAACCGTTTTTACCTCTGTCGCGGAAGATATAGGCAGGGACGCTTCATAAACAATTGGATCGCGTTCCGTCTTCGCAAATCGCCCGGCAAATACCTGCTGGGCTACAGACGGATCTCCGCTGCCGATAAAAAGGATTTCCACCGCCGACCGGCGCAAAAGCTCCCGATACGCGTCGGTGGCGCTTTGGGCCGTAATCTCCTGGGCCCTTTCGCGGGTTCCATATTTTTTTACCGCTAGCGGACTGTCGCCAAACATGGTGGAAATACAGCGATTGATGGCATATTCCCGCTTATCGTTGAATTCCGATTCAATGGTATCAATCAGATTCTGTTTTTCTAACCGGACATCCTCTTCAGAAAACAAACCCTTTTCCAAATAAGGGTCAAACAGCATCCCACAGGCAAGATTCGCGCATTCCTGTACCAGTGGCGTCGGTTCGATCGCGTATCGGTCGTCCAGCGTCTGAACCGACAGATTGATAATCTGATAGGCGCCGTATTTGCGCACATCCGCGTCTACTACCGCACCGTATAAATCATCCAATTTTTCATTCAGCTGGGTAAAATCCGGACAGTCCCGATAACGCAAACGCAGCACCGACGGAACAATTGCCCGATTGGCTGCCGTCTGTTCGTCCAACGGAAGCAGAAGATTGACAGAAATCCGGTTGGATTTAAATTTGGGATCGGTGATGGCGGTAAAATACACACCCTCTCCTATTTTCATTCGTTTCAGATGGTTGCTCATTGGTCTAACTCCATTCTGCCGGCAAAGCGGCTGTAATGATCCACATTTATTCTGTCCCATAAAATAAAGGAAACATCTTGGAAAGGGAAAATATTTCTCCAAAGTATTTTTCTAAAGGAATATTATAGCACAAGCTCTTTTTTTCTTCCACCGCTCCCCAAAGGGGAAAACTGAATAATTTGTAAAATTTACATATTTTTGCCTACAAAGCAAAAGCCAGCGCCAAACCGGCGCCGGCTTCTGATCTTCGAAAAATTTTATCTGATTCTGGATTTGACCTTCGCGGCCTTGCCCACTCTGTCTCTGAGGTAGTAAAGCTTCGCGCGGCGAACCCGACCCTGACGGATGATCTCCACCTTCTCTACATTCGGGGAATGGAGCGGGAACACTCTTTCCACTCCACAGCCATGGGACAGACGGCGAACGGTAAAGGTCTCAGCGACACCGCCATGTTTTTTCGCGATTACAGTGCCCTCAAATACCTGAATTCTCTCTCTGTCGCCTTCTTTAATCTTTACATGGACTCTAACCGAGTCGCCCACCTCGAAAGAAGGAACTTCCTTTTTCAGGCTGTCCTGCGCAATCAATTTCAAAGCATCCATTTTTATTGCCTCCTCATATTTTCAGACGTTCATATCCATTGCAATAAGGACAGAGGACCGCCCGCTTTCATGTCGCGGCATGTTTGCCGGGCATCAACTCCCGTCGCGGAATACGACGGCACACAATGCTTATTCAGTTTAGCATATTCGGATCAAAAAAACAAGCATTTATGCAAATTTTTTTCCATCCTTCGTCAATACCGCCGTCTTTTTCACCTTTATTTGTTCAATGAGCATCCCTGTTTGCTGTGCAAAGGTATCCAGTACAAGCGTAGGGTTGATATTCTGTTCATTCCCAGCCGGCAGATGCACAGCCAAAAGCACCCCATCTTCCTTGGCACAAATAGAAAGGTTATGTAGATGCTCTTTTAAAGAGATCTCCTTTTCTCCCTTTTTGGTCCGCTTTATGGCCAGAATTTGCGGCTGCGCGAAAAAAGCGTCCAGAATCTGTTTTGCCCGATCCGGGTCGGTATCCGCCAGCTCCAGCCGTACCTCGTAAGCCGCCATCGCGATATCCGCCGCTTTGTATACCGGCGCAGCCGCCCGAAGTGCTTTCAGCCCCATAGGCAGGACCGCATCCAGCCGCCTGACAATCTCCTCTGATTCCATCTGCCGCACCAGCCGAAAATCCACACATTCACACATACTTTCATAACCCAGCGCCAGCGGTAAAGGAAAGGTCAGATACGCGTGGGGATTGAACCCCTCGGTAAACCAAAGGGGGATCTGTGCCCGCTTCATCGCCCGCTGAAAGCAGCGGTTAATGTCCAAATGGGAAATGTATTTCGCTGTTCCGGTTTTTGCGTAGAATACGCGCATCGGTTCCATCAAAAACAGCTCCTTCCTATCAGGCAATTGGCCCCGCAGCCGGAACACTTCTCCCGGCAGTTAGGGGTGGACAGATTCTCATGAGCCTTTTTATTTTCCCGAATCAAAAAGCTTTTGCTAACGCCGAAATCCAGATGATCCCACGGCATCACCTCATCATAGGACCGGGTGCGATTGGCATAGAAAGCTCCGTCAATTTGATTTTTCTCGAATGCGGCCATCCAAGCGTCGTAATTGAAGTGCTCGGTCCATCCGTCCAGCTTGCAGCCATTTTTCCACGCGTCCTCCACCACAGCGCAGAGCCGCCGGTCTCCCCGCGCCAGCACCGCCTCTAAAAAGCTTGTCTTGGACTCATGGTAGTTGATCTTGATTTTTTTGCTCCGATTATAGCCGACCATATGCCGCTGTTTTTCCCGCAGCATCTCTTCCGTATCCTGAGGTTCAAACTGAAAAGGGGTAAAGGGCTTTGGTACAAAGCAGGCCAGACTGACCGTCACATTAACGCCTTTTCCTTTCGGCTTGTCCGGCAGACTGTAAAACAGATCGACCACCTTTTGCGCCAGATCCACCACCCCTTCGATATCCTCCTTGGTCTCGGTGGGCAGCCCCATCATAAAATAGAGCTTTACCGAGGTATACCCACCCTCAAAGGCGGTCCTGCAGGTGGCCAGCACCTCTTCTTCGGTGACATTTTTGTTGATCACATCCCGCAGCCGTTGGGTCCCCGCTTCCGGCGCAAAGGTCAGACCGCTTTTGCGCACCTTGGTAATCTTCTCCATCAGGCTCGGCGAAAAATTGTCAATCCGCAGCGATGGCAACGACAAATTCACCTTGTCCCGCTCTGTCCAGGGCAGCATGGCCTCTAAAAGCTCCTCCAGATGGGAATAGTCGCTGGTAGACAGGGAAGAAAGGGAAATTTCGTCGTAGCCGGTGGAGGCGCACAGATCATACCCATTTTGGTTGAGCGTCTGGGCGT
>CAJUMG010000004.1:74548-123560 GCA_910587335.1 uncultured Oscillospiraceae bacterium
AGCTGTCCGGGAAAAAGATCTTGTCCAGATCCTGTACAATCCGCTTTTGCACAACCGCCGGCGCACCGTCTTTTGGTGTTACAGCACGAATCGTACCGTCCTCCCGGTAGCTGACCGTATAAAGGGACGGGACGTATACCCCCTTGATCTGCGCGGCGCGAACAAGATATTCTTTGCGGCTCCACCCTTCCTTTTTCGCCTGCAAAAATAGTCGGGCCAATTCTAAATTGACCTGTTCCCCTTCGCCCAAAACGAACAGGTCGATGAAGTCGGCCAACGGTTCCGGGTTGCAGGCGCAGGGACCGCCCGCTATCACCATTGGCGCAAGGCTTGTCCTCTCGGCGCTGTGCAGCGGAACTCCTGCTAAATCCAGCATATTCAAAATCGCTGTATAGGACATTTCGTATTGCAGCGTAAATCCGATCATGTCAAAATTTTTAATAGGGTCGCGGCTTTCCAGTCCAAACAGCGGAATACCTTTTTTTCGCATGAGCGCTTCCATATCGGTATCCGGCGCAAAAACCCGCTCGCACCACATGTTCTCTTCCCGGTTGTATAAAGAATACAGAATTTTCATACCCAAATGGGACATTCCCACCTCATACAGGTCCGGAAAGCAAAAAGCAAAACGAAAATCCACCTTAGCGGGGTCCTTTACCACACTGTTCAGTTCTCCGCCGGTATATCGTCCAGGCTTCTGCAGCTTCATAAAAATCTTTTCCAGCTCAGGATTCATATTGTTTCTCCTGTTCTTTTCATTTTTCTTGGTTCTGACTTTTTATTATATCGGAGTTGGAGCCGGAATGCAATGATAAATATATAAGCCCTTAAACCTCATCATTCCCAGCCAGCAGCAGCCACATCAAATAGACCGAGGTGCTCAGCAGCGACGCATTGTATCCGCTTACCCAAAATACGGCAAAAGCCAGAAGGATCAAAGCCGTTCCGCAGCATAAAGATGCCACCTTCCTCCAAAAATCCGCCCGGGCCATTTCCATTTTCTGTTGCAGGATGCATCGGAGTATCTGTCCCCCATCCAGAACGCTGACCGGAAGCAGGTTAAAAAGCCCTAGGAGCAGATGAACACGGCAAACAGAGGGATGGGAAAAAAACAGCAGCGCCGTCAGCAGGTTAACCGCAGGACCCGCCGCAAAAATCCAGATTTCTTTTTGATAGGCCAGCCGCGTCCCCGGTTTTCGCTCCATCCGAATGCCAAAGCTGCCGAATACAATGGATTGGGGCTGCTCTCCCAGTATAACCATCACAAGCAGGTGTCCGATCTCATGGGCTAACGCAGCCAGCACCATCTGACCCCCAAGGCCGGTCCTGTCAAAAAGTAAAAACAAAATCAACCCGCATACAAAGGGGACCGAAATATGTATGGCCGGTTTTCTCTTACCACTATGCACGCGTATCCTCCTGCGATACCTGCCGGGTGCCAAAAATCCAGGCCGGGTCCACCCGCAGTCCATTTACCCGGATCTCCCAATGCAGATGCGACCCGGTCGCCCAGCCCGTCTCCCCAACATATCCGATCAGTTCGCCCTGCCGCAGTCGCATTCCCTCTTTTACCACAACCGAATCACAATGTGCGTAAAAAGTCGCCAGTCCACCACCGTGGCTGACGAGCGCGTAATTCCCATAAATATCTGACCAGCCTGTCTCTTCAACCGTACCAGGCCACGCCGCGCTGATTCTCGTCCCCTTTGCCGCTGCTAAATCAAGCCCTGTATGAAAATCCAGTTCGTCGGTAATCGGATGCAAACGGTATCCAAAGATGCTGGTTACCGTCCCCTTTTTAAGGGGCAACAGCGGTTTTGCGCTTACCGCTACCGGTGATAAAAGACACCCTTCCGGCGCTGGATATCTGCCTGTATCCGTTGCCGGCACAGCAACCGGCAGATATCCTCCCATCCCCGTCGGCTGCACAGAGTCTTCTGTCTCTTTTTCCTCACCGCCTCCATACTGTTCAATATAACGGTATAGCTCCTCCAGCTTTTGGGCGGAAACATCCGATTCGCTATCCTCCGGCAAAGCCTGTGAAATGTCCGATACTGCGTTATCCACTTCTTCTTTTTTTTGCTGACCCCAAAGGCCGGACAGCATATTTTCCACCTGCTGTGTTTTGTCCGCAGCATTCAGTTGGGCTAACAGCACCTGTTTTCCTGTGGTAAACCAATCGCTGTTAAGCAGCCAGCCTCCCAGTAAGCATAAAAGCAGCATACCGCAAACGCCGATCTGATAAGGCAGAATCGAAGTTTTTCTTTTTTGATTTTGACTTCTTCCATAGTAAGCATCTGCCCGATAAGCGCTGCTTCCTCTGTACCGATCATAGTCTCGACGATCTGCCATCCTTCCGCCTCCATTTTCGTTTTCTGGGCTATACTTATGCGAAAAGAGGACAAAATATACGAATACCCCAAATTCCTGATTTGCATCAGCTGCAAATTTCCCAAAACGCCGTAAAGGACTCTTCCTGGCAGGAAGGGTCCTTTACCCATATGTATACTTTATAACCTAAACTAGAATTTTGTTTTTCCCCGCTTGCTAACCCCAAACGGAAACATTCTTCATGACCCTAATGCTCCACTGACAGGTGCTGCCATCCTCGGCAGTCAGAGTTACGGTCGCTATACCCTCTCCTTTAGCGACAATGGTACCGTCTTCATTTACTGTTACAACCTCTTCATTGTCGCTTTTAAAGGAAACCTTTGGCTTAGCCGCGCTGTCAGGTCCCACTTGATAGGTCAGCTTCTCACTTTCTCCCTGCTTGATCGAAACAGTTTCTTTGTCTGGAGTAATCTCCAGCGAAGGAGCCGACGAGCTGATAGAAGAAGAACTGCTGCTCTGGCTGCTGGAAGAACTGGAGATACTAGAGGAACCGGAAGAGCTAGAAGAACTGGAGGAACTGGAAGAGTCAGGCAGACTAGAGGATGTCGAGGAGCTGGAGACGGTAACCTTACAGGTAGTCGTCGCCCCGTTGTTGGCCTTCACCGTAATGGTCACGGTTCCTTCCTTCAGCGCCTCCACCTTGCCGCTGGAATCCACCTTTACAACGCCCTCTTTATCGGTGCTCCAGGTATAGGTGATCACGCCGCTTCCACCGGTCGCTGTAGCCGTTAGCCGATAGATATCGCCTACCTTCATGCTCATTTCCGTCTTATCAAGACTGACCGAAGCAGCAGTACCCTTTACGGTTACTTTACAGGTAGCGGTCTTTTCCCCATCGGCCGTCTTGGCCGTAATATTGACAGAGCCTTCTTTTTTACCGGTTACTACACCATTGGCATCGACCGTTGCTACCGATTCATCCGAGCTGGTCCAGCTAATTTGTTTGTTGGTCGCGTTTTCCGGTTTAATCGTCGCTGCCAGAGTCAGTGTTTCTCCTGCTTGAATCGTCGCTTTGGACGGATCCAGCGAAATATCGCTTACCGCTACGGAAGAACCGCCCGCCATATCGCCTACCGACTGGGTTCCGGTCGCTACATTCCCCATCCCCATCGAGGACAAGAAGGACTTGATCGCCGACGCCACCGAAGAGGCGATGGATTTTTGATAATCCGGCGTGATCAGCTTTGTATACTCATCTTGATTGGATACAAATCCCGTCTCTAACAAAATCGCCGGGAATTCGCTGTCACGGGTCATATAGAACCGCCCAAATTTGGCACCGCGATTTCCGGTGCCAAGCGCATCGGCCGTAGCAGAGCTGGCCTTAGCCGCAAAATCGCTGGAGAATGCGTTGAAGTAGTACGCCTCCGATCCCTTGGCAGACTGGCTGGTGGCGGAATTGGCGTGTACACTAATCAGTAGGTGCGGGTCAGCGCTCTTACCGTTGCTCATCCGGGTCCATAGCTCCACCTTACCATTGGTGGTGTTATTCATGTAAACATAGGCGCCCATCGCTTCCAGCTCAGCTTTGAGGTATTTGGAAATGGCCAAATTGACTTCGTATTCATTATTATTGGGCAAAAATCCCAAAGCTCCTGGATCGGTATTGCAATGACCAGGATCAATGACAATTCTGGCGCTGCTCATAGAAGCCGGCGGGTTGTTGCACTGGAAAACCAGATAGCCGGTATCCGACTCATAATAAGCCTTGTAGCCTAAAAATCCGCCTTTTAGCTTCAGCTTCAGGGTGCTTCCGTTCCAGGTTGCGGAACTGAACAGCGGGTTTTTCGACAAGCTCAGATCCTCCGGAACCTCGTCGGTATAATGGAAATCAATCGTAATCGCACTGGAAGAATACTGGAAGGTATAGGCCGCATTCTGAGACATTTTCAGCTTGACATAGGTGTGTCCGCTGTCGCTGACCACCTGTAGGCCGGAGATCACATTCTGCTCCAACGATCCGCCCACTGTGGTAATATCCTTCGAATACACCCGCCGCCCGGAAGCCAAATTGTAATAAGAGTAGGTCGTACTTCCCTCTTTGTAGATCAGCTCGTCGCCTACCACAAAGTCCAAGCTTCCCTTACAAAGCGGGAAATAAGAAGGCTGCGACAGATCATCCAATGTGCTGTCTGGGAAGGTTTCCGCCTGGGCAGCCGTCACCTGTACCAGCACCCCATCGCTAATCTGCACTTTTTTGTTAACCGTTACATACGCGCCTTGCAAAGTATCTGTCACACCGCTCCAGGTGGCGGAAATGTTGACATTCCCCAGCTTTTGCGCCGAAGATGTTCCCGCCGGAACGGTAAATTTCCCACTGAATTTTACAAAGTTTGTATCCTTGTCGGTCGAATCATCGTCCGCCGTATCACGGGTCAGTTGGATAGATTGTCCGCCCAAGGTCGCAGTGACCTGCGCGTCCTTGTACGCCATAGCCGAAACCGTGACCTCCGTACCGCCGTTGACGGTCAGATTCCCTTGGGGAGAAATGCTCTCCAAAACTTTTACCACCCGTGTGATGTTATATGTTACAGATTGATCTTTATGTTTAAAGGTAAAGGTGTTCAGTCCCGGTTTTAATTCCAGCTCCAAGCTGAAGTAACCGTTTTTATCCCGTTCCAGCTTTTCGCCGTTGAAAATCGCGTCAAAATACGGATCGGAAGAGCCGCTGAACACAACCGTAGGCTCATAGGTCGTAAAGGTCGTTTCCTTCGGCTTTGCGATCTCCAGCTTCGTGGCAAAATATTCCACATCCAGCTCTTCATTAAACAGCTTTTGCAGGGCGGCCGTGCTGCCCTGGGGATCCGCTTTCAGGCGGCCCAAAGAATCGAACATGCTGCCTTTATATCCCGCTACTTCCCGAGCCGCCATAACCTGCTCGGTCAACTCGGTGGGGCTTGTCCAGCCCGATTCGGTAGACACAGCCTTACTGGAAGCCTGCACCGCATACAGAGGAATATTTTTTTCCTGTGCCAGTGCCGCCCACCATTTCACAACCGTGGCAAAAGGCGTAGCGGAATTGCTTCTGGAGGCAAACGCTTTTACCGCGATAAAATCGTAATATCCTTCCTCCACAAAGCGCTTGGTGTCCGCATAACCGTTGGTCAGCGCCTGAAAACTGGCGGAGGTATCCGACCCCGCTTCATTGGTCGATTTATTCGCCCATACCGCGTCGGACAAAAGTCCCACCTGAATGCTGCGCCGTCCCTGGTGGAACGCGTCCACTACTGTCTGCATAGCGGATTGGGTAGAGCTGTACATGTAATTTTCAAATCCCATGCCGCCGCCAATGCTCAGGTAGGAGGCATACGCCGTCCCACTGCCGCCGGAAGCAAGATAGTAATTATCTAATAACACACCGTCCAAATCATATTTTTGCGCAAACGCCTTGGCATTCTCGGCTATCGCGCTTAAATTCGCCGCGTCCGCCTTGTCGGCCGCCACATTTTTTCCGTCCTGTTCCACCTTCAGCACATCAAAGGTGGCGTATACATACAGATTGTTCTCCCGACATTTTGCAATGATGTATTCCATCAGGTCAAAATCGGTGGGAACGCTGGCCGCCGTACCGCTTTTATACAAAACGTAATCACCGTAAACCGAATCAATGATAATGGTGTTCATCATCAGATTTTTCGCATCGGAAATCGCTTTGTCAATTGCCGCCTTAATTGTGTCAGAGCTATCACTTAGATTGGTCAAAAAATCTGTACCTGGGACCAACCATACGCCACGCATCTCGTCCGGGCTGCGGAATACAACCGGCGTTGTGTCCGGCGTGTTTGTGTCCGGCTCTTCGACCGGATCGACCGGCGGCTCACTTTCAGCCGGCTCCTCCTGGGACGATTCAACCTCGCTCTGGCTGATCTGGTCAACCGGACTTTTTTCCGGCGTATTTACCACCACCGCCACAACCGTGACCGTCAGTGTAATAACCGCCAACAAAATGCCGATGATAATCCCAAAAATCTTTTTGTTGTTCAGCAAATAGGCCATATTGGCTCCTCCCCCTGCGGCTGTTTGCCGCATCTCTCCTTTTCCCTGATTTTATAAAACGTCTGCCAAAGCGTTTTTCTCTTTTTCCACCTGGCTCTTTACCGACGAATCCGGCGCGAATAGGGACGCATACCGGAACAAAGCGAATCCACCGTATTGTTTATAGTCTCTGGCGGATTGTACCTGACGGGCTAAAATAGATGAATCGGTAACCCATTCATTTTTTCCGCTTCCAGCCCAGGTGTCCGTCAATCCAATTTTATAAGGCGCAAGACCTATATAAAGAGAAATGCCGGAAACCTTGATTTTGTTATTCCACAACGCAACCGTCTGTTTATAAGGCGAGGTCGCGTTGTTAAAGCCAAAATAAATCTGGGGACAGATATAATCCACATACCCCTTATTGGATAGCCACTTATCCACATCTATGTACTGCGTGTTATAATTGTTCGAAGTATTCCCCTGGGGACTTACGCCAAAGCGAATCGACGAATCCGCCGCTTTAATGGCCGCATAAACGTCCCGAATGAGAATGTTGACGTTTTCCCGCCGCCAGTCTCCCAAGCCAAGGGAACCGCCGCCATTTTTATACTCTTTATACGCGGTGCTGTCAAAGCTGTCGTCCGGCGAAGGATAGAAGTAATCGTCAAAGTGAATGCCGTCCAGATCGTAGTTTTCCGCCAGCTCCCGCACACCGTCCACAATCAATTCCCGCACCTCGGGTCGTGCAGGATTGTAATAAATACCGCCGCCATAACGGATTACATAGTCCTCTTCTTCATCCTCCCATTGGCTGGCGATATTGGAATCGCAAAGGGCATTCTTGTTTCCCGACGGGCGAATTCTATAGGGGTTTACCCAGGCTTCGATTTCCAGACCCAGGCTTCTTGCTTCGCCAATCATAACCTTCAGCGGATCGTATCCTGGATCCTGTCCCTCAGTACCGGTGCACAGATAAGACCAGGGAAAATAATCCGATTTGTACAACGCATCTCCAAAAGGTCTGACCTGTACAATGGCCACATTACAGCCTAAATCAGAAATTTTTTGAAAAGCCGCCCGGATGTTGCCTCGAAAAGCCGATTCACCCTGTCCCTTCAGCATACCCGAGATATCCAGATAGGAAAACCATACCGCCCGGTATTCATCCCCACTGTAATTGCCAGACCCGGAAGGAGAACTCTCCTGCCCGCCGGAGCTTGCCGGCTTACTGCTGGATATATCGGAGCTCTCCGGCACACTGGAGCTAACCGAAGAATTGGAAGGTGCCGAAGAAGCGGCGCTGCTGGACGAAACGCTGCTCTGCGCAGAGGACGGCGCCTGGCTGACAGAGGATTGTCCCGCCGGCTGTGAGGAAGACGCCGGCACAGAAGAGCCTTGCGAAGACACAGCCGCCTGAGAAGAAAGAACCGTCGGATCGGAGGAGGACGGCGTCTCGCCGCTTCCCTGAGAGCTTTCGAAGCTTTCCTGCTGAGAAAGCACCGTCCCTTCTCTCAGTACCATCTGCGGCGCCGGAAGCGAGCTGTCTGTTTGGTTTGCACAACCGGAAAAAGACAGCAACAGAAAAACTGCCGCCAGCACGGTGCTGGTGTATTGTCTGATTCGTTTCATTTTCGTCCTCCTATGGAGATACCCTTCGGTATCTCTTTTTAATTTTATACTGTATGCGAAATAATAGCAAGAGATTACGGCCACTTTTTACAAAATTATTGCATAAAGTGACAGATTTGTACAGTGGTAAACCATGGAAAAAGCAAAGGTCTGTCGAAAAAAATGGCTTTGTATCCCTTCATTCATTCGATTTTTTTCCATAGAAAAAGCCCTTGGAAAAACCAAGGGCCTTAACGCGTCCGCCAATTTTTGGGGGATTACTGAAAATATTCAGATAAAACAGTGCCAACCACAAGCGGGCCGGTCTGTAGACTGTCCAGCTCCACAAATTCCTGTCGGGTATGTCCTTTATGACCTATATATCCGCCAAAGCATACCGCCGGAATCCCCAGGGACAGAGGTATGTTGCAGTCGGTGGAAGCAGCGCCGGTGCCGATCTCCTTTTCCCCGGTATAATAGGTCATCACCTGGCGGCAGCGCTCGATCAAATCCGCCTGCTTCGCCGGATCGACCTTACCGGTGCAGGGACGCAATCCCAACAGCTCTACATTGACCGTTATACCCATGGCCCGATAACTCTCCACCACACTTTGGAAAAACCGATCCATCGTCTCCAAGCTTTCCTTGCAGTCGGAGCGAAACTCATACAGCATGCTGGCCTGCTGGGCGATGGTGTTTACCGACGTCCCGCCTTCAATCGTTCCCACGTTATAGGTGGTGCGTCCCCCCTCCGGCACCTTCATATTATAAAGCGTACCAATCATAGAGGCCAAAAGATGGATTGCGTTGCGGTTGCCAAAATGTCCGTAGGAGTGTCCCCCTTCGGTCAGTACCTCTACCCGATATCGCATCGAGCCGACCGCGCCGGTGACCATGGAGGTAAAGGTTCCGTCCAGAGCAATGACCTCTTTAATCCTTCCGGCATAATCCTCCATCACCTGGCGGCATCCCTTTAGATTCCCAAGGCCCTCCTCTCCCGAATCCACCACAAACATCATTGCGCCCTTGGGACTCAGGTGATTTTCCAAAATAAATTTTACAATCATCAGCATAATCGCCACGTTGGCCGTGTCATCCCCAATGCCGGGGGAAAAAATCTTCCCCTCTTCCATGCGCAAAGGCATCGGCTCTAAATCGGGAAACACCGTGTCCGAATGGGCCATTACCGCCACAATCTCGTCAGAACCCTCACAATTCATGGGACAAATGACATTCAGCGCCTTGTCGATGGTCACATCTTTCGCCCCGATCTTTTCCAACCATTCTTTGCAAAAAGCCGCCCGCTTTTCCTCATGGTTAGACGGAGCCGGAATCTGGCAGATCGTAACCATTAAGTCAATCAGCTCCTGCTGGTTTTGGCTAAAAAACTGCCTGAGCTTCGCTTCGTAACGATACATAGATTTTCTCCTCCCCTGTTATTCGTCAATAGCGACTAAAATCGGCTTGCGCTGCTCATATAAGGCGATGTGCCGAAATCCTGCTTCCAGCGCCATATCCCGGGCCGTGTCAAAATCCGCGCCCACATCCTGCGCCAAGTGGGCGTCCGACCCAACGGTCAGATAGCGGCCTCCCGCCTCTTTAAACATTTTCAAAATTTTTATCGACGGTAGCGCCTCTTTGGGTGACTGCCGAATGCCGGAGGTGTTAATCTCCAGCGCTTTTCCCCGCTCCGCCAAACGATGTAGAATAGGGGCGAGCAGATCCGGGTAATCGGCCAGATCCACCTTGATTCCATGGTTGGCCGCATAGCGCTTGACCAGGTCCACATGGCCCAGCGAATCAAAATCGCAGGTGTCTACCAGTTCCCAAAGATATTCCAGATTCTGCCGGATAATTTTTTGCGTCTGGGCCTCGTCTTCAAACGCCATTTTCCCCATATCCACATTATCCATTTTGTGGACCGATCCAATAATAAAGTCAAAGGGAAACAGGTCAATGATGGTTTTTTCCCATTCCCTGTCCACCTGGCCCTGACCCATCTCTACGCCGGCCTTGAGAATCAGCTTGCCGGCAAATTTTTCCCGGCAGCGGGCCAGATTGTCAAAGTATTGCTGCATATATTCGACCGGATAACGTTTAAAATTGGCGCTGAACAGCTCCATATGCTCGGTGAACACCAGCTCGGTCAATCCTTTTTGAATAGCCGCCTCACAGCTTTCCTCCATCGGCGTTTTACAGTCCGGTGAAACATCACTGTGCAAATGGTAATCAGCAGTGATTTTTTTCATATTGATCATCCTTTCAAAAAGGCTGCTTTTAAAAAAGCGCCGCAGATTCTGCCTACATTGTAGCTCCAACGGAAAAAAATGTCCAGTCCAACAATGGAAAAGCTATTCTCCTAAAATCACTCCATGAACCAATAAAACAGCATCCGGTTTTTCGCCTGCGATCCTGTAGCTTTCCAAAAGCTCTTTTTTTGCCTGCTCCAATTGGTCAGGACGACCAGTGTAAAGCCGCGCGATGGTCTCTCCTTCCTTGACCGGATCCCCTGTTTTACGGCACAGCACAATTCCCGCCGCCGGATCAATGACACTGTCCGCCGTTTCCCGGCCCGCTCCCAGCAGCATCGACGCACGTCCGCAGGCTTCGGCGTCCATCTCCTGGATCCAGCCGTCCCAGGGCGCCGCCAATTCATATACCTTTGCCTTTTCGTACAAAATCTCCGGCCTTTGGAAAATGGTCGGGTCGCCGCCCTGTGCCGCGCACATCTGCCGGAATTTTTCCAAAGCACTGCCGCTGTCCAAAGCCTTTTGCGCCATCTGCCGGCAGATATCCACCTCGCCCTTGCCCGCTAAAAAGAGCATCTGCGCCGCCAGTACAAGGCAAACCTCCCGCAGATCATCCGGTCCTCTCCCTTCCAAAACCTCGATAGCCTCCGCCACCTCCAGACCGTTGCCGATACAGTTCCCCAACGGAACATTCATATTGGTGATGACCGCCGCCATTTTCCGTCCGCAGGCCCGGCCGATCTCCACCATCTTCCTCGCCAGCTGGACCGCATCCTGAGCCGTTTTCATAAATGCACCGCCGCCGTATTTTACGTCCAGCACAATGGCGTCTGCCCCTGCGGCAATTTTTTTGCTCATCACCGACGCGGCGATCAGCGGTACCGAGTCCACCGTTCCGGTCACATCCCGCAGGGCGTAAAGCTTTTTATCCGCCGGCGTCAGGTTGCCCGATTGCCCCACGACGCAGGCGCCTGTTTCCCGAACGGTCCGCAAAAAATCCGCCCGATTCATGGCGGTGCAAAAACCCGGGATCGCCTCCAGCTTATCCACCGTTCCGCCGGTGTGCCCCAAACCTCTGCCGCTCATTTTCGCCACCGGAACACCGCAGGCCGCCACCAGCGGCGCCAAAATCAAGGTCGTTTTATCCCCAACCCCGCCGGTGCTGTGTTTATCCACCTTAACGCCCGGAATCGAGGATAAATCCACTTGGTCGCCGGAACGCGCCATAGCGTCGGTCATCCAGGCGATCTCCCGGTCGGTCATGCCGGTAAAACAAACCGCCATCAAAAAGGCCGCAGCTTGATAGTCCGGGATTCTTCCGTCGGTGAATCCTTCGATAAAATAACGAATCTCCTCTTCCCTCAGCTCTTTTCCCCGCTTTTTCCGCTCGATCAGATCAATCATTCGCATCCGGCTCTCTCCTTTCCCAGCTTGCCGGGACCAAACCCCATGGGCAGCAGCTCTCCCAACGAAACCACCTGGTAATCCTCCTTGGATTTAGCCAAAATCACCGGCATGCCTTCCCCACAAAACTCAAAAAGCATCTGGCGGCAAACGCCGCAGGGGGAGGTGTATCCGCCGTCCGCTCCGACGCTGGAAACAATGGCCAGCGCCTGAAAAGCCCGTTCCCCTTCGCTGACCGCCTTGACCAATGCCGTCCGCTCCGCACAGATTGTAGGGGTATAAGCGCAGGATTCTATATTACATCCTGTATAAACCTTTCCGCTTTTTCCCAAAAGAGCGGCGCCTACATGAAAACCCGAATAGGGCGCATAGGATTTTTCCATCCCCTCAAACGCTTTTTCAATTAACCTCTCCCAACTCAATACAATGCTTCCTCCTTCGCAATCTGCGGCCAAAAGCTGGTTCCGAAAATCCCTTTCCCATCCAGTCCGAACGCATCCAACACCGTTGCGGCAATATCTCCAAAGCATTCCCTGGTCCCCAGGTTCACATTGGACTGGACGCCTTTGCCATAAACTAACAGCGGCACCCGCTCCCGGGAGTGGTCGGTGCTGAGGGTGGAGGGATCACATCCATGGTCCGCCGTAATCACGAGCAGGTCCTCCTGACCCAACCCGGGTAGGAAGTCCTCCAACCACCGATCAAATGCGCTCAGCGCCGCCGCGTAGCCCTCCACATCGTTGCGGTGACCGTATAGCATGTCAAAATCCACTAGATTGATAAACGCCAGCCCGCGAAAATCCCGGTCCAACAGCTGCTTTGTCCGATTCATCCCGTCCGCGTTCCCCTTGGTCGGTATGCTTTCAGCGATTCCCTGCCCGGCAAAAATATCCCCGATCTTCCCGATGCCGATGGTATCCAGTCCCGCCTGACGCAAAACATCCAACATGGTCGGACCAGGGGGCAGCAGCGAAAAATCATGCCGGTTGGCAGTCCGAAAGAAGGAAGGCGCCTCCCCGTCAAAGGGACGGGCGATTACTCGCCCAACGCCGTTCTCTCCAGTCAAAATCTTTCTCGCCGCCCGGCAGTATTCATACAAAAGCGCCGGCGGCACCAACTTTTCATGGGCGGCAATCTGGAATACACTGTCCGCCGAAGTGTAAACAATCAGCTTTCCGGTGCTCAGATGCTCTTCTCCATAGTCGGCAATGACCTGGGTCCCAGAGTAAGGCCGATTACACAGAACACCCCGCCCGGTCGCCTGCTCAAACGCCTCTATTATCTGTTTGGGAAATCCATGGGGATAAACGGGCAGCGGCTTTGGAGAATGGATCCCTGCGATTTCCCAATGGCCGATGGTCGTGTCTTTCCCCCGGGATGCCTCGGTCATCCGCCCAAAAGCGCCGGCGGCATTGCCCTCCTTAGGACCGGGCGTCCCTTCGATTTGAAAAAGTCCAAGCTTTTGCAGATTCGGCACACAAAACGCCTTGGACTGCGCGACTGCCCGCAGGGTATCGCTTCCCTTATCACCGAAATCCGCGGCATCCGGCGCATTTCCAATACCAAAGCTATCCAAAACAATCAGGAAAATCCGTTTCACAAAAATCCCTCTTTTCGCTGCATTTTTTCCAGTATCGCCGGGCGGCATGATAACGAAACCTATGCGTTTCCGCCTTTTGTCCGCCGACGAAAAAAGCAGGCAGCTGGATAAATAGTCGGTCGCCGCCGCCATTTTCCTGCGCACCTGCTTTCTGTCACAATTCCAATTAACCCTGATACTTTTCCACCGACATGGAGTTGATCACGACATTCTCTTTCGGAACGCCATTTTCATCCACCTCTACCGCCGCAATGGCATCCAGTACCTCTAGCCCTTCATACACCTGAGCAAAGACAACCTGCTTTGTATCCAGCCAGGGTGCGCCGCCTACACCGGCATATTTCATCACCACATTGCTGGGAAAGCCGATCCTTTTCATCTCCAACAGTGTATCTGCACTGATGTTAGATGACTGTACAAAGCAAAAACGGCTGCCATTGTTGTCCTCCGCTCCGTCATTCACCATGGAAAGAGCGCCGTTAAAATGCCACAGATCCATGGAGTATTCATCCTCAAAAGGTACGACTCGTCCATCTTCATCTTTGAAGATGCTCTCGCCGCCGGTCCCGTCTCCTTTGGGATCGCCGGTATACAGACACTTGTTTTTTTGTACCTTGTAAAAGGTGAGGCCGTTATAGTAGCCATCCTTAGCATGGGTCACAAAATTTTCCACAGCCTTGGGAGCCGTCTCAGGAAAAAGCATCACCTTCATCGTACCCATATTCGTCCGAATCACTACTATATCGTCGCCGGCTTGTGGCAGCTCAAACTGCAACAGAGCGCTAGCCTGTTCGGCATCCTGCTCCGGCGCGGAGGATTCAGCCCCTTTTCCGCAGCCGGACAGAAACAGTAGCATCATCAACAAAATCCCGGCAATTATTCTTCTATGTTTCAAATCGGTCACCTCATAAAATCAAAATAGAAAGATCGGGCAATCACCCTTATACAGCTACATTATAGCGGAAAACCCTTTTCCCGGCAAGAGCCACAGGAAAATATTTTCTCTTTATCGGTTAGTGCCATACCGAATCACATCCTCCGGCAGCTGATCAATAAAGTCAAAACAGCGCCCGGTACCGATAGCAACGCATTCCTCCGCAGCTTCCGCCACCTGCGCTCCAATGCGCAGTCGGGTTTCGACCAATTCGTCCAGCCCCCGCAAAAGAGAACCGCCTCCGGTCATCACCGCCCCGGTGGTATGGATGTCCCCCACCAGCTCCGGCGGCGTTCTTTCCAATACCGCCTGCATGGTCGCAACAATTTGTTCCGCAATTTCCAACAGACAGGGCCGCAGCTCCGCCGCCGTAATCGTCCGTTTTTCCGGCAGACCGGTGGTCAGGTTTCTCCCTTTTACCTCGAAAACATCATTCGCAGGATTCTTCTCCACCGTGCCGATTTCCCTTTTGGCCAATTCTGCCATTTTTTCCCCTACCAGCAGTCCGTAATGGTCCCGCAGATAGCGGATGATCGCTTGGTCAAACTTAAGGGACAATACGGCAATATCCGCCGTTCCGCCGCCAACGTTCAAAATCAAATGTCCCGACGGTTTTGCAATATCAATCCGCGCGCCAATCGCCGCCGCCACCGGCTCCTCGATCAGATAGACCTTCCGCGCACCCGCCTTCACCGCTACTTCTACTACCGCGCGGGACTCCACATCGGTGATAGCCGATGGGACACACAAAGCGACTCGCGGCTTTAACAGCGCATTTTTATAGATTTTTTTCAAAAAAAGCTGCAACATTTTTTCGCACATCTCATTGTCCGAAATCACGCCCTGATCCAGCGGTCTTACCGCCTTGATCCGATCCGGCGTCCGCCCAATCATCTCATAGGCCTCCCGGCCTACACAGGTCACCTTGCCGGAGCGGGTGTCATACGCTGCAACCGACGGCTCTTTTAATACGATCCCTTTTCCCTTTACATAAATAATAACGGTCGCTGTTCCCAAATCAATCCCGATATCGGTCGTCATTTCGCCCATGGTATTCCTCCCGGTTTTTGTTTTTTCCTGCCGTAGTCATTAAAGAAACGCATAAAATCCGGTCAGCGCCAGCCTCTTTTAAAGTAGCGGCGCATTCGTTCAAGGTGGAAAAGGTGGTTGCCACATCGTCCACCAACAAAATACAAACCCCTTGCAGTTCGTTTTTCTTACAGGACAAAAAGGCGTCTTTTACATTTTCTCCTCTTTTTTCCGCTCTTTGCCGATGCTGTGGCGGCGTTTTCCGGACTTTCTTCAACAAATCCGTCCGGCATGGAATTCCCATCGCCTTTGACAAGGATTTTGCCAGATAAAGCGTTTGGTCAAAACGATCCTTTTCTTTTTCGTACATGGGAACCGGGATCACCCAGTCAAAAGGAATATCCCGAAACGCGGCAGTCACCCGCTTTAGAAAATGAGGCGCCAGCACCTGATCATAACAGGCTGTATCGCCATAAAACTTAAACCGCTGTAGCAGCGTCCGGCCGGTTCCCTCGTAATAATACGCGCTGACCGCCTGCTCAAACAGCAGGTTTTTGCCGTACTGACAGCGGCAGCGGTCCCGATCTCGCCCACAAAACCGGCAGGAGTCTTGTCCTACTGCATAAAGCTGCGCAGCGCACCTTTCGCATAATAGCGAAGAGCCGCACAATTCTCCACAGCACAAACAACGGTGCGGAAACAAAAGCCCGATTAGAAACTGAATAGGCGAAAAGCCTTTTTTCCCCATATCGGATCACCTCATCCCTGGGTCTGTTCGACTAAAAAACCAGCCAAATTGGTATAGCGCAGGGTTTTGCGGTTGTTCTCCACCATCGCCGGCAGCGACCGGGGATTTCCCATAATCAGCAAAAGCTGTTTTGCCCGGGTTACCGCCGTGTATAAAAGATTGCGGTAATAAAGCTTTCGGTTGGGCGAATCCAACGACAGAACCACACAGGGGAATTCGCTCCCTTGACTTTTATGCACCGTTACCGCATAGGCCAGCTCCAGCTCGGACATCATTTCGGACGAATAGTCGGCCACCCGGTCATCATACCGGATCTTGATGATTCCCTGCCCCTTGTCAATCAAAAGGATTTCTCCAATATCACCGTTAAAAACGCCGGCTCCATTTTCTCCGTCATCCTTTTTCCATATGATATCATAATTATTTTTAATTTGCATTACCTTATCGCCCAAACGAAAGAGATTCGCGAAAATTTTTACCTCCGGCTTGTCCGAAGACGGCGGATTCAGCCTTTCCTGTAGCCGCCGGTTCAGCTCCATTGTGCCCAGCTGCCCCATTCTGCTGGGACACAGCACCTGAATATCGGTCATGGGCGAAAAGCCGTATTGCCGCGGCAAGCGCCGCTGCACCATGTCCAAAAGCGTCTCAGTCACCGCCGCGTACCCACCGCCTGCCAGATAGAAAAAGTCCCTGTCCCGGCTGTTTAAATCCGGCTGTTCTCCCCTTACAATAGCGTGGGCGTTGGTGACGATCAGACTCTCGGCAGCCTGACGGAAAATCTCCTGCAAATGCACCGTTGGAATCACGTCCGCTTCAATCAGATCCTTTAATACATTTCCCGGCCCCACCGACGGCAGCTGATCGGTATCCCCCACCATGACCAACCGGCAGCCAAGCTTCATGGCCCGCAAAAGGCTTTGAAATAAAAGTGTATCCACCATGGACATTTCGTCCACAATGATCACATCGGCAGGCAGGGTGTTTCTCTCATCCCGCTTAAATACCGACATGCCCACTTCTCGAAAATCCACCTCCAGCAGCCGGTGAATGGTCTTTGCCTGATGGCCGGTCAGCTCGCTCATCCGCTTTGCCGCCCGACCGGTAGGAGCCGCCAACATCACCTTCTCTCCGCGCTGCTCAAATAGCTCAATAATCGCGTTGATGATGGTGGTCTTGCCGGTGCCGGGACCGCCGGTCAGGATAAATACCCCGTTGTTTAGCGCCATGGTCACCGCCCGGCGCTGGCGGGATTCATAAACAATGCCCAGCTCTTCTTGTAAAGCGTCAATCTGCTGGTCATATACCTCGCCCAGATCTGGGTAGGAGGACAAAATCAGGGACAGCCGGCCGGCAATATACGTTTCGGCAGCATATAATTCCGGCAAAAAGACGAAATCCCGGCCGCCACAGCTGCAAATGACCAAATCGTCTTCCCTCGATAAATCCTCCAGACCGGATTCCAGCGCATCCTGTTCCACCCCTAACAGCGTCTGTGCTACCTTCAATAACGTCTGTTCCGGCAAGCAGGTGTGTCCGTTGCTTAAATTGTGACTGAGCACAAACTGTATGCCCGCTTTCACCCGGCGCGGGTCGTCTGCCAAAATGTCCATTGACCGGGCAATGCCGTCCGCCTGCTCAAAATCCAGCCCGATGTCTGCCCGGCATAGTACATATGGATTTTCCCGAATCACATCCACCGCCGTTGCCGCCCATTTTTTCCACACCCGAACACAGATAGCGGAATGAATCTGATACTTCGCCAAAAAGAGCATGACCGCACGCACACCGAAAATCCGCTTGAATTCCTGTGCGATTTCCTCCGCCTTCCGCTTGGATACGCCTTTGACCTGGCACAGCTGATCCGGCTCCTTTTCCATGACCTCCAGCGTATCTTCTCCGAACCGATCCACAATGCGGCGCGCCAAAGCAGGCCCAATCCCCTTGATCGCGCCTGCCGCTAGATATTTATAAATCGCACCTGCTGTCGCAGGCAGTTGCCGTTCGTAAAGAGATACACGGAACTGACTCCCAAAGGTCGGATGCGCCACATAGTTCCCGGTGAGAACCAGCTCTTCTCCTTCGGCTACACCGGGCATTTCACCCACTACCGTGATGAGCTCCCCGCCGGACGCCAGCTCCAAAACGGTAAAACCGCTCTCTTCCTTCTGGTAAACAATGTGTTCCACCGTGCCGGTCAGCCGGATATATTCCTGTGTTTCCATAGTCCCTCAAGCAGGCGAAAGGCCGCCCGCGCATTTTTCTTTAGTATACTACACTTTCCTTTTCGTTGCAATCATCTTCACCAGTAAGCCGCCGTTCCAGCATTTTAATGTCCCCCATTTCGACATTTCCGTTTTCCCGGGCAAACCTGCGGCAGATCTGGGCGGTCTCTTCTCCCATCCCGCAGTCCAGAATGTACAAAAGCCCGTACCTTCCCCCGAGCCTCGCCTGCCAACAAGCCCAACGCAGCCGGCCTTCGACCGAGTCTGCGCCGCCTTTTACCGGCAGCACCAACGGCATAAAGTCCTTTTTCGCCGGCATCAGAAACAGCCGGTATAAAAGCATTACCAGCGCCCATGCACCTATGCCGGTCAGACAAATTTCTATAAACAGCAAAATTGGCATCTTTCTCCCGCCTGTCATATGTAAGATACCTTATTCTATGCCGGCCAGACAAAAAAAGTGAGGGCCTTCCCCTAAAGGGAAGACCCTTAACGCTAAAGTCGCATGCAGGCTCAGGTAGTCGGCCGGGCTTTCTGCCCAGGAGAACCCGCGTTGTCCCCGTCTGCCGGCGCTCCGCCCGAAACATACTTGGCGCGGATATAATACTTTTGGCGCGTGATATAGTACAGAATCACCAGCGCCACCAAAATATCGAACAGATTGCCGGTCACCCAACTGTCGGTTGGAATCATCTCCACCGGCTGGAAAAACATAAAAACGATGTTGAACACCGTCACTGCAATGGAACAGACAAAAAACCGGGAAAGCTGGCGAAGTCTCGCCTTGTCCAAAAAGGTCAGTACAACCATGTATATCGCTCCCGCGATTAACAAAACACAGGTGATCAGCACAACAATCGGCAGAAAGGATTCATCGCTCCGCAGGCTTAGAAAAAGACATCCTCCTCTAATGATCGCCTGCAAAAGCAAATAAACTCCAATAACTTTTTTCATAAGCATCTCCTTATCAGGAATACACAATTCCAGCGTCCTTTATTATGCTATGCGTACAAAACGCAAAGGGTATCAGCCAGCCCATAAAAGGGCTATAAAAATTGTACCTAGTAACTATTTGTCATTATTATACCATATTTGTCAAGGCCGCCGAAGCGCGCGTTCCACAGCCGGGACGCTCACCCCTTTTTCTCCGCTTTTTTTAGCAGATCCGGCCGCTTTTGCCGGGTCCGCAGTAAGGACTGTTCCTTCCGCCAGCTTTCGATATTTGCATGATGCCCGCTGAGCAGAACAGCCGGCACCTCTTTCCCGTGCCATACCGCCGGCCGGGAATATTGGGGATACTCCAGCAAACCGTTAAAATGGCTTTCATCCATAAAGCAGGATTCGTCCGCCAGCACCCCTTCACACAAACGGCCGACCGTGTCCACAAAGACCAACGCGGGCAGTTCTCCGCCGGTGAGCACATAATCGCCGATAGATAGCTCTTCGTCCACAATCTCTTCCAAAATCCGCTCGTCCACCCCTTCATAATGTCCACAGAGCAAAAACAGATAGTCTTCTTTGGAGTAGGACACCGCAAGCTGCTGGGTCAGTACCTTTCCCTGAGGGGAAAGGTAGATCACCCTGGGCTTTTGGGGAAGCTGTTTGCACACCGCCTCGTAACAGCGAAAAATCGGGTCCGCCTGCATGACCATCCCCATTCCGCCGCCGTATGGGGTATCGTCTACCCGCCGGTGCTTGTCCTGGGTATAGTCCCGGATATTGTGGCAAAACACCTCAATCAATCCCGCTTTTCTGGCCCGGCCAATAATGCTCTCCCCAAGCACCGCCTCACACATGTCGGGGAATAATGTCGCAATATCAATCCGCATCTCCGAACAATCCTTTCAACGGGCGGATCTTCATCACACCGCCGTCAATATCCGTTTGAATGACCACCTCTTTAATAGCCGGAATAAGCTTTTCCGCCTCTCCAGGCTTTTGGATATGGTAGACATCATTGGCGCCGGTTTGGGAAACATCGCTTAAAACCCCGTATTCTTCTCCGGTATCTGCATCCACAACCGACAGACCAATTAGGTCCTGTATAAAATATTCTCCCTCTTCAAGCGGCATGTCCGCCCGGTCCGCATACAAAATCTGACCCCGCAGAGCCTGCGCCGCCTCCATCGTGTCGGTCCCTTCGAGTTTCATCAGGACCATGTTCTTTTGGACCCGCGCCCGCTGCACCAAAACCGGATCCTTCCCTTTATGCAGATAAAGACGGGAAAATTCGGCTAAAAAATCCGGTGTATCGCACCAGGGATAGACCTTAACCTCTCCCATCACGCCATGGGTGGTTACAATTTTCCCAATCTCCAGAAATTTTTTTTTCATACAAAATCTCCTTGGCAAATTGCCCGCCAAAACAAAACGAGACTGCAAAAAAGGGATATTCGGATATACCGCCTGCCCTTTTATTACAGTCCCTTTCGGCCTTTGTAAGCAATTCTAATCGATTTCTACCGCTATTTTTGTCCCTTGCCGAGTAGCGGCAGCCTTCATCACCGAGCGGATTGATTTGGCAATCCTGCCCTGTTTGCCGATAACTCTGCCCATATCGTCAGCGCCTACATGCAGATGGTATACAACGATCCCATCCTCGTCAGGAGCGTCGGCAGTAACAGAAACCGCGCCCTTGTCTTCCACAAGGCCTTTTGCGATTGTCACTAACAGTTCTTCCATAGCCTATCACCTTTCACCGATTAGAGCACGCCGGCAATTTTCAGCAGGGATTTCACAGTATCGGTAGGTTGTGCGCCGTTGGAAATCCATTTTTTCGCTTTTTCCTCATCAACCTTGATAACGGAAGGTTCTTTTGTCGGATCATAATAGCCGACTTCCTCAATGAATCTGCCGTCTCTGGGATATCTGGAATCCGCTACAACAATGCGGTAGAAGGGAGCTTTTTTAGCGCCCATTCTGCGCAGTCTTATTTTAACAGCCATGTCTGTCACCTCCATACATTTTGATTGTATACTGACCGGTCAGCCGGTTGATACCAAAATTACATAAAAGGGAATCCGCCGCCAGGCGCTCCGCCCATACCAGGCATGCCGCCCATGCGGCGCAGCTTTTTGCTCATCTTGCCCGGATTGGAAAACTGCTTGAGCATCTTCTGCATCTGCTCATACTGCCGCAGCACCCGATTGACGTCCTCCACCCTGGTGCCGCTTCCCGCGGCAATCCGCCGCTTGCGGGAAGGGTTGATTAGCGAGGGCTTTTCCCGCTCCTTTGCGGTCATGGAGGTGATGATCGCCTCCATGCGGCGCAGTTCCGCCTCGCCTTTCTCGGCGTCCTCATCCTTTAACTGCATTTTTTGTCCCGGCAGCATGGACATTACCTGCTGCAAAGGACCCATCTTTTTTAACTGCTGCATCTGGTCCAGCAGATCGTTTAAATCAAATTTGTTTTCCTTTAAACGCTGCGCTGTTTTCGCCGCCTGCTTTTCATCAAACTGTTCCTGTGCTTTGTCAATTAAAGTCAGCACATCGCCCATGCCCAGAATTCGGGAAGCCATCCGGTCCGGGAAAAACGGCTCCAGATCCTCCAGCTTTTCGCCCATACCTACAAATTTAATGGGCTTTCCGGTCACCGCACGAATGGACAGTGCCGCGCCGCCGCGGGTGTCGCCGTCCAGCTTGGTTAAAACCGCGCCGTCGATTTCCAAGGCTTCGTCAAAGGATTTGGCCACGTTTACCGCGTCCTGACCGGTCATGGCGTCCAGCACCAAAAGGATTTCGTTTGGCTTTACCTCATCCTTGACCCGCTGGAGCTCCGCCATCAGCTCCTCATCAATATGCAGCCGCCCGGCCGTGTCCAAAATAACAATGTCCCGGCCGTAGTCCTTGGCGTGAGCCACCGCCTTGCGGGCAATTTCCACCGGATCAGCCTGTCCCATCTCAAATACCGGGACATCCACCTTTTTGCCCACCACCTTCAATTGCTCAATGGCAGCCGGCCGGTAGATGTCGCAGGCAACCAAAAGCGGACGCTTTCCCTGCTTTTTAAAGTGAAGCGCCAGCTTGCCCGAATGGGTGGTTTTACCCGATCCCTGCAAGCCGCACATCATGATAATGGTGGGAATCTTGGAGGATATGTTGATGCGCGCCTGCTCCGTTCCCATCAAAGCGGACAATTCCTCGTTGACAATCTTAATGACATGCTGCGCGGGTGTCAGGCTCTCCAACACCTGGGAACCAATCGCCTTTTCGGTAACCGAAGCGATAAAATCCTTGGTCACCTTGTAGTTTACGTCCGCCTCTAACAAAGCCAAGCGGACCTCTCGCATCGCCTCTTTTACATCGGCCTCGGTCAGCTTTCCCTTGGAACGCAGCTTTTTAAACGCCGCCGATAATTTACCCGATAACCCTTCAAACGCCATTGGTCAACCTCTATTCATCCAGTTCTTTTGCCAGACGGATGATCTGCTCCGCCTTTTCCTCTATGGTGCGGGAGTATTGATACTCCCTGTTGTAAAAGCTGATGTCCTGGGCGCATTGGACAATCTGCCCAATGCCCTCCTGCATTTTTCGAAAACGCTTGGCAAGCCCTAAGCGCTCCTCCATTTCCAGCAGCACCGCCTCGCCGCGCTTAATCGAATCCCGAACGCCCTGGCGGGTGATCCCCTCGAACTCGCCGATCTCCGACAGAGAAAGATCCTCGTTATAATAAAAGTCGATAACCTCCCGCTGCTTTTCGGTAAGCATATCGCCGTAAAAATCGAGCAGCACCGAAATATCCAGATTTTTCATCCAAATCTCTCCTTTGCCCCATTCTCACAGCAGTATGTAAAGGTTACTTCTTTACAATTTACAGGGACATTATACCGAAAAAGGCCAAAAGAGTCAAGGTTTTTTTCTTTACACAATCAGAAAAAATCTCATCTTATTCCCGCTTCTTTTGTAGATTTCGGCAAAAACTTCCTGCGACAGATTGTCAAACGGGCCAGAAAAGCAAGGCGATTCGGTACACCACAAAGGCGGAAATCCA
Source organism: uncultured Oscillospiraceae bacterium (assembly GCA_910587335.1). Classification (GTDB taxonomy): domain Bacteria; phylum Bacillota; class Clostridia; order Oscillospirales; family Ruminococcaceae; genus UBA3818. Next base: position 97,701 of record CAJUMG010000004.1, read on the forward strand.
AGCCAAGACCGTTTGTCCTGCCATGGCCAAAAGCGCCTCCTTCCAGCTTTCCAGCTCACGCCGGATGGTGGCAAAGGCCGCCATGCAGGGCATATACAAAAGCACAAAAACCAGAAAAGATAGAGCCGATGCCTGGGTAAAAGCCCCTTGCAAGGCGGCGCTGAGTCCTGCTGCATTTCCGTACGCGTACAGCGACGCCATGGAGCTGACTACCGCCTCCTTGGCGACAATGCCCGCCAGCAGCGACACAGCCGCTTGCCAGTTTCCGAATCCCAACGGCACAAACAGCGGCGCCAGCCAGTCACCGATCATACCGAAAATGCTGATGCTGGTTTGATTGGTCCAGTCTAACGAAAAGGTCAGATGCTGCAGCAGCCAGATCAGCGCACTTAAAAGTACAATCACCGTTCCGGCTTTGCCCACAAATCCCCGGCATTTGTCCCAAAGATGACGCAGCGTCCCCGACAAGGTCGGCAGCCTGTAAGGCGGCATCTCCATCAAAAAAGGGGGATCTCCCTCTTTGCATCTGTCGCTAACCAGGCGGATCCATAGAAGTCCCACCAATATCCCGAATATGTATAGCCCAAAGATCAAGAGCCCTTGGCTTTTTGGAAAAAAAGCCGCTGAAAAAAGGATGTAAACCGGCAGCTTTGCCCCACAGGAAAAAAAGGGGATCAAAAGAACCGTCAGTTTCCGCTCCCCTCCCCGTTCTAAGGTGCGGGCCGCCATGACCGCAGGGGTCGTACAGCCAAAGCCCATCAGCAGCGGAATAAACGCCTTGCCGGACAGACCCGTTTTCCGCAGCAGCCGGTCCATGACAAATGCGCTTCTGGCCATGTATCCGCTGTCCTCCAACAAAGAGAGAAACAAAAATAAAAGCGCCATCTGGGGCAGAAAGGACAGCATTCCTCCCACCCCCGCCCAGATACCGTCTACCACCATCTCCTTAGCCCACCAGGATGCACCTGCCTGGTCCAAAAGTCCCCCCAGCCAAACCGATACAATCTGCACGCCCTGTTCTGCAAGCTCCTTCATTTTCGTGCCTGGATACCCAAAGATAAGGGTGAACATCAAAAGCATTACCAGCAAAAAAATCGGGATCGCCAGATATTTTCCGGTCAATAGATCGTCCAGCTTTTCGGTTCGGTCCTCCTTCATGCTGCCAAAAGCATAAACGCCCTCCAAAAGCTTTTGAATCATTTTGTACCGCTCCTGCTGCGTCCTTCCAAATTCCAGCGGGACCGGCGCGGCGTTTTCCTCCTCCAGCGCCTTTATCAGACCGTCGATATTCTCTCCACTCCTGGCCGATAACGGGATAACCGGCACGCCTAAGCGTTGGGAAAGCGCCTGACAGTCGACCTTTCCACCGGACTTTTGTAGCTGATCGTATAGATTTAACGCCACCACCATCGGAATTTTTCTCTCCAGCAGCTGCAAAGTCAGATAGAGATTTCTCTCCAGCGCCGTGGCATCCACAATGTTGAGAATCAGGTCCGGCGGCGTATTGTGTAAAAAATCACGGGTTACCCCTTCTTCGGGCGAGTAAGCTTCCAGCGAATAGGCTCCCGGCAGGTCCACCAGCGTCCAAGGCTTTCCCTTCACCTGTCCTTCTTTGCGTTCTACCGTCACGCCCGGCCAGTTACCGGTGACCTGTCTTGCCCCTGTCAGACGGTTAAAAAGGGTGGTCTTTCCACAATTGGGATTTCCAACCAGTCCAATGATCCGATTCTGCACCTTCTGTTCCCCCTTTGCTGTAGCAGGCAGAGAAATTTTGCCCGCTTGCAGCCTTTAACAGATTGGGGACAGATTTTCTTCTATCTGTGGGACAGTCCGGAAAATCCCCCCGATACAGGTATATGCACCGGGCGGACAAGGATATGCGCCGCATCCTGTGCGCGAATCGCCAGCGCGCTCCCCCTCACCATATAAATAGAAGGATCTCCAAGCGGCGCCTGTCTCTTTCGGCAAATGCGGGTCCCCTCTGTGACTCCCATCTCCCGCAGACGAAGGCTCAGCCGGTTCTCCTCTTCCATTTTTAAAACCACCGCTTCTTCTCCCAGCGGCAGCCGATGTAGCGGCCATTCTCCCATCTGTAATCTCTCCTTTTCCATTGCTGATTTTAGTATATACCAATCCGGCAAAATCGGTCCCAACAGCTCGTCTATCCGCTTGACAGCATGCCTGGGCCCTACTAAAAAAGTCAACGGCAGTATGCGCCAAATCGCCGGCTTTTATTCCGAAAAAACGTACAAAAAAGGGGCCGCCGCCCCCGAGACGGATGACCCTTTTTTCCTTGAACCGGTTTTCGGACCAAAGACTCTATTTTGTTTTTCCAAGAATCCTTTCCGCGTACCGGACAGTTTCCATGGCGTTTTTGGCGTAATAATCCGCGCCGATCATGTCCGCATATTCCTGGGTGAGTACCGCTCCTCCCACCACGACTTTGCAGTCCGGCTTTTTCTCACGCAAAAGCCGCGCTGTCTGCTCCATGGCCGGGACGGTGGTGGTCATCAGCGCGGAAAGTCCCACCAACCGGATATCCTTTTCCAATGCAGCTTGCAGAATTTTTTCCGGCGGCACATCCCGCCCCAGATCCACCACCGGATAGCCGTAATTTTCCAGCAGCACCTTTACAATATTCTTGCCAATGTCGTGAATGTCTCCCTTCACCGTGGCCAAGATCACCGCGGACCCCTTTTCCGAAGAGGCCGGCATGGTTTTTCGCACCTCGTCAAAGGCCGCTTTCGCCGCTTCGGCGCTCATGAGAAGCTGCGGCAAAAACACGGTCTTTTCCTCAAAGCCCCGTCCCACCGTATCCAGCGCCGGAATAATCTGCTCGTTGATGACCGCAAGCCCATCCGCCTTTTCCAGCTCCTTGGCTGCCAAAAGGGCCGCCGCCTCCCGCAAACCGCGCACAATAGCGGACTGCAAGCCCTCTGCCTCTGTCACCGGACTTTTTGCCGGCGAAGCGTCGCTAATCTGGGATACGAGATTTTGGGCAAAGCCAATATACCGCTGACAGTTGGGGTCCTGACCGGACAGCGCCAAAAAACAATGGTATGCCTTCTGCATCTCCGCCGAAAAGGGATTTAGAATCGCCGCGTCCAATCCCCGGGACAACGCCAGGGTAAAAAAGGCGGCGGTGATAAATTCCCGGTTGGGAAGGCCAAAGGATACGTTGGAGACACCCAGCAAACACCGAACACCCAGCCGCTCTTTCAGCAGACCGATGGTATCCAGCGTCACCTGTGCCGCCTGATTGTCCGAAGAAATGGTCATGGCCAGCGGGTCGAAGATCAGATCCTCCGGCCCGATCCCATAGCTCGCCGCCTCTTCCAAAATCCGCTGGGCCACCTTTAGCCGCCCCTGGGCCGAATCGGGGATCCCCGATTCATCCAGCGTCAGACAGACGACCAGCCCTCCGTATCTTTGCACCAGCGGAAAGACCGCATCCATGCTCTCCTGTTTGCCGCTTACCGAATTGATCATCGGTTTGCCGTTGTAAATCCGCATGGCCCGTTCCATCGCTTCAGGATTTGCGGTATCCAGCTGGAGCGGCAGGCTGGTTACCGCCTGTAGCTCCCGCACACATTCGGTCAGCATCGCCGCTTCGTCGATCTCCGGCAGGCCTACATTGACGTCCAGCACCTGCGCGCCCTTGTCCTGCTGGGCAATCGCCTCCCGCAGAACATAGGAAATATCATGGGCGCGCAGCGCTTCCTTGCATTTTTTCTTGCCGGTGGGGTTAATCCGCTCCCCAATTAAAACCGGGCCTGCGCCGAATTCCACCGTCTGCCCATAGGAACTGACGACCGACCGACCTTTTCTGCTCAGCGGGACCGGCTCCACCCCTTTGGTGGCGGCAACCATCTTCCGGATAAAATCCGCGTCGGTGCCGCAGCATCCGCCGATCACCCGCGCACCCTGCCGGACCATCTGTTCCATCACCGCGGCAAAATGATCCGCATCCACATCATATACCGTCTGCCCGTTCTGGGTGTGGGGCATTCCCGCGTTGGGCTTTACCAGCAGCGGAAGCGAGGTACACGCTGCCAGTCTCGGCAGAATTTTGAGCATCTGGTCCGGACCTAAAGAACAGTTTATCCCGATTACATCTGCCCGCAGCCCCTCTAATAAGGCCGTCATCGCCTCCGGCTGCGCGCCGGTCATCAGCTTGGCGGTCTCGTCATACACGCAGCTGACAAAAACCGGCAGATTCGAATGCTCCTTGGCCGCCAGAACTGCGGCTTTTGTCTCGTAAGCGTCGTTCATCGTCTCAATCAGGATGAAATCGGCCCCCACCGCCGTACCAGCCTGCACAATTTCCGCAAACAAATCCACCGCCGATTCAAAGGGAAGATCACCCAGCGGCTCCAGCATTCTGCCCAAGGGGCCGATATCCAGCCCCACAAACCGGTTTTCCTGACCGCCTTTTGCGGTGTCCCGCGCCTCCTTCGCACAGCGGACCGCCGCCTGTACAATCTCCACCAGCGCGGGACGGCCTTCCTTTCCGTCAAATTTCAGGCTGTTCGCCCCAAAGGTGTTGGTCACAATCGCGTGGCTGCCCGCCTCGAAATAAGAGCGCCCCAGCTCGATAATCCGCTGTGGATGCTTGATATTCCAAAGCTCCGGGAATTCGCCGGGCGCAAGACCCATCGCCTGCAAGGATGTGCCGGTCCCGCCATCCAAATAAAACAGTCCTTTTTTTACACATTCCATCACATTCATGGCGGTATACTCCTTTTATAATCGAAATGTACAGTCCTCTTTATCACAGTCCCCGCAGTCGTGGAACCGCATCGTACAGCCGTCCGGCCCCATTCCCACAATGGCGGATACCGATTTTTGCGGCACCATCAGCAGCGTTTCGGATAAGACAATTCCCGCCTGTCGCTTGCTGTCCAATAGCTCTAGCAGCCGTATCTGAAAGGATAAGGGCAGGTCGCCATAGCCGGGACTAAAGCGGGGACGCAGCCGCAAACCGGGATTTTCTTCCGCCCAGCCTTCGCAAAGCTGGTCACAAAGCGCCTCGATAGCGGCGGATCCCATGGCGTCCAGCACCAGCGCCCGAGCGGGGGAGTGAACCCCCATTTGGCGGCGCTGCAAATCCACCTGCGTCCCCAAAGTCGCCGCAAAGAGAATCACCTTTTCGCAGCCGGACAAATTTTTCGCCAGGCTGGCGCTGGAAAGCTGTACCACACCGAAATCCACCGTCTCGCCATCTGTCCGGACCGGCAAAACGGTGTAGCAGGCCCGGCAGCGGACGGCGGACAAAAACGCCGGCATACATTCCTCCACCAGCGCGGCCACCGCCGGATCCGGCTCTGCCCTGCCCATCCCCAGATACCGAAAGATGTTCCGGGCCGGTACCGGCGGCAGCCCGGGAAACAGGCTATATACCGGGGCGGTCACTTGATAATCTCCGAAAGATTGCTTTGAATCTGCGCGGCTACCGACGCGTTGTTCATGGAATATACGTGGATTGCCGGAACATCATTGGCCAAAAGGTCAATAATCTGCTCCGAAGCGTAGATGATCCCCGCCTGCTTCATGGCGGCAGGGGTGCTCCCGAACCGGTCCAGCAGATAGCGGAATCGCTGGGGCAGCGCCGTCCCGGACAGATCGGTAATTCGTTTAATCTGCTTAAGATTGGTCACCGGCATAATGCCAGCCACCACCGGAACGGTGATTCCCGCCTCCCGGATCTTGTATAAAAAATTATAATAAATATTGTTGTCAAAAAACATTTGGGTGGTCAAAAATTCGCAACCCGCATCCACCTTTTCCTTTAGATGGGCGATATCCTCCGCCTGACTGGCGGATTCGGGGTGGCTTTCCGGATAGCAGGCCCCGCCAATGCAAAAGCCGCCGTAATTTTTGATTTCCCGGACCAGCTCGCTGGCATAGTGGTAGTCCCAGCCGGCCCGCGGCGCGTCCTTGTCCATATCCCCTCTTAGGGCCAGCACATTTTCAATTTTTGCTTTTTTCATTTCTTCCAGCTGCTTTCGAACACCCTGATGGGATGAATGGATACAGCTTAAATGCGCCAGTGTCGGCACGCCAAATTTCTCCTGCAAATGAGAGGAAATTTCCACCGTGTAGTCACTGGTTCCGCCGCCGGCGCCGTAGGTCACACTGATAAAGTCCGGCCTCAGCGACGCGATGCTTTCTGTCGCCTCCTGAATGGTCTGATAATGATCGCTTGTTTTTGGAGGAAAAACCTCGAAAGACAAGCAGGGCTTTTTCGCTTCGATTCGGTCGATGATTTTCATGTTAAACCTTCCCTTACCCATAAGATGAAAAATGTGCGGTTTTTTGCTTCCAGAAAAATCCATCACTGCCTAATAATAGAATAGAGAATGCTTCTTCCAGTATACAGCCTTCCCCATACTTTTCACGTGATGTTTCACCTGCAAGGACAAAATTTTTCGTCCCGGCGGCAGAAGGGCTGTGAGATTGGATGTCCCTATGCCCTATAGCAAAACAGTCCTGTTTTGTGGGGGTAACAGCAGCAGCGAATTCCTTCCCCGTTTTCGAAAATGAAAAAGCGGACGGAAAAACACTCTTTGTTTTCCGCCCGCTTTACCAATCGTTTATCTCAATCTCTCCCCGTCCTTTATAGCGAACGGCAGGAGCTGGAAGAGTAAATCCTTTGGAGGGCGCAGAAAACCATATCCATGCTGCACATGCACAGACACATCTTGCGGCCCATCGTCAAAGAATACATATCGCCTTCTCCTTCTGTGTTTTTTCTTATTGATTCAGGGGGATTGTACCATAGACCGCATTCCCCTGTCAACCTTTTTTCTTTCCGACAAACGCCTTTTACAGCTCATATACTTCCGGGCACAGCTGCCGGATTTTATCCCGCAGACCCAAAAAATCCTCCAGCGCGGCAGGCTTATTGGCGGGACTGCGCAAAAGCGCCGCCGGATGAAAGGTCCCCATCATGTGAATGCCGCCCTTTTCCACCCATCGTCCATGCTCCTGGGTCACCTTAAACGCCGGATCAATGATCCGCGTGGCGCTGACCCGCCCCAGACAGACGATGATCTTTGGCGACAGGATCCGTGTCTGCTCCCGCAGATAGTCAAGACAAGCCGCAATCTCCTCCGGCGAAGGATCGCGGTTTTCCGGCGGGCGGCATTTGACAATATTGGTAATGTAGATGTTCTTTTTCCGGTCCAAATCCACCACCGCCAGCATCTTGTCCAGTAGCTGGCCGCTGCGGCCCACAAAAGGCTCTCCCTGTTCATCCTCCATCCGGCCCGGCGCCTCTCCGATCAAAAGCACCTTGGTCCGCGGATTGCCCACACCCCAAACCGCCTGGGTGCGGGTGCGGCATAATCCGCAGCGCTCGCACCTTTGCAAGCTGTCTTTCATCTGTTCCCATCCCTGTTCCAAATTCTCTCCCCCTTTTCTTCCCCTATTATACGGGATACCCCGGAGAAAATCCAGAAAAAAAGACCGGCTTTGACAAAGCCGGTCTTTTTTCGCCTAAGCAATCCCAGGGTTGGTGATCTCCCAAAACAGACTGTCCAGTGCGTAGGCGCTTTGGCCCTCCTCCCCGCTTTCGCAGTCAAAAACCATACTCTGGCCCTCCCCGCTGATGGACACAGTTAATGCCGCGCCGTTGAAAAAAATCTGCACCGTCCGGCCGTCGTTTTGGACCAGCTGCACCGCGCTGTACCCACCGGTGGGCGGATTTACGTTTTCGTTTGGATCATACGGCCACGGATTTCCTTTGAGCGCCTGGACGGTCTCCAGCGCCTGCGCTACCTGCTCCCGGTCCATGGGGACCCGCTCCATCCGATCGGTAGGGCCGCCGGTCAGAATCAGCGATTGAAGATTTTCGGCTGTAAAGCTTTCCAGCACCCGCGCCACCTGCTCCCAGTCACCCTCCTGAGCGTATCGGGTCCCGGTGATTCCCTCCATATCAAAATCCAAATAGGCCTTGGCGTAGAAATCGGGCAGGACCTCTTCCTCCACCAGCGTCCGCTCTCCGGTGGCCAGATCTACCCGATACCGGCTCCAGGTCAAATCGGAATACTGCCAGGGCGCCGGACCGGAATCGGAATAAACCGAACGGTCTGCCCGGCAGATCAGCCTGCCGTCCAGCTTAATATCTCCCGCTTCCTCGATGGTATGGGTCGTCCCGTCTGCCAACACAATCTGATAAAGGCGAGCGGAGCCGGTAATCGGGTCCGGATTCTCGGTGTCGGATACATAGATTCCAAGCAGCGCTTCGCAAAACCGCTGTGCTTGGTTGCCGGTTAAGGACGCGGTCAATACCTCTTCTTGGGCTGCCCGCTCAATGGTCACCGACGATACAGCTTCGCCGGAAAACGGCAGATATTCGGACAAGAATTTCGCCACCTCCGCGTCATCCTCTATACGGGGTTCAAAGGCCACGGCGGTGACCAGCCATTGGTCCTCCCCACCGGTAACCGGCGCGGTAAAATAATCCAAAAAGCAAACCATGTTATAGCCGCCCGCCGGTAGGATGACCTTGTAGCCAAACATTTCGTTGCCCTTTTCCACCGTGAAATCATCCGTAGTGGCCAGCTGCGGCCAAACGATGTCGGCAGGGGCGTCATTGAAGCGAGGCTCCAGCGGATTATTCTCCACCGTCCCCTCCTGATAGCTGCGGATCATCCCCTGTAGCGCTGCCAAAATCCCCTCCTTTTCCGCCGGGTCTACCGCTTCCTGCCACTGAGAATCCGTCTGGGGCTGGGCCTCTATCCGCCAGTAGCTACCCAGAACCCAACGCCCGTCCTCTTTGGACAGATCTACCTGCGCCGTGCTCTTTTCCCCTGCAGCGTCGGTGATTTCGATCTGTACCCGCGCGCTGTTCCCGTCCGACTGAACTAGCGTGAGGCTGCTCCAGTCCAGCGGATCCCCGGTAAAAGCGACAGCGGAGAGATATCGCTCGGACAGATACAAAGCGCCGTCAAATTCCCGGTACCAGGGGTGCTCCTCCCGCTCAAACGCGCTCGGATAGATGTTTTCCCGGCAAAAAGCCTGGCTAAATACCTGTTCGGTGGCCTCCCGCATTTGGGCAATGCTGGTAAATTCGGTCACCGGGTAATACCAATTGTATAATTCTCCTGGAGTATTTCCCTCCAACGGAGCATTGTCAAAATCTGCTTTGGCCCCGCTGCCATTGTACCAATTGAGGACAGCTGGCGCCTCCTCCAAAAGGCGACGGGCTTCCTGCAAAACAGTTTCTTCCCCCCGATCAGAGGGAGAACAGGCGGCAAAAAGCCCCGCCGCTCCGACCAAAAGCACCATAAGACCCAAAGCCAGCGCGCCTTTCCGCTTGTTCTTCTGGTCAAAAAGATTCCGAAGCCGATCCCGAATAGACCGGACTCCGCCGGAAAAATAGGTGGAAAAAACCGGGGCCTTTTCCCCTTTGCGAACGATCTCCAGAATGGTGTCTCCGTAAAAACCCTTCCCCTCCAGGTCCAATCCGCGGATCACCTCGTCGTCGCAGACAAATTCCACATCCCGGCCCGCTTGGCGGGACATCAGCCACACCAGTGGATTAAACCAATGCAGCGCGTTGGCCAGCATAAGTACCAATTTGTACCAAATATCCCGCCGGCGGATATGGCCCATCTCGTGCTTAACAATAAAGTACAAAGCCCGCTGACCGTAATCCTCCTGGGGCAAAAATAGGGTCGGCCGAAACAGTCCAATCACCATTGGACTGGATATGCGTGAACAGACAAAAACCGGTATTTCCCGGCGGATGCCCTCCTCCCTTCGGACCTTTTGGGCAAGCTGCAAAACCTGTTCGTCCTTTACCGGGCGCTTCCACCGGTGAACCTGCCGGAGAAAATGCAGGTAGGACAGCGTCTGCCACAGCAAAAACAGAATCGTTCCTGCCAGCCAGACCGCCGCCAGAACCTCCATTATCGTAATGGACGAACCCTTTGCCCAGTCCGCCGGCTGGGGAGCCGGTGTTCCTGTATGTATGGGCGCTTGCGGGACAGTGGGGTGCTGGGGCTGTGTCGCAGGCGCGGAAAAGACCGTCTTGTTGGAAATATTCACCTGTACTGGCGCCTGTGGCAAAGACAGATTCAGCGGAATGAGCAGCCGCAGCGCCAACGCAAGCCAAGCCCAGTACCGCCATTTTGCGGTATACTGCCGGCGTAGAAGGGGCGTAAGCGCCAGCAGAAGAAGAATCAGCAGAGATACCGCCATGGTAATTTCCACAAGATCGGTAAATAGATTTTCCAGCATGTCAATCCCTCCTTTTTAACTCCTCCAACAGCTCCTCCAGTTCCCCCAGCTGGCTTTGGTCCACCTTTTTTCCCTGGTACAAAGCCGTTACAAACCGTTTTACCGAGCTGCCATACAGCCTGTCCAGCATGGATCGGCTCTCAAAGGCCAAATATTCCTCCCGCGCTACTGCCGGGCGGTAAAAATTCATCTTGCCCCGCTTTTCACAGGTGAGAAAGCCCTTCTTTTCCAATCTGGAAAGATAGGTGTTAATGGTATTGATGTTCCAGTTTTTCTCCTTCAGCTGCTGATCAAAATAAGAGCGGGGTACCTCCCCCTCAGCCTCCCACAAGACCAGCATCATTTCCAGCTCGGTATCCGGCAAACGCCGCAGTTTTTCCATACGCGTTTCCCCTTCCTGACAAAATATTTACTACAATTGAAGTATAACTATATACTACACTTGACGTAATAATTTGTCAATAGTCCTTGGAAAAACAGAGGAAAAACCTTTGATTTTTTAGGCGAAACAAAGAAAAAACAGGGTAAAAAAGCGGTGAAAACCCATAGATTTTCACCGCTTTTTTTAGTGCTTTTCGCTTTTTTGGTCTGCTAATCCTCTGGCCCGATTTTCCAGATTTCCCGGGCATATTCCTCGATGGTCCGATCGCTGGAAAAAATTCCCGCATGGGCGGTATTCATCAGGCACTTGCGGGTAAACCCGGTCCGGTCGGTATACTCCCGGTTGGCCTTGCGTTTTGCATCGCAGTAGGAAACAAAATCCAAAAGCAGATAATATTGATCCGGTTTGTGCCAGCTAGCGCCGATGGTCAGCGAATCGTACAGCTCTCGGAACATACCGGTTTTCCCATCGGAGAAGGTTCCGTCAACCAGCGTTTCCACCACCTGGCGAATCCGGGGATTTTCCCGCAATATTTTCGCTGGATCGTATTCCCCAAGCGCCGCCAGCTCTTCCACCGTCGCGCCGAAAATGTAGTTATTTTCCCGGCCGGCCTGCTCGACAATCTCGATATTCGCGCCGTCCAGCGTTCCCAGTGTGACCGCCCCATTGAGCATAAACTTCATATTGCTGGTGCCGGAAGCCTCGGTCCCGGCGGTAGAAATCTGCTCGGAAATATCCGCTGCGGGAATCAGCTTTTCCGCGTAGGATACGTTATAATTTTGCACGAACAGCACCTGTAGGCGATCCCGTGTCTGTGGGTCGTTATTGACCAGCTTTGCGATTTCGTTGATATACTTGATAATCCCCTTTGCCCGATAATACCCCGGCGCTGCCTTGGCGCCGAACAAAAAGACTGTCGGGTACCAATCGGTCAGGCTGCCGTCCTTCAGCGAAAAATAGATATCCAAAATGGAAAAGGCGTTCAGCAGCTGTCTTTTGTACTCGTGCAGCCGCTTAATCTGCACATCGAATAGGAAATCCGGGTTCAGCCGCACCCCTTCCCGCTTCTGCACAAAATCGCACAATTGCAGCTTTTTCTGCCGCTTGATTTCGGCAAACCGCTGCAAAACCGTTTGGTCCTGGGCATAGTCTGCAAGGGTGCTGATGCGGGTAAGCTCTGTTTGCCACCCGTCGCCGCAAAGCTCGGTGATAAGGTGGGACAGCTCCGGATTACACAAAGCCAGCCAGCGGCGCTGGGTAATGCCGTTGGTCTTGTTCTGGAAGCGGTCCGGATACAGACTGTACCATTCCTGCAGGGCGCTGCTTTTGAGTATTTCGGTATGGATGCGAGCCACACCGTTGACCGTGTGCCCTGCAAAAATCGCCATACGCGCCATATGAATGGTCCCCTCATCTATGATACGGTAGACCTTGCGCTCCTCTGCCGAAAGACCCCGGGCGGACAGCTGCCGCATCAGGGCATTTTGCAAAAGCACCACATAGGGGTAAACCTCTGGAAGGGCCGAACAAAACAGGGAAACGCTCCATTTTTCCAGCGCCTCCGCCATGATCGTATGGTTGGTGTAGGAGAAGGTTTTCTGCACCACCTCAAACGCCTGTTCAAAGGAGAGAAGATGCTCCCCCATCAACAAACGAAGCAGTTCGGGGATGGCCACGGTGGGATGGGTATCGTTCAGTTGGACTGCATAGCAATCCCCAAAGCGCGAAAAGTCCTCCCCATATTTTTCCGTATACCGGCTAATAAGCGTTTGCATGGTGGCGCTGGCGAAAAAGTACTGCTGTTTGAGCCGCAGCCGTTTGCCTGCGTCGGTATCGTCATTGGGATAGAGCACGGCGGAAATTTCCTGCGCCCGGTTTTGCCGGCGAACCGCCTCATCATATTCCTGGCGGTTAAAGGAATCAAAGTCAAACGCCTCCACCGCCTCGGCCTGCCACAGGCGCAGGGTATTGACCGCTCCATCCCCATAGCCGATCACCGGCATATCATAAGGCACCGCCCGGACCGTTTGATCTGCGAAATGGACCAGGACCGCCTCTTCTTCTCTGCGCACGCTCCATGGATCGCCAAAGCGCATCCAGTCGTCCGCTTCCTCCTTTTGAAAGCCGTTTTCGAACCGCTGGCGAAACAGGCCGTAACGGTAGCGAATGCCAAATCCGTCCAGCGGCAGACGATGGGTGGCGGCAGAGTCCAAAAAGCAGGCGGCCAGCCGCCCCAAACCGCCGTTGCCCAAAGCGTCATCCTCGATCTGCTCAAAAATCGCCGGATCGAGGCCCTGTTCCTTTAGGAATTGTCCGCAGCGATCCAAAAGGCCCAGGTTCATCAGGTTGCTATAGATGAGCCTTCCCACCAGAAATTCCGCCGAAAGGTAACAAGCCCGTTTTCCACCTGTCTCCTTCTTCCACCGAGGGGACGCCTGGGCCATGGCCGCCCGAGAAACCGCCTGATAAAGCTGTTTGACACTTGCCTGCTTTGGTGAAACGCCGTAATCTAGATCTAAAATCATCTGAATTTGCTTTTCAAAATCCTGCAAAGAGGATCCCTCCTTCCTATCTGTCGTAGAGCTTGACCATCTCCTGTATGCGGACGGCCAGGCCGCCGCCCAGCTGTCCTTTTACCAACCGCCAACACCAATTGCCTCCCAAGGTGGACGGTGTATTGATCCGGGCCCGGTTATCCAGGCCCAGAAAATCCTGAAGCTGAAAGATCACCGTATCCGCGCAGCTGGCGTATGCCGACCGGATAATCCCCCAAGGGATTTGTACATTTTGGGAAACGTTAAGATATCGGCGGGCGAATTGCAGCATCTTTCGGCTTTGTCCCGGTCCGAAAAAGCCGGCCAAGGTTTCGTTGTCATGGGTGCCGCCGTATACCACGGTATTTTTCTCAAAATGGCAGGGCAAATACTCGTTGGCGCTGGAGCTGTCAAAGGCGAATTCCATCAGCTTCATGCCCGGATAGCCGCTTTTTCGCAAAAGCCGGCGCACCTGCGGGGTAACGACCCCCAGATCCTCGGCGATAATCCTTTTGCCGCCTAAAGCCGGGGTGATCGCTGCCAGCAGCTTTTCGCCGGGGCCAGGCACCCAACGGCCGTTCATAGCCGTTTTTTCCTTTGCCGGAATCGAATAATAATGGACGATGCCGATAAAATGATCGATGCGGATCAGATCATACCAATCGGCGCTGGCGGCTATTCGCCTTTTCCACCAGGAAAAGCCGTCCCGCTCCATGGCGCTCCAATCATACAGCGGGTTACCCCAAAGCTGCCCGGTGGAGGAAAAAAGGTCCGGCGGCACACCGGCAACCGCCAAAGGCTGGCGGTCCTCATCCATCTGGAACAGCCCGCTATTTGCCCAGACATCGGCACTGTCCATCGCCACATAGATAGGGATATCGCCAATGATTTGGATTTTCTTTTGGTTGGCGTAGTCTTTCAGCTTTTTCCATTGGGTGAAAAAGAGATACTGAAGGTATTGCCAGAACGCCGTCTCGCCTTTGAGCCGGTCCTTGTAAGACTGTAAGGCGGCGGGCTGGCGCAGGCGGATTTCCTTAGGCCAGGACTGCCACGGCTGCCCCTCGAAAGAATCCTTAAGCGCCATAAAAAGGGCGTAATCCTCCAGCCAGAAGCTATTTTTTTCGCAGAAGGACGAAAAATCCGGATCCTGTTCCCATCCGCTGCGAGACCAAGCCTTTTTTAGCACCGCAAAGCGGTTTTTATAGATCTTGGCGTAATCCACCCAATCCGGCCTTGTGCCCCAATCCGGCGCCTGTGCCTCCGACCGGTGCAAAAGGCCCTGCTCCGCCAGCGTTTGCAGATCGATATAGTAAGGGTTTCCGGCAAAAGCGGAGAAGCTTTGATACGGGCTGTCCCCATAGCCGGTGGGGCCTAGAGGGAGCACCTGCCAATAGCTTTGTCCCGCTGCCGACAGAAAATCCACAAAGTCATAAGCCGCCTGGCCAAACGAGCCGATTCCATAGTCGGACGGCAGGCAGGATACCGGCAGCAGGACACCGGCGCCGCGCCCCAATGGTTTTTGTTTTTTCATTTTAAAAGCACCGTCCCTTCCCAAAGAATGAAACGCCTTTTCACGCATAACCGGTTTGCCGCCAAAAACCGGTGCAAGGAGTATAAGAATATCATACTCCTTGCAGGCTTCTGCGTCAAACCGAAAAGGGCAAAAAGCTACCCTTTCACCGCGCCGGACATAACCCCTTTGATGATGTACTTTTGACTTGTCAGATAGAAAACAACGATCGGGATAATCGCCAAAATTAACGTAGCCATCAGCGCGCCCATATCCCGGGAGCCATAGCCGCTTTGGAGGTACTGGACCGCGATTGGGATGGTCCGATACCGGCTGCCGATTACGAGATACGGGAGCAGGTAATCGTTCCAGATCCACATGGCGTTTAAGATCGCCACCGTGACAGCGGTGGGTTTTAGGATGGGGAAAACCACGAGAAAGAAGGTTTGGAGGGGTTTGCATCCGTCAATGGCGGCGGCTTCTTCGATTTCCAGTGGGATAGATTTAATGAATCCGCTGTACAAAAACACCGACAGACCGGAGCCAAACCCCAGATACAAAAGAATAATGCCCAGCGGATTGTCCAGGTGCAGAAGGTTCGCGATTTTAGACATGGTAAACATCACCATCTGAAACGGCACAATCATGCTGAAGACAAACAGATAGTATAGTCCGCCGGCGGCGCGGGTCTTTACCCGGACAAGGTACCAGGCGGTCATAGCGGTAAAAAGCACAATGGCTGCCACCGAACAGACGGTGATGAACAGCGAATAGCCAAAGGCGGAGAAAAATTCCGTCTTTTGGATGCCGTTTTGGTAGTTATAAAGGCCTACAAAGGTCCGGGCGTCCGGCAAGGAAAAAGGTTCCTCTGAAATATAAAACTGTCCTTTAAAGGAATTGATAAGGACCAGAAAAATAGGATACAGGAAAAACAGGGACAAAAGTCCCAGAAAAAGGGACAGAAAAAGGCTGCTCCTGCTCTTTGCCGGTTTCATTGCTCCACCTCCCTTTTACGGGTGAGCCGAAGCTGGATAAAGGCGATGGCCGCCACCAGCAGGAAAAAGATCACCGCTTTTGCCTGGCCCACCCCTTCGTCCCCGATTCTGCCATAGAAGGTGTTGTAGATGTCCAGCGCCAGCATCGCGGTTTTTTTCATCGGCGCGCCGGCGGTTAAGGCGAAATTCTGGTCAAACAGCTTAAAGGAGTTGGTCAGCGTTAAAAAGGTACAGATGGTGACCGACGGCATGACCATTGGGATGGTTACATGGTAAAGCTTCTGCCAGGGAGAGGCGCCGTCGATCTGCGCGGCCTCCAGCACATCGCCCGGCAGATTTTGCAGCCCCGCGATATAAATGATCATCATGTAGCCGATCATCTGCCAATTCATCACCGCTACCAACCCCCAAAATCCATAGCGGGGATCATAGGTGATATCGACCCCCGCTCCCAAAAGCAATCCGTTGATCATCAGCTGCCAGATGTACCCCAGCACAATACCGCCGATGAGATTTGGCATGAAGAAAACGGTCCGGAACAGGTTGGAGCCCCGAAGTCCTCTGGTCAGAAGCAGCGCAAGGCCAAAGGCCAGAAGGTTCACCGTCAGGACAGATACGACGGTGAATACCACGGTAAACCACAAAGCGTTCAAAAAATCCTGGTTATCGGTAAAAGCCCGCAGGTAGTTGTTCCATCCGACCCAATGGGTATTTGAAACGGTGGTAAACTCGGTAAAGGACAGATACAGGCCGAACAGAAACGGGATGAAAAAAGCGACGACAAAGGCAATCCCTGTTGGGAGCAGAAAAACCGCGGCATATTTTCGCAGGCTTTTTTGCATATGGAACCCTCCTAACTGATTCGAATGACAAAAATTCCATACCGGTCAAAGGTGTGAAAGTGGGACTACCGCCCCGCACTTTCGCTCTTCCACTGACTTACGACCTGCTGGGTGACACTGTCCCACTCCAGATTTCCCTGGGCATATTGTAACAGCGCGCCGCCAAAATTGTCCTTAAAGGTCTGGCTGGGAAACAGCGTGAAATTCCAGGGGATATTCTGCGTCCCTTCCTGATTCATCCAGCGGGCAACCTCCTTCGCCAGTGGGTCGTCTGGGGATTCGCCGCTCGAAAAGGTATCAAACGGGGCGATAAACTTTAATTTTTCTGTTACGAATTTTTTGCCGGTATCAGAGGAAAAAAGCCAATAGATAAAGTCCGCCGCCAGTTTTTGTTTTTCTGGGCTGGCCTTGGCGTTGATGCAGAAAAAGTTTTCCGTACCGATGCAAAGACCCTGATTTTCCTCTCCGTCCACGCCGGTATAGATGGGCAAAAACTTGATATCCTCTTGTTTTACCGTATTGCCCTCCACCTCCTTGATGTCATTCCAGGCCCAATTGCCGTTTTGCACCATAGCGCACCTTCCCAGCGCGAATTCCGCCATGGAATCCATCACCTGCTTGGTTCCCAGGCGTTTTCGGTCGGTGGTGGAGTTAGCAAGGTAAAGATCGAAAATATTTCGAAAGTTTTGTCCATAGGAAAATTCGATTTCCTCTGTTCCCGAACCGGTCAGGTCCACCTGCTTTTCCTCCCATTCATAGGTGATGGGGATATTGGCCAAATGGGTATGCCAGCGCCAATCCTCTCCGGGCTTGAGCGAGGTACTGGCGAAGACTCCGTCGATTCCCAGCTGCTCTTTTTTGGCGGTCATATCCTCCACCACCTCCCGCAGCTTGGAAAAGCTGTTTATTTCATCGACCGAAGCTGCCTTTGCTCCATCTAGAGCAAAATATTTTTGCATAATGGCATTGTTATAGATGATTCCGTACCCTTCCACCACATAGGGGATGCCGTATACCTTTCCCTCGCTGGTGATGGCCAGGCTTTTATCCGTCAGGTGCTGATACAGCTGGGTATCGCTTAAATCGGCGCAATAGTCCTTCCAGTTTAAATAGCCCAATGGGCCGTTGATCTGAAACAGGGTGGGTGCGTCCGATTTGGCCATTTCGGATTTGAGCGTCTGCTCATAGGTGCCGGAGGATGCTGTAACTACCCGCAGCGAAACGCCGGTTTCTTCCTTATAGGCGCTGGCGATTTCATCGTAAAGGCTTGCCACCTCCGGTTTAAAATTCAGATAGTAGATCGATCCTTCCTTTGAGCTTTCTGTGCCGGGTCCGCTGCACCCGACTGCCACAACAGCCAGACAAAAAGCGGCCACAAGTGCTGTCAGTCTTTTCATAAACGTCCTCCTTTTTTGCACATTGGACAAAGTGTGTCCTTCTACCGGTCTATCGTTTCAAAAAAGCCTGACGAAGACAGTCCGTCAGGACAAAGCGCCGGTGATTTCAAAAAGTAGTATTTGTTTTTCTGCCGCTATTTATCCTGAAAAACAATCCTTCATTTTACAAAATACGTTTTATCCCGCCCAAAATTCTGCTATAATGGTTATAAAGCTTGACTATTTTTTACAGGTGCGGGTAGAAGCATTGATTCAAAGCCATGCAGGTATTTTATTGGGATGCGCTGCCATGCAAAAAGAGCGAGAAAAAGGAGGAGCGTATATGTACATATCGCCCATGCACGAACAGCCGGCGCTGGCCGGTGACAAGGAGGAACAGATTCTTTTAGAGCAGATTGCACAAAACAGTCAATTGATCGTTCAAACCGAACAAAAGCGGCTTTTGCTTTCCAAAATCCAGCTGGGGCTGACAGCGTTTCTGGCTGGATGCGTTCTTTTGGCGCTGCTTTTATGGGGGCCGGGACTACACCGCGCTCTGCAAAGGGCCGATCAGGTATTCGACAACCTGGAATCGCTGAGCTCTCAGCTGGCCGAAGCGGATATTTCCGGTTTACTGGCTGGTATCGATCAGTTGGCACAGATCGATCAAAGCAGTTTAAAGGCGATGGAAAAAGCCGCGGAGCTTTTGGAAAAAATTGACGCGGACCGTTTAAACGAGGCCATTTCCGATTTACAAAAAGCGATGGCGCCGCTGGCCAAGCTGTTTGGTTAATGCAAGCTTTGTTCAGACTAAAATGGGAATCGACCGAAATGAGGCAAGACCTTTTCTTGTAAAGCGGCGTGTAAGGCTCAGCTACTCACTAGGTAGAGGGTAGAAATGGTGGGAGTTTTAGAGCATATTGGAGCCATAATATTTTTTATTGATTAAAAAAATATTATATTGTACAGACTTTTTTGGCTCATTTATGTTATAATAGAATAACCAGAAGAGGAAAAGTTCCATACTCTATCTGGCAAAAGCCCGGTAAAGTATGGACTGGAAAGCTCTGATTGCTGTGAGAATTCCAGCTAAAATACAGAAAAGCAGAAGGAAGAGAAGCGGGATTGGCATCATACTATTTGGAGGTAGTGTAGTTGCCACAGGAAAGAAAAATTTTGGTTGCGGACAATGACCAGGAGTTTTTACTATCTTGTCAATATGCTTTTTCCATCCTGGGTATGCAGACAATTTTCGTACCGAAACACGGACAGATGCTATTGGACGCGATTAGAAAAGAGCGGCCCGATTTAGTCATCTGTCCCATTTTTATGGCCTATTGCGATGCGGTTCAGATTATGGAGAAGCTGCGCGCGGATAAGACGGCGTTTTGTCCGGATTTTATAGCGCTTTCCTCATCTGACAATGAACTTCTGTTCGATCATTTTTTGTCCTCCGGCGGCGCTTATGTATTTATTAAGCCTTTGGACAGCACCGTTCTGGCCGAGCGCGTTTACCGTTATCTGGAAAGGCAGGATCAGAAAAACCATCTTTGCCATCTCAATTTTTCGGCGCCACCGGACGTTTCATGCAAGGCAGCAGAGCTTTTGACCGTAATCGGCGTGCCAGCCCATTTGACGGGATATCATTATCTCAAGCTGGGATTGACGCTGCTTTTTGAAAATCCGACGCGTTTTTCTTACGGCACCAAAGGGCTTTACCATGCCATTGCGGAAAGCACCCACAGCAGTTACCGTTGTGTGGAACGAAATATCCGTACAGCAGTGGAGGCGGCCTTTGACCGAGGCGACTGGGAAATTCTTGCCAAATTCTTCGGTTCCTCTATCAGTCGGAAAACCGGAAAGCCAAGCAATGTCCAATTTATCGCCACCTTATACGAATATCTGTCCCGAAAAAGCACAGTCCAATGTGTGAACCGATAAGGGGACTTAAAAACGATTTACAAACTTTTCATAAAATGGATTCGGTTCGTTTTCATTTTCCTCACGAATTATCTATATCCATTCGGTATACTAAAAACTGTTCGGTGGTCCTGGTAAAGCCTAGTGCCAGGCAGCGAGATTTACGAAATTTTTCATTAACCTCCTCTGAAAAAATAGCCGCTTTCTGCGGCTATTTTTTTGCGCATCTGCCCACCTTCATGATCTGGCGCGGCTATTTTTTGCGCATCCCACAGCTTTTTTGCTCTCCCCTTCTTTACAGGCGGCGGAAAGTTATGTTAGAATACAAAGTATTATAAAAATGCTCTAAACATATTAGGAGGTCAGAAAAATGGACGAGCAGAACACGGCGCGGCAGCCCGAAGCGGAACTGTCCGAAATCCTACAGGTCCGGCGGGAAAAGCTGTCCGCATTGCGGCAGGCCGGACGGGATCCCTTTGTGGAAACCACTTATGATGTGGACGCTTACGCAAAAGACATCAACGATAACTTTGACGGGTATGAAGGGAAACAGGTTTCCGTCGCCGGGCGGATTCTGTCCAAACGGGGCATGGGAAAATCTGGATTTATCGATATCCAGGACAACAGCGGACGTATTCAATCTTATGTCCAGAAGGACCGTTTGGGAGACGAAGAGTACGAATGGTTTAAAAAATATGATATCGGCGATATTATCGGCATTAAAGGCGAAGTATTCCGCACCCAAAAAGGACAAATATCCATTCGTGCCCATCAGGTGAAGCTGCTTTCCAAATCGCTGCTTCCGCTACCGGAAAAATGGCATGGGTTAAAGGACACCGAGCTGCGGTACCGTCAGCGGTATGTAGATTTGATCGTCAACCCAGAGGTAAAAAAAGCGTTTGTCATGCGCTCTCAGTTTATTCGGCACATGCGTCGTTATCTGGACGAACGGGGCTATATCGAGGTGGAAACGCCGGTGCTCAGCACCATTGTTGGCGGCGCGGCGGCGCGGCCGTTCATCACCCACCACAACACGCTGGATTTGGACATGTATATGCGAATTGCCACCGAGCTGCCTTTAAAGCGGTTGATTGTCGGCGGAATGGACCGGGTATATGAAATCGGCCGTCTCTTCCGCAACGAGGGAATAGATACCAAGCACAATCCGGAATTTACAACGATAGAGCTCTATCAGGCTTATGCCGACTTCCACACCATGATGGATATCGCCGAAGACATTCTTTCCTCCGCCGCGATGGAGCTGCACGGCACCTATCAGCTACAGTGGTTAGGAGAAACGGTAGATCTGACCCCGGGCTGGCGCCGGCTGACCATGGCAGAGGCGGTTAAAGAGTACACCGGCGTGGACTTTGGCGCGATTTCCGACGACGCCAAAGCGGTAGAAGCGGCTGAATCTATCGGCGTTTCGTTGCCGGAAGCGGCGGAAAAGACCTGGGGCAACGCGCTGTACGCCTGCTTTGACCAGAAGGTGGAGGAAAAGCTGATTCAGCCGACCTTTATCACCATGTATCCGGTGGAGGTTTCTCCGCTGACCAAGCGCAGCCCAAAGGATCCCCGTCTGACCGAACGGTTTGAGCTGTTCATCTGCCACAGCGAGATGGCCAACGCCTATTCGGAGCTGAACGATCCCATTGATCAGCGGTATCGTTTTGAAAAGCAGCTGGAGCAGCGGGAACGGGGCGATGATGAGACCGAAATGCTGGATGAGGATTTCCTCACCGCTATGGAATACGGTATGCCGCCTACCGGCGGCATGGGCATGGGCATCGACCGCTGTGTGATGCTTTTGACCGGGTCCGACAGCATACGAGATGTTCTTTTGTTCCCCACCATGAAGCCGTTGGATTAAATACAATTTTTAAGCCTGTATATCCTAAAAATATACAGGCTTTTATTTTTGGGCCGTTCGGGTCCATTTTTATGGAAAACCCAGTGCTTTATGAAGGCAAAACGGCTTCCGCCGATACATAAAGCACAATCGTCGGCCTGTGGCAGTTGTTATGGCCACATTTTCACTCTGCTTACTGTATGCCGAAATGACAACTGGAAAAAATAGGGCTGCAATAGAAATTTTAATCCTAAAATTTTCTGGCAATCCTATCTAAAAAGTGCTGCTGTTTTCGTATTGGCATCTAACCGTCAAAACCGTTTTCCTTTTATGGAAAGGGAACAGAAAGGAAGGATGATTCTGGATATTTTTAACCTTCTGACCATGCTTGGAGGACTGAGTCTATTTTTATTTGGCATGAACGTGATGGGACAGGCTTTAGAGCGCCGGGCAGGCGGAAAGTTCCGCTCCATGCTTGGAAAATTCACCACCGGAAGAGCGGCAGGACTTTTGACCGGTCTTGCTGTAACGGCGGTGATTCAAAGCTCTTCCGCTACAACGGTCATGGTTGTAGGCTTTGTCAACTCCGGTATTATGACGCTTCGGCAGGCGATCAATGTGATTATGGGCGCCAATGTTGGAACGACGGTTACGGCCTGGATTCTCAGCCTTTCGGGGATTGACAGCGGCAATTTATTTGTTCAGCTTTTAAAACCGGCATCCTTTACGCCAGTTCTGGCACTGGCTGGCATTGTTCTTTATCTTTTTTGCAAAGGCGGAAAGAAAAAGGACACCGGCCTGATCTTATTGGGTTTTGCGACCCTGATGTTCGGCATGGAGACCATGTCGGACGCTGTATCCGGATTGGGGGACATGCCCTCTTTTCAAAGGCTGTTCCTCCTGTTTCAAAACCCGATTCTCGGCGTATTGGCCGGAGCGATTCTGACGGCAGTTATTCAGTCCAGCTCCGCTTCGGTGGGCATTTTACAGGTATTGGCGGTAACCGGGCAAATTACCTATGGTGCGTCGATTCCCATTATAATGGGACAAAATATCGGCACCTGCGTCACGGCGATGCTCTCCTCTGTCGGCGCCAACAAAAACGCCAAGCGGGCCGCTTTGGTTCATCTGTCCTTCAACACTATCGGGACTTTGGTTTGGCTGGCAGTATTCCTTTTGATCCAGACTATCTGGCAGCCGCCGCTTTTTAGTACATCCGCTTCCCTTTGGGGAATTGCGGCGGCCCATTCGGTTTTCAACATTCTATGTACCCTTTTAATGCTCCCTCTCTCTGGATTTTTGGAAAAGTTTGTGACTAAAATTGTTCCGGACGCCAAAAAGCCGGAAGCCTATACAGAGCTGGACGAACGGTTGCTAGCGACCCCGCTGGCAGCGTTGGAGCGCTGCCACGCACTTACTGTGGATATGGCCAGAATCGCCGCGGACGCGATGAAGGAGGGGATCCGCGCTTTGCGGGACTATTCGCCACAGTTAGCCTCCTCCGTTCGGGAGAAGGAGGAGAAGACCGATCATTACGAAGATATTCTCAGCACCTATTTGGTAAAACTAAGCGCGAAGCAGCTCAGCGAATCGAGCAGCGCCCAGGAGGCACAGCTACTAAAAATTATTGGAGATTTTGAGCGGATTGCCGACCATGCGGTCAATTTACTGGAATCCGCAGAGGAGATGCGGGACAAGGATGTTACCCTCACCGGCGCCGCTTTGTCCGAATGGAAGGTACTCTCCGCAGCGGTAAGCGAGATAATGGATTTGGCCTTGACAGCCTTTTTGGACAACGATCTGGAATCGGCCTTTATGGCGGAGCCTTTAGAGCAGCTAATTGATCGTTTAAAAGAACAGCTGCGCACCCGCCACATCCTACGGTTACAACGGGCGGAATGCTCTATCAGCGCCGGGTTTGTCTGGTCCGATCTGCTGACCGATTTAGAGCGGATCGCCGACCACTGCTCGAACATTGCCGCATGTGTGATTGACATTTCCCGCAACAACATGAATTTGCACCAGTCTTTACGCGAAATTCGAAACGGGGGCCAAGAATTTACCCAAAGATTTCAGGCATTTGCCAAGAAATACGCCATCCAAGAGTAACGGGAAAAAAAGCGGCGGACAAAAATGTCCCCCGCTCTTTTTTTGCAGCAAAGCGTTTCACCGTCTTTTAAGGCCGCTGGCCCATACCGCCTTCCAGGGTGATTGGTTGCATGTCGTGGATATTTCCCGGCAGAGGACGGAGCATGGACCGCAAGGAGCTCTACAGAACCTTCTTCACCAGCTCCACCGCGCTTTCCTCCGCGGGGTCATTGGTTCCCAGTTCGCCACGAAAGGCACGGGCGAGAATGGATTTCTTGATGGTGTCGATCTGGGCGAGGACCGCTTCGGCGGCTTCTTTGGCCTGTTGGTCTTTGGATAGGAGGTTATCAAGCATACAAACAATTTCTTTT
Source organism: uncultured Oscillospiraceae bacterium (assembly GCA_910587335.1). Lineage (GTDB taxonomy): Bacteria > Bacillota > Clostridia > Oscillospirales > Ruminococcaceae > UBA3818. The sequence goes on from CAJUMG010000004.1 coordinate 121,813, forward strand.
TGCTCAGGTAATGATGGAACATAAAATTCTATCAATTTCATGTTCTTTTGGGATACATTGCGCATTCCATCTTGATTTCCAGATGCAAGCTGTTCAATTTGTTCTCTATATAGATTTGAACGTGTAAAGTAGAGTATATACTCAGGAATCACAGATTTATCGAAACGAAATCGTAATATTTTATCCGAAAGCATCAATCGTCTGCCAATACTCTTTACAATAACGCAGTTTCCCACTAACTGCAATGTATTCGCACGGCTGAAAAGAAAATCACCGATGTGAATTTGTGTTTTTTCGTTCCACTGCTCTTTTAGCGTACACGTCTTGCTTTCTAGTTCATCAAATTCTCCCCATGTGACAGCACTAACTTTTACAACACCAAATTCACCGTCTTCTGGTGGCCGTCCTTCCGCACTCCAATTCTTCCCTGCCTCAACTGATACAATAAAGTTTCCCCAAGGATTATGTGTCCAGCTCTCCAACCCAACCCCGTGTTCTTCTCTCCACTTGGCCGTGAGCTCGCCGGTAAAGGCTTTATGGAGGATCGCGGACTTTCGCAGTTCAAACCCGTCCACCACAGATTGGGCTTTTTCCTTCGCCTCGTCCAGCTTGGCAAACAGGCTTTCGATGCGGGAGACAATGCGTTGCTGTTCAGGGAGAGGGGGAAGGGTAAATCCAATTTCGGCTAAGTCTTTGACAGACACACCACCAATAAGTCCATGTTTTTTGGCATTGAATTGATCAATAAAATACTGACTTTGCAAAACATAAAATATAAATCGCGGATTTACAGTTTTGGCGACAAATGCGCAGAGCTTATTTCCAAAGCAAACATTTCGTGTTACAAATCCAACTTTACGACCTGCACTACCGCCTTCAATACATAACAAGGCAGTATTTGCAGGAGCCACTTTAAAGTTTGTAAAGTCCGGTATCCTTACATTTGTTTCGTAATTTACCTGACAATTGAATCCTACATCCTTTGTTGCTATAAAAAGGAGCCCATTTTTTTGCCCCATGTACTTTTCCGCCTTTGTTTTTTCGCTAATACTATTTCCTGTATATATTTCAGAAACAAATTTAAGCTTTACCCAGCACCAATTCTCCGGCACGGGGTATGGCTGATCCTCTGCCGGCACAAGCACCTGCCGCAGCTTTTCCTCTGGCGAGAGTTTATCCGCCGTCTTTTTCCCTTTCGCCATCACTCCACCCCCGACAGCGCTTTCAGCTCATTTACCACGCTCTGCAAAAGGTCCGCCGCCTCTTCCATCTGGGCAATGGCTTCCTCGCCGCTTTCGACCGGGTCGGGCAGGTTGGCATAATCCACGATAGAATCATCCCGGATCAGCCCCAGGTCCAGGCTATTGCCCTTTTGGGCGATCTGTTCGCGGGTGAACACACTCCACCGTTCGTCCTGCACGGCGCGGCGGTCTGCCGCCTCATACGCCGCCTCAAAGCCGGCAAAATGCTCGGTTTTCAGCGGACTCGTCTTGCCGAAAGAGGGCATATTGGTGCGCAGGTCATAGAACCAGACCTCCCGCGTGTTGCCCTTATCCGTTTTGCCGCGGGTGAAGAACAGGACGTTCGTCTTGACGCCCTGGGCATAGAAAATGCCGGTGGGCAGGCGCAGAACGGTATGCAGATTGCACTTATCCATCAGGTCGGTGCGGATTTTCTCTCCTTCACCATCCGCAAAGAGGACATTATCCGGCAGAATTACGGCAGCACGGGCTTTTCCATCCGCTTTC
>CAJUMG010000005.1:0-12563 GCA_910587335.1 uncultured Oscillospiraceae bacterium
ATCCACTGCATCTCTTCCATAATGCACATAGCGTAGGAGTAGGTGGGACCCCACATGTTACCAGAACCGATCAGGTACTGAATCGCGTCGTCACGGTGGATTCTAGCGAATTCTTCCGCGTCTTTCTCCGCGCCTTCTGCAACGGTAGGCATCAGCTCAGGCAGTTTTTCCAGGTTTGCGTACATCTCGTCGAATTCAGGATATTCGCCGTTGTTATGTACCAAACGCAGGAAGAAGGTGTAGTAGCGATAGTAGCTGCCGCCGGGGATATAGAAATCCGCTTTCTCAGCAAGAGGGGTTCCGGGGGTATCTACAAAACCAACAACGCGGGCGCCAACAGCTTTCGCTTTGTCAACAGCCTCTACAACCTCTTTGGTATCGCCAGTAGAAGAGCTGACAACAACCAGAGAATCTTTGGTGAATTTCTTATTGCCCAGCGTATTGAAGTCAGCGGCATGCTCCGCATGGTACTCCAGAGTGGTCATAGGTTTCAGGGTTTCGCCGATAGACCAAGCATAGGTGATGGTACCGCCAACGCCGATGAAGAAGATATTGGAAAAACCTTCCTGACTCAGTTTGTCAGCAATCTCGATGATTTCTTTTTTGTTGGCGAGGCAGGATTTGGCGCGCTCTACCATTTTCGCAGGATCGTACTTCAGCATGATAATCCTCCTATAAATTAAATGAAATAGTGGGTGGCTGGAGATCAATCCAGCGTCTTTTCACCCTCGAACAATTTCATTTTAACGGATGAAACGAAGGTTGTCAACAATAAGTTGTATTATAACGTGTTAATAGATGATGTTTGGATGAATGCACAAAATATTATAATTATAAATAGGGTTTATATATGATTTTTACAGTAAAAACGGGAAGAAGGGAGAAAATGCGGATGGAATAGGGTAGCTTTGCTGTATCTGCTCCGGCTCCCCCCATGTAAAAGGACATGGGGGAAGGACTTTTTCTACCTCCCATTCCCAGCCGGTCATGTGCCACTCCAGGTGGGTAAAAATGTGGACAGCGGGATCCAGCGGTTTTGGCTGCCCGGCGAGCCGGACCCAGTCGGCCAAATAGGCGGCAGACTGAATAGGGTCCAGCGTTCCGTCAGCGTGTGGAAATTCCCAAAGTCCAGCGAGCAACCCAGAAAAAGGCCGCTGCACCAGCGCCCATCTGCCCTGATTATGCAATAAAAAGATGGTAATTGGTTGGATTTTTCGCGGCTTTTTGGGGCTTTTTAACGGGAAAAAAGCCTGATTTCCCTCGGAAAATGCGCGGCAGTGACCTGAAAGGGGACAGGAATCACACAGGGGAGATTTTAAAGGCAGACAGACGGTGGCGCCCAGTTCCATCAGCGCTTGGTTAAATTCTCCGGGAAATTGGCCGGGAAGGATAGAGGCGGCCAAGCGGGTCATCTCCCGCTTGACAGGTGGCGCTCCCATATCTGCGTCTAACGCTAGTAACCGGGAAAAAACCCGCAGTACGTTGCCGTCCACCGCCGGAACTGGCTGGCCCAGTGCGATAGAGCAGACCGCGCCCGCCGTATAGGGGCCTACGCCGGGCAAAGAAAGCCATCCGTCATAGGTTTGTGGAAAACGTCCGCCAAAGCGCTCGCAGATGATTTGGGCGGCTTTTTGCAGGTTGCGGGCGCGGGAATAGTAGCCCAGGCCCTCCCAAGCCTTGAGCAGCTGTTCCTGAGGTGCTGCCGCAAGCGCCTGCACATCCGGAAACAAAGACAAAAAGCGCTCGTAGTATGGAATAACTGCCTGCACCCGGGTTTGCTGGAGCATAATTTCCGACACCCAGACCCGATAGGGAGTAGGGGCTTCCCGCCAAGGCAGGCACCGATGAGAGGAAAAATACCAGTCCAGCAATGGCTGGGAGATGGGGGAGAGAGCGGAGATATAAGATTCCACTGGGTCCATAAAAATCCCTTTCTTTGTTATTTTATAAAGCACTATCAGTGTAGCTGAAAAGGCGGAGAAAGACAAGAAGAATCCAGGATATCAATTGATCAAAATGCAAATCGGGCAGATGTCTTTCTAACAGCTGCCCGATTTTTCTGCTTTAGGTTGTTTTTTGCCATTGCAAAAGAGGGGGGAATCGCCGGTTAAAAGCCTTTGATGATGTCAGCATTCAGGCGTTTGATGATCTCCACCGCCAGCTTGACGCTATTTTCAAAGTCACAGAAGGAAGCGTAACAATGGTGGGTATGGATATATCGAACGGGAAGGCCGATGACAATAACGGGGACTCCCATGTTGGCCAGATGAATGGGTGCGCCGTTGGTGGAACCGCCGGTACGGACCGCCTCCTGCACCGGAATGCCCAGCTGTGCGCCCAGGTCGATCGCATAGCGAATAAACCGGGGATTGGTAATCATCCGCGCATCGATATGCCGAAGCATGGGGCCGCGGCCCAAAGCGGTCTGAATTAGGTAATCAGGGGTAAAGGTATCGTCGGCAGGGGAGCCTTCGAACACGATGGCGATATCCGGTTTCACCGTTTGGGCGCCGACCTGTGCGCCGCGGGTACCCACCTCTTCTTGGGTGCTGAACTCGCCGACCACATCCACAGCCAAAGATTCTCCTTTTAGCTGCTTTAAGGTTTCCAGAACACAGGCGCAGCCCAGCCGGCAGTCAAAGGCTTTGCCCAACATGACGCCGTTTTGCTCGTTATACTCCATTGTCACATCCGGCACCACCGGCGCGCCAACCCGGATCTCGAATTCTTCGACCACCTGCTTAGCGCTGGTGGCGCCCACGTCGATGACCATGGCGGATATGGGCAGATTTTTTCCTTTTTCCTCTGCGGTCATAAAATGGGGCGGTTTGCTGGCGACCACGCCGGAAATATACGCCCCTTTGGCATTGCGGACCTTGACCTTATGTGCGGGAATATTGTTTTCCACCCAGCCGCCCAGAGGGATAAATTGCAGCGTGCCGTTGGGCTTGATGGCCTGGACCATGAAGCCAACCTCATCGCTGTGTCCGTCCAGCAGGATGACCGGCTTATCCCCGGTATTTTCGTTCCGGTAAAAAAACAGGTCCCGGATACAGTTTTCCTCGATCCGGGCAAGCTCTTTGCCATATTTACGGCCAACCAGCAGCACGTCGTCCTCAAATCCAGAAACGCCGTATGCGTTGGAAAGCTCTTCAATCATTTTAAGCGCTGTTTGTTTTTCCATAGGATATCCCTGCCCTTTTAGAAATTGTATTTCTATTTTAGCATATTCTGTCAAAAACACAAGAGGAAGGGCCTTGAGGGGAAAGTGACCGTTCAAGGGGATTTGGCATAGAATGAATTAGACTTAAAAAGTCGCAATTTCGAAGAAGAAAGGAGAAAAACAATTTTGGAAAGATGCACAATGACATGTACTGCCGGCAATTATGCACAGAGATGCGCCGGGTTTATGCCAGGCGGCTGCTGCGAAGAGCCGTCTTATACCGTTCAAAATGCCTATACCGATTCTTACGGCGAAATTTCCCGAGAAAATGTCCGGGAGAATGTCCGGGAGAATGTCCGGGAAACTGCGGGAAATAGATGTTGCCCGCACAGAGAATGTGATTTGTCCCATGCACAGCAGCTGCCCCTGACTATGGCGTATGTGCCGTTTCAGGAATGGTGCAACACCTACGACACCCAGACCGCCCTGCGCTGCGGGTCGCTGTTCCCAGAGCTAAACAAACCCTTTATGGGAAGCCGAGGTGAGCGCTATGTCCGGTAGTGAGAGAAGAGAGGTTCTAAATCGGGTACAGCAGGCGGGATTTGCCATGGATGAAGCAATTTTGTATCTGGACACCCATCCATGCGATGGAACCGCTCTGGCATTTTACCAAAAAGCGCGGGATGAACAAAGACGGGCAGCATGTGAATACAACGCAAAGGTCGGTCCGCTGACCAACGATCAGGTAGATCCGGCAAACCGCTGGTCTTGGACGGACTGCCCGTGGCCATGGGAAAAGGAGGCGAACTATTAAATGTGGAACTATGAAAAAAGATTGCAGTTCCCGGTAAAGATCGACTGCACCAGTCCCGCGGCTGCCAAGGTGATTATCAGCCAATTGGGTGGACCAGATGGTGAGACCGCCGCTGCCATGCGGTATCTCAATCAGCGCTACGCAATGCCAAATCGGCATGTAGCCGGGCTGCTGACGGACATCGGCACAGAAGAATTAGGTCATATGGAGATGATCGCGGCGATTATTCGTCAGTTGACCCGTGATATGTCGATTGACGATGTGAAAAGGGCGGGCTTTGATACCTACTTTGTGGATCACACTGGTGGAGTTTGGCCGCAGGCCGCATCTGGAACGCCTTTCTCGGCTACGGTATTTCAGTCCAAGGGCGATGCACTTACTGATCTGTTTGAAGATCTGGCAGCAGAGCAGAAAGCACGCACCACCTATGACAATATTCTGCGGCTGGTCGATATCCCGGATGTAAGAGAACCGATTAAATTTTTGCGCCAGCGGGAGGTTACCCACTTTCAGCGCTTCGGCGAGGCAAACCTTGCTGATTTAAGTAAGTATTGCATCTTTATAGTAAAAAATCCACCAGCTAAGCTGGCGGATAAAAGGTTTACAGGTAAGGGATCCAAGGCATAAATAATACCCCTTCAGGGGTTGCCTGAAAAAGCAATGCAGTTGGCAGACCTTTTCGGACCCCTTTAGGAGTATTGTCCGTATCATGCCCTTATAGGGCTTTTTAAAGTCTTTGGCTTTGCTGGAGGTTTTTATTTGGTGCAGACGTTACTGGATGTTGATACCGTCCTGTGAAATTGTCATATCCTCCACACAATTTTAACACTGCCATCCTCGCAAATCATGATCCGATCAATCAGAATCAGAACCACCTGTTTCTTTTGGGTATAGTCGGCTTTTTTCCAGTAATGGGCCAGATTGACGGCCTCTCTGGTTTCCTCACATCGACTCTGCATTTCATCCAGCCTTTCATAGAGCGCCAGCCGATCCTGCTTGAGTTGTGACGCTTTTTGATTGGCCAAGATTAGCAGATCCTCATTAAAACCTCCGGCCAAGATGCTGTCTACCAGCTGTTGTTCGGATTTTTCTATGGACATGATTTTCAGCTTTAAGTCATTGACCTCAATGGGATTTCCCTTGACGGTCGTTTGCGTTCCAACCGTCAGCTCGGACAATTTTTCAGAAATGCAATCGTAAACCATATGCTCCAAGTCTTCCGCATAAATGGTAACTTTCGGTCCGGTGCAGGTCTTTTTATGAGACTTTCCAGTGCAGTTAAAATACCGGCGTATCTCACCGTTCTGGGTAGGCTTTCCCTTGAGGGTAGTCATGGTATACCCACACTTTTCGCAGATCAATTTGCCGGACAGCCAACTGGTGCGATTGCTCAGACTGTTGCCGATCTGCTTGTTCCGTTCCAGTTTCCGCTGGCATTTCAGCCAGGTAACCGAATCCACAAGTCCCTTATGGGACAATACCACCAGTTTCATATCTGACCAGTCGAGAGCATCAGATTTGTGCTTAGTGTGTCCATAGAGCTGCGCCCCATACTCTCCGGTAAACAGGGACAGGTCGCTGACCATTTTCACTCCATGACGGTCATAGTAATCATAGACATCCGAATCGGCCTTCACATAGATAGGATTTTTCAGTAGAGTGGATAGCTTGGAGGTAGTCCAGTCGCTCCCGCTGAGTGGTTTTTTATTTTCTGTAATCAAAATTTTCAATAGTTGCCGTAACGAGACATTTTCCTGTGAATAGACCTTAAATATGTATTGTATCTGATCGGTTTCGGACGGAATTGGGCTGAACTTTTTTGTCTTGATATTGTGAATGACAGCAGGCACTAACTCAAATCCATATGGTCGTCTGCCTCCCATATAAAAACCCATATCGCTTCGGTGGCCGTAGGCTTGGGTGACTCGGTTGATGATAGAAGTCCGCTCAAATTCCGCGAACACCATGAGGATTTTTACAATCATTTCGCCATAGGGGGAGGATGTATCAAAGGATTCCTGTGAGGAAACAAACTCGACTTTATGAGCCTTAAACTCGCCCAGAATATTTACAAAGTCGGAGAGAGAACGGCTGATTCGATCTAGCTTGTAGACAATCACCTTGCTGATTTCTCCCTGTCGAACCAGCCTCATCATCTTTTGAAATCCATCGCGGTTGACATTTCCGCCAGAGAATCCATTATCCACAAAGGTGAGGATTTTTTCCTCCCGTTCATTGGGCCGTAGCACTGAACGGCAGTATGCAAGCTGGGTTTCGCAGCTGATACTGTTTTCCCGCTCTACGGACTTTCTTGCATAAAGAACAATTGCCATTTGACACACCTTCTTTTGGCCTTGCTTTAAGCCAAAATCTGCTTGCTCGGCTGTGTCAGAGCCTGCAAAACCTCCTCTGCAATCCGTTCTTTGTAGCAATCCTCTTCTACTGATAGAGTTAGATGCTCTACTCGGTGTGTGACATTTTTTGCGTCTATGTATTCCTGTTGCAGATTTGCCATAATAACCCTCCTACACGGCCCCGTAAAGAGGCGTAACATTGGCATCCGGATCAATACCATCTATATGTGTAAAATCACAACATATTTCGTATTAAGCAAGTTTGAAATGCCTTTTCGATTGTATGGAAAAAACAGTTTATCAGCATAGACAGCGTGATTGTCACATCCTCCCGCCGATACTTACAAAAGCGATACTTTCGGTTGGATTTTTTAGTTGCTAGATCATTATGACAATAAATTAGCAAAGTAAAGTGTTAAAATCGCACAAAATTTTAACATAAATCTATGTTATATTTGACAAAATGCCGAAAACATGATAGCATGAAAAAAGTTGGTGCGAATTGGATCGTATAATTATTGGGCGAAGAAAGGTGGATGAAAGATGATGGTCAATCCGGCAGAGATCAAAGAGTTTGTGATAGACGGTGTGGGCCTGACGATGGAAGAGCTGGTGGCAGCCGCCCGTTTTGGGGCGAAGGTATCTATTGCCCCAAAGGCAGTGGAGGCAATGGCTGCGTCCCGCGCACTGGTAGAAAAAATTGTGGAGGAAAAACGCACCGCTTATGGTGTTAACACCGGCTTTGGCGATTTCAGCAAGGTGGCTATCCCGGAGGAGCAGGCGGCTCAGCTGCAAAACAATCTAATTTATAGCCACTGCACCGGCACTGGCGACCCCTATAAAGAGGAAGTTGTGCGGGGGATGCTGCTGCTGCGGGCCAATGCCTTGTGCGGGGGAAATTCAGGTATCCGCCCCGAACTGGTACAAACTATTGTTGATATGCTGAATGCGGGTGTTCATCCGGTGGTGCCGCAGAAAGGTTCTCTCGGTGCTTCGGGTGATTTGGCCCCTCTTTCCCATATGGCTTTGGTGCTGTTAGGTAAAGGGCAGGCCATCTACCAGGGGGAGAAGCTCCCCGGTGGGGAAGCGATGAAACGGGCAGGGCTGCCCACCTATACTTTGCAGCCGAAAGAAGGACTGGCACTTACCAACGGCACCCAGGCGATGACCTCGGTGGGAGCACTGGCATTGTATGATACGATCTGTGCTGCCAAGCTGGCGGATATTATTGGCTCGATGACTATGGAGGCCTTGGCCGGATTACGTAACGCCTTTGAGGACAGGGTGCAGGCGGTGCGCCCTCATAAAGGGCAGCAGCTAGTGGCTAAAAATTTCCGTACCTTGATGGCGGGCAGCGAAATTTTGGATCGTTCTCAGAAGATGCGTGTGCAGGACGCCTATTCGCTGCGCTGCATTCCCCAGGTGCATGGGGCTATCAGAGACGCTTTGGCTTATATTCAGAGCACAGTAGAGGTGGAGATGAACTCGGTAACCGATAACCCGCTGCTGTTTTTGGAGGATGAAGCGGTTATCTCCGGCGGCAACTTCCATGGAGAGCCGATGGCGCTGGTGTTCGACTACCTGGGCATTGTCTGCTCGGAGATTGCGGATATTTCTGAGCGCCGCTTGGAGCGGATGGTAAATGAAAAACTCAGCGAGGGGCTGCCGCCTTTCTTAGCGCCCGAGGGGGGGCTGAATTCTGGCTTTATGATTGTGCAGTATTCGGCGGCTTCTATGGTCAGCGAAAACAAGGTGCTGGCGCACCCTGCCAGCGTGGACTCTATCCCCAGCTCAGCAAACCAGGAGGATTTGGTGAGTATGGGCACCACAGCGGCCCGCAAAAGCGGCTGGATTGTGGAAAATACCCTGTCGGTGCTGGCAATGGAGCTGATGGGTGCGGCCCAGGGGATCGATCTGCGGGGCGGCAAGCCTTCTAAACCGCACCAAGCAGTGCTGGAGCGGGTGCGCAGAGACGTAGCCTTCTATAATGTGGATCGAGAAATCTGGCCGGATATTGAGAAGATGAACGAAATGGTGCGGGATGGCAGCATTTTGGAGATAATCGCAAAAGAGGCCCCGGATTTTGAATAAAAGAATTACTGCTGTATTGGATTTGGTGTATGATGCAGAAAGATAGTACCCCAGATAATCTTCGAATACAGACCAAACAGAAAGAGAGGTATTATAATGTCGCACACTGTAGAAGAAGCAATGACCATTAAACTGGACTATGAGTTACCGGAATACCCTGCATTTGCAGAGAGAATCCGCCGTGCCCCTCGTCGGGAATCCAAGCTAACCAAGGCGGATAAAGCCCTGGCGGTTAAAAATGCTCTGCGTTATATCCATCCGGATCACCATGCCCAGATGGCGAAAGAGTTTGCCCAGGAGCTGGAGGAGCACGGGCGTATTTACGGTTACCGCTTCCGTCCGGCAGGGAAGTTGATGGGCAAGCCGATTGACGAATATAAAGGCCGCTGTATAGAAGGAAAAGCCTTTCAGGTGATGATCGATAACAACCTGGATTTTGAGGTGGCGCTCTATCCTTACGAGCTGGTTACCTACGGGGAAACCGGTCAGGTCTGCCAGAATTGGATGCAGTACCGGCTGATTAAAAAATATCTGGAAGAGCTTACCGACGAGCAAACCCTGGTTGTGGAATCTGGGCACCCGGTAGGGCTGTTTGCTTCCCACAAAACCTCCCCTCGGGTTATCATCACAAACGGCCTGATGGTGGGGCTGTTTGACAATCTGCACGCTTTTAATCGGGCGGCGGCATTGGGCGTTGCCAACTATGGGCAGATGACCGCCGGCGGCTGGATGTATATCGGCCCCCAGGGCATTGTCCATGGCACCTTTAACACCCTGCTGAACGCTGGCAGGCTGAAACTGGGTATCCCCAAGGAGGAAGATCTGACCGGCAGGCTGTTTGTTTCCTCCGGTCTGGGCGGCATGAGCGGCGCCCAGGGCAAGGCGGCGGAAATTGCCGGTGCGGTGTCCATTATTGCAGAGGTAGATAAATCCCGCCTGATGACCCGTTATAACCAGGGATGGATAAGCAAATATTCCGCCAGCTTGGATGAGGTGGCAAAATGGGCGGCAGAAGAACAGGCCGCTAAGCGCCCCTGTGCCATTGCCTACCATGGCAATGTGGTGGATTTATTGGAATATGTCCTGGAAAAGGATATCCATGTGGATCTGCTTTCCGACCAGACCTCCTGCCATGTGCCCTATGACGGCGGCTATTGTCCCCAGGAGCTTACCTTTGAGCAGCGCACCGAAATGCTGGCGAAGGATCCTGAAGGCTTTGCCAAGCTGGTGGATAAGACCCTGCGCCATCACTATGAATTGATCTGCCAGTTGAGTAAAAAGGGTACTTATTTCTTTGATTACGGCAACAGTTTTTTAAAGGCTGTTTATGATGCTGGGATCAAAGAAATCTGCAAGAATGGCTTTGATGAAACAGACGGCTTTATCTTCCCCTCTTATGTGGAAGATATTTTGGGCCCATGCTTGTTTGATTACGGCTATGGCCCCTTCCGTTGGTGCTGTCTTTCCGGCAAGCAGGAGGATCTGGATGCCACCGATAAGGCTGCAATGGATTGTATTGATCCCAATGCTCGGTATCAGGATAGGGATAACTATGTCTGGGTGCGGGACGCCAAGAAAAACAAAATGGTGGTGGGCACCAAATGCCGTATTTTATATCAGGACGCCTACGGCCGCACCAAGATCGCTTTAAAATTCAATGAGATGGTGCGTAACGGGGAAATCGGTCCGGTCATGCTGGGACGGGATCATCACGACACCGGCGGTACCGATTCCCCTTTCCGGGAGACCTCCAACATCAAAGACGGTTCCAATATTATGGCGGATATGGCTGTCCAATGCTTTGCCGGCAACTGTGCTAGGGGCATGAGCTTGGTGGCGCTGCATAACGGCGGCGGCACAGGCATTGGCAAAGCAATCAACGGCGGTTTTGGCATGGTGCTGGACGGCAGCGAGCGGGTGGATACCATCCTCCGGGCGGCGATGCCTTGGGATGTTATGGGCGGTGTTGCCCGCAGATCCTGGGCAAGGAACCCCAATTCCATAGAAACCTGCATAGAATTTAACGAAACCCATCAGGGAAAATATCATATTACCTTGCCGTATATTGCGGATGACGCATTGGTAGCAGCTGCGGTGGAAGAAGCCGAATAACAAATAAAAGGGAAGGTCTGCCCTGTTTTATTTGTTTGCAGGGCTGGACCCTTTGGGGATTCGGATATACCGGCGGCTTATGGTACAACTACGGGCGGCCGTCAAATCGGGAGAATATCGTGCTGGGGAAAAACTGCCGGCCGAGACAGAGCTTTTTGAAGGTTTGGGGATATCGAAGGGAACGATCAAAGCTGCCTATCATCAGCTGGAACTGCTGCCCTTTGAATATCTGTTGGAAAAAAGTTCCCTCATCTACCTGAGGGAAAGGGTACAATATTGCTGGAGGCATAAAGCAGGCCTTGCAAAATAGCAAGGGCTACTGTATAGTGATGAGCGATATCATTTGTTGTTAGATAGCGCTTAACTGTGCCATTAACGAAAGAAGGAGCGGATGAAATTGGCAAGATTGATAGAATGTGTTCCCAACTGCAGCGAGGGCAGGGATAAACAAGTTGTAGAGGCAATTGCAGACGCAGTCCGGGCAGTCCCTGGAGTTACCCTGATGGATTATTCCTCGGACGAAAGTCATAACCGGAGTGTTTTCACCATTGTTGGTTCCCCGGAGCAGGTGGGGGAAGCGGCTTTCCAGTTTGCCAAAGCAGCAGTGGAACGCATTGATATGACTAAACATACCGGGGAGCATCCCCGTATGGGCGCGGTGGACGTTATTCCCTTTACTCCTGTAAAGGATGTCCCTATGGAGGAATGCGTAGAGCTTTCCAAGGCGGTGGGGAAACGTATCTGGGAAGAATTGAAAATGCCGGTTACCCTGTATGAGGAATCTGCATCTGCCCCTCACCGGCGCAACCTTGCCGCTGTCCGGAAAGGGCAGTTTGAGGGAATGCCGGAAAAATTAAAGGACCCCCAATGGCATCCGGATTTTGGAAATGCGGAAATCCATCCCACTGCGGGGATTGTAGCAGTGGGTGCCCGGGTGCCGCTGGTTGCTTTTAACATTAACCTTTCCACCTCAGATGTGGAAATTGCCAACAAGATTGCGAAAACCATCCGGGAATCCAGCGGCGGCATGCGGCATGTCAAAGCCATTGGTGTTTTGCTGGAAGACCGCAATGTGGCGCAGGTTTCCATCAATATGGTGAACTATGAGAAAACCCCCATTTACCGGGTATTTGAAACTGTCCGCTTTGAGGCAAAACGGTATGGGGTGGAGATCGTTGGTTCGGAGATCATCGGCCTGCTGCCAATGAACGCCTTAATAAACGCTGCCGAGTATTATCTCAAGCTGGAAGGCTTTGACGGGGAAAACCAGGTGATGGAAAAACACCTGCTGTAATCCAGCAGCGAATGTATCCCGCTGATAAAGGAAGTGGAAGGATTTTATGCCGTCAACTCTATTGATAAAAAATATTGGGATGTTGGCTACTGCCCAAGGGCAGGAAGCTCTAAAAGGAAAAGCCCAGGGCAGCGTCACACTTTTGGAAAATGCCTATGTGACGGTGCGGGATGGGAAAATAGATAGAGTGGGCCAAGCAGAAGCCCCGAAAGGTTTGGAAGACGCAGCTGACCAGGTGTTGGACGCCAAAGGCCGGCTGGTCACCCCTGGCTTGGTAGACGCTCACACCCATTTAGTATTTGGTGGATGGCGGGAGCATGAGCTGGCGCTGAAGCTGCGGGGCGTCCCTTATCTGGATATTTTAGCCCAGGGTGGGGGGATTCTCTCCACTGTCCGGAATACCCGGAAAGCCACTGAAGAAGAGCTGGCGCAAAAGGCGGGGGAAGCTCTGCATACCATGCTCCAATATGGTACAACCACCTGTGAGGCAAAAAGCGGCTATGGGCTGAGTTTACGGGATGAGTTAAAACAGCTTCGGGCTGTCCGTCGCTTGCAGGCTTCCCAGCCGGTGGAGTTGGTATCCACCTTTATGGGAGCCCACGCGGTTCCGGAGGAATACAAACAGGATAGGGAAGGGTATATCAAACTGCTCACGGAGGAGATGATTCCCGCTGTAGCGGGGGAAAAGCTGGCGGAATACTGCACCATCGCTCTCCACCCGACTACCAAAGAGAC